>PKTX01000083.1:0-13188 GCA_002868945.1 Desulfobulbaceae bacterium
CACGAAGGCACAAAGAAAAACATAAAAACAAGAAGCTCTTTGTGCTTTGTGGTTAAAGGCATAGTTGCATAAATATACAAAACTTTAAGTGATACACTGCACTAGGAGTCTGTCGAACTTAGAGAATCTTCTCTAAGTCCGACAGACTCCTAGGTATAGATAAACACATAGGTGTCATCATTGACACTGATACGATAGCGGCCGCCATGGTTCTTACCATACACCTCCCAGGCCGCACCGTCCTGGATCTGACATTTGCAGCATGATGGTGAAAATTTGCCGGTGCTCACATCAAACCAGGAGACCAGCATGGGATCCTCATTGTCCTGCGCGGCCAGTCTGTAGGCCAGATCACGGGCCAGATCCCAGTTCAAATCAAGCCCGACAATACTCAGGGCCACATCCTGCATTTCCTGTGTTGGAGAGACAATAGAATCCGCCATAGGGGTTCCTCCGGATAGATGTGCAAACAGTCACCACTAACCATCTCAGGCCCTCCTTGTCCATAAAAAAAAGAGGGACAACGCCGGCCGGCGTTATCCCTCTTCAGGTTACATGTGCAAAGCAGATCAAGACCCCGCCGGACCCAGGAGGAGGTTAACCAGGTGAGCAACCTGATTACCTGAGCCCGGCAGGACCTCAAACAGGTTTACTCATAGATCTCGCAATCCGAGCCGTCGCACTCGACATTGGCCACCAGGTAGCGGCTCTTGAAACCGGCATTGCGCAGTTCGGCACTGGCCATCTCGGCCCGAGCCCCGGTGGTACAGTGGACCAGGATCTCCTTGTCCTTGGGCAGGGTATGCAGCTGGCCCTGCAGGTCGTCCAGGGGGATATGACGGGCTGCGGCCAGCTTGCCGTCACCTATCTCCTCGCTGGTACGGACGTCAAGGATGATCTTGTCACCGCCACCCTCGGCAGCCTTTTTAAACTCATCAAGGGCTACCTCAAACTTGCCGAGAATCCTCTTCCAGACAATTTCATCAGGGGTAGGTCCGGTTTCAATGGGGTTGCCGGCCTGCTTCCAGGCGGCAAAGTCAATCGATGAAACAGATCCTTTTTTGCAGCCCCAGCTCTTAATGATCCTGTAGGCCTCCACGGCATCATTGCCGTTGCCGTAGACCACGATGGGTGCAGCCCGATTGGCGGGGAACTCATCCTCGGCAAAGTCAAGATCCTCCAGCTGGATGTTATGGGCCCGGGGAATGTGCCCGGCCTCATACTCCCTTGGAGAACGGAGATCTACAAGTACTATGTTACCCTTTTTGACAAACTCTTCAGAGGCCTCAACATACTGGCCAGCCTTTTTCCAGCCGGGAACACCGGCAAGCATTACCTTCACATCGGTATATCCCATTTTGACCGCCGAACCGGCGTTCTTGGTTGACATACCTCAGGTGGGGCCTCCGCAGAAAAAGACGAGCTGAATATCCTTATCCTTGGGCAGCAGCATCGGGGCCTTTTCAGCCATGGCCGGGACCGGGATATTGATGGCGCCGGGGATGGAGCCTTCATGGTAGCGGGGAGAGGGCCGGCAATCAACCAGGACCATCTTGCGGCCACTGTTGATGGCGGCAATGAGCTCGGCAGGCTTCATCTCAGAGGTACCGGCGGGCAGCTTGGCAAGCTTCGGCTTAATCACCGTGGCCATGCGGTCCTTGCCCTCACCGGTAAATTCAATGATCGCCGCCTCGCCCTTGGCGGCATGCTCAATACCCTGGGTAGCGTCGTTGAACTTGACCATCTGGGTCTTGGCCTTATCACCCTTGCCCACTTCAATGGAGATGGTCTTGGCCTTGTTTGACTTACCGACGATCTTCCCCTTCAGAACATTTTCTTGTTTTTTGGCCTCAACCGCGGCATCGGCTGCCGCGGCATTACCGGCCTGGACCGGCTCGTGCTGGCCACAACCGGTGGCCAGCAATGCCGCGGCACAGGCCAGCGGCAGCAGGCGTTTAAGAAATCTGTGATTCATGGACAACTCCTTGGTATGGTGTTGATGATAAAGCGGCGCCGCAGGGCGCCATGTCCTTTAAACTTGTACCGTTATTGATAGCAAGCAGTGTGCCAAAGAGTCACACCTGTACCAAACAACAGCCGTTATCGGGCCGGCCTGCGCCGGACAGGGCCACAGGAGGAACACAGGAGCTGTCCGGCCAAGGCAAGAAGCTCGCCCACCTCCTGCAAAGATATTTGACACATCCTGCCCTGCCACGGTAACATGCTGAACAGACAATCATTTTCCTGGCAAAGAGATTTGCCCATGCAAATTTTTTTGCACCCCTGTTTCCCCTATGAACCTTCGTTATCTCATCTTTTTCACGGTAACCGGCCTGGGTCTCTTGCCCCTGGCCGTCCTGCTCATCACCAGCCTGCCGCAGGCCATGGTGCAGCTCGACAATGCCGCCCGGCAGGAGACAGTGGCCCGCACCCAGAACCGCTACACCAAGCTCAACGCCAAGGTGAACTGCCTGAAGAAGTCGATCATCCGTCTCGGGGCCGTGCCTGTCAGTGAAGATATTATCGCCAATCCCCTGCCTGCCCACCAGCACCGCATGGAACAGCTGATAAGCGACTGGTTCGACGACAGCTCACAGATCGACGATATCCACCTCGTTGATATCCTCGGCAACGAAACCTTTCGCATGAGCCGCGGCGCAACCGGCCTGAGGCGCATCGACGCGGAGCGTTTCATCACCCGTGAGCAGGACGCCTCCTTTCTCCAGGGCCTGCAACTGGCGCCGCAGGAGGTTTTCGTGGGTATCGCCAACCAGGCGGCAGGCAGCCTGGCCAGTGAGGAGCAATATATCTTTTACATGGTGACACCGGTCGGTCGCAGCGTGGATGAGGTCATGGGCCTGGTTATCGCCCAGGTAAACCTCACCACCTTTCTGCAGGACTTCAACGACTCCTTGTGGCTTTTGACCAATCGCCAGGTCCTCTATGCCCCCAGTGATATTCCGCCCTATACGCCGCCGCCGGCCATTGCCGAGGATTTCAGCCGACCGGTTGATATCTCCATTATTGAGTCGAGCACCGGCAACCAGGTGGCCTGGCTGCCGCTTTCCTTTAACCCGGACCATCGACCACTGCTCTGGATCGCCAGCCCGGTGGACCAATCCGCCTCCCTGGCCTGGAAGACGGCGATCACCAGAAACATCTTTCTCATTGTCACCATCACGGTGGTCATGGTCTTTGGCATTGCCCACTTTATTGCCAGCCGTCTGGTCACCATCAAAAACGAGATTGTTGACGGTCTCGACCGCATCCTCAACCACGACGAGCCGGTCCGCTTCAGATGGAACGGCCCCCAGGAGCTCAAAAATCTGGCCCATGACCTGACCGGCATGGCCCGTCAATATCATGAGATTCAGACCGCCCGCAGCCAGGCGGAAAGTGCCCTGCGGGAGAGCGAGAAAAATTTCCGCAACCTGACCAGCTCGGCCCATGACGCCATTATCATGATGGATCACCATGGTGATATCTCCTTCTGGAACAAGGCGGCCGAGACCTTTTTCGGCTACAGCAGCGCCGAGGCGGTGGGACGGCCCATCCATAAACTGATCAGCCCACGCCGGCCGGAAACGGGTGAGGGGGTGTCACCACTCGGCATAAAGAACGAGGGCTCGCCGGTGCATGAAATCATCGGCCTGACCGCCACCCGCAAGGACGGCACCGAGATCCAGATGGAGCTCTCCCTGTCCGCCGCCTACATCAGTGATCGCTGGCACGCCCTGTGGATCGTCCGCGATATTACCGAACGCATTCGGGCCGAGGCCCGCTCCCGTGAACAGCAGCAACAGCTTATCCAGGCCGACAAGATGATTTCGCTCGGCCTGCTGGTCTCCGGTGTGGCCCATGAGATCAACAACCCCAACTCCATCGTCCTGCTCAACACGCCTTTGCTGGCTCGCTCCTGGAAATCGATCCTGCCCATCCTTGATGAATTTTATCAGGAAAACGGCGAGTTTGTGGTGGCCGGCCTCGACTATTCCGAGCTCCGCAGCCAGCTGCCCAGACTCTGTGAAGAGATAGAGGACAGCGCCCGGCGCATCAAACAGATTGTCATGGACTTAAAGGAGTATGCCCGCCAGGACAGCACCCCTCATTTTGACCGGATCAATCTCAACTCGGTGGTGGAGGCGGCGACCCGACTCACCTTTAACAAACTCAAGAACGCCACCAAGCATTTCCACACCGAGCTGACGGCCATTCCCGATATCCTCGGCAATCGCCAACGCCTGGAGCAGGTGCTGATCAACCTCATTCAAAACAGCTGCGAGGCCCTCGGCAGTCCGGAAAAGGCCATCACCATAACCACCTGGCACGACGACGCGGAAGACATGGTCAAACTCGCTGTCATCGATGAAGGCTGCGGCATTGACCCGCAGGCCATTACCAAGGTCACCGATCCCTTCTACACCTCCAAGAGGACCATGGGTGGCACCGGTCTCGGCCTCTCCGTTTCCGCCGGCATCATCAAGGAACACAACGCCACCATGCAGTTTCAGAGCACATTCGGTAAGGGCAGCAAGGTCACCCTCTCCTTCGCCCCGGCAGACAAAGACAGCTCTTCCCACGACGACGATCATGACTAAACATCTCTATCCCCTGCAACCCGTTCTGCTGGTCGATGACGAAAAGGCCTGGCTGCACAGCTTCAGCCTCACTCTGCGTTCAGCCGGCATCAATAACATCATCACCTGCCAGGACAGCCGCCAGGTGATGGCCATCCTCCAGGAGCAGGCCATTGCCGTGATGGTCCTTGATCTCACCATGCCGCACATCAACGGTGCCGAGATCCTCATCAAGACGGTGGAGGAGTTCCCCCATATCCCGGTGATCATCATCAGCGGCCTTGACCAGGTGGAGACGGCCGTAAATTGCATCAAACAGGGGGCCTTTGACTATTTCACCAAGGTCTCCGAGGAAAGTCGCCTTATTGCCGGGGTGGAACGGGCCATTGAGGTGGGCAAACTGCGACGCGAAAACACCTCACTCAAGGAGCATTTCCTGGAGGATCGTCTCGACCATCCCGAGATCTTTGCCCCCATCATTACCCGCAACAAGAAGATGCGTGCCCTCTTCCAATACATGGAGGCCATTGCCGCCAGCTGCGAACCGGTGCTCATCACCGGCGAAACCGGCGTCGGCAAGGAGCTCTTTGCCAAGGCCCTGCATGAACTCTGCCACCCCGGTGCTGCCTTTGTGGTGGTCAATGCCGCCGGCCTGGACGACACCATGTTCGCCGACACCCTGTTCGGCCACCGTAAGGGCGCCTTTACCGGGGCGGACAGCGCCCGGGACGGTCTTATTAAAAAGGCCAGCGGCGGCACCCTGTTTCTCGATGAGATCGGCGACCTCTCCTCCTCCTCCCAGGTCAAGCTGCTCCGCCTCCTGCAGGAGCGCGAATACTTCCAGCTCGGCAGCGACCTGCCCCGCAAAACCGATGCCCGCATGATCTTTGCTACCCACCGCGACCTCGACACCCTGCAACAGGAGGGGGATTTTCGCACCGACCTCTTTTTCCGACTGCGGGCCCACCATATCCACATCCCGCCCCTGCGGGAGCGACTTGACGATATTCCTCTGCTCTTTGACTTTTTCCTCGACCAGGCCGCGGCCCGATTGTCAAAAAAAATACCGACATACCCCAAAGAACTGCCCCTTCTCCTTGCCACCTATAATTACCCTGGTAATATCAGGGAGCTGGACCATATAATATTTGACGCCGTCAGCCACCATAAGGACAAGATGCTCTCCATGGAACGCTTCAAGGATTATATCCAGCACCACTCACCCATGACGCTTGCCGCCCAGGAGGAGCCTGAGCCGAGTAAGAGAGACACACCCTTTCGTGCCTTGGAACACTTACCGACCCTGAAGGAATCAAGCAATCAACTGATCCAGGAGGCCCTGCACCGTTCCGGCGGTAATCAGGCCATTGCCGCCGACATGCTGGGTATTACCCGCCAGGCCTTGAACTGGCGCCTGAAAAAGTCGGAAAAGGAGAGCCCATGAAGATCAGATTTACCGTCCTCTGCACAGCCTTGACCATGCTGGCCCTTCTGGTCGGCGTCGGCCAGGCGGAGCACTTTGCCACCATCAGCACCGACGAGCTGCTGGCCGCCCGTGCAAAGAAGAGCGGGCTTGTGCTGATCAACGCCTTGAGCCCGGTGGAGTTCAACCAGGAGGCAATCAGCGGTTCCATCAATATTCCGGCCAGCCATATGCGCAGCGATCACCCCCTTTTGCCGGCCGACAAATCCACCCCCCTTGTCTTCTACTGCAAAGGGCTGCGCTGCACCAAGAGCAGACGGGCCGCCAAACTGGCCATGGAATTCGGCTACACCAATGTCAGAATCTACTCCCCCGGCCTGCCGGGATGGAAGAAGCGCGGCCTGCCGGTGGTCCACTCCGTTTCCTACCCGGATATTGAACCGCCTGCCCTCAGCCCCCTGGAGGTTTACCAGAGCCGCGAGACAGCCCTGCTCCTGGATATACGTGGCGAGGAGGTCAGTCAGGTGGGTGAGATCAGCAATACGGTTAAGATTGCCCTGGATGATCTTGACAAGAAGTATGAGACCCTGCCCCGTGACAGACGCATTATCATCATTGACCATGCCGGTCGGCAGGCTCCTATCTCGGCCCGCTACCTCTATAAAATGGGCTACCACGACGTGGCCGTCCTACAGGGCGGCATGATCGGCTGGGTACGGGCCGGTCTTCCTGTAGAGTAAATGGATCAGCCGGTGGGGAAAAAGATGACAAGCATGGTAAGCCTGCCAGAGCACCTGGCCGCCATTTTCATGGAGGCGCAGGCGCACGACCAGGACCTGCCCCTGGAGCTGATCACCCTGCTCAGTCAAATGGGCCTGGGAGGCGACCCGCAGCTGGCCGACCAGGCGACAAACAGCCTCTACCGCCTGATCATCCTGCCGCTCTGCGACGACTTCACTGATCACGGCACTGCCGTGGCCAACAAGGTTATCATCACCATGCTGCAGGCCTTCCTCCGCACCAGGGCAGGCGCTGCGGCGCGCCAAATCCTCACCGCAGAAAAGCTCGACAGCCCGACAGACCTTGTTGAGCGCCACCGGCAGCTGCAGCAGAGCAAGCCCTTAAGTCAGGCCCAGGGAGCGCTGATCAAAAAGGCCTTTATCCTGTCACGGGTGACCCTGGGGGCGGATATTGCCATCACCTCCATCATTGTCCAACGGCTGCGCCAGGCCCTGCCCCAGGCCGAGATCTTTCTGGTGGGCCCGGAGCACCTCAGCCGGCTCTTTGCCGGCTGCAACCTGCGCTTTATCGATTTCCCCTTTGACCGAGACGGCTCTTTACATGAAAAATTCGCCGCCTGGCCCCGCCTCCACCACTACCTTACCGAGCAGACCAAGGGCCTGTCCCACCGGGAAATCGCCCTCTTTGACCCGGACTCCAGGCTCAGCCAACTGGGCCTGTTGCCCCTTGTGCCGGTAAGTTCCACATATTATCTCACCAGTCGGACAGAGAGGGCCGGCGAGGCAACACTGCCGGAAATCACTAACGCCTGGCTCGAGCGCATTGTACCGGACAGCAGCCGGGCCCTCCCCTCTTTTTGGTTGCCGACGTCCGTGCAGCAGGAGGCCCGTCTCTTTTTTCAACACCTGCCTGCCGCAACCTTTACGGTGCTCATTAATTTCGGGGTGGGCAATGATGCCAACAAACGTCTGGGCATCACCTTTGAAGAGGAGCTTCTGGTGGCGCTACTGACCAGGCCCGACACCCTTGTTATCCTTGATTCAGGCAAAGACGGCCCGGAGCATGAGGCGGCCAAGAGATTAATGGCAAAAATAGCCAAAAAAGGCTATAAGACAGCCGAACTTTCCGAAAAAGAGTTGCCCGACGCCACCATCGCCTCCGGCACCCGACTGCTGCGCTTCAGCGGTAATATTGACGCAGTGGCCGCCCTTATCGACCTCAGCCACCTCTTTATCGGTTATGACTCATGCTGCCAGCATCTGGCCACCGCCACCCGGACACCGGCCATTATCTGTTTTGCCGGCGCCGCCAACAAAAGATTCCTGAGGCGCTGGCAACCAAGCAATCATCATGGTAAAACCACCACCATTGTTATTGACAAACAGCCGCTCACCAGCAGCCAACGCACCGAACTAATTAATAAAATCATAAAAAAAGCCGCCTCCTGTCACCCTAAGCAGTAGTGCCGGACGCGGCGCAGCACCATAAAAAAAACCATGCAACATCTTGCCCCTGTTGATCACAACATCCTGAAAAACGCCCTGGCCCGCTTTACCGAGGTAAACATCCTGGTCATCGGCGATATTATTATTGACCACTTTATCTACGGCTCGGTGACTCGCATCTCGCCGGAGGCGCCGGTACCGGTGGTCAATGTCCGACGCGAGGATCTTCTTCTCGGCGGTTCCGCCAATGTATTGCACAACCTCCATGCCCTGGGCGGCAAAGGCTCCATCTGCGGGGTCATCGGCCGTGACGCCATGGGCGACAAGCTCCTCTCCCTGCTGGAGGATATCGATTCCGCCACCAATGGCGTTGTCTACTGCACTGACCGGCCCACAACCAAAAAGACCAGGGTCATTGCCCAGAACCAGCAGGTGGTTCGTTTTGATCGCGAGATAAGCGGTCCCCTCTCCGACCGGGTAATTGCCGAGCTCTGCGCTTTTCTCGATAACAATATCACCTCTTTTCAGGCCGTGGTCATCTCCGACTATGACAAGGGTGTCATCTGTCCGGCCATTGTCGAGCACCTCCGCCTCCTGCGCCGCCGGCACGCCATTCCCCTGATCGTTGATCCCAAGCCGGGTCATCCGGAGCTCTTCAAGGGTGCCACCCTCATCACCCCCAACAATCTGGAAGCAGAGCTCATGTCCGGCATCAGAATCACCGATGACGCCTCGTTGATGGCGGCGGCGGCAAAGCTCAAACAAGAGCTGGAGAGCGAAGCGGTTCTCATTACCCGGGGCGAGGCGGGCATGGCCCTGCTCTCCGGTGCCGAACCGCTCTTTACCATTCCCACGGTGGCCAAGGAGGTCTTTGATGTGACCGGCGCCGGTGACACGGTTATTGCCGCCCTGGCCCTTGGCCTGGCAGTTGGCCTGGGCCATGCCGAGGCAGCCGCCATTGCCAACTACGCGGCCGGCATTGTCGTGGGCAAGGTGGGCACGGCCACGGCCAGTCCGGCCGAACTTCTGGAGGTGCTGGCATGAGCTATCCACGATCCATGACCGGCTTTGGCCGCGCCGACCATCAGCTTGACCAGCAGACCTGGAGTGTTGAGATAAAATCGGTCAATCACCGCTATTGCGATATCAAGATCAAGATGCCCCGCCAGCTCTATGTCCTGGAGGACCGCATCAAGAAAGAGATCGCCAAGGTCTTCAGCCGCGGCCATGTGGATGTGATCATCTCCGGCAACGGCACCATGGAAGGCAGCAAACACCTGGAGGTTGATCACAACCTGGCCGATCAGTACAGAAAGTGCCTGGAAGAACTCGGCAGCCGGCTTGAGTCGACCTGCACAGCCGACACCCTGCTGACGCTTATCTCCTCCTACCCCCAGGTTATCCGCACCGTTGAAGCGGAAGAGGACAGTGACACCCTCTGGCGCCAGCTGCAACCGGCCATAGTCCGGGCCTGTGAAAACAGTCTGGCCATGCGCGAGGCAGAGGGCGCCAACCTCAAGAAAGACCTTCTGGAACGGCTGGCGCTCTTTGCCGAAACCGTGGAGGAGATCAAGGCCAAGGCCCCGGAGCTCCTGGCCCTGCGCAGCGCCAGCCTGGAGGAAAAGATAAACTCCAGGCTGGAGGGCATAGACATAGATCCGGCCCGCCTGGCCCAGGAGCTGGTCATCCTGGCCGACAAGGCGGATGTCACCGAGGAGGTGGTGCGGCTTGACAGCCATATCTCCCAGTTCCGGACCTTTCTTGAGGCCGATGAGGCGGTGGGTCGCCGTCTTGACTTTCTCCTGCAGGAATTCCTGCGCGAAATCAACACCCTGGCCTCCAAGATCTCCACCTCCAGTGTGGCCCACCAGACCGTTGAGCTGAAAAACGAGATGGAAAAGATGCGAGAACAGGTCCAGAATCTGGAGTAAAAAGACAGAAGTCAGGATTCAGAATACAGTATTCAGTATTGAGAATTCAGAATAAGGACGGTCCGTACCGCATGCTGGCTGAATCCTGACTTCTGAATTCTGACTTCTCAAAAAAAAAAGGTTTTTCAACCATGAACTCCCGCATGATCAATGTCGGTTTCGGCAACTCCGTGGTGGCCAGCCGTGTTTTACTGGTGGCCAACCCCAAGTCATCCCCCATTAAGAAGCTCAAGGAAGAGGCCAAACAGCAAAAAAAGCTGATTGACGTCACCGAGGGCCGCAAAACCAGATCGATTATTCTGCTGGACAGCGACCATGTCGTACTCTCCGCCATCCAGCCGGAAACCATCAATCTCCGCTTTCTACCCAGCGACGGGACAAAGGAGGAGGCACGTGACAGGTAATCTCATCATAATCTCGGCGCCGTCCGGCACCGGCAAGACCACCATTCTCAAGCAGATCATGGCCCGGCTAGACGGGCTCGCCTTTTCCGTGTCCCACACCACCAGACCGCCGCGCAGCGGCGAAGAGGATGGCCGGGACTATCATTTTGTCGACAAGGAGGGCTTTGTTGCGCTACGGGATGACCATGGCTTTCTGGAGTGGGCCGAGGTGCACGGCAACTTTTACGGCACCAGCAGAAAGGAGGTGGCCGACCGCCAGGCCATGGGCCAGGACGTCCTGCTGGACATCGACATCCAGGGGGCCCGCCAGGTGCGCCAGGCCGCTCCTGAGGCGATCTCCATCTTTATTGCGCCGCCCTCCTGGCAGGAACAGGAAAAACGCCTCAAGGGCCGCGGCACCGATTCAGCGGAGACCATTGCCCTGCGCCTGGCCAATGCCAGGGCGGAAATGGCGGATGTGGATTTCTATGATTTTGTCGTGGTAAACGATGAACTTGAGACAGCGGCCCGTATGCTGGAGGCCGTCATCCTTGCCATGCGGGCCAAGACACGGCGCGACCATAACGGCGCCCCCCTCTCCCTGCCGGAAGGGGTCTCCTGATGGCTGACAAGTCATCTCCGCCGTCAGGCAAGCGCTTGCAGGCCACGGAAAACCTGGTCTGGGGCATCCATCCGGTGGCCGCCCTCCTGGACCAGCAACCGCGCACCATCAACGAGGTCTATGTGGTCAAGGGCAAGGCCAACGCCAAGATCCAGGAGATCATTGACCGATGTCGCGGCCTGGGCATCAAGGTGCGCTTTGAAAAATCCCTGCTCATCAAGGCTGAACAGGGGGGCCAGGTCAATCACCAGGGCGTCGTGGCCCGGACCCATGCCACGGAGACCCTGACGGAAGAGGATTTTCTGGCCCTGGTACGCCAGGGTCCGCAACCGCCCTTTCTGCTGGCCCTGGACTCCATCCAGGACCCTCACAACCTGGGCGCCATTCTGCGCTCCGCCGCAGCCGCCGGTGTCACCGGCGTTATCCTGCCGCGTGACCGCAGTGCGCCGCTGGGCGGCACCACCGCCAAAATCGCCGCCGGCGCCCTGGCCCATCTCCAGATCTGCGTGGTCACCAACCTGGCCACCTTTCTCCAGAAACTGCAACAGGACAACATCTGGCTCTACGGCACGGTCAAGGAAGGCGGCACCCCTCTCTTTACAACCGATCTCAAGGGCGGTGTCTGCCTGGTGATCGGCAATGAGGAAAAGGGTCTGCGTCCCCTGGTGGCCAAGCAGTGCGACTTCAAGGTCACCATCCCCATGCCGGGTTCCCTCGACTCCCTCAATGCCTCGGTGGCCGCCGGCATCAGCCTCTTTGAGGTTGTACGTCAGCGCCTGGAGGGTATGGGGTGAAGCACATAGGGCGTATGTATGGAAAATCTAACCACAAGACACAACGACAGGATGAATCACGGTTCCCTGTCGATGGACCTGTGTGGTCAGAGCAGATGTGAGACAAGAGGAGGTATAGAGAATGAAAGAATCACTTGGCGCAAACACCCTGGTTTACCCCACGCCGGTGTGGGTTATCGCCACCTATAACGGGTATCTTGAATTATTAGATTTTTTGTTCGAGTTTGAGAAGCATAGAAAATAAAAACCGCAGCATATCGGGCATATGTGAGGATTTTTATTTTCGTAGCGACGAAAAAATCGGACAAAAAAGCAATTATTCAAGATGGCCTAACGAAGATGGCAGCGCAAATGCCATGACTGCGGCCTGGGTCGGCATGTGCTGCTCGAAACCACCCTGCCTGGCCGTCTCTCTGCGCGAGGCTACCCTCACCCACGGCAACATCATGCGTACCAAGGCCTTCACCGTCCATATCGGCACCGAAAAGCTGGCCATGGAAACCGATTATTTCGGCATCTCAACGGGCCGAGTCACCGACAAGTTGGCAGACACCGGCCTGACAACCACCGCAAGCAAGGCGGTAGAAGCCCCCCTCATCGAACAATACCCGCTCATCATCGAGTGCCGCCTGCAGCAGGTGGTGGAGGTCGGCCTCCACACCCAGTTCATCGGCGAGATTATCGACGTCAAAGCCGACAAGGCCATCCTCGGCGAAAAGGACCTGCCCGATGTCGACCTTCTCAAACCCCTGGTCTTCTCACCGGTAACCCGTAAATATCACGGCCTTGGCAAGACCGTGGGCCGCGCCTTCCAGATCGGCAAAAAGTTCAAAACCAAGGAAGAATAAAGAGAGCAGAGAAGATGTGGTAACACTAGAATTTACAGAAGCTTTCTATGACACCGTGGCAAAACGAAGAACAGCACAAAGAACTGGCCACACTGCTGGCAGGCTCGGCAGACTGAGGCAGGCAGGGAACAGGGATACACCGCTGTCCTGACACAAGAAAGCCTTGCACCCCTTCATGATCTCAGGTAGACAGAGACCGTGCCAATCTTTTTGGAACCGTAGATAGAGCGGCACGGATCCAGGAAAGAGGCAAAAGTTGACGTGCCCCCTTCTCTGGGAATAGGACTGCTCGGTACGGTAAGCGTAATGGGTGTCTTGAATAATGAGATTTTTCGTTCAAGATCAAGGCATGCGAAAAAAATAAGCGCGCCCTGCAAGAAGTACCCTTGGGGTGCAGGCATATATTTGATATCGGAGTCTCCAC
>PKTX01000083.1:13196-15924 GCA_002868945.1 Desulfobulbaceae bacterium
CGCTTACCTCCGAGCATTATTTTTTGAGCATAACGAGGTAAGCGAGCTCGCGAGACTCCGGGAGATTGGACGAAAAAGCAATTATTCAAGATAGCCTAATGATGATACAGGAGCACGTCGCGCACCTGGTCCATGAGTTTACGGCTTGGATCAGGCCGCAATTTGGGCGTATTTTTCTTTTGACTTTCCATATTCTGTCACTGAATATCGCAATAAGTGGAAACCGACCCGTTAAAATGTAATAAGCGGACAAAAAACAGGCGAGTTTTCCATATTTACCGTTTTAATATGAAAATAAGTGGAAATTTTGTCCACCTATAGGGGGTGATATGACGGACAATATTCCACTTATTGCACTGTTAGGCTAAAATATTGCCACACCAAAACAAAACATATTAACCCAGATCATTATCTCATGGAAATAAACATGAAAAATATTTTTTATTTCATACTATTAGCAATAGCTAGCATCACCAAACCAGAGACTTGTTCCGCAACAACTAAATTCTATCTACTACCGGCAGACACAGATCAGATGATGATTTGCAAATCTATAGAAATAAAAAACAATAATATCATATGTACCGATAATAAATTCACAACAACATACACTATCGACAATGTACAAAAAATAGAATTTACATATAAAAACGAAAAATATAATATAAATAATTTTAATGAACATAATATCGAAATTATCAAAAAAGCTAATTCAAGCTTACAAGACAATACAGAGCTAAATAACAATAATGATAATTTTTTTATATAATTAAAAAAATTATTTATTGGTAAGCAAAATAAGACTTCTTCAAAAAATAATTACCAGTGCAGGGGAAAAATATATTGTTCAGAAATGACATCATGTGAAGAAGCCAAATTTTATCTGCGTAATTGCCCGGGGACTAAATTAGATGGCAATAATGATGGAGTCCCATGTGAAAAACAGTGGTGCAATTGATAATCACGGCCAATATCAACTTAACAGCACTCAAAGCCTAACAATTCGCTACCTTTAGGCAAATAAAGTCAAGCCTCTCCTGTTGGGTTTTACAATTGCAATAAAAACCTCCTTAAAATCCGACAAACAGTTTCGACTGGCTATTCTACCTTTCGCGGGGCCTTAGCTCTATGAGTAGGCGAGCATACTTTATCGGCCATGTCGACAACTCCCGGCCTGAGTGACTATTGTCAAGCTGGTGATTCCGTTGAGGATCACGAGCGAATTGCGGTCATCTCCAGGCCGGGCGTTTATCAGATTCTGCGTCTCATTACTCTGGTCGTTCTTGTCTAAATTAGGCTGCCTTGGTCATCACCTGGTACTCGCTTTCACTGATAAAAAACCGTTTCGCATTAAACTCCTGCCCCGATTTGCACCACCCGTAGAACTTGCGCAAAAATTGGCGAGCCACAATGGTCATGGCCTTGTTGCCTGGGCGTCGCTCCTTATCCTTTTTTTGCCGGTACAAGTCGCCATAAAGACCACGCTTCTTGACAAGTGGCAGGATTATCTGCTGAAGCACCTTCCGTAGTAAAGGGCGCCCCTTTTTGGTGATCTTATTCTGCCCTTGAAATTTGCCGCTTTGCCGCATTCGGATATTAAGCCCAGCATATCGCATGAGTTTGCGCCAGTGATCAAAATCACCTAAGGGCCCTGTCTCCGCAAGAAGCCTGGCCAAGTTCCTCTCTGAGATCACCTGCGGTGTCGGTGGCGGGATATTGGGGTCCTGTTCCCGCAGCCGATTCAGCAGCTCTATCATTTGCTGCGCTATTTTATCTTTACGCTCCCTCTCATGCTGGTAATCAGCAACAAGATCAGCAAGACGCCCCTCCAATACTTCCACATACCCGGGAGCAAGCTGGTTGAGCACCGAACTGCTGGCATCGTTCCATAGCCTTTTCAGGGTGACGGAGTGGATGCGCGGCACAGCCTTTTTCATGCTTTTGCAGAACACCTCAAAACCATCAGTCACTATGCGGTAAGGGTTGCAGCCGTAGAGTTCGACAAGCGCCATGCCGGAATTGCTGTACAAGAAATCCTTCTTGAACGAGTAGTCGCAAAATAACTCCATCAGTAACTTGTTGAGCCGGCAGCGAAGGCGCGTACACGACACCTCTATCTCGTCATAAATTTTGTGCAGCTTTCTGAGCATAAGGTATTCCTCGTCAAGTAGGCGGAAACGAAGCACCTTGCCCAAGGTCGCCAAGGTACGGATCACACGTGGATCTTTCTGGTCGGTCTTGCCCGAGTCATTGCTCTCGACCATCCGGAACTTTGCAACGGACTCGGCGTTGACATAACAAGTCATAAAACCAAGACGTCTTGCCGTACGAAAGAGTGTGTTTTGATGTTGACCGGTAGGTTCACAGACAATACGCAGATTCTTTTTGCCACAGGCAAGGGCTATGGTGTTATATTCTTGCAGCTTCTTGCTTATTACCGTTGTCCTGTTGCGACATTCATCGGAATACTCCTTGCCACCACAGATAAAGAAAAAGTTCAACAGCTCTCCATGGACATCTACGGCAATATCAAGGACCTGATCGAGATTGATTTTTTGAGCTTTCCGTGTAATCTTCATCGTAGCTTCTCCTTTCGCTTGTTAGTTAGTACCGCCATGCGTTTGCAAACACATTGTACAACGGCAACGTAAGGAGAAGCTTCTTTTGCCTAATAGTATGTCAAGCACGACGCGCGAGCACGCCAGTTTTAACGGCTTCGGCCAACTTA
>PKTX01000083.1:15939-16204 GCA_002868945.1 Desulfobulbaceae bacterium
ATCAACCTCGGCTAGGCGCGCGTCTTAGCTTTGCGTTAGTGCGCCAAGCGCAGCTTGGTGCTTCTTATAGGGTGCCTTGCCCGTGCAACAAGGCAGGAAGTCCCCATCGGGCAAAGCTTAACCAGCAGCCCGTACCGAGTGTTGCGCGACTTGCGGAGCAGATAGTATGGCGAACAAGAGTCGTGAAGCGTACACAGGGAACACTGTAGGCCGCAGGGGAGACGTACCTCCCCAAAGCAATTCAGCCCCGTTAGAAGAATAAATG
>PKTX01000073.1 GCA_002868945.1 Desulfobulbaceae bacterium
ATGTAACACCTTGTCCGGCAAATCCCAGAATCCGGCAATGGCCTGCTTATCTTCTTTGATTCGCAGAAACGAAAAAAGAACGGAAACCTCCTTGAAGGTAAGGATTTCCATGATCATCCAAATTGGCGGCAAATCGGGATCGGTGTATTTATTCCGATAATGCTTGATAAAGGTTTCAGCCTGACTGGCATCACATTTTCGGCGTACCTGATCAAGCAGCCAGTCATGATTATAGCGTGTATCAAAAATCCCAGGGTTGAGATAGGCATGGGAGCCATGATGGGACGAGAGGATATTAGTCATCCTGGCTCGAAGCGCAACTTCAAGCCGTTCTATGGCGTCAAGAATCAGCAGGCGGAGTCTGCGGTCAAAAACATAAAGATGCAGGACATCCTCAAACTCAATACCCGGTTTGAATTGATGATCTGGATTACCGTTTTGGAAAGGCAGGGTGTAGGCGCTGAGCCGATAGTAGCTGATGACCGAAAGATAGCGCTCGGCTCGTGGCCAGTCGGGAATCGAAAGCCCGCGTTCTTGCCATTGGTCGAGGTGTTGAGGAATGGAAAGAGAGGGTTTATCAAAAAGGGTCATGCCCTTGACCTCCGGGCATAAAAAAACCCACCAAAGTGTGCATAACCGCGAACGGCCAGAGGCATGGCAGGTGTGTTAAAGACAACATAAGTAGCTTTGTCAGCGAATGCAACGGTTTTTTCACTTTGTGCGTTTTTCATTAAAGAGCTGGTAGACCTTTCCGAGGGCGCCTTACTTGAATATTTCGGGGGATAAACTTGAGCCGGGGTCGGATCAAGCTGATAACTTGAATTTATTTATTATATATTCCACAACCAGGCGGTATGGCGGCTTAGAGGGCCTTTTTAGGTGCCAAAAAGCGGGTTGTAAGGGAAAGTTGCTGGTCTGCCCAGGGTGTATAATCGTGCAAGCTACTGCCCATTATACATCCTGACAACCTATTTCCTGCTGTTGGTGGCATTTGTGTGTCCTGCTAAGCAGAACGAAGAAACAGTGCGGCGTGATTGCGACTCGGAATGGGCCGGTGCCGAAAAATTCCATAGAGCCCGGAGGGCATCCTTATTACAGTTCCCCATTCAGCCCTGAGCTCGTTTTCTTTCGTGAAAGGGATTTGAATTTCACCCCAAGGGCACTTCCGTTGGGCGCAGCATGTCTGAACACCCGCAGGGTGTGAGTTTCTGAAATTCCCCTTTCACGAAAGAAAACGAGCGGGCCGTCAGGCCAGGGCTGTTGGGGTGCCCTTTTTGTACTCCTTTTTGGGCAAGCAAAAAGGAGTACAACATCAACCGGCACCCAAAAAACAACAAAACCCTCATCAAAAAAAGCCTCGATAAGGGGTCAGATCCACTTTTGACTTTTGTCTCGTTCTATGCCGATTTTGCCGGAAGTATCGAAATGCTGTTTTGCTCTGCGTTTTTGTTGAGACAGGGTGGGCCTGGTTTTCAAAAGAATGGGCCTGATCTCTGTCTACCTGACACCAGGAAGGGGTGCAAGGGTTTTCTTGTGTCAGGACAGCGGCTTAGCCTGGCGGGGGGCGTGCTGGTGTGGGAGGAGGCAAAGGGTTTTGTTCTCAACTTTTTACTTCTAGTATCTCGTTGATATTATGTTGATTAATCGTGAAACTGGCGCAGTTTTTTTCAACATGCCGAAATAAAGAAGTCGGATTGACTGATTTGCAAGCTTTTTTACTGTTTCCTGAATTCTGCATTCTCGTGGACTCACAAGTCTGAAACGCCTTTTAAGTCGTATAATACTCAAATAGTTGTCTCAATTCAGAAAGTTGCAGTTTTGTTCTTCTTGGCGCGGCAGGGTGAGGCCGCCTTTTTGTTGTGGTATGGGCCGCTCCTGCAAAAAAAATTTATTTATCGTCGCCTTTTGCCGATAAAAGGGTATCAGCCATATTTTTTAGAGAGGTGGGAGGCATGAAAATAGCCGAAAGTGTTATCCAGCAGGAGACACAGCATCTGTTTCGTCAGGAGCAGGTGAAAGAGGAGCGTCTCTTGGTCTGGAAAGGTGAAGAGCGCCCTGATGTGGAGAGGCAGGGACCTGGTCGTGGTGATGGCCTGAGCATCTCGGCCGAGGCCCGGCGCCTGGCCGGCCGCGGCCTGGCCCTGGGAAGGGCAAAAGGGGCTGCCGCCTGTCGTGCCTGTCCGGAGGCGGAGGGCAGCGAGGATCCGCAACTGGCGGCCATGCGTCTGGCCATTGAGGCAATCACCGGCCGCAAGATTACCATCCATAAGGTGGAGTTGCAGGTGGAAGGCCAGGCAGCCGCGCCTGCCGCGCCGCCGCCAGCCGAATCTGATGGCCCGCAGCGCCTCGGCTGGGGGCTTGAATATGACTCGTTTGAAAGCTATAGCGAGGAGGAGAGCCTCACCTACCAGGCCGCTGGTGTTCTTGTTACCGAGGATGGCCGGCAGATCTCCTTTGCCCTTGACATGGCCATGTCCCGCTCCTTTTATCAGGCCTCTGAAACCCATATCCGCGCCGGTGACGCCAAACTGGTGGACCCCCTGGTCATCAATTTTGCCGGCAAGGCGGCTGAGCTGAACAACGCCTCTTTTACCTTTGATTTAGATGCCGACGGCCAGGAGGAAGAGCTGGCCGGTCTGGCCGGCGGCAGTGCTTTTCTGGCCCTGGATAAGAATGGTGACGGCATTATCAATGACGGCACAGAGCTCTTCGGCCCCCAATCGGGCCACGGCTTCAGCGAATTGGCCGCCTATGACGAGGATAACAACGGCTGGATTGATGAAAACGACCCGGTCTTCAGCAAACTGCTGGCCTGGATCAAGGACCAGGATGGCAATGACCAGCTCTTGTCCGTGATGGATCTTGGTGTCGGCGCCCTCTATCTGGCCGGCATGGAGGGCGACTTTTCTCTGACAGACGCCGACAACAATACCCTTGGCAAGGTTCGCGAGACCTCCTTGTTCGTCAAGGAAAATGGTGAGGTGGGGACCATCCAGGAGCTTGACCTGGTCATTTGATCGTCTCCTTCCTTTTGTAAACAAAAATGAAACGCCCCTCGGAAAGCCCTTTCCGCGGGGCGTTTTTTTCGCTCCTGACTCCTGACTCTTCACGGGTATGGTATGATGG
This sequence comes from Desulfobulbaceae bacterium, assembly GCA_002868945.1. Classification (GTDB taxonomy): domain Bacteria; phylum Desulfobacterota; class Desulfobulbia; order Desulfobulbales; family SURF-16; genus BM506. Next base: position 3,127 of record PKTX01000073.1, read on the forward strand.
GGGCTGCGACAAGGGGAGGTGGATGCGATGCAGGGAACAGGGAAGATTATTGTTTGTCTTGTGGCCTGGCTGCTCACGGGCTGCGCCGGCACAGTCAGTGTCGACTTTGATAAAGAGATCAGCTTCGGCGCGTGGCAGACCTATGTCCTGGCCGGCAAGTCGGACAAGTCAACAGAGGATGTCCGGCTGAACAGTTCCCTTATTGACCGGCGTATCACGGCTGCCCTGCACAAAAACCTGCAGGCCGCCGGTTTCCGGGCCGCGCCGCACAACCCTGATTTTTATGTCTCCTACCGGCTCAACCTCAGGCATGAGATAGCCGGGCGCTCCAGCGGTCTGGGGGTGGGTGTTGGCACCGGCGTCGGCCGCGCCGGTTTCGGCCTTGGCTATCGGGTGCCGCTCACCGAGGTGACAGCCTCCGAGAAATGCGTGCTCAGTGTGGACATCATCTCAGCGGCCACGGATGAGCTGGCCTGGCGCGGTGTCGGCATGAGCGCCTTTGAGCAGGTGGACAGCCCGGCCGAGTTGGACCGGCTCTTTACTGAAATTGTAACGCGTATCCTGTCGCGTTTTCCGCCGGCGCCGCCAAAGTAAGGCGTGGCCGCCTGCCGTGGCCCATGCTCGTTTTGCCGTCTGAGCGTAAGGCAAGCCGTGGCACTGCGCCAAGACGTAGGCCTGTGAAGGCCTGCGGCGACTAAGCCGGATACTCTCCGCGTCTCTTCTTCAGGCTGTTTCGTGCCTGCCCCCACCTGGTCCCCTCCTTTCGTGCCATACCTCGTGCCATGCCCCGGCATCTAGAGAAAAAAGAGCAGTACCAGAAAGCCGACGCTGAAAATGGCGGTGCAGGCCACCGAAAAGTTGCCGAGCCGATAGGTGCGCAAGACCTTTTCTTCGGAGCGGGCCAACTGTTTTTCATCCACCTGGTGCAGGCGGCAGAAGGGTCTGCACAGGGCAAGGGTGATGCGGGCCGGGCCATCCTGGAAAAAGCTACTGAGTCGGGCCGTGAAATCAACGGCCACCAGGCGATTGACCAGGCTGTTTATGCCGTTAAGGCCCACGTCCAGGCTGCGATAGAGAAGGCGGCTTGCCATGCGGTAGGTCCAGTCAACGTCAAGGTTGATGGCCCGTACCTCGGCCGGATAGAAGCCGCTCAAGAGCAGCAGACTGAAGGCCAGGCCGGCAAAGAAGAGGAGCTGGAGCTGGCCCATGACATGGCCGTAGGTGTAGGGCTGATAGGCGACGTCATAGGGCAGGAGGTCGTAGAGATAGTGGGGAAAGAGGCCGATGAAGAGACAGAGAAAGGCGGCGCCGGCCATGGCCAGCAGCATGTTGAGGGGTGCCTCCTTGACCCGGTGACCGCCGTCACCGCTGAAAAAGGCGAAAAAGGGCACCTTGAGACCGGCACTGACAAAGACACCCACCGCGGCAAAGAGCAGCGCGAACCAGACCAGCCAGAGATGTTCGTGGGCAACGGCGGACAGCACCAGGGATTTGGTGACAAAACCGGCAAAAAGCGGCGTGGCAATGGCGGCGGCGCCCATCAGGTAAAAGAAGCAGGTCCATGGCATGCTCCTGGCAAGGCCGCCCAGTTCCGTGGCCTTGGCCGTGCCGGTGCGATACATGACAGCGCCGATGGCCATGAAGAGCAGGCCCTTGTAGAGGATGTGTGCACAGGCCTGGGCCACAATACCGTTGATGGCCAGCTCCGTGCCGATGCCGATGCCCACCACCATGAAGCCGATCTGGTTGATGAGGCAGTAGGCCAGCACCCGCCTGAGATCGTTTTCAATAAGGGCAAAAAAGATGGGGAAGATGGCCATGACCGTGCCGATCCAGATGAGGCTCGGCTCGCCGGCAAAGGCGCGGGCCAGGACATAGACGGCGGTTTTGGTGGTAAAGGCGGCCAGAAAGACGGTGCCGCCGATGGAGGCCTCCGGATAGGCGTCCACCAGCCAGCCGTGCAGCAGGGGCCAGGCACAGTTTACCCCGAATCCCAGAAAGATGAGGGTGGTGGCCGTTGATCCCAGGCCGAGGTGGCCAAAGGCCAGGGAGCCGGTGGTGTGGTGGTGCATGACAATGCCGGCCAGCAGCAGCAGGCCACCGGCGGCATGGACCAGGGTGTAGCGCAGGGCAGCGGCCGTGGCCGCCCCGGTCTGCCGAGCCAGGATGAGAAACATGGAGGTGACGGTGAGGCCTTCCCAGAAGAAAAAGAGGGTGAGCAGATCGCCGGCAAAGACCACACCCAGGGCGCAGCCGGCATAGCAGAGGGCCGCTGTATATTCGAGATTCTTTTTGAAGTTGAGAATATAGAGCATGCCGAGAAAGGCGATCAGGTGGAAGACAATGGCAAAGGCGCGCGCCAGCCGATCCACCTCCAGGATCAGCAGGTCATAGCCGTGAAAGGCGACGGCATAGTGGCTGCCCATGGGCAGGTTGAGGAGATTCCACATGCCGATGATGGGCAGGGCCACCATGTAGGCGCTTTTCAGACGACCGGGGAGCAGGGGGATGAGCAGGGCGCCGACAATGAAGATTGCCGCCGGTGGTATCACGTCAATCATAATAATCTTCCTCCCGTTTAACGATGGGGCGCAGGAGGTAGCGAGCAACAAGGACCATAAGCACGGAGGCCACAAAGCCGAAGAGGGCATAAAAGCCGGGCCACTCCTCCCAGACCATATGGGCCGGTCTGATTACCAGGAAATCAATGGTGAAAAGGGCCAGGCAGCAGGCAAGGAAAAGGGTGAACAGCGCCTTGCCGCGTCGGCCGGCCCGGCGCATATTTTTTCGATCATCAGTGGGCATGGGAATCCTCCCGGTCATGCCTTGCGGCAGGGTCGGCGGCGGTTGCCGCATGCGGCGGCCTGCTCTCATCGCGGAGCTCGGCAAAGGAGAGCACCAGGATGGTGGTGAGGTAGAGACAGGCCAGGGTAAAGAGAATGGCCAGGGTCGTGGCAAAGCCGGTGCGGGCCGCCGGGCTTGTGGCGCTGATTTTTTTGATGTCGGGCATGGACTTCCTCCCCTAACCGGCCAGAAAAACAGTGATAAAATCCAGAAAAATCCCCGGGAAAAAGAAGAGGAGCACCGAGGCCGTTGCCGTGACAACCGGCGGCAGCACGGCGCAGAAGGGGGCCTCCTGCATGGGGACCTGGGGCCGGGTCTCTTGACCGGCGCCGAAAAAGGCCTGGTAGACAATGGGGAAAAAATAGGCGGCATTGAGCAGGGAGCTGACCAGATAGATAACCAGCACCCAGGCAAGATCCGCCTGCAGGGCGCCCTGCACCATAAAGAGTTTACTGATCAAACCGCCGGCCGGCGGCAGCCCGATAACACTGAGCGACCCGACAAAAAAGGCGGTCATGGTAATGGGCATCTGCCGGCCGATACCGGCCATCTCGCTGATATACTTTTTGCCGGTGGCCACAAAGATGGCACCGGCGCAGAAGAAGAGGGTGATCTTGCCGAAGGCGTGCATGGCAATATGCAGCATGCCGCCCTGGGCGCCGAGCTTGGAGGCCAGGCCCACTCCGAGGATGATATAGGAGAGCTGGCCGATGGTGGAGAAGGCCAGGCGGCGTTTGAGGTTGTCCTGCGACAGGGCAATGAGTGAGGAGACCAGCACCGTGAATCCGGCAATCATGCAGATCAGGGTATTGAGGTGCAGATCGGTCAGCAGGTCAAGGCCGAAAATACCGGTCAAGACCCGCACAATGGCAAAGACGCCCACCTTGACCACGGCCACGGCATGCAGCAGGGCGGAGACCGGTGTCGGCGCCACCATGGCGCCGGGCAGCCAGGAGTGGAACGGCATGATGCCGGCCTTGGCAAATCCGAAGAGAAAGAGCAGCAGCAGGGTGGTGAGCAGGGCAGGCGAGGTGTCGGCCGGAAAGACCCCGGCGGCGCTGAACTCCAGGCTGCCGCTGGTCAGGTAGGTGATGATCATGGCCGGCAGGGCAAAGGCAATGGAGGTGCCGAGCAGGTAGGTCAGGTATTTGCGGCCGCCGCCGCGCGCCTCCTTGTCTTGATGATGGGTAACCAGCGGAAAGGTGGAGAGCGACAGCATCTCGTAAAAGAGATAGAGGGGGAAGAGATTGCCGCTGAAGGCCACCCCCATGGTGGCGGACAGGGCCACGGCAAAGAAGCAGTAGTAGCGGGTCTGGGCATGTTCGTTCAGGCCGCGCATGTAGCCGATGGAATAGATGGAGGTAACCAGCCACAGGGAGGAGGCCACCAGGGCAAAGAGCATGCCGAAGCCGTCCACCTTGAAACGGATCATCAGGCCGGGCATCACCTCCCACAGGTCATAGGTGTGGGTGTGGCCGGCCAGGATCCAGCCGGCCATGGAGAGCACCAGCAGCAGTTTGACGGCACCGGCCAGAAAGGTCCAGGCCTCTCTCAGGTTGGGCCATCTGGCGCTTGCGGCAATAAGCGGCACCGCCGCCAGGCTGGTGGCCACGGCAAGGACGGGTGTGGCGGCGAGAAAAGGGGCACTATCCATCATATGTTATAATCCTGCCGGCAGTGAATATTGTATCAGGCCGCTGACAATGCGGCTGGTGGAGAGGCCCACCACTATGATCATCACCGCACTGATCAGCAGGGGCATGAGCATGGAAAAGGGTGCCTCGTCAACAACCGTCGTGCCATGCCCCCGGGGTGGTGTGCCTTCTGTATCGAACGGGGCGTAATAGCCGATTTCAAAGAGCCGGAAAAAGAGCACGGCATTGATCAGGCTGGAGAGGAGGAGGGCGCCGACAAAACCATAGTGGCCGGCCACCAGACCGCCCTGGATCAGGTACCATTTGGAGAAAAAACCGCAGGTGGGCGGGATGCCGATCATGGCAAGGGCGCCCACCACAAAGAGCGCCGCCGTGACCGGCATGCGCCGGAAGACGCCGCGCATGGCCTCCAGGCTGCTGTCGCCGGTTTTGTAGGTGATGGCCCCCACTGCCATGAAGAGACAGGCGGTCATCAGGCCGTCGCTGACAATATGGTAGATGGCACCGGTGAGACCGGCGGCGTTGCCCAACCAGGCGCCGCCCACCATGTAGCCCACCTCGGCCACAATAATGTAGGTCAGCATCCGTTTTATATTGGTCTGGGCCAGGGCGCCGATGGAGCCGGCGACGATGGCCAGGCTGGCCAGCCAGACCACTGCCCTGTTCCAGCCCATGACATGGTAAATATAGGGCAGGGTAAAGACACCGAGCATGACGCGGATCATGACATAGACACTGACCTTGGTCATGAGCGGCGCCACCAGGCAGCTGGTGGTGGTGGCGGCCCGTGTATAGGCGTTGGGCAACCAGCCGTGCAGCGGAAAAAAGGCCATCTTGATCCACAGTCCCACCATGATCAGGATAAAGGCGACCCGGATGCTTACCGAGTCGACAAGCCCGCTACTGTTTATAAAGGTCGGCAGTTCAGCGATGTTGAGGGTACCTGTCTTGATATAGAGATAGCCGACGCCGAGCAGGTAGAGGCTGGCGCCGATGGTGCCCATGATAATGTATTTGAAGGTGGCGTAGTAGGCAAAGCCCCTGCCGCGGGCCAGCAGGGCATAGCTGGCCAGGGCGGAGATCTCGGTGAGGACGTAGATGTTGAAGACATCGCCTGAGGCGGTGATGCCGAGCAGGCCGGCCACCAGCAGGGCAAAAAGGGTGTAGTAGTGGTGGAGTCGATCCGGGTTGTCGCGCCGCGCCATCTCCTTGGAGTAGATGGCCACCAGCAGGGAGATGCCGGCGATCATGGTCAGCACCAGGGCGTTTAAGGGATCAATGACCAGCTCAATGCCGTAGGGTGGCGGCCAGTCTCCCAGGTAGTAGTGGAGGGGCCCGATTGCGGCCCGGGCCGCCACCAGGCGCAGGGTGGCGATGGTGGAGGCAAAGGAGATCCCCAGGCAAGCGACAAGCAGCAGGTAGGAAAGCCTTCTGTGCAGGCCGCCGAACAGGCTGATGAGAAGAGAGCCCACCAGGGGGGCCAGGATGATGATAATGGCATGCTGCTCCAGGCTCATTGGTCGATGGTCTCCAATATTTCGTCCTCCTCAATGGTGCCGTGCACCCGGTAGATCTTCTGCAGGATGGCCAGGGCCACCCCCAGGGTGCTGACCCCGACGACAATGGCGGTGAGCATGAGAACATGGGGCAGGGGATTGGCATAGGCGGCGGCCTCAACGGCCTGGTGAGCGCCGTCGTGGCCGTGGGCCAGAATGGGAATGGTGGCGCCCCGTTTATCCCCTATGGAGACATAAAAGAGGATGATGGCGGCCTGAAAGATCGTCATGCCGATCACCTTTTTCAACAGGTTGTTCTTGGCGATCATGCCATAGAGACCGATGAGCAGCAGGATGATGGCGGCCCAGTAGTTGTATCTGCTGATAATATAAGCCAAAAGATCTTCCATTGTTATTAGAGCCCCTCGTCCAGATCACCGCCTGAGGCCAGGTCGATATAGAGTGAAAACATGATGCAGAGCACGGTGATGGCCACGCCTATCTCCACGCCGAGCATGCCGTGGGAGTGGGCCTCAGGTTCGGAGATACCCAGCAGCGCGGCCCAGGCGCCATAGGCCAGGAAATTGCGGCCCAGGAAGAGGCAGGCCAGGCCGATGGCTGCGTATAGAAGGACGCCGCCGGCGGAAAAGAGCAGGACAAGCTTCTCCTTGAAGCGGTGCAGGGCCATCTGGATATCATAGGAGAGCGCCAGCAGGATAAGGCTGGACCCCAGAATAACACCGCCTTGAAAGCCGCCACCAGGGCTGTGGTGGCCGTGGGCCACCACATAGAGGGCAAAGAGCTGCATCATGGGCACCAGCAGGCGGGCGGCGGTCTGCAGGATGATATCGGCGCCGGGGCGCTCCGGACGCGGGCTGATCACCTTGGCCCGGCGGCGATGGGTGCGGCGCAGGACAATGAGCACGGTGATGCCGGCACAGAAGATGACCACGGTTTCAAACATGGTGTCATAGCCACGGTAGTCAGCCAGCACCGAGGTGACGATATTGGGGACCGAGGTCTCCTCATACGACTCTTCCAGGTAGTAATCGGAGAGGTGGACAGAGGCCGGCGATTGCGGATCCCCCCAGAAGGGCAGATCTTCGGCGGCCCGCAGCAGCAGGATTCCCAGAACCGCTATGATGAGCAATGCTGTTTTTTTCACGACACAACTACCTTGTTGTCTCTGGGCAAGGGATCATTCTCGACTTTTGCCGCTTGTTTTATCATGACGTCATGGCATAACAGTTTTGTGCAGCGCCGCCCTTTTGTCTTGCCGGTGCAGGGGGCGTTATGGGTAAAGGAGCAAAAAAGCTCCTGCTTAGCAGTACGGCAACAAAGCTGTCAGCGATTTTTGGCGAGGCCATCAGTCTTTTGATTTGCGTTTGACATGCAGGGCCGTGCCCAGGAGCAGCACCGTGCTGACCCCGGCCCCCACGGCCGCCTCGGTAAAGGCCACATCAACGGCCAGCATCTCGGTCCAGAGCAGGCACATGAGAAAGCTGAAGGCGCCGCTGATCACGGCACAGCTCACCAGGTCCTTGAACGACAGGGCGGCAATGGCGCAGATAATTACCATGGGCAGAATCAGCAGGTCAAATTGCCAGAGCAGGCTTGCATCCCAGGTCATTGCTTCTCTCCACTGTTGTCTTGCGGATCTTTCGGGGCACCGGGCCGGGACCAGTGCCGCACCTTGGCCTCGTAGCCGGCATCCATAATGGCATGGGTGGCGGTGGGGCTGGCGATAAAAACCACCACGCAGATAATAACAATCTTGCCGCTGACCAGCAGGGTGGCCGGCGACAGATGGTGCAGATTATAGAGGGCCAGGCCGAAAAGCATGAGCATGACGCTCAGGGTGTCGCCCTTGCCGGCGGCATGGGTACGGGTATAAAAGTCGGGAAAACGGACGATGCCGACGGTGGTGCCGAAAAAGAAGAAGAGGCCCATGACCATGAATATAATAACCAGGATGTCTAGCATGCTGCCCCCTCGCCCCGTTCTTCCTCTTCCAGATGAATCTTTTTATGGCGCTGGAAAAAACGGGCCGCAGCCAGCGAAGCAATAAAGTTGAGCAGGGCATAGGTCAAGGCGATGTCGACAAACATCTCCACCCGCTCATAGAGGGTGCCGATCAGGACGATAAGCACCATGGTCTTGGTGCCGATGACGTTCACCCCCAGGATGCGATCCAGGGGCGTCGGCCCCTTGACCACCCGGTAGAGGACGACGAACATCAAAAGGAGGATGATAACGCCGCTGCTGATAAAAAAGTGTGTCATGCCTGGTTATCCTTGTCTGCGATAAAACAGAGATTGTGTCGCTCAAATATATGGCCCACCCGTCGTTCCATCTCGCTGATGGAGTCCTCGGCCAGGTCGCCGGCTGCTTTTTTGCTGATGGCGTGGATATAGAGGGTGTCGCCATGGATGCGGATGGTAACGGTGCCCGGCGTCAGGGTGATGGAATTAGCCAGCACGAATTTTGAGAAATCATGGCGTAGAACAGTTTTGAAATGGAAAATGTGGGGATCAAGATCGCGCCGCAGGCGGCGACCGGAGAGGGCCAGGCCGATGACATGGAAGTTGGCCTGCACTATCTGGATCAGGAGCCAGGCCAGGTAACGTAGAAAGCGGCCGGCTTCGGCCAGGCGCCCACCAAGATGCCTACTCTTATCCTGAAAGAGCAGTTTGCCGCAGAATGCCGCCACCATGGCGCAGGAGATGGCGCCCAAGGAGAGGTGGAAGAGGTCAAACTTGCCGGAAAAGAGGACCCACAGGATAAAGAGCAGTATGAAGGTGACGGTGATGAACACGGTGGCCTCTCTGGAGAAATAACATCTTCAGGTCATCTTGAATAAGTGTTCTTTTGGCACTGCGAAAATAAAAATGGGCACATCTGCTCGATATGCTGCACCCCAAGGGCACCCGGAGTGTCGCAGGCTCCCTTACCTCTTTCAGGGCGCGCTTTTTATTTTCTATGCTTCTTGAACTCGAACAGGTAAGCGAGCGGAGCGAGACCCCGAATTCAAGATAGCCGGAACGCAGATCTTGCAGGCCATAAAAACAACTGAGGGGGGCTCTCCGCAAGTTTTTTTGAGCCGGGGCCTCTTTTTTTAGCGGCCGCCGCTCAATGACGTGGCCCGACAGTTGCCACAGCCCTGTTTTCTGCCCCGACTCCCCTTGCACCCTGCACCTGGTCCTGGGCCGGCAGCTATGTGGCTTCATGGCCAGGCAGAAAAGGCGGTGGCGGTCATGGGCTGAGTCTGCCCCAGACAGCCAGGTGTCGGTCGCTTACCTGCCGGCATGTGAATGGCAGTTTATGGGCTGACAGCTGGTCCTTAATCTCGTCAAGCCGGTAGGCGGCCAGCAGGGAACGATAAAAATCGTCCTGGAGGATTTCGGGTTCATTGCCGCTGTACTTTGCCACTATGGCGGCGGCGGCAGCGCTTGAGGCGGGCCGCAGCAGGTCCATGACCAGAACCAGGGCGCCGGGGGCGGCAACGGTGCGGATGCTCTGCCAGAGGTGGTCTGGATCGGCCAGGTGGTGGAGGAGGCTGTTGGAGAGAATGACGTGCCACTGGTCCTGTTCATTGTTCAGGGGCAGGGTGCGGCAGGCCAGGGAAACCTGGCTGGGACTGATTCGGGCCGCAGCTCCGCGGCCATGGCTGAGCATGGCCGCGGAGCCGTCAATGCCGAGGCAGGTGCAACCGGCAAAGTTTTCGGCAAAAGCCATGAGGATGTGGCCGGGGCCGCAGCCCAGGTCAAGGACCCGGGTCGGACCGGTAAAGTCCGGGAAAGCGGCGGCAAAGAGGTTGATGAAGAGGGTGTTTGCCTCGCGAAAATCGGCCTGGGCATAAGCGGCAGCCTGTTCACGGCCCTCCATCAGTTCCGGTTCCGGAATGCGTTGCACGGCTACCTCCTCTATAAAAAAATCCCAGCCTTGGCAAGGAAGGTGGGACACAATCAAGCGTGTGGCGAGGAAGTGCTACCAGCCCCAGAGCAGGTCGCGTTTAATCCAGCCCTCCACCTTTTCTTCTTCATGGCGTACCTTTACCCAACCCCGCTTTCGTTGCAGGGTACGGAAAACCACGCCCCGTTTGGCCTGCCGGACGATCTTGTAGCGGGTGCTGGGGCCGCTGCGGATATTGATCGCCTTTTTTTTGACCACCAGGTGCGGGGTGCGGCTCACCAGTTTTTTGTAGACCCAGCCTTTGTCGTCTTCAAAGTCAGTGACGCGATACCAGTTGCCCTTGGAACCAATGACCTTGAGGGGATAGCCGCGCCCCAGCTCCCAGAGTATCTTGTAGTTGGTGCCGGGCCCGCTGCGCAGGTTGATCATGTCGGCATCAACGCTGACCATGGTGGCCTGGGCCATGGTGGCGGTTGCCGTCAGGCAGAGAGAGACAAGGAGGGTCAGGAAAAACGAGCGTATCATTTGGCGGCGTCCATGGAGTTTGGGAAAATATGTCTGTAAACTACCGATCCACATGCAAAGTGTCCAGTGAAAAAGGGCTCAGGGGCGCGGCGTTTTCTTTATGCGGATATCACCGGCCTGCACCGGCAGACCACCCACCTCCAGACCGATGGCCCCGAAACGACAGCTCTGGTTCAGGCAGCGCAGACAGGTGATACATTCACCATCATCGGGAGACTCGTCAAACTTGACGCCCATGGGGCAGACAGTGTGGCACTCCTGGCAATGCACGCATTTTGCCTCATCCAGGGTAAGGCGAACCATCTTGGCCTTTTTAAACAGGGCGTACCAGGCACCCAGGGGACAGGTGGTCCGGCAGAAGGGTCGACTGGCCAGCACACTCCAGACCAGAAAAGCAACTAGGATGGTGAATTTCGACCAGAAGAGGGTGCCGATGATCTGCCGCAGATCCGGTTGCAGAAAGAGCATGGGCAGGCCTGCCTCCAGGGTACCGGCCGGACAGATGAATTTGCAGAACCAGGGCAAGCCCATGCCGAAATCATTGATAACAACCAGGGGGAGAATAACCACGGTAAGGGCGAGAAGAGCATATTTGACAAAGCGTAAGGGACGGGGCACACCGAATTTCGGCGATGGTATCTTGTGGAGCAGCTCCTGCATGAAGCCGAAGGGGCAGGCCCAGCCGCAGACCATGCGGCCAAAGATGGCGCCGAGAAATCCCATGCTGCCGATGATATAAAAGCCGATATAAAACTGGCCGTTGGCCAGGGTCATGCGAATGGAGAGAAGCAGCTGCTGCAGGGCGCCGATGGGGCAGGCCACGGTGGCGGCCGGGCACGAGTAACAGTTCAGCCCCGGTGAACAGAGAACCTTGAGCGGCCCCTGGTAAAGGGAGCGGGTAAAGGGGAAGGACCAGGAGGCGTTGGTGAGAACCAGGATGGCGGCTTGAAACCAGTTGCGCAATAATTCCATAGTGGGTGTGGCCTAGGTGGGAAAGGAGAAAAAACAGGCGGGTTTCAGCCGATGCCGATGCAGCTCAGGCAGATCTGCCACGATTGCTCCAGGACGCGGGAGGGTTCGTCGGTAAAGACGCCGATACAAAACAAAACAATGAAAAAGGAGATCAAGATGAGGGGCAGCTTGTTGCCTGGGATTTGCGGCAGTTCTTTGGCCATGGTTCTTCCTCTTTGCCGGTGGCTTGTGTTGCAAAAGATGGCGAGGTCCTGTTCGTGCCGCCAGCTGCGGGTTGCAGCGTTTTTTCGGGGGTGGTGGGGTGCCACGACACGAGGCCATCTTGAAAAATTGCTCTTTTGTCCGGGTTTTCATCACCCCCCCCCTCCAATTAGAACGAACGTTCGTTCTAATTTACAGCACCGGCTGCATCATACCAGATTTTTTTTGATTACCAACCAATCTCAGCCTGCGTCCGTGCGCCTTGCCTCGTGCCCTTTGCTGATATGCTCAACAGCGTTCCTCTTGTCGCCCAACGCTACTTTTTTGTCGCGGCGATCATCTATGGTGATCTGGGTGATCACCCGCATTGCCCCTTTTTCAAAGGGGATTTCATATATTTTTTCAATGATGGCCAGAAGCTCGGAAATGTTCCCCTCAATTATAGTGCCCATGTCGTGGAGTTGGCAGGGCAGGTCGCTCTCCTGCAGGACCTGGTGGATTTCGGCGATATAATCAGCCACACTGGTGCTCCGGGTGCCAAGGGGGATGCTGGTCAGTTGCAAGAGGGCCATGGTCTACTCGTGGTCAAAGGGGATTTCGTCAAGGGTGTCCGGATCGTCTGCATTGTAATAAATGATATTGCGCAGATGGGTATAGCTGTCCAGGTCCATGCCGGAGAAGTGGATGCCGATACCATTCTCCTCCAGGTGGACCACCTCACCCTGCATGGTAAGGGCGAGATTGTCGCTGGTGCCTGTCAGGTGAAGAATGAGGTCGCACGACTCCCCGAGTCGGCGGTCGTTGATGCCCAGGACAAGTACGCCCGTGGTGGAGAGATTTTCGGTCTCGCAATCCTTGTATAGGCGGCCATTGAAATCAAGATCAATGGTGGCCTGGAAAGGCACCCTGACATGAAGTCGGCGATCATCGTGTTCGCTCATCCCTCGCTCCTTTGTGAGTCGTGGTATAAAAACATCGTCCCTGTTTGCAGACAGCGATATCCATTATATTGATCGGTGTCGAGAAATACAAGTTTGTCGGGCGGCCATCGCCAAGGTGACCTCGCAGGGCGGTAATGTTGGCGGAGCTCTGCTGCCGCTCCTGCGCCAGATCTTGCCGCCGTAATTGCCGGATGTCTCCGGCAACGGAAGTTGCTCGGCGGCATGGCAGGCGCCGGATGGGTATAAGCAAAAAAAAATCGGGCTTCGTCAGGCAAAGTACCTTTTTTTCGACAGAGATACAGTAAAAAAGCAGTTGTTTCTTGCCAGCCGTCTGACCTCATCTTATCATGGGGCCATGAATCCACTTCCCTTTGAAATTTTTGCCTTTATCTTCGGGGCCATAGTCGGCAGCTTTCTTAATGTGGTCATCCTCCGGCTTCCTGATCCGCAGGCCTCGGTGGTTTTTCCCGGCTCCCATTGCCCGCACTGCAAGACCGCGCTGCATTGGTATGAAAACATCCCCTTGCTCAGCTATCTCTTTTTGCGGGGCCGGTGCCGGAGTTGTCGGCAGACGATCTCCGTCCAGTATCCCCTGGTGGAGCTGGCCATGGCCCTGCTGTCGCTCTTTCTCTTTCAGCGTTTTCTGCTCTCCGTGCCGTTTTTGGTCTATTTTGTCTTTGCGGCGAGCCTGCTTGTCATTATTGTTGTTGATATCCACCACGAGATTATCCCGGATGTCATTACCTTGCCCGGCATTGTGCTGGGGTTTGCCGTCTCTTTTCTTCTGCCCGGCCTGGCCTGGCAGGACTCACTCCTGGGACTGCTGATCGGCGGCGGCATCTTTTATACCATCGCCCTGGTCTACTATCTCATCACCGGCAGGCAGGGCATGGGCGGCGGCGATATTAAGCTACTGGCCATGATCGGTGCCTTCCAGGGATGGCTGGCGCTGCCCTTTGTCATCCTGTGCAGTTCCCTGCTCGGCACCATCATCGGTCTGGGTGCCATGATCCGTCAGCAAAAGGGCGGTCAGACCAGGGTGCCGTTCGGACCCTTTCTGGCCGTGGCCAGTCTGCTCTATCTTTTTTTCAATCGGCAGATTATTGATTTTATGATCTGGTATCTGAGTCGACCCGCTTAAGGACTGTAGGGTATCTTGAATAATGAGATATTTCGGAGTCTCGCTTCGCTCGCTTACCTGTTCGAGTTTGAGAAGCATAGAAAATAAAAAGCGCGCCCTGCAAGAGGTAAGGGAGTCTGCGACACTCCGGGTGCCCTTGGGGTGCAGCATATCGGGCATATGTGAGGATTTTTATTTTCGTAGCGACGAAAAAATCGGGCACAATAGCAATTATTCCAGATGGCCTGTACATGATTCGGCATGCCATGCTAAAGTAACACCCTTATTTACTTTTTTGTACTTCAGTCGGGGGGCCTATGTCTGAAGAGAATATTGACCAGCTGTCGGCTCAGGACAGCAAACAGGAAGCTGTTAAGCAGCTCTATGAGATGATTGTGGCGGCGGCAAGGAATGGTGATTTTGCCGGGGCCGAGACCTTGCGGCTGAAGCTCATTGCCACCGATGACATGGCCCTGTCCGAGATTATCGGTTCGGCCGAGGTTATTGAGGCGGCCAAGGCCGCCGCCATTGATTCCTCCTTCCATGAACAGTGGCCGGAGCTCTGCGCCTCACTCAGTGAAGAGGAGGTCAATGCCCTCTATTTTTCCCTGAAAGAGGTTGCCCTGCAGCCGGGCCAGGCCTTTGTCGAGCAGGGCAAGCTCAATAACCGCCTCTTCTTTCTCTGTCAGGGCCGGGCCGGCATTGTCTGCCGCCATGGTGATCGGCAGGTTCTCTTGCACCAGCTCGGCCCCGGCGATATTGCCGGTGATGATACCTTTTTCGGCATCTCCGTCTGTACGAACTCGGTGCTGTGTCAAAGTCCGGTCATTGTCAAGTATCTTGAGCGGCACAGCCTGGATGATTGGCGCGACGAGGTCCCCGGCCTGGAGGCCAAACTCCAGGCCTATTGCCAGGAACGGGCCCGTCTGGATTATGCCCGCACCTCCAAGAATATCGACCGGCGCCGCCACAGGCGCTATCCCCTGGAAGTGGAGGTGCATGCCCGACTGCAGAATCTGCAGGGCCAGGATATCGGCGCCTCCTTTCGCGGCGTTCTTGATGATGTCTCGGCCGGCGGTCTCTGTTTTTACATCAAGTGCTCCAGGCAGAGTACGGCCCGCATGTTGTTGGGTCGGCCTGTTGCTCTTTCCTTTACCCTGGGCAAGGCAACCCTGGATCTGCGCGGTGTTATTGTCAGCTCCAAGTATCAGCTCCTGAACGACTACACCGTTCATGTCAAAATCACCAATGCCGACCACCCTCTCTTTCAGCAGCTCCTGCAAAAGCTTGAGGCGAGAGCGGCCAAGGGTGGCTGATCTTCCTGCAGCACGCTTTTGTTGAAGTGGGCCCTTTGCGCGTTGCCTGTGCAAAGGGCCCTTTTTTTGGGCTGCGTCTCCTTCCGCCCCGCATTTCTTTGTTGCGCCGCGTACTCCTCCGAGCCGGCCAGGCACGTTGTTTTCCATTGCCTCCACAGCAAGAAGCTTGACAAACAGGTTGCTCTTGTCCGATTGTTCTTGACAGGGGGACTGTTCAGGGGTACATAATTTCGAAACTAGTAACTATTCCTAACAGGTCGGCTGCCATGCTATCCACTATTTATACTTTTTATCGTGATGGTTTCCGGCGCATGCGGCTCGGCAGGAGGCTGTGGGCCATTATTCTGATCAAGCTTTTTGTCATGTTCGCCGTGCTGAAACTCTTTTTCTTTCCCAACTACTTAAAGACAAACTTTACAACGGATCATGAACGGGCCGGCCATGTGCTCGGCAACTTCACACAATCATCAAAAATGGGAGGTAGGAATGATTGAACAACTTGATCTGTCGCAGGTGAATTGGGCCCGCGCCCAATTTGCCCTGACGGCAATGTATCATTGGCTCTTTGTGCCGCTCACCCTGGGGCTCTCCTTTTTGGTGGCCTTTTTCGAGTCCATATATGTCAAGACAGGCAATGAGGATTGGAAAAGGATCACCAAATTCTGGATGACCCTGTTCGGCATCAACTTTGCCATTGGTGTGGCCACCGGTATTATCATGGAGTTTGAGTTCGGCACCAACTGGTCCAACTACTCCTGGATGGTGGGTGATATTTTCGGCGCCCCCCTGGCCATTGAAGGGATTTTCGCCTTTTTCCTGGAGGCCACCTTTTTTGCCATCATGTTTTTCGGCTGGGATCGCGTCTCCAAAAAATTCCACCTCTTCTCCACCTGGATGGTGGCGGTGGGCTCCAACCTATCCGCCCTCTGGATCCTGGTGGCCAACGCCTGGATGCAGTATCCCGTCGGCATGGCCTTTAATCCGGATACGGCCCGTTTCGAGATGCAGAATTTCTGGGAGGTGGCTCTTTCCCCCTATGCCATTTCCAAGTTCACCCATGCCACCAGTTCCAGCTTTCTGCTTGCCTCCCTCTTTGTCATGGGTATTTCCTGCTGGTACCTGTTGAAGGGGCGTCATCAGCTTATGGCCAAACGTTCCATTGCCGTTGCCGCGGTGTTCGGCTTTCTGTCCGCCTCTTACTGTGGTCTCACCGGTGATGAGGCCGCCTATAGCGTCGCCCAGAAACAGCCCATGAAGCTGGCAGCCATGGAGGGTCTCTATAAGGGCGAGACCAATGCCGGGGTGGTGGCCCTGGGTATCATCAACTCGGAAAAACAACCGGGGGATGAGCAGCGTGATTTCATCTTTTCCGTGCGGGTACCGGTGGTCCTCTCTCTGCTGGCCAACCGTGAACTGGGATCCTTTGTGCCGGGTATTGACGACCTGGTCTTCGGCAACGAGGAGCAGGGCATCACCAGCGTTGCCAGCCGGATGGAGAGAGGCCGCATGGCCATCAAGTACCTGGCAGCCTATAAGGAGGCCCGGGATAATAACCATGAGATGGCGGCTGATCGTGCCCTGCAGCAGTTTACCCTCTACCAGGACGATATGGGCTACGGTCATTTGCGCTCTCCGGCGGATGCCGCACCGCCGGTGGCCACCACCTTTTACGCCTTTCATATCATGGTTGCCCTCGGCACCCTTTTTCCCCTTGTTTTCCTGGTGGCCCTCTACTTTCTCTACAAGGGCAACCTTGAAAAGCAGCGCCTCTTTCAGCTTATTGGCCTTCTCTGTATTCCGTTGAGCTATATCGCCTCCCAGGCCGGCTGGGTGGTGGCGGAGGTGGGTCGGCAGCCGTGGGCCATCCAGGGGCTGCTGCCTGTTCATATTGCCAACACCAACCTGACAACCGGTACGGTGCAGACGACCTTCTTTATCTTTCTGGGTCTCTTCACCATGCTTCTTATTGCGGAAATAAAGATCATGCTCAAGCAGATTCAAATTGGACCGGAGGAGGGATAACATGCTTGGAAATTTAGATTACACGACCTTGCAGCAAATCTGGTGGCTGCTGGTCTCTGTTGTCGGTTCTCTCTTTGTCTTTCTCCTCTTTGTCCAGGGTGGCCAGAGCATGCTCTTTACCCTGGCCCATAATGACGAGGAAAAGGCCTTGATGATTAACTCCCTGGGGCGCAAGTGGGAGATGACCTTTACCACCCTGGTCCTCTTTGGTGGTGCCCTGTTTGCCGCCTTCCCCAAGTTCTATGCCACCAGCTTCGGCGGTGCCTATTGGGTGTGGATGTGTATTTTGTTCACCTTTATTGTTCAGGCCGTGGCCTATGAGTATCGCAAGAAGCCGGACAACTTCCTCGGTTCCTGGGCCTATGAGTTTTTCCTCTTTATCAACGGCACCGTGGGGGTTTTGTTGATCGGCGCGGCCGTGGCCACCTTTTTCAGCGGTGCCGCCTTTGCCCTGAACGAGTATAATCAGGTGACCTGGCAGACCTCGGCTCGCGGTCTGGAGGCGGCCACCAACCTCTTTAATCTCTCCTTCGGGCTGTTTCTCGTCTTTCTGGCCCGGACCCTGGGCGGCATGTATCTTCTGAACAATATTGACCATGTCGCCCTGAATGCCAGGTGCAGGCGTTCCGTGCTCATCAACTTCCTGTGGATGTTGCCTTTTCTCTTCTTTGTCCTCATCAGCCTGGTGACCATGGAGGGCTTTGCCGTGAATCCCGAGACCCTGGAGGTCTTTATGGAAAAGGGCAAGTATCTCCACAACCTGTTGGCCATGCCGCTCTTGCTGGTTTTGCTGCTGGCCGGGCTTGGTTTGGTGATCTACGCTGTTGTGGCCACCTCCTTCCAGGGATCGACAAAGGGCATCTGGTTTGCCGGTCTGGGTACGGTGTTCACCGCCCTGGCCATCTTTTTGACGGCCGGCTATAATTACACGGCCTTTTACCCATCCTATGCCGATCTGCAGTCAAGTTTGACGATCTATAACGCCTCCAGCAGCAAATACACCCTGACCGCCATGACCTATGTGGCCCTGGGCATTCCCTTTGTGCTGGCCTATGTGGCCTATATATGGAGGCTCATGGACAACAAGAAACTGACGGTTGAAGAGCTTAACGAGGGTGAAAACTCCCATGAGATGTACTAACAGCCCGTTGAAAAAGGTAGCGAGCGCAGCTGAGGCAAGGAAAAAATAGGGCGAAAAAATGCGCGCCCGCAGGAGGTAAGGGAGCCTGCGACACTCCGGGTCGGCGGCACCGGAGTTGCCCTGGCCCCGGCCTTGCCTCTGTTACACGCCTCACCCTTCATCGCCCAGAAAAAAGGCGGTGCTGCACAAAACCATGGACGTCAACGGTTTGATAAAACAACTTGAGGCCATCTTGAATAATTGCTTTTTGGTCCGATTTTTTCGTCGCTACGAAAATAAAAATCCTCACATATGCCCGATATGCTGCGGTTTTTATTTTCTATGCTTCTCAAACTCGAACAAAAAATCT
>PKTX01000001.1 GCA_002868945.1 Desulfobulbaceae bacterium
CCGGAGTGTCGCAGGCTCCCTTACCTCTTTCAGGGCGCGCTTATTTTTCTCGCAGTCCTTGATCTCGAACGAAATGACCTATTTCTGGACAGACACTAACTCTGAACGGTCGCATCTCGCTTGCCCTTTTTCATGCCTGCCGCGTTGCGGCTTCAGTCACAAAAGCGCTGCTATGATCCTGAAGCCACGCCTTGCAGGCATAAAAAATTGCGGCACGATATTACAACATTTCATCCTTGACACGACACGAGGAGCCTGTCGGTTTGGCCGATATATCGATGGGATAAAAGAACTACCTTAACTCAACTTTCTGAGTTGTTTTATCTTGCCGTAATATCGTTATAGTTTTCCAATGGCGCCGCCCTTTTATTTTGCCGGTGAAGAGTGAGACGTTAAGAGTGAGGAGCAAAAAAGCTCTCGCTCAGCGAATTNCGCTCAGCGAATTTTTTGATTCCCCTGACGCCTCACACCTCTCTCCTCACCCTCTCCACCGCTGAATCAAACAAAAACAGTGCAAAAAAAGACGGTATTTCAGGCTATTAACCAAGTCAGAAAGTTGAGACCTTAAGATGTTAAGCAGTTGGGTCAGGCAGATATCTGAGGGCTATCTGGGCAACATTTTCAGCCGTGCCACCGCGACCGAGCAGAGCGCTGATGCCGGCAAGTTTTTTCAGCATGGCGGCGTGGGCCGGCGTACCGGGCCAGATCTGCTGGAGGGTGGCGGCTATTTTCTCGGCAGTGGCATTGTCCTGCAGCAATTCGGGGACCACCTCATCCCTGGCAATGAGATTGACCAGGGAGGCGTAGTCCACCTTGATGAATCGCCTGCCAAGCAGATAGGTCAGGGCGGAAAGGCGATAGGAAACCAGCATGGGCTTGCGCAGCAGGGCCAGTTCCAGGGTGACGGTGCCCGAGGCGGCCATCACCACATCACAGGCCGCCATCAGCTCATAACGATCCTCCTTGACCACATGAATGGTGCCGGAGAAATCGTTGAGGCCGTTTTGTTCGAGAACGGCTCTGTCCAGGGCAGGTGCCAGGGGGAGGAGAAAGGTGGTGCCAGGATGCATCTTCAGAAGGCGTTCGGCGGCGGCCAGAAAAACAGGCAGCATGGTGGCTATTTCCTTGCGCCTGCTGCCGGGCATAATACCGACGATTTTGTCAGGGGCCGTGATGCCGTGGGCCGCCAGAAAGGCCTCCTTGCCCAGGGGAGCCTTGACATAGGCGGCCAGGGGATGGCCGACATAGGTGACCGAGAGGCCATGCTCGGCATAGAAATCCTTTTCAAAGGGCAGAATAACCGCCATCTCATCCACCAGCCGGCCGATGGTCTTGACGCGACCGCTGCGCCAGGCCCAGACCTGTGGACTGATATAATACAAAACCGGGATATTGAGACGGCGCGCCTTTTTGGCCAGCATCAGGTTGAAATCAGGATAATCGATAAGGATGAGAAGCTGCGGTCTGCGCTTCTTGAGGGCGTTATGCAGGACATTCTGGGCCTTGATAATGGCACCTAAATGGGCCAGGACCTCCAGGATACCCACCACGGCCATGTCGGCCGCATCAACAAGAATCTCCATGCCGGCCCGGCGCAGGGCCTCGCCACCCATGCCATAGGCCCGCAGCGCGGGGATCTTCTTGTGCAGGGCCTCCAGGACACGGCCGCCATGCATATCGCCCGAGGCCTCGCCGGAGACGATCATCACCTCGGCTTTGCTTGAAGGGCTCATGAGAGATTTCGGGCTGCTTGCTGTTCCTGCAGGGCGCTGATCACCTGCAGGGCTATGGCCAGGGCCTGCCGCCCCTCGGTGCCGCTTACCCGGGGTTGCCGGCGGCTCCGGACCGAATCGATAAAATGCCTGAGTTCGGTAAGCAGGGCATCGCCCTGATCGGGAAAGGGCAGATGGGTGGCCTCCTCCACGGGAAAGCCTGTCTTGGTCATGGCGCCGCTGCGCTCCACGACAATGATGTCTTTTTTGCCGTAATCAACAAAAAGGGAACTCTTCTGCTGGTGGATGACCAGTTGCCGAACATTTGTCTGGGCAATCCTGCTGGCAGAGACCGTGGCTGCACAGCCGTTGGCAAAGATAAGCTGGGCGCTGGCCACATCGGTGGAGTTGGTGACAATGGAAGCACCAAGAGGATGAATCGATTCCAGGGGAGCCTGCACCAGGCTGAGAATGATATCAATGTCATGAATCATCAGATCCAGGACCACATCAACATCATTGCCACGCGGGTTGAACTGGTGAATGCGCTGCGATTCAATATAAATGGGGTTGTCAAGGTAGTGTTCCAGGGCCATGACCCCGGGATTGAAACGTTCTAAATGGCCAACCTGGAGGATGCACTCTTTGTCGGCGGCCAGTTGCACCAGTTCGTCCGCCTCGGCCAGACTGACGGTGATCGGTTTTTCCACCATGACATCAAGGCCGGCCTGCAAGCATTCCATACCCACCTGGTGATGAAAGGTGGTTGGCGTCACGATACTTACCGCCTCAATCTCTTTGATAAGCTCATGATACGCGGTAAAGGGCTTGGCGTGGCAGGCCTCTGCTACCTCCCGGGCCCGTGCCTCGTTTCTGTCAAAGACGCCAACCAGCTCCACCTGCTCCATGGCTGCATATTTCTGGGCGTGAAAATTGCCGAGATAACCGACACCTATCACACCAACCTTGATTTTTTTCATAAAGCGTTCCCTGTTGTCCCGGTGCAGGCTTGTTAGCGGGCCGATTGTTGCGAGGCATCCCTGAGCAGGGCCTTTGTTTCGTGGAAGAGCTCTCCCAGAAAGGAGCTGAAGCGGGCCAGTGTCTGCGGGGAGGAATGCTCCTTGACGCCGTTTTCCAGAAAGGCATCGGCAAGCCTGGAGTACATCTGCTCTTCCTGTTCCCCCTCCTTTACCTTAAAGATATGAAAGTATTGACGAAAACGATCCTCAAATATCTTTTTTATCATGGCGGTCAGGGCCTCTTTTTTGTCGGCCGTCACCTGCTCTGTCTGGCCGGCGACAATGCGCCCGACAATGGCGCTGATCATGGTGGCGTGAAAATCCTCTATCACCAGACCCAGCTCCTCCTCAGGCTGCTCCTTGCTGTTGAGCAAGGCAAGGCTGGCAATGAACATGGCAAATACATCAAATTCATTGACCACAAAGGTCGCATCGGCAAAGTCATCATTGTTGAAAAAGTTCAATAATCGTGACGAGATAAAGTCATGGGCCGCGATAAGCGGCTGAAAGGTATATTCGTTTGAGGGAGTTGGCATGGTATGGGATCAGACCAGAAGGTCATCCTCTTCCGGTTTATGGTAACGTTTGAGTTTTTCGGGCCGCCAGGCCGCAAAGGCCAGGGACAGGGCCAGAATAAGACAGACCAGCATGGCGCCGCCGCCGTAGAAGAGCAGCTGCGTCCCGGTGTAGCCGCCGTAGTTTTCAGTACGATCGACATTAATAGCAAAAATGACCAGCATGGTCAAAATAGCCGGGGTGATAAATTTGACGCAGATATCCCAGAAGCGTGGAATGATGCTGCCCGATCGGGCGAAATGCTCACGCAGCACCGTGGTTTTCAGGACCCAGCCCACCAGCAGGCATTCCAGCAGACCACCGACGACCAGACCATAGTTTGTTATGAAATGATCGGCAATGTCGAGGATATAAAGACCACCCTGGCTGGTGAAGATCAGGCTGCCGGCAAAACAGAGAGTACAGATGGTGCTCACCACCCTTTTTCTGGACCAGTCGAATTTGTCGGTAATAGAGCAGGCAAAGGCCTCGATCAGGGAAACGCCGGAGGTAAGGCCGGCAATAATGAGAATGAGGAAGAAGATCACTCCAAAGAGAATATTGAAGCTGGGCAGCAGGGAGATGGCCTTGGGATAGACGACAAAGGCCAGCTGCGGCCCGCCTTTAATGGCCTCGTCAAAGGGCACCGCCTGGCTATGGGCCATGAAGCCGACAATGCCGAAGACGGCAAGACCGGCCACCAGGGAGTAGAGACAGTTCACCACACAGGTGACCAGGGCGTTCTGGGCAATATTGGTCTTGTCCGGCAGATAACTGGCATAGGTGATCATGATGCCGAAGCCCAGGGAGAGGGTGAAGAATATCTGGCCAAAGGCGGCCACCCAGGTCTTGATGGCCATGGTACGTACGGCCGGCTCAGCGGCAAAGACGTTAATGCGCGACCAGTCGGCGGACAGGTAGTTGTTGAGGATGGCATGGCCGGCCCCCTCCAGGGTAAGGGTCCAGGCCACCATGGCCAGGGTTAGGATGGCAAGAATGGGCATGAATATCTTGCTGGCCCGCTCTATGCCGTGGCTGATATCGCGATAGCAGATGAGCCAGCAGAGAAACCAGACAAGGGCCGTGGCCAGGAGGATGGGTGGACGGAAGGAGCCGAGATTGTTCGCGGAATCGGTAAGTTGCAAGAATTCCGTAAAGAAAAAGGTCTGGGGATCTGCGCCCCAGGCCAGGGTCGTGGAGAGGAAAAGGTAGTTGACGCACCAGCCGATAATCACGGCATAGTAGAGCATGATACCGAACATGGCCACCACCGGCATCCACCACCCCAGCCATTCATAACGGCTGCCGATGCGACGGAAGCTCAGTGGCGAGGAGGCCTTTTCCAGGTGGCCGACACCATACTCCACCAGCATGATGGGGAGACCGGCGACAAGCAGGGCCACACCATAGGGAACAAGAAAGGCACCACCGCCGTATTGATGGGCCATGTAGCTGAAACGCCAGACATTGCCAAGACCAATGGCCGAGCCAATGGCAGCCAGCAGAAAGCCCATATTGGACTGCCAGACCCCCCGGTGTTTACTCATGAATCGCTCTCCTTGCCCGGTAACAGACATCCAGTCGGTGTCACGTCTCTCCGGCAATGGCTGTCTCATATCACCTTTTTTGTTCCTGCCGCGATACCAAGATCCAATGGAAAAAAACAACTGTCGGGATTGGTAAAGGCGACGTCACTCTATCTTATTTTGGCCCTTTGTCAATATGGTAGCCTTTTCCTTTGGCCGTGAGTATGGTAGAAAAAATCCTTGCCGGCCACGCCTGCCTGTGCAGATTCACCTTGGCAATGTGCCTGCAGGGGGCACTTTCTCCGGCTGCTTGTGCCGAAAAGCGCAGAGACAAGAATAACCACTTCCACACGATCATTTATTATGGCATCCAAAACAGTTCCGGTTGAACAGGCAGTGGGCATGGTCCTGCCCCATGACGTCACAGAAATCCGTCCCCTGCATCAGGATCGGCAAGACGGTGATTCCTTCAAGGGCGCGGCCTTTAAAAAGGGTCATATTATCCGACCCGAGGATGTTGAACACCTCAAGCGGCTGGGCAAGGATAATATCTACGTCCTCTCCCTTGATGATGATGAGATCCATGAGAATGAGGCTGCCGAGATTCTGGCCGCTGCCCTGGCCGGCAGCGGTGTCACGGTGAGCGGTGCGCCCACCGAGGGCAAGCTCAGCCTGATTGCCGACCATGACGGCCTGTTGCAGGTGGATGTTGATGCCCTCTATCACTTTAATCTGCTCGGCGAGGTGATGTGTGCCTCCCTCCACAACAATACGCCGGTGAAAAAGGGAACCCAGGTGGCAGCCACCCGGCTCATCCCCCTCACCTCCAAAAAGGCGGTTGTTGATCAGGCGGCCGCCCTCTGTCCGGCTGCCGGTGTCTTTCAGGTCAAGGCGCTGCGCTCGGCCCGGGCCGGTCTGGTTATCACCGGCAACGAGGTCTATTACGGTCGCATCAAGGATGCCTTTGAGCCGGTGTTGCGCAAGAAACTGGCCGCCCTTGGCTCCTCGGTGGTCAAGGTCACCTTTGCCCCGGACGATATCGGCGAAATTGCCGGGCAGATCAAGGCCTGTCTTGCCGACGGGGCGGATTTGATCGTCACCAGCGGTGGTATGTCGGTGGATCCGGATGATGTGACGCGCCTGGCCATCGCAGAGGCCGGCGCCACTGATATGGTCTATGGCACGCCTGTCCTGCCCGGCGCCATGTTTCTGGTGGGCACCATTGGCGAGGTGCCGGTCATGGGACTGCCGGCCTGCGGCATGTTTCATCGCATAACCGTTTTTGATTTTGTCTTGCCGCGTGTTCTGGCCGGTGAAAAGATGACGCGGGACGACCTGGCCCGTCTCGGCCATGGCGGCCTGTGCAGTATTTGCAAGACCTGCACCTATCCGGTCTGCCATTTCGGCAAATAATAACTCTTCTTCTATCTTGCTGACTATGTAGATTCATGGTGACAGGACGAACTCTTTTCCACCATGCCGGAATGCAACGGTCGGAATGCAGAAGTCAGCACCACTGATGCGCACGCTTTTCCCCTGTTCTCTCTTATGAAACTTCAATTAGTGTCATTAACGTTCAAACCGGTCAGAGCCCGGCGGCGGCGCTGAATTCTGACTTCTGAATTCTCATTTCATGATCGCGGCGATGTGCGCCAGACAGGCTTTGGGGGGGCGCAAGGGCGGCACTATGGCGCCGGCTTCCTGTGCAGCAGGACGTAGACCGTCTTGCCGGCCAGCAGCAGCCAGGGTATGCCGTGGAAAAAGAGATCGAACCAGTCCAGCGGCCTCTGCAGCTCGCCCCGACTCAACATGGCGATCTTTTCAACAATATGGGGCGGCGCAAAGGGGGCCAGTCCCAGGGTCAGACAGAGAACGATAAGCAGGGGCCATTCCAGCTGCTTGATAAAAGCGCTCACTCTTACTGCCCTGCCTTGTCGCCGTCAGGATGAATGAGCATCCAGGTGCGTGTCGCCAGTTTGCCGTCCTTGGCCCGGCGACCGCTGACCACGATCCTGTTGATCGGCCGCTGCAGCGGCTTATCCGTCTCAAAGAAGAGGATATCGCCATCCTGTTGGGCCTGGTGCCAGCCCAGACCACTGATCCAGAAACCGAAACTGCCCGGTACATAGGCATCCGGCTGCAGTATCCTGACCTGGTAACGGCTGACCAGGGGAGAGGTGAGCTGCTGAGGGTGAGGGGTCAGGTCGGTGACCGGCAAGTCGGCTATCTTCAAGATTTTTTCAAAATGGGGCAGTGAGGCCCATTCCCGGCCGAGGATAGGCTGTCTGGGGAGAGAGTAGGGATCGGAGTAAAGTCCCACTGAGCCGGGGTCCTGGCTGAAAATCGCCTCAAACCCCATGTTTTTGGCCTCATCGATAACAATATCGTTATACTCGCCGTAGGGAATGGCAAAGAAGCGCGGTGTGTCACCCAATTCCCTTGAGAAAAGGGCCATGGACTTGGCAAGATCACCGCTGATCATGGCCCGATAGCCCACCTCTCCCATATCGGCCGGTTTGAATGCCAGATGATTATGGCTGAAACCGTGATCCTGCAGGTCAACGCCCTGCTCTTTCAGCTCGCGCAATTGATCCCAATTCATGTAATCACCATAATTCCGCTCCACGCCACCGGTGTAGACAAAAACGGTGAAGGGATAGCCATGCTCCTTGAGGATGGGCCAGGCGTTCTCGTAGACCGAGGCATAGGCGTCGTCAATGGTGATGACCACGCTCCTGGCAGGTATTTCCCGGTCCTGTTTCACCATGGAGACAAGCTCTGCCAGGGGGAGAACCGTATAATTGTTATCACGCAGAAAGTTCATCTGGTCGACAAAGGCCTCGGTACTGACATTGGTTGTGGGATAACGATCATCGCCGAAACGGTGATAGATCAAAATAGTGGCACTGGTGTCGGCCAGGGCGATGCTCGGAGCCGCCGCAACAAAGAAAAGCAGGCAGAAGATGATAAAGGGGTTTCTGGTCAGCATAAATAACCTCTGGGGTGTGCTTGATTGGGGGCTTAACTGGTGCCTGTCCAGTTTTTTTAACAGTGAGGCACAAGGAGGAGGCCGTTGGCATTGCGGCGCAATAGCGGAAAATATCCCTCCACCTTATGACAGCGAGGCCAGCTGCAGGGTGTCAAAACGCTTGAGACGGTTAAAGCCGATGATACGGTTTACCTTGGCCACATAGCTCTTTCTGGTTTCCGAGTAGTAGAGCAGGCCCTGGCTGAGGACCTCGGGATCCTGACTGTTGAGGCGCAGATTACGAAATTCCGAGTGCAGGTGATGGCTGTTTAGGGTGAGGATATAGGCCATCACCGAATCGAGAATAGTATCATATTTGGCGACGCGAAACTTACTGTCCGTGTCGCGTTCACTGGGGACCAGTCCCTGTTTTCCCCAGGTGCGAATACCGAAAAGATTGTTGCCCTCAAGGGCAAAGCGCGAGGTGCCCCAGGACGACTCCAGGGCGGCCTGGGCGAACAGCAGGCTGACGGGGATGGGGCGTACCCTCTTTTTGAGTTGGGAAATTGTTTCGGCCTTATACCTTTTTCCCAGGCTAAGAAGCCACTCTCTGTCCTGGTCGGCCAGGGTATCCTGCCAGGCTGTCGGCATTTTCTCCAGGTAAAAATCGCCGGGCAGGGAGGCGTCGGTGTCGAGCAGCTCCAGAAGACGGCGGCGTTCCCCTTCAACAAGATGGTTGGCGTACATGGCCACCGGCAGGAGGCTGTGCAGGAAGATGGTCTTTTTTTCGGCAATGGGCAGGCTGTGGAGATTATCCGGAAAAGAGGTGAAGAGTATGGGATCAATGGTGGAATTGTTCTCTATCCTCCAGAGACCGTATCTTTCCAGTGTTTGTTGAAGATCTTCGGATGAGTCCGGCGCATAGGAGGGAATGGCGGGGTTAATGCTGAGACCGCGCTCCTCAGGCCGGACAATAAGGGTCTCCGGCGGCTCCTCGATCATGGCCACTGATTCCGTGTCACGTTGCGGCACGATGAAGGAGAGCAGGACAAGACAACCGGCGGCAATACAGAAGCTGGTTCTGGAAATCTTTTTTGCCAAAAGAAGAGCTTCAGAATCAGGACTTGTCTGGCTGGTATCGGATTGTGGCGTGGTGGAGAGACCCATAAAAATCAGAACTCACAAAAACAGAGGTGGCGAAATTCTTTCATACGATTTTAGCTGCCCTTTGAGCAGCACCCCACCGTGCGGCGATCAGGCCGGTTTACATCACCTGGTGTAGGCTTTGCCGTACCGTGTGGTAATTCGTGGCACTGCTCAAAGGAGTACGCTTTAGGCGGTTTGAGGCATTTCCGATGTTGAGCTGGATAGTTACAGATTTTATAGCGAAAATATGCTATTTTTTCATCACTTTTTCCTACACCATAAATTACACCATAACGAGAGGTCACGCCATGAAGGTTAAACTTTTCCTGCTTCCTGTTCTCATTTTTCTACTGGTGACAACGCTCTTTTCCAGTGCCGGCGCCCAAGAGCAGCCGCCTATCATCATTGAAACCACCATGGGGAAAATGACGGTTCAGCTCTTTGACGACAAGGCCCCCATCAGCTGCGACAATATTCGTCAATATGTACGGGAGGGCTTCTATGACGGTCTCCTCTTTCACCGCGTTATTCCGGATTTCATGATTCAGGGTGGTGGATTCGGGCCGGGGCTCAGCAAGAAAGATACCAAGGCCCCCATCATCAATGAGGCCGATAATGGTCTGAAAAACAGGCGGGGTACCCTGGCCCTGGCCCGCACCCAGGACATCAACAGCGCCACTTCGCAGTTTTTTATCAACCTGAAGGACAACACCTTCCTGGATCATCGTTCCATGCGTATGTCCGAATATGGCTATGCGGTCTTTGGTGAGGTGGTGGAAGGCATGGCGGTTGTCGATGCCATTGCCGAGGTGCCACGCGGCAGAAGGGGTATGCATGATGATGTCCCCCTTGATGATGTGGTGATTATCCGCATGTATGAAGAAGAGATGTAACAGTGCCCGGCCTGTTGTCTATCGGGGCGGCAGCGCTTGCACCGGCAACTATTTTTCTCCCCAGTGCACGGCAATGGTGCCCAGCATGAACCGTTTAAAGCCCACCTTGCGAAAACCGGCCCGGCCAAAGGCCTCAGCCAGATCCTCGGCCGTATAAAAACCCATGGTGGAGCCGGTCAGATAGGCGTAGGCGTCCTCGTCGCTGGCGATCAAGCGACCCAGCAGGGGAATGCCCCAGCGCAGGTAGGCACGAATAAAGGGATAGAGCAGGTTCTTTTTGGGAGGGGTGGTGTCAAGACAGACGATGCGGCCGCCCTGGTCCAGGACGCGATACACCTCGGCCAAGACCCTGGGCACGTCATCAACATTCCGCAGCAGATAGCCGAAGGTGACGGCCCTGAAAAAGTTGTCGGTAAAGGGTAGAAAGTTGGCGTCACAGGCCTGCCAAGCGATGCGGCGTTCAGCAAAACGCTTGCGGGCCTCAGCCAGCATGTTCTGGGAAAAGTCACCGCCAATAACCGTGGCCTCGGGGAAGGAGGCCTTGTAGAGGGCGGCGATATCGCCGGTGCCGGTGGCCAGGTCCAGCACCCTGCCCCCGTGGGCGTCTCCGGCCCGTTCCACCACGAATTTACGCCAGCGCTGGTCCTGACCAAGGGTCATCACCCTGTTCATCAGGTCATACTGACCGGCAATGGAATCGAACATTTTTTGTACTGCTGCGGCCTTGCTCAATGTTGTGGCCCTCTCCTTTCCCTCATCTTGGCACCCCTTGAAAAACTACTGCGCTGGCAGGTCGCTCTCCGTTCGTTAGCTGCTGATGCGTTGTCAAAAATCGGCTCCGATACGCGCTTCCCCGCCTCATTTTTCCTTGCGCACGGGAGCTTCTCCTTTTTTTCAACGGGCTGTTAAGAGGCTGTCCTGCCGCCCTGTTGATCTGGTGGCTGTGGCACCTGCTGCCAATGCTCACTTACTGTGAGGTGTCAAAAAGGCTTACCGGTTTTTTCTCCTCATCCGTTGCCGCATCCTTGGCCTCAAGGGGCCTGACCCTGGTTACCGGCCGGTTGTTGGACACCCTTTTGCCCCGGGCCGCCGCTCCTTTGATCAAGAAATCCGCCATGTTGAAATCTTCATAATTGGCCTTGGCCCGTTTGTTGGGGGTATAGTAGACCCGCACCAGACCTTCCTGGCCCAGGCTGATGTGCTGGATAAAGGAGCGCTTGTGGGGCGGGAAGAGCTCATACTCCTTATCCGTGATAAATTTTGGCATCTTAAAGCGTTTGATGTAGGAGAGGTTCTCAACACCGTTTTTGTAAATCAGGTTGAAGATGAGCTTTTGCTCCACCTTGCCCATCCAGATCAACTCATGGCCGATGAAGACCTTGTCTGCCACCGGCACGATTTTATAGGTGCCGTCTTTAAAGATGAGCATAACCCTGTCATATTCGGAACAGGGGAAGGAGAAGCCCTCATCCCCCTTCACCTGGTGACCGAGAAAGCCGGTCTTGGCCTGGTAGCCCACGGTCAGGTTGGAGAGCGCCACCTTGCGGGCCTCCACCTCGGCAAAGGTGGTGAGCTGGGTGCGGCGCGGATAGTCGGGCCCATATTTCTTCAACAGGGCATCAATATAGTTGATGGTATAGAGCACCATATCCTTCAGGTGATTTTCCACCTCCTGGATCTTCTTGCGGGTCAGGTTGATATCCTTCTGTTTCTTGGAAAGATCGTAGCGTGATATACGCTTGATACGGATTTCCAGGAGGCGTTCGATATCCTCCAGGGTCACGTCACGCAGCAGACGGGACCGGAAAGGCTGCAACGACTCGTCAATGGTCTCCACCACCAGTTCGTAGGATTCGCACTCCTCAATCTTTTTGTAGAGGCGCTCTTCGATGAAGATCTGCTCCAGCAGCGCGGCCTGCAATCGTTCCTGTAGACGATCCCGCTCAATGGTCAGTTCCTTTTCAAGGTCCTTTACCAGTTTTCCGGTGTTGTCGCGCAGCACCTCGGTGACGCTGAGATTAACCGGGTTGCCGTTTTGAATGACGGTGAGATTGGGGCTGATGGAAACCTCGCAGTCGGTAAAGGCATAAAGCGCCCTGATGGTGTCCTCCGCATAGATACCGCGCGGCAGTTTGATTTCCAGCTCCACCTCCTCGGCCGTATAGTCGCTGATGGACTGAATCTTGATCTTGCCCTGCTTGGCCGCCTTTTCCACACTTTCCATAATAGACTGGGTGGTGGTGGAGTAGGGAATCTGTCTGACGACAATGGTCTTTTCATCCTTCTCTTCAATAAGGGCCCGGCATTTCAGGCGGCCGTTGCCATCCTCATAGGTGGAGACGTCCAGCTTGCCGCCCTGCAGAAAATCGGGGTAGATAAGGACCTCTTTATCGCGCAGAATATCCTTTTGGGCCTCAAGGACCTCGACAAAGTTATGGGGCATGATCTTGGTGGCCATGCCCACGGCTATACCCTCGGCGCCCTGCAACAAGAGGAGCGGGATCTTGCTCGGCAGGCTGACCGGCTCCTGGAGACGGCCGTCATACGATTCGGTGAAGCTGGTCAGGTCTTTGTTAAAGAGGGTTTCGCGGGCCAGGGGCGAGAGGCGACACTCAATATAACGGGCCGCCGAGGCGCCGTCGCCGGTGAAGATGTTGCCGAAGTTGCCTTGGCGATCAATCAGGTAGCCCTTGTTGGCCAAATTGACCAGGGCCGCATAGATGGATTGGTCGCCATGGGGGTGGAGCTTCATGGTGTCGCCCACCACATTGGCCACCTTGTTAAAGCGGCCGTCGTCCATGTTGGCCAGGGTCTGCATGATGCGGCGCTGCACGGGTTTGAGCCCGTCACGCACCTCAGGAATGGCCCTCTCCTTGATGACATAGGAGGTGTAGTCGAGGAAGTTTGTGTCAAAGAGCTGGTGCAAACCGCCATAATCGTCATGGTAATGCATTGCTGACCTCGCCGTTTAAACCAGATTGTTCATGATATACTCCCTTCTGTCAGGGGTGTTCTTACCCATGTAGAAAGAGAGAAGTTTGGGGATCTCCGACAGGCGGTCGATATTGACCTGCTGCAGGCGGATATCATCGCCGATGAACTGTTTGAACTCCGGCGGCGAGATCTCGCCCAGGCCCTTGAAGCGGGTGATCTCCACCTGCTTTTTCACCTTGCCGCGGCCGGCCAGCTTGCGAATACCCTTTTCCTTTTCATCGTCCGAGTAGCAGTAGATGGTCTCCTGCTTGGTGCGTACCCTGAAGATGGGGGTCTCCAGGATGTAGACATGGCCCAGCTTGACCAGCGGTTCAAAGTAGTGCAGGAAAAAGGTGAGAAGCAGGTTTCTGATATGCAGACCATCGACATCCGCATCCGTGGCGATGATCACCTTGTCAAAGCGCAGATGGCCGACGGACTCCTCAATGTTGAGGGTGCGCATGAGGTTGTACATTTGGTCATTCTTATAGAGCAGATCAAGGCGTTGGCCGTAAACGTTCATGGGCTTGCCCTTCAGGGAAAAGACGGCCTGCCGCATGGGGTCGCGGGCACTGACAATGGAGCCGGAGGCGGATTGTCCCTCTGTCAAAAATACCATGTTCTCCCGGCCCGGCGGTGAAGGTGTGCCCTTGGTGGGATGATACTTGCAATCCTTGAGCTGCGGAATGCGATAGGTAACCTTTTTGGCCTTGGCCTTGGCCTCCTTGCGGACATTCTGCAGCTCCTTACGGATCCTGGCGTTCTGCTGGATCTTGTGGACCATGGTCTCGGCCATGGTGCTGTCCTTGTAGAGGGAATCACAGACAAACTTACGGACCCGGTTAATGATATCGGCCCGGATATCGGTGTTGCCCAGCTTGTTCTTGGTCTGTGATTCGAAAATAGGCTCCACCACTTTGACGGCAATGATGCCGACAATGCCCTCGCGCACATCGTTGCCGGAGAATTTCTTGCCGGTGAATTCATTAAAGCCCTTTAAGATACCTTCCCGGAAGGCGGAGAGATGGGTGCCGCCCTCATTGGTATAGGTGCCGTTGACAAAGGAAAAATAGGACTCGCCATAGCCGTTGATATGGGTAAAGGTCATCTCCAGGGTGTCGTCATGATAGTGGAGAGGGTCGTAGAGCTGCGTGTCGTCGATTTCATCGGCCAGCAGGTCAAGCAGGCCATTGTCCGAGTAGAATTCCTCACCATCAAAGAGCAGCTTGAGTCCGGCGTTCAGATAGGCGTAGCGCCACAGTCTCTTCTTGATAAAATCGAAATTAAAGGCGTAGTTTTTAAAGACGTCCGGATCGGGGAGAAACTCTATCTTGGTACCGTTTTTTTCCCGGCAGGCACCCTCCTCCTGATCAACCAGGGTGCCGCCCTCGAAGGTAGCTGTGGCATACTTCCCTTCCCGGAAGGCGGTGACCTTGAATCGGGCGGACAGGGCATTGACGGCCTTGGTGCCCACGCCATTGAGACCCACGGAAAATTGAAAGACATCGCTGTTATACTTGGCGCCGGTATTGATCACCGAGACGCACTCGACAATCTTGCCCAAAGGAATGCCGCGGCCATAGTCGCGCACCTCAACCAGGTTGTTATCGTCAATGCTGATGTCAATCTTGTTGCCGGCGCCCATGATAAACTCATCAACGCCGTTATCGATAATCTCTTTTAAAAGGATATAGATGCCGTCATCAGGATGGGAGCCGTTGCCCAGGCGGCCGATATACATGCCCGGTCGCAACCTGATATGTTCCAGGGAGCTTAATGTCTTGACCTTGCCTTCATCGTAGATCGGGGAAGATGTCATGAAATACCTGCAAAGATTAAACTGTTATGTGAAAGTTCCTGCCGGTAACCGGCCAAACCCAGACAAAATAGACGGAAATTATAGCTGTTGTCAGGTTCGCCACCTTCTGCGGTGCATGTCGACTTAATCATGCTGTTGCATGTTTTGGTCTGGTGGTCTTCTGGCGGGCAGGGACGGTAAACTGCTCTGGTGGGTAAAAAAACAGCCTCTTGTAAATGGTGCGGACAGGGGGTACGTAACACCGGCAAGGAGATTGTGGGCCGGTAAGGCGGGTAAGGGGCAGAAAGTTTTTGTGCAAACATTAACTGTTTGATTTTATTTAAAAAATAATACAGATATCTTTACCGAAGGCACCTTGTATCCTAAAATTTCGTTTACAAACTATATTGTTCTATTCTTTGGCGCAAGATTTTTTCTGGTGCCGGGGCGGCTGCGTTGTAATTCCTTAACAGGTACGGTAATATTGCACACATTTCCTTAAAATCAGCCCTGTGAGCCCTATGTCCCAACAGTTGAATAGTGATCTTGGCACCTCCGCCGTCACCTGGCAGCTTGACCATCTCTATGCCGGTCTTGATGATCCGGCGATAAACCGAGATATAAACGCTTGCAAGCAGCAGGCCGCGGATGTGGCTGCACAATATGTCGGCAGGCTGGCCGCGCTGCCGGCACCTGAGCTGCATGAGCTGGTAGAGCGTCTGGAGAACATTGCCGTCCTGCTCGGCAAGCTCTCCACCTTTGCCTTCCTCTCTTTCTCCGCCTGCATCCACAATGCCGAGGCAGGCGCCCTTCTCCAGCAGATCAGGGAGGTGGCAAGCGCAGTGGGCGGCAAGACCGTCTTTTTCCATCTGGAATGGGCGAAGCTGGACAAAGGGAGAGCCGACCTCCTCCTGGCCCATGACAGCCTCAGCCACTATCGCCATTATCTGCAGAGTATCCGCCGATATGCCGACCATCTCCTGAGCAGAACCGAGGAAGAGCTCCTCCTGGCCAAGGAACCGGTGGGCACGGCCAGCTGGACAGATCTGTTTGAGAAGGTCGTGGGACATCTCACCTTTGGAGAAAAAAGGCGCAGTGAGGAGGAGGTTCTCTCCGATCTCTATTGCCCGGACCGGCAGACCCGCAGGCAGGCGGCAATGGATCTCACCGAGGGCCTGCGCAGCCAACTCCATATCCTTACGCACATCTTCAATACCATCCTGGCGGACAAGATGATCAGCGACCGGCTGCGCGGTTATGAGCAGTGGGTAAGTGCCATGAATCTGGCCAATGAGCTCAGCGATGAGACGGTGGCGGTGCTCGTCTCTTCGGTCACCAATCGCTATGATATTGTTCAGCGCTACTACCGCTTAAAAAAGGATCTCCTCGGCCTTGACACCCTCTATGATTATGACCGCTATGCCCCCCTGCCCCACCTGCCCGATGACAAGGTCACCTGGCCCCAGTGCCGGGACATGGTTCTCCAGGCCTTCAGCGCTTTTTCCCCGAAAATGGCGGAAATTGCCGCCCTCTTTTTTGACAACGGCTGGATAGATGCACCCATCCAGGCGGGCAAGCAGAGCGGCGCCTTTGCCCATCCCTGTGTACCGGAGGTACACCCCTATGTCCTGGTAAATTATACGGGCAATATCCGCGATGTCTCCACTGTGGCCCACGAGCTCGGCCATGGCGTCCATCAATATCTGGCGGCCGGCCAGGGTTATTTTAACAGCGACACTCCTCTGGTTCTGGCCGAGACCGCCTCCGTCTTTGCCGAACTTCTCGTCTTTCACAGTCAACTTGAACTGCTGAGCTCCCCGGTGGCGCGCCGGGCCTTTATCTGTCAGAAGCTGGAATCGATCTTTGCCACTGTCTTTCGGCAGGTGTCGATGAACCGGTTTGAGGACCGTATCCATACCAGGAGGCGCACTGAGGGCGAGCTTTCCCAGGAGGAATTAAGCAGCCAGTGGCGGGCAACTCAGCAGGAGATGTTTGCCGACAGTGTTACTCTGACGGAAAACTATGATATCTGGTGGTCCTATATCCCCCATTTCCTGCATACCCCGGGCTATGTTTACTCCTATGCCTTTGGCGAGCTCCTTGTCCTGTCCCTCTACAACATCTATCTTCAGGAGGGGGATGTCTTTGTCCCCAAGTATGAGGCCTTACTGGCTGCCGGTGGCAGCCGCTCACCCTATGAACTGATGCAACCCTTTGGGGTGGATCTCACGGATCCTCGCTTCTGGCAGGGAGGCCTGGCAACCATTGACCACCTGTTGACCCAAGTTGAAGAACCCCATGACCGCTGATTTTCGGAAGCCGGGCATGACCGATGGCCACGACGCTGCAAATGAGCTCTCCTGTGGAGGCTTGTTGGTCGGCATCGGCGCGCCCTGCCCGCTTCCGGTCGTTCACCGGCAGTCTCCCATGCCGGCTTCGCCCCTCTCCTGCCGCCCATGAAACGTAAAATCTCTTTGATAAGCGGCTTCTTTTTGCTGCTTGTTCTCCTGGTTATCATCAGCGCGCCGTTGCTCATCAAGAGCCGGAAGGTTCAGGAGCAGGTGCTGGACCGTATCCAGGACATCTATATCGTTGATGCCAGTATCGATGATCTCCGTTTTACCTGGCTGCCCTTTCCGCATCTGACGGCCCAGGGCTTTAAGGTGAACCATTCCCGCTTTGCCGCCACCAGCAGCACGGCTGTTTTTTATCCGACCTGGAAAATTGTCCTGGGCCTTTCTTCCCTGGGACGGCTGCATGTAACTGATCCGGTTATTGAGATTTTCCCTTCTCCAGCGCTTGATTGGGGGGGGCAGGAGCAGGGGCGCGGCCTGAAGATGCCGGATGTCGATCTGTTTATTAAAAACGGCACCCTGCTGCTGCCCGGGCGCCAGCATGACGTCCTCAGCCTCGCTTCCACTAAACTCCAGGGGATCAAGGCGGTATTGCACGGCAGAGGTCGCACCAGCACCTTTACCTGGCAAAGCGCTGCCGGTTTTGCCGAGCAAATAAGCTTTGAGGGAAGCTTTGATCATCAGGGAAATGTGCAGCTTCGTGGCGCGGTAAGCGGTCTGCGGCCCCATGACCTCCTGGTCGAAGACGACACGAGTCTCCTGGTACCTGTGGTTGATTCGGTCGATCTTGAAATGCAACTTGAAAAAAACAGCGCCGGCCTGGAGATTGCCCTGCAGGGTGACATGCCTGATTTTGGCCTGCGTCGCTTGGAAAACACCGAGATTTTCCGGCTGGGCCAGGGGGATTTTGTCCTGCGCCACGGCAGAGAGGCTGACTTTTCCCTTGTTTTGAACAACCTTGTTGTTGCCAGCCCGCACCTGCGCCTGAGTGGGGAAATCAGTCGTTACCTGCCGAGTGTCCAGGCAGATGAGGCACATGTCAAGATTGACCTGCAGGCCCTGGAGATCGATTTGACGACGGTGCGCCGCAAGGTGCTCACTCTACTTGCCGACAGTTCCGTGGCCCGCCAGGTGGTGGATATTGTCCGCAGCGGCCGGGCCCACAGCGCCTCCTATTACTTTGATGCCCCGGTTGCCTCCTTCGAGGATGTCACTGCCATGACCATTGGCGTTGATATTGCCGAGGCTGATATTCATCTTGCCGACATCCCCCTTGACCTGACAAGGGCCAGTGGCCCTATCCTCATCAAGGATGGCGACCTTACCGGCCGGGATATTACCACCTGGGTGGGGGATGCCAAGGGGACGTCCGGGGTCTTTCTTGTGGGCTTGGCCGACGACAAATACGGTCTGGAGGTGGATGTCGATATTGACGCCAACCTTGCCGAACTGCCCGCTGTTCTCCGTACCCTGCTCGATGATGAGGATGTGGTGCGTGAACTGGGCACGGTGCAGGGCCGGGGTCGGGCCCGGGGGCATCTCCATATCGGCGATGATCTCCGTGATTATCAGGTCCGGGTTGATGTGGATCACTATGAAAACGCCGAGCTGCGTTATGACAGGCTCAGCTGGCCTGTACGGCTGGATGCCGGGCGGTTGCAGGTAACGGAATCCAGCCTGCAGTGGCAGGGGATCAAGGCCTATCTGGCCTCCCACACCATTACCGAAAGCAGTGGCCGGGTTAACTGGGACGATCCTGCCGTGCCCCTGACGGTCCACTCCCTGCACGGCTTTTTCGATGCCAACACCCTGTTGGGAGAGCTTCGGAGCTATCCGCTGCTGGCAGAGGCCTTTACCGGCATCATCGATGCCGCCCACGGAGCCATTGAGCTGTCCGGCACGTTGCAGGGGCCTTTTTTCAAGCCGGAAGAGTACGTCTATAATGTTGAGGCCAGTGTCAAGAACAGTAGCTTCAAGACGCCGGTCCTGCCGCAGGAGGTTCTGGTGGAAAGGGCAAGCGCCGCCATTACTGATCAGGAGATCAGGATTCAGGCAGGCAAGGGCCGCCTCCTGGATCAACCCATCAACCTGAGCGGCAGCCTCTTTCACCAGGACTGGCAGGGATGGCACGGCTCTTTACAGCTCAGCGGTATTCTGGCAGACAGCCATATCAACTGGTTGCGCAACCAGGATATCCTGCCCCGTCTCATTGTGCCCACCCCCCCCCATCGGGTGGAGAAGATGAGCATCAGCTGGGACGATGATGCCATCAGGCTCAGCGGCCGGGTCTTTGCCGAACAGGAAGAGACCTTTCTGGATCTCGACATTGCCGACCTGGCTGCATCATCAACCGCCTCAATTCAGGTCAGCAGCCCCACTGGCCAGGCCCTCTTTTCTCTGCACCAGGCCGAGATTGATGAGGAGTTGACACTCTCTTTCAGCGGCGACCTCTCCAGCACTTCACTGGAGGCCTTTATGGGGCCGGGCCGGATTACCTTTGCTTCCATCAGCGGCGATTTTACCCTGTCCAAGCGGCGTGATCATCTGTTGGACGCCATTCTGTTTGATTTTTCCGGACCGCTCCAGGCCAAGAATGTAACCTGGCAATGGGGGGAGCAGAAAAGAAAGGTTACCATTCCCTCTCTGGCGCTGCAAGGCGACGGCGGCGTCTTGGCCATCAAGAAAATGGAGGTGCAGGCAAACAACGAGTCACTGAGCGTGGCCGGCACCTTTGCCAACCAGCCCGGTAAAGGTCATCTTGAGCTGGAACTCGGCACAGCCTCCACCCTCTCCATTACCAATATCGAAGATTTTCAAGAGGATTTCAGCTATTTTGTCAACACCACCCTGGGCCCGGACCTGGGCTGGCAGGAGAAGGAGGCGGCAGCCTACCCCATCTCCGGGCTGATAAATTTCGATATCGGCGGCCTTGTCGTCCCCTTTGGTGCTGATGAGGCAACGCCTGCCGCCGCCCCTCCCTATCGGCTCCCCTTTAGCCCGCTGCGCGGTTTCTATCAGTTCGACCAGTCCGATTCGCGCCTCAATCTGCGGGAGAGCAATGTCTGCGGCGTCGAGGTGAACGGCCAGTTTCTCTGGCACGGCGCCAAGGAGAGCAGTAAGGAGCTCTCCCTCATGTCGCCTGTGGAAAAGCCGCTGCAATTCAGCGACTTCCTTTCCTGTTTCAACTTCCAGAAGGTCATTGAAGGGCCTTTGAATATAACAGGCCGTATCCAGTCCGACAGCACGTTCTGTAAACAGGGCGGCCTGCTGCTCACCTCTGAAAAAGGCACTATCAAGAGGTTTGTGGCGCTCTCCAAGATCCTCAGCCTGATCAATATATCGGGTCTGTCCGGCTCTATCTGGACCGAGGGGTTCTACTATAATTATCTGGAGGTCTCCGGTAATATCTGTGACAATATTTTCACTATTGAAAAGGCCTATATCGACGGGGATGGCGTGAAAATCGTCACCACGGGTGAGATCAACCTGATAACCATGGAGTATGATCTCACCTTCTTTGTCGTGCCTTTTTCCACCATCAACAGCCTGGTCACCAGGGTGCCGCTGGTGGGCCGGGTGGTGGGCGGCAAGGAAGGCAGAATTGTCTCGGTGCCGGTCAAGGTTACCGGTCCGATCACCGATCCCAAGATTACCGTTCTTTCTCCGTCAGCCATTGGCGAGGCCACCGCAAAATGGATCCTCGATACCATCCGTCTGCCCTTTAACTGGATGATTCCGGAACAAGAAGCTGGCAACGACGAGCCGAACATCCACGAAAATTCATCCGACATGCCATGACTCTTCTTACCCTTCTTGCCCTTGTCTTTATCTGTGTCGGCGGCCTGGTCACGCTCCTGTTCTGGCTGCCCAAGGTGGTGAATCGTCCTCGCTTAAAAGAGTTTCTGGGCAACCGCTATCCCCTGGTTCTGCTCTTTTATTTCACCAATGGTCCCTTTTTGCTGCTCATCGGTCTTTACCTGCTCTGGTTTCAGTGTCGTTGAAATCCTCAACCTCCGGTGGCAGAGCGGTCGAGCAGTTTGTAGATGGCGGTATTGGCCACCACCAGGCCGAAGATGCCGGTGAGGGTAGGCAGGCTGCCGAGCAGGCGTCGTGGTCTTCTCCCCTGGCGGAGCTGCTCATCCGTGTCGGCCGCCCCTATGGGTTCACCATAGGTGAAATCAATATCCTCGGTGGAGTAGACACAGGTAATGCCGGGTCCAACGCCGGCCTGTCGTAATTGTTTGCGCAGCCTTCTGGCCAGGGGACATTTTTTGGTGTTGAACAGGTCGTTGACCTTGATCTGACCGGGATCGGTGCGTAAGGCCGCCCCCATGGACGAAACCACGGCAATATCCCGGCGGTAGGCGGCGGCCAGGAGCTCAATCTTCGACGGGACCGAGTCGATGGCGTCAATGACGATATCCGGTGGGGGCGTCAGGATTTCGGCAATGTTTGTCGCATCGGCGAAAAGGGGCAGGGCCTCCACCCGACAGCGAGGATTGATGTCCAGCACCCTTTGCCGGGCCGCCTCCACCTTGAGCATTCCCACAGTGGAGTCCAGGGCAAGAATCTGCCTGTTTATATTGGAAGGGGCCACCATGTCAAAATCAACCAGCCGTATGTGGCTGATGCCGGCCCGGGCCAAGCCTTCCAGGGCGTATCCGCCCACGGCACCAATGCCGACAATGGTGACGGATCGGCGGCGCAGCCAGGCCGCCCTGCCTTTACCTAAAAGTTTTTCAATGCGTACAAAGCGTTCCATTCTGTTCAATAGCCTGAGTCAGCTCAGCCAGGGGCAGCCGACGAAGTTGTGAGACAAGAGTATAGAGACGGAGCAAGACCCGGCAATAGGTGCGGGGAGAATCAGCCTGGTTCTTTTTTTGAAAGGGAAAATCCGTCTCCAGGAGCAGGCGGTCTAAGGGGGTTGCCGTGACCACCTCCAGGATTTTTCCATTGGCGCCGTGCAAAATTCGGGGCGAAAAAGAGATCATTCCCCCCAGGCCAACCACTCTCTCCATGACCTCTTTTGACCCCTGGAAGGAATGGACCATAAAAGTAAGCCGGCCTCGAAACCGTGTCAGTATCTCCAGCAGCGGCCCCCAGGCCTTAACGCAGTGGATGGCCACAAAAGTGTCGGTCTCGGCAGCCAGCTCCAGTTGTTTTTTTAGGACCTCGTGTTGCAGGGCCATATCCGTACGGCAGAGACGATCCAGACCGATCTCTCCGCAACAGGCATGGCGCCGGCCCAAAAAAACGGCAAGCTGCTGCAGGTCGGCGGCGAGGGTGGCGGCGCTGATCTGCCATGGATGGATGCCGTAAAAAGGGATGATTTGCGGCCTGTTGGCGGCCCATGTCGCCAGCTCCTGCCACTGCTTGCCGTTGATGGTGTTGGCAAATATCTTTTCGATACCGCATTGCTGCAGTTCGGCAAGGAAGCTGTCATCCCCTTTGCTCACAAAGGGAAAGTGGCTATGGCAATCGATTATTCTCAAGGTGACGACCGATGGTCAATAAAGGGTATCTGCGCTCATGGCCAGTGACGGCCTGAACAGGGAGACCTGCTGATGCGGCGTCCAGGTCCGGAGCTGCCGCCTGCGACACTCCGAAATGTCTCATTATTCAAGATATCCTTATATCGCAATGTAATCATGAGGAAAACCAATTCCCTTAATTCTTGACAATAAAGAGAGGCCCATTGTAGTAGATTTCACACGACGTTGATGCAATGCTCTCCCTCTTCTCTCCACTCATTCTACCCTGGAAAAGCAACCATGGACTTTTTTTCCCTGCACGAAGATATAAAGCGTTTTTTTCAAGAGGATCTTGGTAGTGGCGATGTTACCTCACAGGCCATCTTTGCTCCGGAGGATATGGGCCAGGCCACCTTTCGAGCCAAAGACGCTTTTATCTGCGCAGGCATGCAGATTGCCGCTGAGGTCTTCAAGTGTCGGATCGGCGCACTCTCCTACCAGGCCGTTGCCGACGGTTTGCGCGTCGAACCGGGTCAGGAGGTTTTTTCCTGCAGAGGACCGGTGCTTGAACTTCTCCAGGCCGAACGGGTCGCCTTGAATATTGTCCAGCGTCTCTGCGGTATCGCCACTTTGACGCACCATTTTGTCCGGCAGGTTGCCGATCTGCCGGTGCGCATTACGGATACCCGGAAAACAACGCCGGGATTACGTATGCTGGAAAAATATGCCGTGCGGGTGGGCGGCGGTCATAATCATCGCCTTAATCTGGCCGACGGCGTTATGATCAAAGACAACCACATTGCGGCCTGCGGCTCCATTGCGGCGGCCGTGGAGCGTGTTCGTCAATTTGCCCCTCATACCTTGAAGATTGAGGTGGAGACGGAGACCCTGGCCCAGGTTAAGGAGTGTCTGGCTGCCCGGGTGGATATCATTATGCTCGACAATATGAGCATTGCCGCCATGACAGAGGCGGTGCAATATATCGCCGGCCAGGCCCTGGTGGAGGCCTCGGGCGGGGTAACCCTCGAGAATGTAAGGCAAGTGGCCGAGACAGGTGTTGATATTATCTCCATCGGTGCCCTCACCCACTCCGCGCCGGCATCTGACATTAGTATGGAGTTAACCACCTAAATACCAGGGGTGGTGGTGGCCATGTTTTTTGCCTGTGAGCCTTAAAAAAAACCGTAATATCGAAAAAATTCAAAAGATAAAAGTTTTGATATTTTAGATATTTATAATACAATATGAGCGATTATATCGGTAAAGGAGAGGGCTTTAGCCGAT
The DNA here is from genome assembly GCA_002868945.1 of Desulfobulbaceae bacterium. Lineage (GTDB taxonomy): Bacteria > Desulfobacterota > Desulfobulbia > Desulfobulbales > SURF-16 > BM506. The sequence continues at coordinate 23,700 of PKTX01000001.1, forward strand.
TTACCTTTTACTTTCACTTTACATGGCAACTCTCAAAAAAGAGGTAAGTATATGAAATCACGATTTTTCACGATTGTGACGCCGCTGATGATACTCATTTTTTGTGTGCTGAGCGCCTCTGCGGCAATCGGTGCCACAGCGCCAGTTTACAATGCAGCGGAATTAACCAATAGTTTAAAAACAGGAGCTTACCTGCAGAAAACCGATAATCTCATGATCATTGTCGACGGCCAGGGTGAAACCTTTCTGGGGGTCGGCCAGACGCAGAACCAAAAGATAGCCAGATATCTCGTTGCCAATATCGGCAAAACCATTCCCAATATTCCCCATCGTCGTATGCTGCGCGTTTTCGGACCCAAGGCGGCCAGCTTTGAAAAAGATTTTTCAACCATCTTTGGCCTCTACCATATCAATGCCACAGGTTTTAGGCCGATTATTGCCACCAAGACCCACGCCATCAGCGACTTTGATCCCTTGGGCATGACCTTTCTCTCCGCCTCCAATGAACTGGCGAAACTGAGTGGTACCCACGCCATTATTCTGATCAGTAACGGTGTACATATCCCCAAGTCGGCCATCCATGAAGCGGCCTACCTGAAAAAGAAGTTTGGCGGTTCAGTGTGCTACTATCCCATCCTTACCGGTAATGATCCTGAAGGCGCCAAAAAGATGAACGCCATTGCCAAGGTGGGCGGCTGTGGTTTCATGGCCAGATATGACGAGGTGGATTCCCCGTCGGAACTGACCAACTACATTGAAAAGATCTTTTTCAGCAAGCGGCGGCTGCCTGCCCCTGTTGTGGAACCAGAGCCGTTACCCGTGCAGGAACCCCTTGAACCAGAGCCTGTGGTTGTTGAGGAAGAGGTGATCGAGGAGGTTGTCGAGGAACCGGTGGTGCAGGAGGATGAGGTTATTATCCTGGAACGGCAACTGCCCCATGACAAGGTGGTGACCATTGAACTGCATGTTGAATTCGACCTTGACAAGGCCACCCTGCGGCCGGGTTATGAGGAAGAAATAAATCAGGTTGCCGATTTTATGCTGCGCTACCCGGAAACAGAGGCGCTTCTTGAGGGGCACACCTGTAATCTCGGCTCAGAGGCGTACAACAAGGATCTCTCCAGCCGACGGGCCCAAACCGTGAAAAAGTATCTGGTGGACACCTTCGCCATTGATCCGGCGCGTATCAAGACCCGTGGTGCCGGCGAAAATGAGCCCATTGCCGACAACTCCACCGAAGAAGGCCGCATGAAGAATCGGCGGGTGGTGGCTGTCATCTCCACCATTGTCACCGACTATGTCACGGTGGAGCAGGAGGTTCTCAAGTCTGATTTTCTCAGTGATGACTTTGTCATGCCGCCTGTGGAAGAGGAGATTGATGAAATGCTCCTGGAGCAGGACGATATGCAGGATAGCCAACAGTACCCTGCCCCGGATGAAGGCGACGCTCAACAGCCTGTGGAAGATGAGGCTGCATCGGTGCCTTCCGCGGACGAGCAAGAAGAGGCCGCTACTGAGGCAGCTGCCGAGGAGGGGGCGGCTGAGGGAGATGAGGACTTCTCTCTTTATCTGCAGGAACCGGTGCAGCAAGAAGATACAGTTGAGGCGAGCGGCGATGAGCTTGACGAGGATGCTGCTCCGGCCACCTCCGCCGCAGAGGAAAGCGATACGATGACGGCGCCGGTAACTGCACCTGAAACAGAAGAACAGCGCTCATCGGTTGATATGCAACAACCGGATCTGCCGGATAGTGAAGCGGCCCCGCCAGAGTTGGCGGAGGATGCCGAAATTGATGCCATCTTTGAAGAAAGTGCCGCAGAGTCTCAAGAAGAACCGGTGGAGAGTGTCGCTAACGAGACAGAAGAGGCCGAGGTAACAAGTGAAGCGCCCATTGCAGAGGATGTTGTGGTTGTTTCGCCGGGTGAAAGCGCCTTTGACGAGGAGAAAGCCCCCCTGCAGGTTGAGCCTGTGGAGGAAGAAGAGTCGAAAAAAGAGGTGGGAAGTGAAGGGGACTCCATGCTCTAACGGAGTCATCTTTCGGCAGTGCCTTAAAGGCGCATTGTCTATGTGGTGTTTCCCTGGTTCAGGCAACAAAAAAGGCTTTCCGTTAAAAAACGGAAAGCCTTTTTTGTTGCCTGTTTGCCTGGCAAGCCGCCCTCAGCCGGCGCCGATCTCGTCGACAATGGCCTGGACCATGGCCGGGATGGTGTAGGTCTCGGGTTGAACGTGGACCGCAAGGCCGTACTCACGGACCGTTTGACCGGTTATGGGACCAATGGCGGCGATCATGACCCCGTCAAGGAGCTCTTGTAAGGCCCTGTTGTCTTTGCAGTCCAGCATGTCGACAAAATTGCGCACCGTGGAGGAGCTGGTAAAGGTCACCATGTCAATCTTTTCAGCTTTGAGTTCCTCACGCAATTGCTGCCCCTCGGAGAGGGGCGGCACATTCTGGTAGACCGGGGCAATGGTTACGGTGGCACCGGCCTCGGCCAGGCCATTCTCCAGGACCTTACGGGCCTTCATGGCGCGGGGGATGAGGACCTTCTTGCCCGTGACGTCTGTCTTGCTCAGTGCTGCAACAAGGCCTTCACCGGTATATTCTGCCGGCAACAGATCCGCCCGCAGACCATACTGCAGCAGGCAATCAGCCGTAACCCGTCCCACGGCGGCAATCTTGACACCGTGCAGCTTGCGGCAATCGTGGCCCTGTTCCTGGAGGCGCTTGAAAAAGGCATGAATGGCATTGATGGAGGTGAAAACCAGCCAGTCAAAAGTCGCCAGTTGCGCAATGGCTTGGTCTGTTTGCTGCCACGAATCAGGTGGCTCAATGGAGATGGTGGCATGCTCCAGGCATGAGGCGCCGTTTTCCTCAAGCAGGGAAACAAGTTCACTGGCCTGTTCCCTGGTCCGGGTTACCACGATTCGTTTGCCGAACAGCGGCCGGAGCTCGTACCAGTTCAACTGGTCGCGATAGCGCACCACATCACCGACAATGGTGAGGGCCGGCGGTTTGATCCCCTGCTTGCTGACGATGTCGGCGATATTCTCCAGGGTGCCCACCACTGACTGCTGGTACGGCAGGGAGGCCCAGCGCACCACAGCCACCGGCGTTTGCGGATCACGGCCATGCTTGATGAGGTTGGCGGTGATGGAGGGCAGGTTTTTAATGCCCATGTAAAAGACCAGGGTGCCGACGCCGGTGGAGATCTTGTCCCAGGCAATGCGGCTTTCCGTCTTGTTGGGGTCTTCATGGCCGGTGATAAAGGCCACGGACGAGGTACATTGACGGTGGGTAATGGGCACACCGGCAAAGGTGGCGGCCGCGGAGGCAGAGGTCACACCGGGCACTGCCTCAAAATCCTGGCCGGCCTTGACCAGCTCCTCAAGCTCCTCGCCGCCGCGCCCGAAGATAAAGGGGTCGCCGCCCTTGAGGCGCACCACCAGTTTACCGGCGCGAACCCTGTCCACCAACATCTGGTTGATCTCTTCCTGGGTATGGGTATGCTTGACGCCACCCTTTTTCCCGGCATAGATGAATTCCGCATCCTTCGGAACATAGGAGAGCAGTTTCTTGCCGGCCAGGTAGTCATAGATAATAACCTCTGCCTTTTGCAGCAGTTCGCGGCCGCGCACGGTGATCAATCCCGGATCGCCGGGACCGGCGCCGATGAGATACGCCTTTCCTTTTTTATCTTTATGAGTTGTCACGATGAATTCGTATGTAAAATTTTATAAATAGTAGCAAGCCGCTGTTCTAGGCCACAGTTGAGCGCTCCAGGCGGTCAATAAGGGCGGCAGCCAGCAGAGGGATCATCAGCTCATGGTGGCCGATGAAGTTGTAACCTCGGCCACCACTTGCCGTGGGACGATTCACCACATTGGTCATGGTTCGATAATGTCTGATAAAATCGAAATTTGCCGTGGTAAAGGTGGTAACGGTGTGGCCCAGGTTGCGTGCTGCGGTAAGGGCCTTGAGAAAGACCTCGGGCAGGAGTACCGCCGAGCCGATATTAAGGTAAGCACCCTGTTCCAGGTTGGCAACCAGGCGACAGAAGAGCTGGAAGTCATGGTAGCTGGTCTGGCCGATATCGGCCCCTGAGGCCGAGGGATGAATATGGACAATATCCGTGCCCAGGGCAACATGGACGGTGACTGGAACCCCCAGGCGATATGCCGAGGCGAGCAGACTGTGCTCGTTATAAGGAAACTGCTCCTCCACCAGAAATTTTCCCATGGCCTGGCCCAGACCCATCTTCTCTTTGGCCCCCATGGCAATGGCGGCATTGACCGTCTCGCCCGTTTCCCTGGCGGCACCAAAGGCACCGGCCCCCAGGACCTGACCGACATCCTCGGAGGTACGGCCCACCATGGCGATTTCCGTGTCGTGGATAATACCGGCACCGTTTAAGGCAATGGCGTTGAAGATGCCGCGTTTCATCAGATCAATGATGAGGGGGGCAAGGCCCACTTTGATGACATGGGCGCCCATGCCGCAGATAATGGTTTTCTTGCCTGCAACGCAGGCGGCCAGGGCCTCGACCAGTTCAGGGAAATCAACACCGGCAAACTGCTGGGGCAAACTGGCGATGAAATCAGCCACCGTGGCAGCCGCTCCCAGGGGAGTGGCAAAATTCTCCACCGTCACCTTGCTGAAACGGTCATGGACCGAATAGGTGTTGAGATTTTCAAAGGTAAGGGGGTCCGGATAGGTCATGCCAGTCGTCCAAACATTTTTTCATCGGCCAGTTGACAGATCATGTGCTCAATCCAGAGATGGGTCTCCTGAATATGAGGGGTATGAGAAGACGGTACGTTGAGGAGCAGGTCGACGTTTCCGCGAATCTTGCCGCCGTTACAGCCGGTTAAGGCCACGGTTTTCATACCGATTTTTTTGGCCTCGGCAAAGGCGGCAATGACATTGGCGGAATTGCCGCTGGTGGAGATACCCAGGGCAAGATCCTCTTTTTTGCCCAGGGCGGCAAGCTGTTTGGCAAAGATATCGTCATAGGAGAAATCATTGCCGACGCTGGTCAAAATGGAGGTGTCGGTGGTCAGGGCCAGGGCAGGCAGGGGCCTGCGGTTGATCAGGAAACGGTTGACGAATTCGGCGGCCAGATGTTGGGCATCGGCGGCACTGCCGCCATTGCCAAAGAGAAGAAGCTTGCCACCTTGGGCAAAACACTCCACAACCCAGTTAACCGCAACAATCAAGGCCTCGCTCTCCCGGGCGACAAAATCCTTTTTGGCGGCAAGAGAACCGGCCAGACTGTCATTAATTATTGTATGCATAATGCTCATTGCCCTTAGGGTGAACGTCTCATTTTTGAAACCGTTCACAATATATCAGCCCGGTTCCTTTGTCAACGCGCTAATCCCACCTTTGCCATAAAGGAAACAGGCCCCATTCGGCCGAGCTATTAGCTTTGACAGGAAAATGAGAAACGGGTAAGTTTACCTGCTTTTGATTTACCGTTGAACCTGTTTTTTGCCTCTCTATACGCCTTTTTTTACACGGAGATAAAGTATGAAAAAGATTCTTCTTGAAGAAAGTGAGATGCCGCGCCAGTGGTACAACATCTTGCCCGATATCCCTAATGGTATTGCGCCGCCCCTGGACCCCATGACCAAGGAGCCCATGGGCCCGGAAAAGCTTGCCCAGATCTTTCCCATGGGTCTGCTGGAGCAGGAGATGAGTGATCAGCGCTGGATCGATATTCCCGAGGAGGTGCAGGAGGTCTATCACATCTGGCGGCCTGCGCCGCTGATCCGGGCCGATAAGCTGGAAGAGGCCCTGGGCACCAAGGCCAAGATCTACTTTAAATATGAGGGTGTTTCGCCATCCGGCAGCCACAAGACCAACAGTGCCGTGGCCCAGGCCTATTACAACAAACGCGAAGGCGTTAAGAGAATGTCCACTGAAACAGGCGCCGGTCAGTGGGGGTCCGCCCTCTCCTTTGCCACCCATAAATTCGGTCTGGAGTGCAAGGTGTACATGGTACGCGTCTCCTTTGATCAGAAGCCTTACCGCAAGTCGATGATGAACACCTACGGTGCGGAAATCGTCGCCAGCCCCAGTGAAGACACGGCCATCGGCAGGCAGATCCGCAAAGAGTACCCCGATACGGCCGGCTCCCTGGGTATTGCCATCAGTGAGGCCATTGAGGATGCCATGTCCAGGGAGGACACCAAGTATGGCCTGGGTTCGGTCCTCAACCATGTTATCCACCATCAGTCGATCATCGGTCTGGAGTCGAAGAAACAGCTGGAAAAGATCGGCGACTACCCGGACGTGGTCATTGGTTGCTGTGGCGGCGGCTCCAATGCCGCCGGCATTATGTCTCCCTTTATCGCAGATTATCTTGACGGCAAGAAGGTCCGTTTCGTCGGTGTTGAGCCGGCATCATGCCCCAGCCTGACCAGGGGGACCTATGCCTATGACTTTGGTGACGTGGCCAAGCAGACTCCCCTGCTCTACATGTATACCCTGGGGCATGATTTCATTCCACCGGGAATCCATGCCGGCGGCCTGCGCTACCACGGGATGTCGCCTATCCTCTCCGCCCTGGTACGGGAAAAGATTATTGAGCCGATCTCGGTTCATCAGCTGGAGTGCTTTGAGGCGGGCCGCCTTTTTGCCCAGACCGAGGGAATCATCCCGGCACCGGAGACCTGTCATGCCATTCGGGCCGCCATTATCGAGGCCACCCAAGATCTCAATGATCCCAAAACCATCCTCTTTAACTTCTCCGGCCATGGCATGCTGGATCTGGCCAGTTACGACAAATTCTACTCCGGTGACCTGCACAACTATGAGTACCCGGAGGAAGATATTGCCAGCGCCACCAAAAATCTGCCCAAGGTGTAACTGGTCGCTCTGTGGGTCTTAAAAAGTAAAACAGGGAGGTGTCTTGCCCACAAGGCGCCTCTCTGTACCCAGTGCCGACACCTCGTCTTTCGTCAGGAGCAACAGGAGCAACGCACCCAAAGCCGCCCCCTGAACCTTGAACCTTGAACCTTGAACCTTGAACCTCCAATATCACTCCCTCAACCATTAAATCAAACGGAAAAAGTGCCGAAAAAGACGAAATTTCTGAGCAATAACAAACTCGGAAAGTTGAGTTTGTAACAGATGAAAAAACTTATCCTTGTTCTGCTGGCCCTGCAGCTTACCTGTCTGCCACTGCAGGCGGCCGGCCCGCACCAGTCAACTGCCCTGGTCCATCATGGTGCCTTTCTTACCGCCCGTGCGGACGGCATGGCCATCAGCGCCCATCAAGCGGATCAGCCCCTTGTTCCCGCCTCAATCCTTAAAATCGTTACAGCCCTGGCCGGCCTGGAGATCCTCGGCGAAACATATCGCTTCCCCACCTATTTTTTCATTACCCCCGGTATTGATCTGTGGATCAAGGGCCAGGGCGATCCTCTGCTAATCTCCGAGGAGATCGACGTCATTGCCGCGGAGCTCAGGAAAAACGGCCTGCGCGAATTTCGCAATCTCTATCTTGACTATAGTGCCTATCAGTTGGAAGAAAACAGCATCTCGGAAAGTCGGACAAACAATCCCTATGACTCCGCCCTTTCCGCCCTGGCCGTCAATTTCAATACCATTCATATCGAGGTCCTGCCGGATGGCCGCATACGATCGGCTGAGGAACAGACACCCACCATTCCGTTGATGCATGAGCTGGGCCAAGGTCTGGCGCCTGGCGTGCACCGTATAAACGTCAGTCGGGACCGCAGGCAGATCCAGCGTCTGGCGGCCGAGACCTTCAAGGCTATCTTTGCCTGGCATGGCATCAGCATGCGCGGCCAGGCCATGCCGCGTGAGACGCCCCGCCAGGCTGGTCTTTTTTATATCCACTACTCCAAACCATTGGTGGAGCTTGTACCTGCCATGCTGCTCTACTCCAATAATTTCATGGCCAACCAGATCTTCCTGGCCCTGGGCCAGGAGAGATTCGGGCCGCCGGTGACCTGGCGCAAGGCCAGGCGGGCCATCAACCTTTTTATCCGACAGAGGGGCCTGTCCGGCCGGGAGATTACCATTATAGACGGCGCCGGCCTGCATCGCGGCAACCGCATTACGGCCCGGACCATGCTCGCCTTTCTCCAGGAGTTCCGACCCTATGCCCACTTGTTACCCCAGCACAAGGAGTGGTTGCTGAAATCAGGTACCATGACCGATGTCTACGCCTATGCCGGTTACCTTGGCCGCCATGACGCGGCGCCGGCCGTGGTGATTATCCTGAACCAGCCCGACAACAACCGGGAAATGCTTGTTCAACAACTGGCCGACGAGATAGCTTCTCTTGCGAGATAGCAGACGATGATAAACGACGAGTGACTATGCCGACTGCTGCCGGAAGGAGCAGATTGCGGTAAGCTGAGGCGGCGAAGCGTCGATCGTCTACCTGCCGCGTCGGCGCCATTATCGTAAGATGGGAGAGTGATGGGTCGTTGCAACTACGAGGCTGTAAGCAGGACCATAGCCTCCAGATGGCAGGTCTGGCAGAACTGATCCACCAGGGTAATGGCCGTGATCCGGTAGCCTTGGCCACAGATGGTCTGCAGGTCGCGCAGCAGAGTGGCTTGGTCGCAGGAGACATAGACAATCGTCGTGGGTCGCAGGGCCGCCAGCAAGGCACTGCCCCCCTTAAAGCCGCTGCGGGGTGGGTCAAGGATGACATAGTCAAACCTTTCCCCGGCCGCAACCAACTCTTCCAGCCCCTGCAGGGCGGCGGATCGCCGGAATTCGCAGGCCAGGCCGTTGTCCTGCCGGTTGCGGCGGGCAGCGCGGATAGCGGCCCGTTGTTGGTCCATGCCTATCACCTGCATGCCCGTCGCAGCCAAGGGGATTGAAAAATTACCCATGCCGCAAAAGAGGTCCAGAACCCTGCCGCGCGGCAGCGGCGCCAGCCAGGCAAGCAATTGATCCACCATGGCCTGATTCTGGGCGGCGTTGACCTGACAGAAGCCGCCTGCCTCCAGGACCATGTCAAGAAGCTGGCCCGTGCCGGCAAGGCTCAGTTGATAATGCAGATAGATCGGCCCCTCAGGCAGGGAGAAATAGACGGCTCCTTCATCACTCCGGACAATCACCGCCTTGATGTTGTTTGCGTGGTCAAGAAGGCCTTGCAAGGATTTCCTGTCAGCCGGCCGCGGTTTCCTGCGGAAACGCATGATGAGCAGGCAACTGCTGTCTGCCGGGTCCGCATGGACCTCCAGTTCGTTGACCTGCTCGGCAACATCCCGCCAGCCGGACGCCTTGTTCAGCTCTGCCAGGACCGCATTGATTTCGGGGCGGGCCAGCAGGCAGGCATCTATGGCAAGCAGCTCATGGCTGCGTCTTCCAAAAAAACCAAAGCGGCCCTCCCTGACATGGAGACGAATGCGCTGACGATATCCCAGAGGTTGCGGCGCCGCCAGGTAGCGGCTCTGCTCACAGGCAAAGAGCAAGCCGCTGCGCCTGAACTGGTCGCAGAAGATATCCTTTTTAACGACATCCTGATATGAGGCGGCAATATGCTGCAAGTGACAGCCGCCGCAGCGGCCGAAATAGGGACAGGGCGGCTGCCGGCGGTGCGGGGAGGCCTCGACGATTTCATCCGGCTCAGCCTGGTGAAAGGAAGTTTTCTTTTTGACGGTTCGAATGCGAACCTTTTCGGCCGGGATCACGCCGGGCAGCAGCACCACCATGCCGTCAGCCCGGTGGGCCAGGCCCAGGCCGCCCACCACCAGCTTTTCTATGACAAGCGGCTCATGGTTCACGTCATGAATTTATGGCGAAGTTTCTCACAGACATGATCCGGCACCAGGCCGCTGGTATCGCCGCCGTGCCGGGCCACATCCTTGATAATGGAGGAGCTGATATAGATCCAGCGCAGACCGGTCATCAGAAAGACGGTCTCAACCTCCCGTTCGATTCGTCTGTTCATCAGGGCGAGCTGAAACTCATACTCAAAATCAGATACGGCCCGCAGACCACGGACAATGGCGGTTGCCCCACGTTTATAGGCATAATCAACAAGCAGGCCATCGACATAATCAACGGAAATGCGCTCCTCATCGGCCGGAAAACAGTCGCGAATCATCTGCAGGCGGTCCTCCAGGGAAAAGAGGGCGGACTTTGCCGGATTAATGGCCACCGTTATAATTACCTTGTCGAAGATCTCCAGGGAGCGCGTGACAATGTCGATATGGCCCATGGTGATGGGATCAAAGGTGCCTGGGTAGACAGCGATCTTTTCATCGTAGACCTTGTCCTGAATAAAGGGTTCGTATGCATTTTCTTCACTCATCTTGTTCTCTGCTCCGTTGGTAGAAGCCGAATGCCGTTTTGCCGTAGAGTCGCCGCTCTTTGAGTAGCAGATCCTGACATCGGTCGGGAAGATTGCTGTCAGCCGCCTCTTCCACGATTATGCAACCATGCTCGGCCAGGACGCCTTCACTCTTGGCCAGAAAGTAGAGGAGATTGCCGACAAACCCCTTACCGTACGGCGGGTCCATGAAGATAAGGTCAAAGGGCCTCTCCGCACCGAGCTTTGTCAGAAAACGCGGTGTCTTGCGCAGATTTCGGCGCAGAATGAGCGAGGCACCCTCCTCCTGACAGAGCCGGCAATTCTCAGCAACAAGGGCACAGGCGTAACGCGAATCATCCACAAAGACGGCCTGATCCGCCCCCCTGCTCAAGGCCTCAAGACCCAAGGCCCCGGTGCCGGCAAAAAGATCGAGAACCCTGGCCCCGACAATGCGGGGGCCGATAATATTAAAGAGGGCCTCGCGCGCCTTGTCCGAGGTGGGACGGATGAGGGGATCCTTTGTCCGGCTTGTCTTTGGGGTTAGTAGGCTGCGGCCCCGCGATCTGCCACTGATAATGCGCATCTCTCAGCCCTCAGGGGATCATTGAATAATGAGTTTTATTTTCTATGCTTCTCAAACTCGAACAGGGAAGCGAAACTTCGAGATATCTCATTATTCAAGATGGCCTTTACATATATGCCGCTGTGCGCACTTGCCCGGATTACAAGGAGCGCCCCTGTCATGGGAAGCGGGGGCACTCGGAGATGGTTGTCTCAAGGCAAGGGCATGGCTTGAGCAGGCACCGTCCCTTTTGCCGCCCGCCAGATGCGCCTGAAGGGGCATAGTTTATGGCTATGAAGCCGGCAGGCGGCAGGCGGCACAAAGGGCAAGCTGGAGCCTCATCACAGAGTTGAGATACGCCTAGCCAAGGTGGTCGGCGATCAACACCTCGGCGATCTGCACGGCATTCAAGGCAGCGCCCTTGAGGATGTTGTCGGAGACGATCCACATGTTGATGCCGTTGGCAATGGACTCATCTTCGCGGATGCGTCCCACCAGGGTATCAAACTTACCCTCACAATCGAGGGCCAGGGGATACTCGTTATTGGCAGGGTTGTCCACCAGCTTGACGCCCGCTGCCGTCTTCATCAGGTCCTTGACCTCCTGGGCGCTGATCTTGCTTTTGGTCTCGATATTAACCGATTCGGAATGACCGTAGATCACCGGAACACGCACGGTGGTGGCGGTAACGCCGATGCTGTTGTCCTCAAAGATCTTGCGGGTCTCATTTACCATCTTCATCTCTTCCTTGGTGTAACCGCTCTCAAGGAAGCTGTCGATATGAGGCAGACAGTTAAAGGCGATCTGATGGGGGTAGACGGACGACTCAAGCTTATCGCCGGCGGCATAGGCCTTGACTTGGCTCTTGAGCTCTTCAATGGCCGGGTTGCCGCTGCCTGAAACCGCCTGATACGTTGAGACAACAATACGCTTGATGCCGACCTTGTCAAGAATGGGCTTCAGGGCCACCAGCATCTGGATGGTGGAACAGTTGGGGTTGGCGATAATTCCATGTCTCTTGTAGTCGGCAATGGCGTGGGGATTAACCTCCGGTACCACCAGGGGGATTTCCGGATCCATGCGATAGGCGCTGGAGTTATCCACCACCACGGCGCCGGCCCGGGCCGCAGCCGGGGCAAAGTCGAGGGAACGTTGGGCGCCGGCCGAGAAAAGGGCGACATCAATACCGGCAAAGGCGTTGTCGTCCAGGAGCTGGACCTTGATGTCCTGGCCCTTGAATTGGAGGACTTTGCCCACCGAGCGTTCAGAGGCAAGAAGCCGCAGCTCCTTGACGGGAAAATTTCGTCTGGCAAGAACATCGAGCATGGCGCCGCCAACCGCACCGGTGGCGCCGGCAATGGCTACATTATATCCTTCTTGTTTCATCTTCAATTTCCTCTCATTTTGGGTATTTAAAAAAATGCTCTAAAAGATTCACTCTATGCCTGTTCTATTGCTTGCACACCGGCGTGCCAACAAAACGGTCTGTTGCCGGACAGGCATTAAACAGGCAAGGGGCACACCTGCGACAGGATGCCCCTTGTTGTATGATCCAGGCCTGTTGTGCTGGCGCAGGGGATCTATTTTTTGTTTTTCATGTTCAGGTAGGCCACCCGATTGAGGCCGTTTATATAGGCCTTGGCCGCTGCCGTGATAATATCGGGATCAGCCCCCTGGCCCATGACAATTTTACCGTCTGCCGCCTCAAGCCGCACCATGACCTCGCCCTGGGCGTCGGTGCCACCGGTGATGGAACTGACGGCAAAGTAGAGGAGCTGGCAGGTCGTGCCGGTCAACTGGGCAATGGTTTTAAAGGCGGCATCAATGGCACCGATGCCCAGGCTGGCCCCCTCACACTCCTTGCCGTTGACGATCATCCTGATGCCGGAGGTGGGCAGGGTCTGATTGCCGCTCATGGCGCCCAGGGAGATCAACTCATAGGTGTTGGGAATGCGCAGCACCTCATCCATTAAAATCGCCTCAATATCCTCGTCAAAGATATCCTTTTTGACATCGGCGAGATCCTTGAAGCGGCTGAATACACGCTGCAGATCGTCATCCGTGAGCTCTTCATAGCCCAGGGAGGCGATCCGATCCTTCAGGGCATGGCGACCGGAATGTTTGCCCAGGACCAGATTCCCTGACGAGAGTCCCACATCAGCGGGATTCATGATCTCATAGGTGGTCCGCTCCTTGAGGATGCCGTCCTGATGGATGCCCGACTCATGGGCAAAGGCATTGGCGCCGACAATGGCCTTGTTGGGCTGAACCGGCATACCGGTAATGGTGCTGACCATTCGACTGGAGGGGTGGATCTGTTCCGTGACAATGTTGCTGGTCACCACGTGCTGATCCGGCCTGGTGCGGATGGCCATGACCAACTCTTCCATGGCCGTGTTCCCCGCCCTTTCACCGATGCCGTTAATGGTGGTTTCCACCTGGCGAACGCCGGCCTTGATGGCGGCCAGGGAATTGGCAACCGCAAGACCGAGATCATTGTGGCAGTGGACACTGAGGGTTGCCTTGTCGATATTGGGGATATGTTCCACCAGGTAACGGATCTGACCGGCAAATTCGTCCGGCATGGCATAACCGGTGGTGTCCGGAAAATTCAAGGTGGTGGCACCCGCCTCGATCACCGCACTGAAGACCCGGCAGACAAAGTCCAGGTCGCTGCGGGTGGCATCCTCGGCGGAAAATTCCACATTGGAGGTGTAGCCGGCCGCATGTTTGACTGCGGAAACGGCCAACTCCAACACCTGATCGCGCGACATTTTCAACTTATGCTTCAGGTGGATATCAGAGGTGGCCAGAAAGGTGTGGATGCGGGGATTAAAGCCACCCTTCAAGGCCTGCCAGGCCGTATCGATATCCTTGATACTGGCCCGGGCCAAGCCGGCTATCTGGACGTCCTTGATGTGGTCGGCGATATTCTTGACACAGTCAAAATCGCCGGCCGAGGCAATGGGGAAGCCCGCCTCAATAACGTCCACCTTCATTTTGGCCAGCTGTTGGGCCAGCCTGAATTTCTCCTGCATATTCATGGTGGCGCCGGGAGACTGTTCACCGTCACGCAGGGTGGTATCAAAAATTATAATCTGATCCTTGTTGGTGGATCCTTTTATATCCTTCATGGTTGTGTCACTCATTCTTTATTCTCACAAAAAAGCCTATGATTTTTCAGCTTTTTTCTTTTTTTTTTAGTGTGCCGGATTACGCGATAGGCCCCCGCCAGGGGCGCGGATAGAATGTAACCGACAAAAAGGAGAAAGAGTGTAATCTGCGGTTCAGTGGCAATAATAATAAAAAAGAGCACCGTACCCACCATGAACTGGAAGGTGTTGGGCTTGGAAATTTGCTTAAAGCTGCAGTAGTGATGGGTGGAAACCATCAAATACGACAAGAGATACACAGCAAAAAGCATAATAATATTAAGGTATTCGGACTGGACCGTGCAGATAAAGCCACAAAACAGAACCGAACTGGCAATCATGGCCGCGGCAGCTGGACAGGGCAGGCCGACAAAGACGTTTTTGGGCGTCTCCTCGATCTGAGAGTTGAAGCGGGCCAGGCGCAGGGCCGTGGTGGCCACATAAAGAAAGGCCGCTATCCAGCCATACCTGCCAAAGGGTTTAAGAACCCAGAGGTAGGCAAGCAGGGCCGGCGCCGCGCCAAAGGAGATCAGGTCGGAGAGGGAGTCATACTCCTGGCCGAACTTACTCGTGGTGCCGGTCATGCGCGCCACCCTGCCGTCCAGGGTATCGAAGATCGCCGCGACAATGATGGCAATGGCGGCATGGACAAACTTGCCGTTAATGGACGAGACAATGGAGTAAAAGCCGGAAAAGAGGCTAAAGGTGGTGATCAGGTTCGGCAGAATATAGACCGTGCCATGGGGCGGGCTCTTCTTGGTCTCTGTGGGTGTGTCCATACAAATCAACTCGTGGGCGTGGCATTTAGAGGGAAAATGGCTGGTTTTCCCCTATTCAAACAGGTATCTCCGGTGGAAATCAACGTAAATAGCCGATTACTGTCTCGCCTGCCTTAACTTTTTGGCCCTTTTCCACCTCAATGCGGCTGTCCAGCGGCAGGTAGAGATCCACCCGCGAACCAAAACGGATGAGGCCGAAACGTTGACCTTTGGCAAAAAAGTCCCCCTTTTCCGCCCAGCAGACAATGCGACGGGCAATGAGACCGGCTATCTGAGTGACAGCATACCGCTGATCTTGTTCCGTTGCCAGAATTGTTGTGCAATATTCGTTTTCAAGGCCGCCCTTGGCCGTATCTGCCGAGTAAAACTTACCAGGTGAATAGATGACATCCTCCACCATACCCGCTGCAGGCATACGGTTGACATGAACATTAAAGACATTCATGAAAATCGACACCTTGTAGGCCTGGGTCTGCAGAAAACGTTCGTCCAGAATCTTTTCCACCACAATGACCTTGCCGTCCGCCGGAGATGTCAGGGCCGCAGGGTCGGACGGCGCGACCCGTTCCGGATCACGGAAGAAATAGAGGCTGAAGAGGGTAAAGAGGGCCCCAGCCAGAACAGCAACCGGATAGTGGAGAAGCGCCAGGATCAGAGTGATAAAGAGACCGGCGCCTATAAAGGGCACACCCTCCAGGGCCACCGGGATCTGCGGTTTTTTCATGAACGTTCAACCATGCGAAGAGAAAAAGCCATTCCTGCAATGAAATGGCCGAAGTCAAAGGGGCTGACACAAAGAAACTGGTACCCCTGTTGAGAACAAGGATACCAGTTTACAGTAACACTCCACGGGGCTCCTTGCCCCCTCCCCGATAACAGCGGTGTTGTTGAGTCTGATCTGGCGATCGATATACCTTAAGGCTTTTTTGAAGCCCTGGTCATGGCAATGGTGCCGGTGCGGATGATCTCCTGAATACCGATGGGCTTGAGGAGTTCGGTAACCGCCTTGATCTTGTCATTTGTGCCGGTGATTTCCAGGGCATAGCTGCGTGGGCTGACATCAACCACCCTGGCGCGAAATATATCGGCAATGCGCAACACCTCGGCCCGGGTTGTTGATTCGGCCTTTACCCGAATCAGCGCCATTTCCCGCTCCACATTATCGGTCTCACTGATATCCGTTACCTTGATGACGTCAATAAGCTTGTGGAGCTGTTTGGTGATCTGTTCAATAATATTATCGTCACCACCTGTCACGAGGGTCAGTGAGGAGACGCCTTTTTCCATGGTCTCGGCCACGGAAAGGCTCTCAATATTAAAGCCACGACCGGAGAAGAGGCCGGTGACCCTGGAAAGAACACCTGGTTTGTTTTGTAATAGTACGGAGATTGTATGTTTCATAAGAGTCCCTTGTCTCTAGGCCATCTTGAATAATTGCTTTTTTGTCCGATATGCTGCTGTTTTTATTTTCTATGCTTCTCAAACTCGAACAAAAAATCTAATAATTGAAGATACCCTCTAGTCTTAATCGAGCATTTTACACCAACAACATATCAGTGGTTGCTTTGCCGGCAGGTACCATGGGAAAAACACCCTCTTCCCTGGAGATAACAAAATCCATCAAGACAAGGGTCTTCGTGCTCAGCGCTTCTTTGATCACCGGCACAACCTCACTGGGTTTGGTGGCCCGCAGTCCGACAGCGCCGTAAGCCTCGGCAACCTTGACAAAATCAGGCTGCACCTCCATGGGGGTGGCAGAGTAGCGCTTATCATAGAAGAGCTCCTGCCACTGGCGTACCATGCCGAGATAATTGTTGTTGAGCAGGGCAATCTTGACTGGCAGCCTCTCCTGCATGGCGGTGGCAAATTCCTGAATATTCATCTGCATGGAGCCATCGCCGGCAATATCAATAACCATGCGGTCGGGCGCTGCCATCTGAGCGCCGATGGCGGCAGGGAAACCATATCCCATGGTGCCCAGGCCACCGGAGGTGATCAGGGTTCGTGGGTGGTTGAAATGGTAAAACTGCGCAGCCCACATCTGATGCTGGCCCACCTCGGTGGTGACAATGGCCTCACCTTGGGTCAATTCATGCAGTTTCTGGATAACAAACTGCGGCTTGATGATATCGGTCTCGTCAACATAGCCCAGGGGATGCTTGGCCTTCCAATCCTTGATCTGATCGTGCCAGGGGGCAAGCTTGGTCCTTTCCGCCTCCAGATCGATCTCTCTGGAGTCGACCCACTTATTCATCTGGGTCATGGCCTCTTTACACCCGGCCACAATGGGAATATCGACCTCGACATTCTTACTGATGGAGGTGGGATCGATATCCACATGGATGATCTTGGCATGCGGTGCAAAGGCATCTATTTTACCGGTGACACGATCATCAAAACGGGCGCCCACGGCAATGAGCACGTCACACTTGGCCACGGCCATGTTGGCAAAATAGGTGCCATGCATGCCGAGCATGCCCATGGAAAGTGGATCCGTACCGGGAAAACCGCCGAGGCCCATCAGTGTCATGGTCACCGGTATCCCCAGTTTACGGGCAAAGTCGGTAAGTTCCTCATGGGCATTGCCCAGGATAACACCCCCACCAATGTAGAGGACAGGCCTTTTGCCGGCCAGGATCGCCTTACAGGCCTTTTCGATCTGACCGGGATGCGGGGTATAGGTCGGTTTATAGGTGCGCATCTTGACCGGCGTCTTGACCGGAAAATCGATGATGGAGGCCATCACGTCCTTGGGCAGATCCACCAGAACCGGGCCGGGCCGGCCGCTGCGAGCCACATGAAAGGCCTCACGGATGGTGGGAACCAGATCCTTGGCCTCTTTGACCAGGTAGTTGTGTTTGGTGCAGGGACGGGTGATACCGACGATATCAACCTCCTGAAAGGCATCATTGCCGATAAGGGCGGTGGGTACCTGGCCGGAAAAGACGACCACAGGAATGGAATCAAGATATGCCGTGGCAATACCGGTAACCGCGTTGGTGGCGCCGGGGCCGGAGGTGACCAGGGCAACGCCGACTTTACCGCTTACCCGGGCATAGGCGTCGGCTGCGTGAACGGCGGCCTGTTCATGCCTTACCAGGACATGATGAATTTTGTCCTGCTGGTGAATGGTGTCATAAAGGTCAATAACCGCTCCGCCGGGGAAGCCGAATATTGTTTCAACATTTTCTTCCTCAAGGCATTGCATAAATGCCTGGGTGCCTGTCATCTTCATAGAACTCGTCCCATTGTTTGTTTCATGGCCGTGTTGCGCCATGATATTTTATTGGGGAATTGGGAAAAATAAAAAATCGTTTTGATAGCAGATTATGCTCGTCGCTATACGGATTCAAGTAAGAAAGGACACTATATAAATCACTAAAAAATTGTCAAGGCTGTTCTTCTCCGGGGCGCTGCCTCTGAGAGATCGACTTATAAGAGATTCAGAGGGTCCGGGCCACTCAAAAGCCGATGCTAGCGCTTGAGACGGCTGAGCAAAAGCGTTGCTATGCCGGAACGTGAACATCGACGGATTCCGAGGAGTGGCGGTGTTGCGGGCACAGCAGCCTGTTATGCTTCCGGCCAAACGCGCAGACACCCCACAAGGCAGGTGAAAAAGAGGGGCGGCGACGTCTTAAAAAAGGCCCTTGGCCCTGCCGTAATCGAGAAAGAATTGTACGGCCCTGTGGCCCTCTTCTCCCAGGCTCTCCGAGAAGGCATTGACGTAGAGATCGATATGGCTGCTGATGACGCTGTCGGCCATCTCCTGGGCATATCTTCTGATGTAGGTATGACTCGCCTGCCGGTGCCTGAAGGCATAGCGAACACTGTCGCCGATAATCTTTTCCACGGCCTTGATCTTCTGTGGCCCCAGGGAGCGTCTGGCGGCAATGCCCCCCAGGGGAATGGGATGGCCGGTGCTCTCCTCCCACCACTGACCGAGATCCTGGACACAGGCAAGACCATGATCCTGGTAGGTAAACCTGCTCTCGTGGATGATAACACCGCCTTCCACCTCGCCGCGGCAGACGGCCGGCATGATTTGTTCAAAGGCCATCACCCTGGTTTTAACCGGCCCCGGGGCATAGAGTTGCAGCAGCATGGCGGCTGTGGTGTAGCGGCCCGGGATTGCCACGGTGGCCCGGTTCAGGTCAAGGGCAGCCCCCCGCTTTGCCACCAGTAAGGGGCCGCAGCCCCGGCCCAGGGCACTGCCGGTATCGAGAAGGACGTAGTCGTCAAGGACATGGCCCAGGGCGTGAAAGGAAAGCTTGCTGATATCGAGTTTGCCGGCCAGGGCCCAGTTGTTCAATGTTTCCACATCCGCCAGGAGAGGTTCGGCAAAGGAGAGGCCCTGCAGATCCACCAGGCCATGGGTCATGGCATGAAAGATAAAGGTGTCATTGGGGCAGGGAGAAAATCCGAGGCTTAACATGGCTTTGTGTTAGGAGAGGTAGTGATTGAGGAAATCGCCGGTAAAGGCGGCGCATCTCTTGAGTGCCTCGCCCAGGCGCCAGGACGAGGTGTCACGATCAACCACCATATTGCTTATGGCACGTATCTCAAGCCAATCCAGCTTATAGCTGCGGCAGACCCGGGCTACGGCCGCCCCTTCCATATTTTCACTAATGGCATCATAGGTGGCGGCCAACATGTCACCTCGTCGGCGCGTGGCACTGACGCAATTCACCGACACAAAGCCCCCCACATGGATAGACCGGCCGGTTGAGGCGCACCACCTCCGGCAGTGGCTCAACAGGGAACCTTGACAGGGGAAAAACTGGTGCAAAATAAGCTCGGATGAGCCCAGGGAGCCCATATCATCCCGGAAGCAGATGGCCATGTCACCGATGACCTCCGAATCGGCCAGGCAGATATCAAGGAGATGCATGCTGCTTTCGGTAAAGGCGCCGGCCACGCCGACATGGATCAGCCCCTGGTACCTGGTGCCCTGTCGTTCAAGAAAACGGGTGAGGATATGGGCGGTTTCCACCAGACCAATGCCCGTCACCAGGAAATCCACCTGCCGACAGTCGGTAAATTGCTGCCGTAAGGGGGCGATTTCCTGTTCTGTGGCAGCCGTGACAAGTATCATTGGTGGACTCGTGAAAAGACGATTAGGCAAAGTGGTCCTTGACAAGGCTGCTGCCGGCAAAATCGCAGTCTATAACGGTTTTTATGCGATTTTCATCATCCAGAACAACGACCTGTGGCGCAAAGTCGGCCAGATCCTCGTTATGGTAGATGGCATAGGAGACGATAATGATCAGATCTCCCACCATGCCCTTGCGGGCGGCGGCGCCGTTGAGGCCGATAACGCCGCTGCCCGGCTCACCTTCAATGGCATAGGTGTCCAGCCGTGCACCGTTATTGATGTTGTAGACGCTGATCTTTTCATAGGGCAGCAGTCCAACCGCCCGCATCAGATCACTGTCAATGGTCAGACTGCCCTCATACATAAGGTCTGCCTGGGTGACCGTGGCCTTGTGGATCTTTGATTTCAACATATTCCTAAACATTCTTATCTCCTCCGTGGAGTAAACAGGCGTTATCGATCAGCCTGGTGGTACCGATACGAACCGCCAGGGCAAGAAGAACCCTGTGGTCAATGGTGCTGCTCCTCTCCAGGGTATCCCTGTTGACGAGTTCAATATAATCTATTTGACACGGTCCGTGTGCCAGTAACACGTCACGAACCCTTTTGGCGACGCGGCCACTGTGTCGTTCCCCTGCCTGCACCAAAGCCTTGGCCTCCTGCAGGGCATGCCACAGGCAGAGGGCCTGACGGCGCTCCGCCTTGCTCAGATAGGCATTGCGGGAGCTCATGGCCAGGCCGTCCTTTTCGCGAACAATGGCATGGCCCACCAGGCTGACCTGCATGTTCAGATCACGGACCATGCGGCGAATAACGGCGAGCTGCTGAAAATCCTTTTCGCCAAAAACGGCGTATTGTGGTGCGACGATATTAAACAGTTTCGCGACAACCGTGGTCACCCCGGCAAAATGGTGGGGCCGACTTTTGCCGCACAGCTTGCTGGTGAGTTCCGATACCGCCACCGTGGTCTGGAAACCCGGGGGATAGATATCGTCGACCTCGGGACAAAAAAGGACGGCAACACCCTCGGCCTCGGCCAGGGCGGCGTCGCGTGCAAAGGCGCGCGGGTAGGCGTCCAGGTCCTCATGGGCCGCAAACTGGCTGGGATTGACAAAGAGTGAGACAATCACCCTGTCGACAAGTTCCCCGGCCCTGCGCATTAAGGAGAGATGACCCTCATGGAAAAAGCCCATGGTGGGCACCAGGGCAAGGGTGTGCCCCTTTGTGCGCTGCTCTTGGACCCAGCGGCTCATTTCCGCTACTGTTTTGATGATTTCCATACCACTCCACCATCATATCCCCTGCCAGGTCGGGCGATCTGAACCGGCGCCATATCAGAGGGAGCTGACCTTCTCCTGGAGCCAGGCGCGTTGCTCGGCAGATATGCCCTTGGCGGTCAGGGCCTTTTCATAGACGTCCTTGGCTTGGGCGGTCTGGTTTTGCCGTTCGTGAACGCGGCCCTCCTCTATGTAGCCGAGACCGCTGAAGCCGGGCAAACTGCTCAAGGTCTGGTAAAAATGCAAGGCCGCCTCAAGATCGCCGCTCATCTCATGGGCTGCCCCGGAAAATTGCTGGAGCAGCGGGAAAAGCGGATTGTCCGGTGAGACCTTGCCGTGCATGGCGGTCAGGACAGGCAGGGCCCTGTCGTACTCCTGCTGTTTCAGGTGGTCGGCTGCTAGGGCAAACTGGGCCCAGAGGGCGGAACCGGTGGCGGAAAACTCGGCTGAGACCTGTTGCAGGGCCTCTCTTTTCTGGTCGGGTTCGGTGATGAGCATGGCCTGGGCCAGGTGGCGGGCAGCCCGGTCGTTCCTGGTGTCGATATAGTAGTCATAATAACTCCAGGCACAGATCGCCCCGACAATAACCAAAAAAGATATGAGAAGCAGTCGGGAGTTTTCACGCAAAAAATTCTTGGCGGCCGGAGGCAGGTTGAGCTCGTCAAGGATGGTTCGTTGGGCCGCGGTTACTTCCTCGACGTGTTTTTTGGCAAAGGGGTTTGATTCTTCCATGCAAGAAGTCCTTTTTTCTTTTCGGGATTTACAGTAAAAATTGTCGGATGGTCGCTGGTCCTTCGCCGACAACAAAGTTCATCATATACAAGCTGAGGTCGAAAAAATCAATATGTTCCCCTCCTCTCCCCCCTTGCCGGCACCACTTCTTGGCAATCGTCAAACCCAGACGGTGAGTGAGTTGACCAGCTCCATAACCGTACTCCTGGAAAACGAGTTCCCCTTTGTGGCGGTCAGCGGTGAAATCTCCAATGTCCGGCGGCCCTACTCCGGCCACACCTATTTCACCCTAAAGGATTCGGAGGCCCAGATCCGCTGCGTCCTCTTCAAGAGTCAGCAACGCTATCTGGCGCAGCCCCTGTGCGACGGCGCCCGGGTTATCTGCCGCGGCAGGATCTCCGTCTACAGACAGCGCGGCGAGTATCAGATCATTGTCGATCATGTCAGCGATGGCGGGCTTGGCGATCTGCAGCGCCGCTTTGACATGCTCAAGGAGAAGCTCCTGGCCGAAGGGCTCTTTGCCAGCGAGGCAAAAAAGAAACTGCCGGCTTTTGTCGGCAAGGTCTGCCTGATCACCTCGCCAAGCGGCGCTGCGGTGCACGACTTCCTCAGCACGGCCCTGGAGCGTTTTGCCGGCCTGCAGGTGGAGATTCTGCCCGCTGCCGTACAAGGGGCGAGTGCTGCCCGGGAAATCATCAGACAGATTGAGCACGCCAACAAACGGGCCTGGGCCGAGGTTATTGTTCTGACCAGGGGCGGCGGCTCTTTGGAGGATCTGGCCGTTTTTAATGATGAGGAGCTGGCCCGCGCCATCTACGCCTCGCAGCTGCCAGTTGTCTCGGCCGTGGGCCATGAGGTGGATTTCACCATTGCGGATTTTGTCGCTGATCAGCGCTCACCCACGCCAACAGCGGCGGCCCAGGAGATTGTCTTTGATAAAGATGAGGTGGTCGCCCGGCTAAAGCGTCTGCAGGAGCAGATGGTCCAGGGACTCCAGAACACTCTGCGGCAAAAAGAACATCGTCTGGCCATGGCCAGAAGGCATCTTGCCGATCCGCGCCGGCTTGTCGATCATTATCGGCTCAAGGTGGATCACGTCAGCCTTCATCTTGTTCACTGTTTTGCCCGGAAGCTGGAGTGGGCCACACACCGCCTTGATGGCGTACGGCATGCCTTCACAGCCCAGGGCCCGGAACGAAAAATAGCAGGGTCCTTACGTCGTTGTGAGGTCTTGGAGCATCGCCTTGAGCAGGCAATGAAAAACAGGTTGCAGGGCAAGGGTGAGGAGGTTGCCAGGAACTCTGCTCGATTGAATGCCTTGAGCCCGCTGGCCGTTTTAGGCAGGGGCTATGCCCTGGCCTTTACTGGAGAAGGGAAAGTTATCAGAGGCATTGATCAGGTGAAAAGAGATGACCCGATCTCCATCAGGGTGGCTGACGGTACCATTGCCGGCATGGTGAAGAAGACAACAAGAAAATAAAAATTGGTCGGGATGAGAGGATTTGAACCTCCGACCCCCTACCCCCGAAGCAGGTGCTCTACCAGACTGAGCCACATCCCGACCTGTAAAGATGTTCCTTATAGTGCTATTTTTCTTAAAAATCAAGATCTGTATCTAATGGGTATCTTGAATAATTTAACTTTTTGCATTGAGACGAATTATTCGTCATCAATAGCCATGCCACTATAAAAAATCGTGCGCCATGGGTAACAAAAAAAAAGCGTAACAGCTATAAGCTATTACGCTTTTTAATTCTGTCTCCCCGACTCTTGTTGCGTGTCAACAAGGTTCACAGAAAAACAATTCACACTTTTTAATCTTCATCATGTCTCTTGAAGATCGGATCGTGAACGTAAACTACTTAACAGCATCTGCAAGCTTGCTACCAGGCTTGAAACGGGCAACGGTACGAGCAGGAATCTTGATGGTGGCACCGGTCTGGGGATTACGTCCCTGACGGGCAGCTCTCTTGGAGGTGGAAAAAGTCCCAAAGCCGACCAGGGTTACTTTATCGCCACCGGAGAGTGCATTGGTGATGGAATCAAGAAGGCCTGTTAAAGCTTTTTCAGCAGCAGCTTTGCTAATACCTGCGGAAGAAGCCATGTTGTCTACCAATTCACTTTTATTCATTCTCTTTTCTCCTCGTGTTACAATTAGGGGTGGTGATTGTTCTCGTCAGTAGGAAATTGTACTAAACGAGAAGTGGTTGTCAAATAAAACTCGCTGTTTTTTATAGATATTTTGAATATCATGCTTTGACAAAGATAAAAAGAAGAATTTCAAACCCGTAAGGGAAGATTTTTAAGAAAGTTTTTCAGTGGAATCTTTAATAGTAATCCCCTGCAATTGCCCTATCTGTAAGGGTTCAAGGCAAGATACCCGGTCGTTCAGAAAGATCAAGAAAAACTTTTGAAAAACCCAAACTCCTCATTTTTTTTTGAATATTATTCCTTACTTCCGACACCAAAAACTTGTCAAGGTCACCCTCCTTGACTGTCAGGTGCAGAGTCTGGTCAACAGGTGTGGCCCGCATTCCGGTAAGGCCGAGACCATGCAGGGCGTCTTCCGCTGCTTCAACCGTGTGCAACAGCTCTGCGGTGATGGGCCGGCCCCGTGGAATGCGGGTGGCAAGACAGGAATCACTCGGTCTGTCCCAGGTGGCGAGCCCCAGGGCCTTGCTCAGGGCCCGGATCTCTTGTTTGCCGATATGACAGTGAAGGTAGGGCGTGTCCACGGCCAGCTCCGCAAGGGCCCTGAAACCGGGACGGCTGGCGTGGTCGTCATCCATATTGGTGCCGTCGACAAGCAGCCATGCTTGGCCCAGCTCCTGGGAGAGATCCTGATATATGGCTGACTTGCAGAGATAGCAGCGTTCCGCGCCATTGTCTGAAAATCCGGCCACCGCAAAGGGCCGGTGTCTTCCTTCAACAAGATTCAGATCGTGCTCAGTGGCGAATTGCCGGGCAAAGACAGCCTGTTGCCGGGCGATCAGCACACTGTTGACGAAAACGCCGCGACAGTGTGCCTTGCCGAGAAATCGACTGCCGAGATAAAAAAGCAGCGAACTGTCTACTCCTCCTGAAAAAGCCACCGCCACCTGTTGCCTGGCGGTAAACCACTGCTGCAGGGCCTCATAGGCTCTCTGAAGATGGACGGGGAGCGGCAAGGTTATTTGTCCGGTATCTGATGCACGGGTTTTGCAAGCAGAAAATCGCCCTTCTCGATCCATTCTTTGAGGATGCGGGCGATTTCCCTGGCCTTGACAATGCTGGAGAGAGGCGCGGTTCTTACCTTCTGGCCATTCACCTCGATTTCACCGGTGTTGAGCTGGGCGTACGACACTTCACCATAGTTGCGCGCCACCTGATGGGAATAGTCGTAGGAGTAATCGACCACCTGGGTGACCAGGTCATCGTTGGAAACACCGGTATAGGCGGCCATCTCTTCGTTAAGGATGGGAATGGGTATGCCGACGCCCACAGCCAGGGTCGTGCCGTAGCCCTGCATGGAAATTCCCTTGAGCCACTTGTCAGACATCTGTTTCATGTCGCCCTGCAGCATAAGGGTACCGGCCGGTTTTTTGGGCGTGTCGTTGTCCAGGCGCGGTACTGCCGGGTTGTGTTGCGTGCCCTGCCAGGAGACGTAGCCGATACCGCCGCCCAGGAAGATACGGGTGCCCATGCCGATGGTCTTATAGAGGGGATCATTAAAAAGAGGGCTGAGTTCACCGGCGCTGCAATAGTTGGCGTTTTTACCCTTGGGCAGCAGGGTGCCCATGTAGGTATAGATGGTCTTGTCGGACAGATTGATGGCGCAATTATAATTCTGATAACAGTTGCGGGGGTTGAGCAGCATGGCATAAGGCAGGTCAGCCAGGGTGACCTCTTTTTCAAATTCCGTGGCCGGATAGCAGTCCGTGCCATAACCGATGGCTCGCATCTTCACCTTTTTGCCGGCCACCAGATCCTCAATGACGTGGCCGCCGCCATAGCGGAAGCTGCCGGTAAAAACCTTGTTCAGGGGGTCATCCTCGGCCACTTCGGCAGCACCGAAGTAGACATCAACGGCGGCCAGACCGGCGTACGCCATGACATTGTTGAACCATACCCGGGAGGCCTTGATGGTGGGGTTGGAATGACCGAAATTAATGATTGCTCCGGAAGAACACATGGGGGAGAAGGTGCCGGTGGTAACGACATCCACCTTGCGGGCCGCCTCTTCGGCGCCGTGCTCCTTAACAATACCCACCATCTCCTCGGCCGTTACCACAACCGCCTCACCGGCCTTGATGCGGGCATTGATCTCTTCGTATGTCTTTTCAACCTTAAATTTTTTTTCAGTCATTCTTGTAATCCTTACGTATCAGCTTAACTTCCAGGTTTGCTTAACAAATCGAAATTTCATCTTCAGGGGGGAAAGTTGCAGGCATCAGAGGATCAAATAGTCGCAGAGTGTCACTCTTTTGCCCTTACCCCGTGCGTCTCACTGTGCACCTGTAAAAAACAGCAACGAACTTGAGGGTATCTTGATTATAACGACATTGCCAGGTGATATCACAGCTGGGAAGTCGGGTTGACAGGTCTTTATTTCAGGCCGGCCGTCATCACGACTTTTCACGATCACACTTCCGAGCCCATGGTGGCCAGGGGGATTCTTATGCCCACCCCACCTTGCGTGTGCCTGAAAAAAGCCTGCTATGCCCGGCAGCCAGCAACGATAAAGCCCACCAGGGCAACAAACCTGGCGGGCTGATGTTTTGTATAACGTAAAGTATGGTCGCTTGCAATTAAATTACAAGGACGTGCACCGGCTGCTCGTTTCTCTTAATCCATAACAGAGACGACCTTGTGGCCTTTTTTCTCCAGGGCCTCGACAATAAGATCAACGTTCTCGCACTTATCAAGGCGAAAATAGTGAACCTTGCGCCGTGAGGATTGGCTTTCCTGGGCCACGCTGACTATCTCCCCCTTGTTTTCCTTAATGATCCTGGTGACATCTTCCACCCCACCCTTTTTGTTGACAATGACATCGAGGCGGGTGGATTGCTTGAGGAGACCCATCACTTCGATAAAGGCGTCGAGGATATCGGAGAGGGTGATAATGCCCACCAGCTTTTTTTTGTCCAGAACAGGCAAGCCGCCGATTTTATAGTCATGAATCAGGCGAGCGGCTGTTTCTATACTGGCATTGGGGTTGGTGGTAATCGGATTGAGAACCATCACCTGATGGATCGGAATGTCCTCGACCATGGAGGGGAATGAAAAATGA
Organism: Desulfobulbaceae bacterium; assembly: GCA_002868945.1. Lineage (GTDB taxonomy): Bacteria > Desulfobacterota > Desulfobulbia > Desulfobulbales > SURF-16 > BM506. Next base: position 50,861 of record PKTX01000001.1, read on the forward strand.
CGCAGATCACTTTCCGTGATAAATCCCACCATGTTTTCCTCTTCATCAACCACGGGAAGATGGCGGATGCCATACTCCTTCATCAATGCCGCCGCATCCTGAAGCAGGGCCTGCCGATCAATGGTCACAGGTTCTGATTGCATCCAGTTCTTGATTTTCATATGCGGATTATCCTGCTGCCAGGCCCAATGGCCACATGTTGTTTTTTTCGGGGGCCTGTCGCATCAGTGCAGTTGCTGACACATGTCGCAGCTGGTCACCTGCTGTTTTGAAATGGTAAAATGACAGTTTGTCGCCCCTCAGCCGCAAAAAACAGGCTTGATCTCCGGAGTAAGGCTATGCCGGAAATATCTGCCAGGCAGGTCTTCACCTGTGGGGCTGTCCGCCCCCGGGTCTTTTCGGTCGATTCTATGAGCTTTTTAAGGCCATCTTGCAAGACATGGCTTCACAAACAACGGCGGCGCCTATTTTTTGCAGTTGGTGAAACTCGAAGGAAATGACCTGTTTCTGAATAGGCATTCACTATATGTAACCTAAAATAATAAATGTATCTTTTCAACTCCTAAGATGGAAAGGAGCTGCCGGGCAGGCAGGCAAGGTGGTCCTTCCCGTGCTCGGTGCAGGCAGCGCTGCTCTTGTCAGAGCCCTCCTCTTCAGCAGGCTGTTGTGGAAAATTTCCTTTATTTTCTTGAGTAATTTAATTAAGTGGTTAGTAACATTTCGATTTGTCACCAAAAACCAACCTTACTTGCGAAAAGAAATCATGCCGGAAGACAACAAGGCAGCCCTGGAAAAAATACGCTGCCGTATTGATGAGATAGATGACACCATCCTGCGTCTTTTAAAGGAGCGTCTCGCCTGCGCCAAAGAGATCGGCCTCCTGAAGTCGCGAGACAATCGGGCCAAGTGGGATCCTCTTCGTGAACGGCAGATTTATGACCGTTTACGGCGAGACAACAAGGACGACTTTCCCAACGACGCCCTGGTCAGTATCTTCCATGAAATCATCACCACCTGCCGCCTCTCACAAAAGACCACCGAGGTGGCTTTTCTGGGACCGGAGGCGACCTTTTCGCACCTGGCGGCAGTCAAATATTTCGGGCAGACCGCCGATTATCGCGCCATTGAGACCATTGAGGATATTTTCATTGATGTGGAGCGGGGCCGCGTGGACTACGGCATTGTGCCCCTGGAGAACTCCATTGAGGGCTCCGTCACCTCCACCCTTGATTCATTCATGAAGTGCAAGGTGCGGATCTGCGGCGAGGAGCTTCTGCCCATCAGCCACAACCTGGTCAACTTTTCCGGCAACATGGAAGACATCAAGACCGTGGTCTCCCACTCGCAGCCCCTGGCCCAGTGTCGTGAATGGCTGAAAAAGCATCTCCCCGGCATTCCCTGCCAGAGCGTCTTTTCCACAGGCGTTGCCGCTCAGATGGCGGCCAAGGATGCCTCGGTGGCCGCCATTGCCAGCTCCCTGGCCATCAAAACCTATCAGTTGCAGATCGTCACCAAGGGGATAGAGGATTACAGCGGCAACACCACCCGTTTTGTCCTGATCGGCAAGGAATCACCCTCGGCCAGCGGCCGTGACAAGACCTCCCTGCTGGTGGGGCTGCTCGACAAACCAGGTGCCCTGAACGACACCCTTACCATTCTGGCACGTCGCAACATCAACCTGACCCGTATTGAATCAAGACCGGTCAAGGCGGAGCCGGGCAAATATCTCTTTTTCATCGACATGCTCGGTCATATGGAGGACGGTGTCATCCAGGAGGCGTGTGAACGCCTGCAGGAATCGAGCTCCTACTTTGAGTGGCTGGGCTCCTACCCTCTGGCCCGGGAATCAACCGCCGATGCGTGACATACGGCCGTGACAATTCTCGCCCTCGGTCACCTTATGGCCCTGGGGTTTTCGGGCAATGGTCTCCATGACCAGGGCGGCGATCTGCTCATCACTGGCGCCGTTGCGGATAAGGCTCTTGAGGTCGCTTTCCTGATCGGAGAGCAGACAGGAGCGCAGCTTGCCCTCCGAGGTAAGGCGGAGGCGATTGCATTGCTCGCAGAACTTGTGGCTTAAGGGGCTGATAAAGCCGATACTGCCCATGCCGCCCGGCAACTTGAAGACCCGGGCCGGCCCATCCATGCGGTGCTGGGCCAGGGGGTCAAGCCTGCCAAGCACCTGCACCCTCTCCATGATCTCCGCAGAGGGTATATATTTTTCTTTGCCCCAGACCGCCGAATTGCCGATGGGCATAAACTCGATGAAGCGCACCTGCAGGGGGCGTTGCAGAGAGAGTCCGGCGAAATCAACCAGCTCATCATCGTTGACGCCGCGCATGGCCACCATGTTGATCTTCACCGGGGTAAAGCCCTTGGCACAAACCATCTCGATATTCTTCCAGACCTGGTCAAAACAGTCGACACCGGTTATCTCTCTGAATCGTTCGCGGCGCAGGCTGTCGAGGCTGATGTTGAGTTTGTTTACGCCGGCCTGGCGGAGCAGCTCGGCATACTTGTCCAGATAGACACCGTTGGTGGTAAGCCTGATGTCCTCAAGACCATTTATTTTCGCCAACCCTTCAATAAAGGAACCGACATTGCGTCTGACCAGCGGTTCCCCCCCGGTGAGGCGTACCTTCCTGATGCCCAGGTCAACACAGATGGCAATAACCCGCAGTAACTCTTCATAGGTAAGTAATTCTGCATGGTTGAGCTTTGACAACGGCGTCGGGGTACAGTATACACAACGCAGATTGCATTGATCGGTCAAGGAAACACGCAGATAGGAGATGCTTCTGTCAAAAATGTCGGTCAGGGTATGGGCGTTTGCTTTGGTCATACAAGATTTGAGGCCTGCGGCCCGGCTCCTGTGTCTTGAGGAGGAAGGTTGGGGGGCAAAGGTGGCAGCCATTGGTTGGTGGCCGTCTTGAATAATTGCTGTTTCGGAGCCTCGCAGGCTTGCTTACCCGGTCGATTTTTTCGTCGCCACAAAAACATCCTCACATATTCTCGACATGCCGAGGATTATTTTTTGGACATGACAAGGTAAGCGAGTTCGCGAGGCTTCGGGAGATCGGCTGAAAGGGCCATTTCGGAACAGACACTAGTTACCCTACCCATGCCAAAAAAACAACAGCGGCCCCTATTATTTCCATCTGGGCCGGGTGGTCTCCAGGCTTGTCGGAATACAGGGCCGGCACAACGGATTTTTGAGCTTTTCTACTGTTTTCCGATGCCTGAGTTCTGAATTCTCCTGGAATCATAAATATCTCATTATTCACGATAGCCTCTGTGCAAAAAAAGAAAAATATGCTCATTCTCGGAATTGAAAGCTCTTGTGATGAAACCGCTGCGGCCATAATGCGTGACGACAACCGGCTGCTGGCTAATGTCGTGGATTCGCAAATCGCCGTGCATGCCGAGTATGGCGGCGTGGTGCCGGAAATCGCCTCGCGCAAGCATCTGGAAAATATCTATCCCGTGGTGAGCAAGGCCCTGGCCGATGCTCGGGTCTGCCTTGACGACATCGATCTGTTGGCGGTCACGGTGGGTCCCGGTCTGGTCGGATCCCTGCTGGTCGGTCTTAACTTTGTCAAGGCTCTCACTCTGATCAAAAAAATACCCTTTGTCGGGGTGGATCATATGGCCGGCCATCTGCTCTCTGTTTTTTTGAGCAAAGAGCCACCGCAATTTCCCTTTGTGGCACTCATTGCCTCCGGTGGTCACTCATCGATCTTTCATGTCGTCAACCATACTGATTTCCGCCTGATGGGCAGAACCCGCGATGATGCGGCCGGCGAGGCCTTTGACAAGGTGGCCAAGCTCCTGGGGCTCCCCTATCCCGGTGGTCCGGCCATCGGCAAGCTTGCCGAGTCAGGTGATGCCGGAGCTATTGCCTTTCCCAGGTCGTGGCTGGCCAAGGGCAGCTACGATTTCAGTTTCAGCGGCCTCAAGACATCGGTGGCCAACCATATCCATCAGCTGCGGGCCGACAACACGCCATTGCCTGTCGCTGATATCTGCGCCTCGTTCCAGGAGGCGGTGGTTGATGTGCTTAGCGCGAAAACTATCCAGGCCGGTGTTGATACCGGTTGTCGTAATATTGTCGTGGCAGGTGGTGTGGCAGCAAACTCCAGACTACGGCATGCCATGCGTGACGCCAGTGACAAGGCCGGTCTCAGCCTGGCCATGCCGCCGGTCTCCTTCTGTACCGATAACGCCGCCATGATTTGTCTGGCGGCATTTCACCACTACCGCCTGCACGGCAGCGACGCCCTTGATCTGGATGTCTATTCGCGTTCTCCGCACCTCATGTGAGGACGTTTCATCCAGCTAGGCCTGCACATATTCCACCCAGCACCAGAACCGAAATCCATCTCCTTTCTCCGCTATTGACAGGCGGTCTGAAATGGCTGCCGGCAGTCGGTAAATAATGTTTTTTTTTGTTCAAGACAGCTGTCGGCAAATAAAGTAGAAAGAAGCCCTGTATTGACTTGCGAGCTGCTTTCCGGCCGGACAAGGCCACTCCTTCGGCACCTGCATGGGGAGAACCGGGGCGGACAATGGCGCTTAAATAGTGTCTGTCCAGAAATAGGTCATTTCGTTCGAGATCAAGGACTGCGAGAAAAATAAGCGCAGGCATATATCTGATATTCCGAGCATTATTTTTTGAGCATGACGCCGAGATCGGATGAAAGGGCCATTTCTGGACAGGCACTAAATAGTTGCTGAGGTGGAGAAAACCTCTCAACGTAGCCGGCATTGTGTGGTAATTTCTTCCTTTCACGCATGCAGTATCCATAGCAGAGAAAAAGTGATTAATGCCTATACGTTTTATTCGATATTACTACCTGAAGTTTTTACGCCTCCAAGGTGACCCGCAATCACTGGCCCGCGGTGTCGCCATAGGCACCTTCATAGGAATTACTCCGACCCTTCCCCTTAATACCATCTTGACTCTGACCTTCTGCCTGCTGTTCCGGGCCAGTAAGGTGGCCGGCATTCTCGCCTCGGTGGTGGCCTGTAACCCCTTCACCTTTTTTTTCCAATACTATCTGAGCTGGCGGATCGGCACCACCCTTCTGCCCGGTCTCCTCTCCTGGCAACGCATGCAGGCCGTCATGGCCACCCTGTCATCATCTGCCGGGTTTGACGGTTTCAAGGCCTCGTTAACCGCCATCGGCAGCCTTGGTTTTGATGCCATTACGGTGTTGCTGGTGGGCGGCGCCCTGCTCGCCCTGCCCTTTACCGCGCTTAGCTACTACTACACCCTGAAGCTCTTTACCCGCCTGCGTAACAAGCGCCTCAAAAAAATGGAGCAGAGCGAACTCGCTGATGAATCGAACTGATATAAAAAAGATCCTGCAGGCCAACGAGCTTGCCCCTAAAAAGAAGTTGGGACAAAATTTTCTTGTCCACCAGGCCACTGCCGAACGTATTGTGGAGCTGGCCGAGGTCGGCCCGGCCGATACAATCATTGAGATCGGCGTGGGCCTCGGCTCCCTCACCCTGCCGCTCTGCCAGAGGGCCGGCCGGGTGATCGGTATTGAGTTTGACTCAGGCATTCTCAAATATCATCAGAATAACAAGTCGTTGCCAGAAAATACTCAGATAATCCATCAGGATATTCTTAAGACCGATTTTGCGCAGCTGGCCCGTGAACACGGCAGCCCCCTGAAGATTATCGCCAACCTGCCCTACTCCATCTCCAACCCCCTGCTCTTTAAACTTCTGCAACACAGGGATATTATGGCCTGGGCTGTGCTCATGCTGCAAAAGGAGGTGGGAGTGCGCCTCTGTGCGGCGCCCGGCACCAAGGAGTATGGGGTGCTTTCCGTCCTTTTCGGCGAATGCGCCACTGTTAAAAACCTGATGCAGATCAGCCCGGAGCAGTTTCACCCCCGTCCCAAGGTGGAGTCGGTGGTGGTGAAAATCACCTTTCAGCCCAGGGTGGAGCAGGACTATAACAGTGAGCTGCTGGTAAAACTGGTTAAGACCGGCTTCCAGAAGCGACGCAAGACCCTGATCAACTGCCTGGCCGCCTCCCCCTTGCTCTCCCTCTCCAAAGAGCAGGCCGGTCGGGCCCTTCAAGAGACGGGCCTGCCGGAGACGATCCGCGGCGAGGCCCTGACCATTGCCGACTACATTCGCCTGACCAAGGTTGTGGAAGGTCTCCTTTAGCATCAGCCGCGCCATGCAAAACTTTGTCCTTCATAACCAGACAAAAATCATCTTCGGGGCCGACCGACTGCAGGAGATCGGCAGTGAGGCCAAGGTGTTGGGTGCCAGGGCCCTGCTGGTCTATGGCCGGCAGAGCATTCGGCAAAACGGCATTCTGACAGCTGTTACCGCCAGCCTGCAGAGCTGCAGTGTCGCCATAATCCACCATGGCGGCGTGCAGTCAAACCCACTGCTCAGCCATGTGCGGCAGGGCATTGCCAAGGCAAAGGAAGAACAGGTGGACATGGTGATTGCCGTGGGAGGCGGCTCGGTTATTGACAGCGCCAAGGCCATTGCCGCCGGCGCCCTTGTTGATCATGATGTCTGGAAATTTTTCAACGGCAAGAAATCGATCAAGCAGTGCCTGCCCCTGGCCTGTGTCTTGACCCTGGCTGCCGCCGGCTCGGAGATGAACGGCGGCATGGTCATCACCCATGATGATCGGAAGGTCAAGTTCGGCACCGGCAACAGGCTGCTCAATCCGGTGGTGTCCATTCTGGACCCCACCCTCACCTATACCGTGCCTCCCGACTATACGGCCTATGGCGCCGCCGATGCCATTGCCCATATTCTGGAATTTTATTTTACCACCGCCGATGCAAGCACACCGGTGCAGGATCGCTTCATGGAGGGCCTGGTCATCAACATCATGGAAAGCTGCGACAAGGTCTTGCACGATCCTTGTCATTACCAGGGACGGGCCGATCTAATGTGGTGCGCCACCCTGGCACTCAATGGCTGGACCGCTGCCGGTCTTGGTCTTGTCGGCTTTCCCATGCACATGATTGAACATACCTTGAGTGCCCACCACGACATTGCGCACGGCGCCGGCCTGAGCGTCGTCATGCCGGCCTGGCTCGCTCACCAGGCGGAAAGAGCTCCGCATAAATTCGCCCAGTTTGGTCGTCGTGTCTTTCAGGTGGAGCAAAAGGAGTGCCGGGCCGCTGCCCGGGCCGGTATTGCCCGTCTGCAAGAATGGCTCAGAGGGGCCGGTTGCCCCACCAGTCTCGCTGAGCTTGGCATTGCGCCAGAGACCATTCCGTTTTTGGCTGAACAGAGTCTGCCCCTGGCCAAATTGTGGCGCCTCAAGGAGTATGACCAAGAAAAAATAGAAACTATTTTAAGGAGTTGTCTTTAGGGGGCTGAAACAGGTCAGCGGCGGCTTGAAAAAAGCTTGGCCCACCAGCTCCAGTCTGCTAAAATGCGGTCTGTTTTTTTACCCTAGCAGCAAGCCGAAAAGGCCTTTTCCGTGAGTGTCTCATCGAGAAATAAATCATTGCCTTCAAGATCACTGATTCTTATATTTTCTCTCACATTATCCAGCAACACCCCTTGTCACCACCAGAGGTAATACATGCCAGAGTCACGCAGCCACCACGACCTTGATGACTATACCAATAAAGCCACAAGTAAGATCTACGATAAAGCCGTAAAGACCATTCGTCGCGAAATAGCACGCGGCAAGACCTTTAATGAAGCCATTGTCGCCCTCACCACTATTAATGCTGCCCTGCGCAGTATCATTATCGATGATTTCCTGAAGAACCTCATTGTTGATCAGCACTTCAACAAGGGGCGTGGCCTTGACGATCTGGCCCTGATCCTTGATCTTCCCTATGAAAGAATGGAGATGTGTCGCGACAAGATTATTGAGGAGCTTGCCCTCTATCACACCTCCTATGACGAGGATGATGAGTACATGTCGGAACAGAGCGACATGACGCATTAAGCCAGGCACTACCATGCCGCAACACGTAAGTTCAGCCCACAGCGGCGACCGAATCACCGTCTTTCAGCAGAATGGCGCCGCCGCCAATAAGATCCGGGGCATCTTAGAGTATGGCCGGGGGATCAGCATTGTTGAGGTGCTTGATTTTCCAACCAACCTGCCGGAATTCATCGACGATCCGGCCCCCTACTTTCCAGAACGGATTCAAGGCAATATCGTTCTCAGTTTCCTCAAGCATCCGGACCTGGCCGACTTTGCCGGCCACTACTGCCGTAGACAAGGCGTGGTCATGGTGGCCAGTGGGCCCCGCAAGATTGCCGGGGCCCGCTCGCCCTTTACCTGCTGTGGCCTGGCTGAACATGCCGAGCTGGGCAGCTACGGTCGACAGTTCGGCATCCCCAGATACCGGGTCACCCTGAAAGATAAGCGGATCAAGGCCTTGACGGTCGAGCGTGGCGCCTCATGTGGCGCCACCTGGATGGCCCTGTCACGGCTGCTGGGCTGTACCCCTGACGAGGCCCTGGAAAAGGTGGCCCGGGAGGTGCAGTTTCACTGCCAGGCCGATCCGGCCGCTTTTGACCCGATCAGCGGCCACAGCCCCCTCCACTTTGCCGGCAACACCCATTACAAGGCCCTGGAAAAGGCCCTGCGCAAGGCCGCTTCAACCATGTCTTGACCGGAAACAGGTTGTTTCGGAGTCTCACAGGCTTACATGCCTTTTCGAGATAAAAGCGGGCAAAAAAATAAGCACGCCCTGAAAGAAACGCCCTTGGCGTACAGGCATCTCTTCTCCATTCCGAGCATTATTTTTTGAGTATGACGAGAAAAGCGAGCTCGCCAGACTTCGGGAGATCTGCCCGGTAAGCGAGTTTACGAGACTCCGAGAGGCGCATTTCCGGACAGGCACCTGGTAACCCTCTACTCCTTTTCCCGTCTGATGCAGGCCCCCACCTTCTGCAGTTTCTCGTCCAGCCTTTCGTAGCCGCGATCCAGGTGGTAGACCCGGGAGATGGTGGTTACCCCTTCCGCAGCCAAGCCGGCCACCACCAGGGAGGCGCTGGCCCGTAAATCTGTAGCCATAACCGGTGCACCGCTGAGGCGGCCGGTGCCGGAAACAATGGCCCGACCACCTTCCACCCTGATATCCGCGCCCATCCGATGTAACTCGGCAACGTGCATGAAGCGGTTTTCAAAGATGGTTTCATCGATAACGCTGAGACCGGTGCTGCAGGTCATCAGGGCCATGATCTGGGCCTGCAGGTCGGTGGGAAAGCCGGGATAGGGCATGGTCTTGACATCCACGCTTTTAATGGGACCGGAACGGGCCGCCACAATGGAGGAATCATGCTCTTCAATAGAGAGCCCCACTGCCCGCATCTTCTCCAGAAAGGAGGGGAGATGCCGGGGATTACAGTGGCTCAGAGTCACCTCACCACCTGCCGTACCCACGGCGGCAATATAGGTACCGGTTTCAATGCGGTCGGCAATGATCGTGGTGGCGGCAGGTTGCAGCTCATCAACCCCCTGGATGGTGAGCATGTCCGTGTCGCGACCGCTTATTTGGGCGCCCATGGCTGTCAGCATATCGACGAGATTGCCTATTTCCGGCTCCTTGGCAGCGTTCTTGATGAGGGTGGTTCCTTGGGCCAGGGCAGCAGCCATGAGCATATTTTCGGTGCCGGTCACGGATGGCACATCAAAATAAATGGTACCGCCCTGCAGACGTTTTTTGACCACCGCGTCCACATAACCCGCCTCAAGCTCCAGTTCGGCCCCCAGCTTCTGCAGGCCCTGCATATGGAAATTGATGGGACGGGCGCCGATGGCACAGCCGCCGGGCAGCGAAACCCGGGCCCGGCGCAAACGGGCTAACAAGGGTCCCAGAACCAGCACCGAGGCCCGCATGGTCTTCACCAGGTCATAGGAAGCCTCAAAGCCCTGCACACCATCGGAGTTTATTTTCAGGGTGTGTGGTTCCGGATAATGATAGGTGGCCCCCAGGGTCTCCAGAAGTCGCAGCATGGTGCGGATATCGCGAAGATCAGGGACATTGTAAAGGGTGTGTTCGCCGGGGCAGAGCAGAGTGGCGGCAATAAGAGGCAAGGCGGCATTTTTGGCGCCGCTGACCCTGATTGTTCCATGTAGGGGGCGACCGCCCTCAATAAGTATCTTGTCCATTTTTATAGGTAAGGGGGCTGAAGATTAATAAACGGGAAGAGCTGCCGGCATGACCGCCCTCAAGAACGGCCTGTTCAGCGGCGTCATCCCGGCTGTCGGCTTTTGGCCCTGGATGGCAGGTGCGCAGGCAAGAGGGGTAACAGCCCGTTGAAAAAGGGAGCGAGCGAAGCTGAGGCTAGGAAAAATGAGGCGAAAAAATGCGCGCCCGCAGGAGGTAAGGGGGCCTGCGACACTCCGAGTACCCCTGGCGTGCAGTTTACATGGGGTTTAGGAGCATTTCGGAGTCTCGCAGGCTTGCTTACCTGAGCGAATTTTGACGACGCAGCAGCAAACGCAGTAGTTTTTCAAAGGGCTGGTAAAGGCGGCAGGGGTTCTGTCAAGGTCGCCGCCTGGCCTTTAAAAGGCGAGGCAGGCCAGCATAATCATCTAGCACGCCCAGCTGGTCAAAGAAAGAAAAACCTGCAAAGAGCTGCAATATAGCCTCTTTTTGGTCATAACCGATCTCCATGACAAGCCAGCCGCCGGGGCGCAGATGGTGTCGAAGGGCTGGGGCAAAACCAGCAATGAGGGCCAAGCCGTCCTCGCCGCCGCCATCCAGGGCGAGATGCGGTTCATGGTCGATCACCTCGGGTTGCAATTCGTCAAAGGACGCTCGCCTGACATAGGGAGGATTGGCGACAATGAAGTCAAATTGCGCTGTGCCGTGAAGGGCGGTGAGGAAGTCGGCGGCGATCAGGGCCACCTGGTGCGCTACACCGTGCCGCTCGATATTCTGACGGGCCACGACAAGGGCCGGCAGCGACAGATCAACGGCAACAAAGGTTGCCTGCGGCAGCTCACGGGCCAGGCTCACCGGCAAAATGCCGCTGCCGGTCCCCAGATCAAGAAGAGTGCCGCTGAAGGTACGCGGCTGATCAATCAGGGTAAGGAGCTCATCAACGAGGAGTTCCGTCTCGGGCCGCGGGATGAGTACTGCCGGTGACACCTGAAAATCAAGGCCCCGGAACTCCTGGTGACCGACTATATAGGCAAAGGGTTCATGCCGCATCCGGCGCTCAATGGAATCATGGAAAAGCGCGGCCTGCCCTTCTGCCACGTCCTGCTCTCCGTCAATATATATCTGGGCCCTGGAAAGACCGAGGATATCGGCCAGCAACCAGGCGCTTTCCAGTTGCGGATCATCTATCTGCGCTGCCGCTAATCTGGCTGTTCCCTGGGCATAGAGGTGGGCAACGGTGGTCATGGATTCGTGGCAGTGGCGGAAGGAATTTGAGGAGGGACGAATCTGGCCGGATAGCGCTCCCGAGACAAGCAAGAAATGGTGTTGTGCAACAGAGGTCTGAAGGCGGATGACGCGAAAGGCATCGGCTGTCGGTCAGCGACTGCCTTGTCCTGTGTGGCTCGTTGCCAGATCGCCATGCTACTATTTATTGCAGAGTTTTCAAGGCCTCGGCCTGAAAAGTGGCGATCAGGGGATCAATGATATGCTCCAGCTTGCCGACCAGCACGTCTTCAAGTTTGTAGATGGTCAGGTTGATACGGTGATCGGTTATGCGGCTTTGTGGATAGTTGTAGGTGCGGATCCGTTCGCTCCGGTCACCGCTGCCGATCTGGCTCTTGCGATCTTCAGAGATACGGTCATGCTGCTCCTGCTGCATTTTATCGAGCAGGCGGGCCCGCAGGACACGCAGGGCCTTCTCCTTGTTCTTGTGCTGGGACTTCTCATCCTGACAGCTCACCACCAGGCCGGTGGGCAGATGGGTGACGCGCACGGCCGAGTCTGTGGTGTTTACCGACTGGCCGCCTGGACCGGAGGCGCGAAAGACGTCATAGCGTAGATCCGTCGGGGCAATATCAACCTCGACCTCTTCGGCTTCGGGCAGGACAGCCACGGTCACCGCCGAGGTGTGAATGCGACCCTGGGTCTCGGTGGCCGGTACACGCTGGACGCGATGAACACCGGATTCATATTTGAGTTTGGAATAGACCTGATTGCCGCTGATCTGGCAGATGATTTCCTTGAAACCGCCGATACCGATGGGATTGCTGGAGAGTATCTCCACCCGCCAGCCCTGCATCTCGGCGTAGCGGCTATACATGCGAAAGAGATCATTAACAAAGAGGGCTGCCTCATCACCACCGGTGCCGGCCCGAATCTCCAGCACGATGTTCTTGTCATCGTTAGGGTCACGGGGCAGCAGAGTCAGGCGCAGCTCGGCATTGAGACGTTCCGAAGACTCGGTCAGTTCAGCTATTTCCTCACGGGCCATCTCGCGCAGCTCTTCATCGTCATCATGAAGAATCTCGCGGTTGTCCCTGAGCTCCTGCTGAACATGTTGATATTCGGCGTAGAGATTATGCAGGTGGGTGACGTGGGCATGCTCCTGCGCCACCTGACGGTACTGCTTTTGATCACCGAGAATGGCGGGATCAGAGAGCTTTCCCTCAAGCTCTCTGAGCTTCTCGTCAAGGTGAGCAAATCTATCGAAAATATCCATGGGGTGCAGCCAGGAAGAGGAGAGGTACTCTTCTGCTTATTTCTCCAGGGTACGGCCGTATTTTTTCAAGAATTTTTCAACCCGACCCGCACTGTCAACAAGCTTCTGCTTGCCGGTGAAAAAAGGATGACAGGCGGAACAGATTTCCACGTTCATCTCAGTGTTGACGGAGCCGATCTCCACCTCGTTTCCACAGGCACAGGTGGCTTTAATAATTTGGTATTCAGGATGAATATCTTTTTTCATGGTAAATCCTATTATGTTTTGTGGTAGTGCCCTACCTTCGTTTGTGTGTATTCAGGACAAAAATCCAGAAAAACCCCGACAGCTTAGACAGTTAGTCACCAGTCGCGGATTGAGACCGGAAGGAAGGCATTATACTCGTAAATTTTATCTTTGCAATACCTTAAGAAAAAAGTCGAGGGAAGGAGGGGCGGCTCAGCGAGCCATGGAGTCGAGAAATTCCTCGTTGTTGCGCGTTCCCTTCATCTTGTCCACCATAAACTCCATGGCGTCGGCCGGATTCATGGAGGACAACAGCTTGCGCAGGATCCAGGAACGGTTCATGACCTCGGGATCAAGGAGGAGATCCTCCTTTCTGGTTCCTGACTTGTTCATGTCGATTGATGGGAAGATGCGGCGATCAGCCATCTTGCGATCCAGGATCACCTCCATGTTGCCGGTCCCCTTGAACTCCTCAAAGATTACCTCGTCCATGCGGCTGCCGGTATCCACCAGGGCCGTGGCAATAATGGTCAGGCTACCGCCCTCCTCGATATTCCTGGCAGCACCGAAAAATCTTTTGGGACGATGGAGGGCGTTGGAATCAACACCACCGGAGAGAATCTTGCCGCTGGGCGGGATAACGGTATTATAGGCCCTGGCAAGCCTGGTGAGACTGTCCAGAAGAATAACAACGTCATATTTATGCTCCACAAGGCGGCGAGCCTTTTCAATGACCATCTCCGCCACCTGGATATGGCGCTGGGGCGGCTCATCAAAGGTGGAACTCACCACCTCGGCATTGACGCTGCGGGCCATATCGGTAACCTCTTCCGGCCTTTCGTCAATGAGCAGGACAATGAGCTTAATCTCCTTGTGGTTGCGGGTAATGGCGTTGGCGATTTCTTTGATGATCACCGTCTTGCCTGTCCGTGGAGGGGCGACAATCAGTCCCCTTTGGCCTTTGCCGATGGGACACATCAGGTCCATGACCCGCATGGAGTAGCGGTCCGGTTGAAACTCAAGCTTGATACGTTCGTTGGGATGCAGTGGCGTCAGGTTGGCAAACAGGGTCTTTTTGAGATTGTTGCTCGGAATATTAAAGTTGACGCTGTCCACCTTGAGCAGGGCAAAGTAGCGCTCACCCTCCTTGGGGGGGCGCACCTGACCCTCTACGGTATCACCGGTGCGCAGACCAAGCTTGCGGATCTGCGAGGGCGATACATAGATATCGTCCGGACCCGGCAGATAATTGTAGGCCGGGGCCCGCAGGAAACCAAAACCATCGGGCAGGATCTCCAACACACCATCCGCCTTGACGATGATGTTCTTGCTGTTCTTTTTGCCGGCCTGGGTCTGGATAATGGCAAAAATAAGCTCCTGTTTTCGTAGCGAACTGAAATCATCAATGCCGAGATCTTTGGCCAGATCGGTGAGATCCTGGATCTTCTTTGCTTTGAGATCGGTAAGATGGATTGAGGAACCAGGTTCCATGATAGGGGCTTTTTTCGTTTTTTTGGTCTCTTTACGAGCGGTTTCTTCTTTCAAAATAGTTCTTCTTTGTGCCCCGGAAAACAGGGAATGAGGTTAGCGGATAAAGGTATATACAGACAGTTTCCGATCTACAACCAGGGGCATTGTCACAGCCCGGCAATAGAGGTTTAATGCGAGAGAGTGTTATGTGGAGGTCAAGAAAAGAAAAAAAGGGGTGAATACCCTCTTGAAACGTATATTAAAGAGCCGTTAGAAAATTAAAGCAGATATGGCTCCCCGTTCGCAAGGGGTTTTCACAAAGTATAAAATGCCTGGCAGTGGGGAGCGAAAACATCAGGATGAGTCAAGATGTTCAATACCTATAGCGGGGCCATTTTGCCCTGTCAAGGTATTTTTAATGGATTAAGTGGGTTAGCCGCCCTACTGAAAAAAGAACTCCCCCTGTTGTTGCCCCTGTCTGCCTGTATTAGCCCGGCAAGGTCGGAGGCAGGACAGGGAAATCCTCCCGGCCGCCGGCAAACTGCCTGACCACAGAAAATATGCGCGGATCTTGCCAGCCCGTTGAAAACCTACTGCGCTCGAAGGTCTCTCTTCGTTCGCTATCTACTGATGCGTCCTCAAAATTCGGCTCAAAATGCTCATTTACCCATGTAAACTGCGCTTTTTCGCCTCATTTTTCCTGGCCTCAGCTACGCTCGCTACGTTTTTCAACGGTCTGTTCCTCGTCCTTTTATCTTTGGCCGACAGCCACCATTTCTCAAAGAGAGCCGGAGTTGCGCTCTAAAAGGGTGGCGAGATGCAGGAGTTGCAGTTGCGTCTCGCACCAGGTGCCGCTGTTGTCAATAACATGATGGACCCGTTCTATTTTTCGGGCAGCCGGCATCTGGCTGGCAAAGGCTTGTTGCGCCTGGCGTCTATCCACGCCATCCCGCTGCATGACCCGTCGTTCACAGGCCTCCTGGTCGGCATAGACAAGAATAAGCACATCAAAGAGATCCTGCCAGCCCGCCTCAAACAATAAGGGGGCCTCAACCAGTACCGTGCCGGCAGAGGCGGCAATGTCCCTTTCCACCTCTTTTTGGATCAGCGGATGGATCAATGCGTCAATGGTGCCCTTGATTGCGGGGTCGGAAAATATATCCCGGCGCAAGCGGGCACGATCCAAACGGCCATCAGCCATGATATACTTGCTGTTAAGATCCTTGATGGCCCGCCACCCCGGCTGCCCCGTTGCCATGAGGCGGGCGGCCACGCCATCCGCGTCAATAAGGCGGCTGGTGAGCCGGGCGGCCAGAAACCGACAGACGCGGCTCTTGCCGGAACCGATCAGGCCGGTAATGCCCACCACCTTTCTTTCTCCTCTCCTTCTGCGCACCCTGCTCTCCTATCCCTGCCGATGGGCTAAATCAGCAAGCAAGGCCTTCATGTCGGCCGGCAGAGGGGCCGTGAACTCCAGGATTTCCGCGGTGAGCGGATGGGTGAAGGTCAGTTGCGCGGCATGCAGACATTGCCGTGCCACCCCCGGCCACTGGGCCTTTTTGCCGCCATAGACAGCATCACCGATAACCGGACAGCCGATATGGGCCATATGCACCCTGATCTGATGGGTACGCCCCGTCCTGATGACCAGTTGCAGCAGGGCGGCATTCTCAAAGGTTTCAAGAACCTCATACTCGCTATAGGCTGGTCGGCCGCCCTGCGTCACCACTGCCATCTTTTTGCGATGAACGGGGTGGCGGCCGATCATGGTTTCAATAACGCCCTGCCGGTCCGGCGGTCTGCCTGCCACAATGGCCAGGTAGATTTTCCGGACCTGCCGTTGCTTGAATTGCTCCACCAGCGATTGATGGGCCAGGTCCGTTTTGGCAATCACCAATACCCCGGAGGTGTTTTTGTCGAGTCGGTGGACAATGCCGGGCCGCATGACGCCGCCGATGCCGGCAAGGTCCCGGCAGTGATGGAGGAGACCGTGCACCAGGGTGCCCTGGTTGTTGCCTGCAGCAGGATGAACCACCACGCCGGCCTCTTTATTGATAACAATGAGCTGCTCATCCTCAAAAAGAATCCCCAGCGGCATCTTCTCCGGTTTAAGAATTAAGCGACGAGGCGAAGGAATGGTCACGGCAATATGATCATTTTCATGCACCTTGTAGCTGAGCTTGACCTCCCTGTCATTAACCGTGACATGGCCCTCCTTGATCAGTTTCTGGATCCGGGACCTTGAAAGTTCGGCAAGATGGCTGTTGCTGTGCAACACCTTGTCGAGACGGTGCCCCTGGTCATGGGGACCGGCATACATTTCATAGGTGTTGGAATAAGAGGCGTTCATATACAGGAGGGAGTCATGAGCCGACAGCGGCGTAGGGGAATTCAGGAAAGAGGAGCGCTATGGGGCTATATATTCCGCGGATCACGTCACGGAGGATTAACAGTGCAGAGGCTTATACCTGTTGCCGGTCCCACAAAAAAAGAGCCTGGCCTGATTGAGGCGGGGCTCTTTTTTGTGGCAATCGAGAACAGGCGAGGCGGTGAACCGCCTACAGGTCAAGATGGCGCCTTTTATTGGGGCTGGATCATCAGGCAACAACAAAGATTTCGTCAATCTGCTTGGCAACCTCATCTTCATCCGCCTGATGGGCAAGGGCAATCTCGGTGACCAGCAGGGATTTTGCCGTGTCAACCATCTTGCGCTCGCCAAAGGAAAGTTCTTTGTCATGCTGCAACAGGAACAGATCACGCAACACGGCGGCGATTTCAAAAATCGAACCGGTTTTGATCTTCTCCATATATTCACGGTAGCGTTGATTCCAGGGCTGCTGGACAATCTCGACATCGGTCTGTTTCAGGATATCAAAGACCTTATCCGCGTCAGCAGGCGACGCTATGGCCCGCAGACCCACCTTTTCGCTGGAGTTGCAGGGGATCATCACCACCATGGCGCTGTCGATGATCTTTATGACATAAAAGGATTGCTCCAAGCCTGCCATATTCTTTGTTTCAATTGCCTGAATTTCCCCAACACCGTGGGCTGGATAGACAGCCATATCGCCTTCTTTAAACACCTTGATTCTCCTCTAACAAGCGATTCCTGTCGTTCAGAATAAAGTATCTTCGCAAAAAATACTTCAATGCCAATTGAAACAATGGAGGGGGCAGGAATAGGAACTTATGATTAAGATAAAAAAATATTATAGCACAATTTAACGAAATTGCAACAAGGGATATGGATAGGGATGTAAGGTCTCGGCCTGAGGTGATTTTTTTCGACACCGATTGCCCGGCGATGCAGCAGTTTGACCTTGGTGGAAATGTGGGTTGGAAACGATCAGCGTCGATGCATCTCCTGCATGGCACCGGCCAGGCCTTTTTCAGCAATAAGGCTGACCGCCTCCCCCGCCCTGGCAATGGCGGGGGTGATCAGCTCCTGCTCATCGGCGCTGAATTTCGCCAAGACATAGCGCTCCACCGGCATGGCCAGAGGGGGTCGACCAATACCGATACGCACCCTGTTAAAGGTATTGGTGCCCAGCCGCTGGATTATGGACTTGATACCATTGTGGCCGCCCGGCCCTTTTTTTGTCGAGAGCTTGATGGTCCCGCATTGCAGGTCAAGATCATCATGGATGACGATAATGTTTTGCGGGGCGATCTTGTAGTAGGAGGCAATGGGTTCCACGGCCTCTCCGCTGAGGTTCATGAAGGTTTGTGGTTTTACCATGACGATGCCCTGGCCGGCAAGGAGACCCTTCCAGATCATGGCCTTCCACTTTGAGGCAAGGGGGCGTGCAGCGGCCTCAGTGAGCAGACGGTCCAACACCATGAAACCGATATTGTGACGGGTGTTGCTATATTTATCGCCGGGATTGCCCAGGCCGACAATGAGATACATAGGAAACACCTGAAAATAAAAAAAGGCCGGAAAAAGGTCTCCCTCTTCCGGCCCAATGCAAAAACAGCTAGATCTATGTCTTAACCGGTTACGGTAACACAGACTGCCGCAGGACTATCCACCAGGGTGGCCCCTGCCGGGATGGCAAGTTCGCCGACCGTAATCTTGTCATCAATCTGCAGGGGGGTAACATTAACCTCAATGCTGTCCGGGATATCAAGGGGCTTGCCTTTCAGGTTGACGCTGTGGCGAAAGATCTCCATGTCGCCACCGGTATCAACACCCTTGGCCTTACCGGTATAGGTAACCGGCACCGGGTAGGTGTACTCATGATCCAGGTCCAGCTCATAAAAGTCAGCATGCTCAAGGCTATTGGTTACCGGATCAACCTGAATATCCTTGATCATCACATTCTTCTGCCCATCACCTTCAATGGCAAGATTCACCACGGCATTACGACGCTGCAGGGAAAAAAGTGACTTGGTGAAGGAGTGGGTGTTGAGGGTCAGGGCAACAGGCTCGGTCTTGGGACCGTAGAGGACCGCGGGAGTGAGGCCGTCACGCCGTAAGGTGCGGGCGGCGCCCTTACCGAATTTGTCTCTTAACTGTGCAGTTACGTCAATCTGTATCATGGGGAGGACCTCCTCGATTAATAACAATCTAAACAAACAGAGAACTCACCGAGTCCTCTGAGTGAATGCAGTGTATGGCCTCGGCAAGAAGATTGGAGACGGAAAGCACCTTGATCTTGGAGCAGTTTCTCGCATTCTCCCGCAAAGGAATGGTATTTGTCACCACCATGGTGGTTATATCAGAGTCGCTGATCCGGTCAATGGCCGGACCAGACAGAACAGCATGGGAACAATAGGCATGGACCTCCTTGGCCCCTGCCTTTAAAAGCATGGTGGCAGCACCGCACAGGGTGCCGGCCGTGTCAACCATATCGTCAAGCAGGATCGCCCTTTTGTTCTTGACATCGCCGATGACATTCATGGCCTCGGCAACATTGGCGCGCTCACGACGTTTATCAATAATGGCCAGATCGGCATCAAGACGCTTGGCAAAGGCCCTGGTCCTCTCGACACCACCGGCGTCTGGTGAGACCATAACCACGTCACCGTTACCGAAGCAGGTACGTATATCATCAAGGATAACAGGTGCGCAATACATATTATCAACTGGGATGCTGAAAAAACCCTGAATCTGGCCGGCATGGAGGTCCATGGTCAGGACGCGGCGGATGCCGACCGCCATCAGCATTTCAGCAACCACCTTGGCGGATATGGGTACGCGCGGCGCCACTTTGCGATCCTGCCGGGAGTAACCATAATAGGGCATGACCGCGGTGATACGGCGGGCAGAGGCGCGGCGCAGGGCATCGGCAATGAGCATCAGCTCCATGAGGTGGTAATTGACCGGTGTACAGGTGGGCTGGATAACAAAAACATCCCGACCTCGCACATTATCCTTTATTTCCACATAGGTCTCACCGTCGCTGAAGGTCTTGACCTCTCTTTCAACAAGGGGAAGAGCCAGAATCTCCGAGATATCCTGGGCAAGGGGTATATTGGCATTGCCCGAAATAAGCATTATGTCTTTCTTATCCTTCATTACTGTCTCTTCGCCGCCCTGTCTACGTGATGATATAAAAAAAAGAAATGGCTGGGGCGGTAGGATTCGAACCTACGAATGCAGGCGTCAAAGGCCTGTGTCTTACCGCTTGACGACGCCCCAACAATTCACAAAATATATTGAAAAAGGTTTACGATAACTCCGGTGAGCAGGCCGCCTCATCAAGGGGATTGGTGACCATGATGCGCCAGTGCGGATACTCGACCTCTAGTCGTGCCGCGCAGGAACAGGCGTCATCTTTATCTCTAAAAAGACCGAAAACCGTGGAGCCGCTGCCGCTCATCAGGGCACCACATGATTTCTGGGCCAGCAGGGCCTCTTTAATAGTTAAAATCTCTGGATATTTAGCGATGGTGACCTGTTCAAGGTCATTAATGAGCTTAAAATCTAAACACCTTTGTAATGCGCGGCCTAAAATATATGTTTTACCGGCTGTTGTCAACGCATAATTGGCTGTTTTTGGTGAATTCCGCCACTCATTAAGCTGTGATCTGCCGCTGAATTCTTGGGGCAGATTTGCAAAGACCCATTTGGTGGATACGGCAATTCCCGGATTCACCAGGACCAGGAAGCAGTCATGCAGGGGCGGCAGGGCCATGAGTTGTTCACCGATACCGCGGGCCCGCGCCGAGGGAAAGGGAAAGAGAAAAAAAGGCACATCCGCGCCCAGCCCGGCACCAAGGGCCATGAGACGTTGCCGGCTCAAGGGGCTACCATGCAGATGATTGAGACCCTGAAGGGTGGCGGCACAATCACTGGAGCCTCCTCCCAGGCCGGCTGCCACCGGGATCTTTTTCCTGAGGGTAATGGCCACCTGCGGCTCGCGCCCCACCTCTGCATAAAAGGCCATGGCCGCCCGGTGGACAAGGTTGGATTCGTCGGCCGGGACATCCATATCCGCACAACTGAGGCGGATCCCGACATTTCCGGTGAGACGGAGGGAGAGGTGGTCAAAGAGCGAAACCTTGTGCATCCAGGTATCGAGTTGATGATAACCGTTTGGCAGCCTGGCCAGCACCTCAAGGCTCAGGTTGACCTTGGCCGGAGCCCTGAGATCAAGGGTGGCAGTCATGGTAAGCGCATCCTTCTACTGATGGATGAAAAGGCAGGGGCCTGCGCCGGCAAATGTCAAGGGAGGGCCGCTCTCCTCGAAGTCAGATGAGCTGCCGCAAAGAAAGCGGCTGACAGGACCATTTACGGCCAGGCACTACTTGGCGACCTGAACGTAACGCATCTTCAGGTCGTAGATGAATTTCTCCAGAATATTTTTTTCCTCATCCGTGAGATTGCCCTTTGTCTTGGCCAGTAAGAGATCCAGGGTGTCGATGGTATGTTTGGCCAGCACCAGATCTTGCGCGGTCTGACCGGTGGCCGGATCAGGGATCTCGCCCAGATGAAAAAGCGCCGAGGTGTTTAACGACATGATAAAGGCGGTAAAGGTCACCTCCGGCATAACGCATTTCCCGTCCTTAAGCACCCCGCCGGCACAGCGGCATTTTTCCTCATCCATGTCTTGCACCTTTTCCCTTTTTTATGGCCATCTTGAATAATTGCTCTTGTGCCCGATTTTTCGACGCTCCGAAAACAAAAAAACCTCACATATGCCCGAGATGCTGCACCCCGGGACACTTTCTTTCAGGGCGCGCTTTTATTTTCTATGCTTCACAAACTCAACCAGAAAAGCGAGTCTGTCAGACTCCGAAATATCTCATTATTCAAGAGACCCTACATATCAAGGACCATGGCGTCGGTAATATGATCCAGGGCCTGAACCGCCTCAAGTTCATCCTTGCTGAGTAACTTGTTGGTGTTGAGGAGAATGACGTTTTTGCTGGACTCAACGCTGGCCTCCTGGCCCACGGTCATGCGGGAGATATTGACGCCCAGATTGCCGAGGGTGGTGGCCAGGGAGCCGATCACTCCCGGGACATCGTTGTTGGAGACAAAAAGCATGGGACCGTCAAGCAGGGCTTCCATCCTGAAGGAGTTGAGGCGTACCAGGCGGGGTTCTTTTTTGCCGAATACGGTACCTGCCAGTCGGTTTTCCCCGTCACTGGTTTTAACGACAATGGTCAGGAGACTGGTAAAGGCATCCGAGTCATTGGTTTTGGACTCCACCACCCTGATGCCACGATCCTTGGCAATCATCGGCGCATTAACGAAATTAACGGCATCCTGGAGAATAGGGGTAAAGAGGCCCTTCAGGAAGGAGACGGTAATCGGCGTGGTATTCATCTCAGCCAGTTCACCGTCGAACTCCAGGACGACCTCTTCGACACCGCCTTTGGCAATCTGCATATGCAGGGAGCCCATCATCTCTGCCAGGGTGGCATAGGGCCCGACCTTGGCCAGGACCTCGGCGCTGACGGAAGGCACATTAACGGCATTGGTAACCGTGCCGTTTTTGAGGTAGTCCGCCATCTGCTCACAGATGGCCACCGCG
Source organism: Desulfobulbaceae bacterium (assembly GCA_002868945.1). Taxonomy (GTDB): domain Bacteria; phylum Desulfobacterota; class Desulfobulbia; order Desulfobulbales; family SURF-16; genus BM506. Next base: position 73,168 of record PKTX01000001.1, read on the forward strand.
ACATTGACCTGGGCCTCGGAGGTGGAGGCGCCCAGGTGGGGGGTGCAGATGAAGTTGGGCAGAGAAAGCAGTGGTGTAGTCTCCAGAGAGGTGGGTTCCTTTTCAAAGACATCAAGGGCCGCGCCTCTGATCTCGCCGTTCTTAAGGGCCTCATAAAGGGCCTCCTCATCCACCACACCGCCCCGGGCGCAGTCAATGAACATGGCCTCCTTTTTCATGGCCTTAAACTCCTTGGTGGAGATCAGCTTGGCCGTCTCTTTCGTGAGCGGCACATGAACGCTGAAATAATCGGAGCGCTCACACAACTCCTCCAGGCTCACCAGCTCAACCCCGAGTTTGTCGGCAATCTCCTTGGGCATATGAGGATCATAGGCAATGGTCTTCATCTTCAGACCCTTGGCGCGATCGGCAAAAATAGCGCCGATACGGCCGATACCGATGATGCCCACCGTCTTGTTCGTCACCTCACGGCCCTGAAACTTCTTCTTGTCCCAGCCGCCCTCTTTCAAACGGGCCGTGGCCTGCGGAATATTTCTGGTCAAGGCCATCATCATGGCAATGGCATGCTCGGCAGCGGTGGTGGCATTGCCGTCCGGAGCGTTCATCACCACAATACCGCGCTTGGAGGCCTCGGGGATATCAACATTATCCAGGCCGATACCGGCGCGACCAACGATCTTCAGGTTGTCAGCAGCTTCAATGATCTCAGCGGTAACCTTGGTGGCACTGCGGATAACCAGGCCATCATATCCACCGATAATTTTTTTGAGCTCTTCAGGGGCAAGACCGGTATTGACATCCACCTCAAGCCCGGCATCCCTAAGAATCTTTTCGCCGATGGGCTCAAGATTGTCACTGATCAAAACCTTCATGATATCTCCTTAATGTACATTATATATAGTATGTCGCCCCTTCAGGGCCTTATGATCTTGCCATGTCCCTGTCTGCCGGGTCGTCCAACGCATTCGCCAACCATGTGGATATGCCGGGGGTACGCTGCCGAGGCCGGGGATCAGGTCGTGTTCCGAGGAATAATCTCACCGTGCTGAGCGAGCGACATGCAACCGTCACGACATGATCATATGGCTGATAACAGGGAGAAACGGCAATATGCTGCGCCGCTCCTGGTTTGTCAAGCACATTTCAGACTGGTTTTGCCGCAAAAAAAGGGCGGCGGCGCAGGCTGTGGCGACCTGGCAGCGCCGGATTTTACCCGGCAGATCCGCACAGGTCTGCTAATCGCGAAAACAGGCTGAAAAGTCGGCCGGCCCCTCATCGTCATCCATATCGTGTTCAACCATGTCGAGTCCTTGGCGCACCTTGAGCTCCTGCTTGACCATCTCCACCTTCTGTTGCACCAGATTGTCGGCAAATACCGGATTGGCCACATAGTTCATGGAGTTTCTGTTCAGGGTTGCCACCAGTTCAGCAATAACCTCATCCTTGAGCCGGTCATCAACAAAATGGCGCTCTTTGGCAAATTCATGGACCAGGACACCGTTAAAACGCTGTCGAAAGGCCTCCAGTTCCGGGCCGTGCAGGCCCGCAGCGCCCAGCCTGTCATCGGCAACCGGCAGTTCCAGGCGGCAGAGGATCTTAATATACCAACGATCTGCCGCCACCTGTTTGCCCAGGTCAAAGATGGATACGGTGATGCCGTTATCCAGGGTCCGTGATTCAATCAGTTTTTCGCTATAGTCTTTCATCTTTCTATGCTATGGTTGCTTCATTTTTTTGAAGCGGGTATATTGGCCGACTCTTGTTCCGGAAACTCTTCTTTCTAGTCACTCAATCATGACCATATCGATATATAACACCAAAACAGGTAAAAAAGAACCGCTCTCCACCATCAAGGAAAAGCATATCAATCTCTATGTGTGCGGTATCACGGTGTACGACTACTGCCATCTGGGCCATGCCCGCTCCACCCTGGTCTTTGACATGATTGTCCGCTACCTGCGCTATCGCGGCAACACAGTGACCTTTATCAGAAATTTCACCGACATTGATGACAAGATCATCAAACGCGCCGCAGAGCAAGGTACCACAACCGAGGAACTTTCCAACCGTTTTATCGAAGCCTTCCATGAAGACATGGCAAGTCTGGGCAACCTGAAACCTGATCTGGAGCCCAAGGCCACCGAACATATTCCCGAGATTGTGGATTTGATCCAAACCTTGATCGACAGGGGACTGGCCTATGAGCAGGATGGCGATGTCTACTACCGGGTGGAAAGGTTTGCCAACTATGGCGCCCTTTCCGGCCGTAATCTGGCGGATATGATGGCCGGTGCCCGTATTGCCGTGAGCGACAAGAAGGAAAACCCCATGGATTTTGTCCTCTGGAAGAGCAGTAAGCCGGGCGAACCCACCTGGGACAGTCCATGGGGAGCGGGTCGCCCCGGCTGGCATATCGAATGCTCGGCCATGTCCAAAAAATATCTGGGCGACACCTTTGATATCCATGGCGGCGGCAAGGACCTTATCTTCCCCCATCATGAAAACGAAATTGCCCAGAGTGAAGGGGCGAGCGGCAAGCCCTTTGTCAACACCTGGATCCATCACGGCTTTGTCACCATCAAGGATGAAAAGATGTCCAAGTCCCTGGGCAACTTTCTCACCATCCGGGAGCTGCTGGAGCAATATCCGGCCGAGGTCCTGCGCCTCTTTGTTTTTTCGGCCCATTATCGCACCCCCCTCGATTTTACCGACCAGGCCATGCAGGATGCCGAGACCGGCCTCGATCGCCTCTACGGCTGCCTGGCCACCCTGACCCGCTTGCCGCGCCAGGGGGATGCCGATGCGGCCGACACGGTGGGCAAAAAAGACCGCCAGAAGCTGGAAAAGCTGGAGGAGCGTTTCTGCAAGGCCATGGACAACGACTTTAACAGTGCCCAGGCCCTGGGCCATATCTTTGATACGGTGAAGGCCGTCAATAAGATTGCCCAGCATCTGCCCCCTACCCCCAGCCAGCAGACCTTGGACCGCCTGCGCCAGGCCGGCGCCACCCTTAAACAACTGGGTGATTTGCTGGGCATCCTGCAGCAGGACCCGGTGGCCTACCTCACGGCCAAACAGGAGAAGATTCTGTCTGCCATTGATCTCAGCCCCCAACAGATCGAGGCGCTGATTGCCGAACGCAACAAGGCCCGTGACGAAAAAGACTGGACCCGGGCCGATGAGATTCGGGACCGTCTCTTGAGCCGGAATATCGAAATTAAAGACGCTGCCGGCGGTACCACCTGGCAGGTGAAAATCTAAGCAAAGATGTGACGAATGACCAACACCGCATCTTGCGGCCATCTACAGGGTGAACACATCGCTTTTGAATATGCCGCAACCGGCGGTACTGCTGATCAGTTGCCCTTTAGCACCCCGTTGAAAAACGTAGCGGGCGCAGCTGAGGCAAGGAAAAATGAGGCGAAAAATGCGCGCCCGCAGGAGGTAAGGGAGCCTGCGACACTCCGAGTACCTTTGGGGTGCAGTTTCCATGTGGTTCAGGCGCATTTCGGAGTCTCGCTCCGCTCGCTTAGCTCAAGCCGAATTTTAACGACGCATCAGCAGGTAGCGAACGACGAGAGACCTTGGCGCCTAGGAGCCTGCCGGACTTAGACATAAATCTACTGCAAATTCGAAAAATCGGCCCATATCCCCATGGCTTTTCGTTAAATAGCTCTGCTATTCGCCTCAAATCCATGTAAATCTGGCCTTGATTTTTCGAAATTTCGCTACGATTCTCTAAGTCCGACAGGCTCCTCGTGGTTTTTCAACTGGCTGTTAGACATTTCCGGACAGTTACCAAAAGATGGCCCTGCAAGGGACCAATTACCCTTGACAAACCAGCCCCAGCTTGCTAAATAAGGCATCTCGACATCGTGCTGGGAGATCGTCTAATGGTAGGACTGCAGACTCTGACTCTGCCTATCGGGGTTCGAATCCCTGTCTCCCAGCCACTTCTCTTTTTCAAAGACTCCTATTTACAAATTCCCCCGCACTGACCCAAACAGCGTCCTCCAGGTGAGCTACACGGCTGTCCAGATGCTGTTGGCAGCTTGTCACTGCTCAGGCGCTGACATCCACGAGGCTGCCGCCCAGCTCCGAGATTTTGGCATCAATCAACTCCAGCGTCCTCTCCAGGGTCTGAGAGCTGATTTCAGGGAGCTTACCGCCCCAAATCTCTTCCGCCTCCTGAAAGCCCTTGAGGACCCCCTCCCGACCGGCCTGCAAGCGGTCAAGATCATCACCAGCGCCGCTCAGGACAAAGTCGGCGATACGCTGCGCCGTCTTGCTGACGCCGAAATGACCATCTTCGTCAATCAACCGGCTCGCCTCGTCCGGGCTCAATTCAACCAGGGGCGTGCCGTTATACTCCATTGCCTCCAGGTCAAGACCTGTTGTCTCTCCCGATTGGCCAAGGGCGGCCTGCGTCTGCAGAGTGGTGCTACTCTCTTTCTTAACCACGAGTAGAAACTCAACCAGGTTGGCCTGCATGGCCAGCCGTCCATCAACAGGCCTCGTTGTTTCGTTCTGCCGCACCCCCTTTTTGCCGGGGGCAGCCTCTTTTGCCATTTTATCCTGGAGAGGTCTCAAGGCCTGCTTCTGAAGATCTGCTTTGCCGATATCCGTCATAACCATTTCCCCCTGCGAAAATTTTATAAAACCCCTATGCCTTCTTCATACTATAAGAACAAAAAGGGCCATGGGAAATAAAATGACCACTTTTGCTTCGGCAACCAGCAGGAGAAGCTGCCACAAAGGACCTCCCCGCTATTTTGCTGTTGCCCCATGCCGCCTGGCCACGATACACTTATTTTTTGACACCTTAACCTTGTCAACCTCTTTTTATGGTGCTGTACAGGAGTGATGGTTGTCTTGCCGATGCAGAGCCAGGCGCAGCAGTTGCCATAGTGCCGCGCTCTTGATCCCTTACCTCAAGGCAGCGGCGGCGGCCACGGCCAATGAGGTCGGCCAACCACGACAATCTTTCAGATCAGGAGCTGGAGAAATGAAGGAAGCCCTTTTTTATTCAAAAGCCGAAGAGAACAAGGTCGTATGTGGCCTGTGCAACCATCATTGCCACATCAGTCCCGGCAAACGGGGGATATGCGGTGTGCGGGAGAACCGGGACGGCACCCTCTATAGCCTGGTTTACGGCCGGCTTATTTCCGGCAACAGTGATCCCATAGAAAAGAAACCGCTCTTTCACGTGCTGCCCGGCTCCAAAAGCTACTCCATTGCCACGGTGGGCTGCAACTTCAGGTGTCGGCACTGCCAGAACTATGAGATATCGCAATATCCGCATCTCCATAACAATGAGATAATCGGCAGCACCAGGAGCCCGGCCCAGGTGGTGGAGGCGGCCCTGGCGGCCGACTGCGCCACAATCAGCTACACCTATGTGGAGCCCACTATTTTTTATGAGTTTGCCTACGATTGTGCACTGCTGGCCCATGAGCACGATCTGAAAAACGTCTTTGTCAGCAACGGTTATATGGCGCCGGAGGTCAGTCGTCATATTGCCCCGCTTCTCGACGCCATTAATATCGACATCAAGGCCTTTACCGACGATTTCTACAAGAAGATCTGTTCGGCCCGACTGCAGCCCGTTCTGGACAATGTGCGTCTCATGCATGAGCTGGGAGTGTGGCTTGAGACCACCACCCTGCTTATTCCGGGCCTCAACGATTCCGACCGGGAATTACAGGATCTGGCCCGCTTCATTAAAAGTGTTGATTCGAACATACCCTGGCATGTCACCGCCTTTTATCCCACCTATAAACTGACCGATCGCCCCCCCACGCCGGTGGAAACCCTGCGCCGGGCCCGGCAGATCGGCCTTGACGAGGGGCTTCGTCATGTCTATGAGGGTAATATCCCCGGTGAAGGCGGCGAAAACACCTATTGCCCCACGTGCGGCGCCGAACTGATCAGTCGTTTTGGTATGCATACCAGGGCCAACCACCTGACTGGCGGCTGCTGCAACAAATGTCGGGAGACCATCAAGGGTATCTGGTAACAGCCCCATGGCAGCCCGTTGAAAAACTACGGCGCTCGAAGGTCTCTCTGCATTTGCTATCTGGTCATCCGTTATCTCAATTCGGCTGCGGGGCGCGCATTTTTCCTTGCGCAAGCGGCACTCGCTCCCTACTGCCAGCCTTCGCCCGCCCGCCACTCTCCCCGCGCCAAGGCGGTTCCCTGTCCGGAAGCAGGCACCTCTATTGACGAATCGTCTCGTCATGCTTACAGTGGCGCTTTATCAAGATACGGCGCAGGAGGTCGCACTCCCCGTCAACAATGCGCAAAACAAGGAGCAAACCGTGAAGAGTATTCGGTATATCAGCGCCGCATTTACCGGCGGAGCATTGGCAGCCCTGCTGGATAGTTTTAATATCTGGGCCATGGGCAAGGTGGGCATTTCAGATTTTCTCGGTATCACCATGAAGCCTCAGTTTACCGCGCCTTGGCTCTATGAACGAATGATCTGGGGCGGTATCTGGATGCTTTTACTGCTGTTGCCCATCATGCGCAGCCGGACCATCTTACGGGGCATGCTCTTCAGCCTTTTGCCCTCTGCCATGATGCTCTTCATGGTGCTGCCCACCATGGGCAAGGGCATGTTGGGCCTTGGTTTCGGTAATTTGATGCCCTTTGTGGTGGTACTCCTCAACTTTATTTACGGTATTTTTGCCTCATATTGGTATAGCCTGGCTAAGAGATAGCACCCCCGACAGGTTTGACAAAAAATATTGGCTTTTCTTGTCTTTGGGCGCCGGGCGGGCAAGAACAGTATCTGTTCGGGAAAAAGACATTTCAGAGTCTCGCCGCCTCCCCTTATTTGTTCGAGATCAAGGAGTGCGAGAAATATAAGCACTATCCTGTATCTAGCCATTCCTGATATCCCGTAAAGGAGCTTATTTATGCCAATAAAAATTATCGGTGTCTCCGGTTCACCCCTACCGGACAGCAATACGGATCGGGCCTTGCAGATTGCCCTGGCCGCCACCGGTCATCAAACAGAGTTTATCAAGCTGAGCGATCTGAGCCTGGCCCCCTGCAACGCCTGCCTCGGTTGTATCGCTACAAACAGTTGCGTCCTCCAGGATGACGGTATAAAGCTTGCCGAAAAGGTCTTTAAGGCCAATGGCCTGATCATTGCCGGCTGGACGCCCTACTCCACCATTGACAGCCGTACCAAAACCTTTATGGAACGGCTCTACCCGCTGCGGCATCGTCATGGCCTGATGGCCGGCAAAGCAGGGGCTGCCATCATAACCTCGGCCATTCCACCGGGTCGGGAAGGCTTGCCGGCGGCTGCTGAACTGGGGGTTGGCGCTATTGAAAACTACATGCTGGAAGAGGGTATGAAATTTGTCGGCAGCGTCAAGGTGGCCGGCAATGTCCCCTGCGTGCGCTGTGGTGATACCGGCCAATGTTCCGTCTCCGGCCTCAAGATGATTTTTGGCCATGCCGCCACGCCGTCCGAGGTGGGCATTAACAGCCTGGAGGAGTCGCCGGCCACCATTGCCGCCCTGGAGAGGCTCGGCTCTGAGGTAGGAGCAGCAGTGTATGGTTGAGCAAGCGGGACCGACAGAGAACGACAGCCCTTCAGCGGCAAGCAGTGATATTGACTGGACAACGCCTCCCCCTTTGATCGATGTGCGTTCGCCAGCTGAATTTGCCCAGGGCCATATACCAGGCGCCCGCAATGTCCCCCTGTTCAGCGATGAGGAACGGGCCACGGTCGGCACCCTCTACAAAAAGAAGGGCCGAGAGGCGGCCCTGGACAAGGGCCTGGAGTTGGTGGGCCCCAAGCTGGCCTTTCTTGTCACGGAAATCCGCCAACATGGCGGCTGTCGGCCGCTTATTTACTGCTGGCGCGGCGGCATGCGCAGTGGTGCGGTCTGCGGCCTCATGCAGATTGTCGGTCTGTCGTGTGGACGTCTGGCCGGCGGCTATAAGGCATACCGCCGTCATATCCGCGCCTTTTTCACGAAGCCCGCCCCCCTGCTTGTGGTGGGCGGCTACACCGGTAGCGGCAAGACCATCCTGTTGCACCGCTTGGCGCAGCAAGGTCTGCAGATTGTGGACCTGGAAGGCCTGGCCCATCACAAGGGTTCGGTCTTTGGCCATATCAACGAGCAACAGCAGCCCAGCAACGAACAGTTTGAAAACAACCTCTTTGCCGCCATGCAGGGCCTCGACTCACAGCGCTTTATCCTGGTGGAAAATGAAAGCCGGGTGATCGGCAAGGTCCATCTCCCTGAACCTTTTTACGAGCAGCTCCGCAGCGCGCCGCTTATCTCCCTGGACGTTCCGCAAGAGGCCAGGATCAGCAGGCTGGTTGCCGATTATGCCACCACGGATAAAGAGGAGCTGCTTGCCGCGGCCCGTTCTATCCAAAAGAAATTGGGTCGGGAAAACCTGCGCCGGGTGGAGGAGCATATTGTTGCCGACAACTATGGGGCGGCCTGCGCCATCCTGCTGGGCTACTATGATGTCTATTATGACCGGGGCGTCTCCAGACGCAGCAAGGAGTCGATTTATCCCCTGTCCATTTCCGGCACGGATCTGGAGGCGGATGTCAGCCGTATTAAAGAAAAAATAGCCTCACTGGCCATTGCCTGCCGCCAGGAGCCCTGCCATGCCTGACCAACCGACATCGGACAGTGAGCTGCGCCGACAGCTCATGGAACTGATCATGAGCCGGGCCTATAAGAAAAACAGCAAGTTCAAGACCCCGGCCAAGATCGTCAACACCTACTTTGACTTTCTGGAAATATCCTTGAAGCATCAGGGGATAGAGCTTGCCGGTGAACTGATCTTTCGAGAGATAAAGGATCTGGAGATCCAGGCTGTGGGCGGCCCCAATCATGGGATTGCCTCTATTCTCTGTCGGGCCGCTTTCTTAAAAAAAATCGGCGTTTTCTATATTCGCGACACCATCAAGAAGCAGGGCGATCTCAATGATCCACGCTGGATCGAATCACGGATCCGACAGGATGATCGGGTGGCCATTGTCGGAGATGTGGTGTCATCAGGAAGTCAGATAATCCGGTCTGTGGACGAGGTCAGGCAGCTCGGCGGCCTGACCAGAAAAATCATTATCATTGTTGACAGCCAGGATGGCAACGGCATCGTCAATATCAAGCGCCACCTGGAGACCAATATGCTCGACATCCCCATCAAGGTGCTCTTCAGCAGACGAGATCTCCTGGAAACCATCATCCCCAATTACCAGTGAGTGCGACCAAGCGCAGAGCTCTCATTAATCCATGGGGATCCGGGCAAAACCTCTATTCTGGTAAAGCACCATTGTCGCATAGCCGTTGTCAACCAGGGTTAGATCCGTCAGGAAATCGTCGTTATTGATCCCAAGCATAGCAGCGGCTATCAGACATTGCTCCAGGCCGATACCTTTATTGGTGAAGATTCGCAACCATTGGCGAATTTTTCTCTTGGCGGCAAGATCAGCAGACGCGACATAGCCATCCCCCGTGGTGACAAAAAAACTGGCCGGACCGCGAAAGCCCACCACAAATTGCGGCGCCAGACCCTGGGCGCTGAGTTGATCAAAGGTGGTGTTGATGAGCATGAGACGCGTCTCAAGTTTGTCGGCCAGACCGAGATTGACATCAAAATAGGCGCGGGCGGGAGGCTGCGGCGCGGCAGGGGCCGGGCTGATACCGAGAACGAAGAGCAGCGCCAGGGGGATGACCAACCAATGATACCGTTTCATAACGTACCTCCGGAAAGAAGATGGAAATTCTTCAAGATGGTCTTCAGGGCAAAATGGCTTGTCATGGATCAACAGCCAAGGGCGGCCATAACCTCTATTTTCACAGCCTGCAAGGCACCGTCAATCCTTTCATACCAGACCTTCACCCGCTGTCGTTCCTTTATTTCTTCAAGGAGCAAAACCCCCTTCAACTCGGTGTCCCGGCTGATGATGACCTCCTGCCTGGCGCCGTCAACACTCTTGATCAGCAGGCGGCCTTTGTCAGGGAAGTTTTTGAGCACCTCACCCACCAGGGGCACACTGTCGGACTGATCTGCAGCCCCGGCCTGCTGGACGGAAAAGAGCATGAAGGAGAAGAGGAGCGCCAGGTAGAGAACAATCACCCAGGCCCGCCTTTTTTGATAAATAAGTGCAGTGAGTCGATGCATGGCATGCCTCCTTGTGACCATTGATTCGTCCGGTTCGGTCGGGAAAGAGGTCAGACGTATGGCCCTCTTTCCCCAATGGTAGTAATCCGTAAACCATACTTAAAAAGTAAGGGTGACCTGACGGCACGTCAATGTAACAATAATTACTAACATGCAACAGGCCACCTTTTGCCCATGAGGCAGAGCTGACGCGTCTTTTGTCGAGGCAGGCAAAGAACGGAAAGTCAGAGGGAGGCGGGACGGATAAGAAGCGCTGCGCCGAGGCAGCAAACAAAGAGGGGGCGGTGTCGATTATAACGACACCGCCCCCTCTTTGTTAACAACCCCTTGAAAAACTACTGCGCTCCAAGGTCTCTCTCCGTTCGCTATCTGCTGATGCGTCGTCACAATTCGGCTTGCGCTAAGCGAGCGGAGCGAGACTCCGAAATGCTCCTGAAACCCATGGAAACTGCACCCCAAGGATACTCGGAGTGTCGCAGGCGCCTTACCTCCTGCGGGCGCGCATTTTTCGCCGTATTTTTTCTTGCCTCAGCTGCGCTCGCTACCTTTTTCAACGGGCTGTGAAGGTGATCAATCAATCTGGAGCTGTTGGGAAATGGTCGTTCCCCTTTCAGGGCTTATTTTTTGCACACAACGCCGGGATGTAAGCAAGGCTTGCGCCCTTTTTGTGGAGGTCTTTATTGGATGGCGTCAACCTTTTTAATCATAATGTCGGTCAGATCAAGGCTGGGATCGCCATAGACGATCATGCCTGAGCGAGCAGCCACATCCGAATCGATAATCATGGTGTACCCCTCTGCCTCGGCAAACTTTTTCAAGGCAGTATCCAGTTTGTTGACAATGGGTTCCAAGAGTTTTTTGCGTAACTCGGTGACCTCATACTGGGCATCCTCTGCCTTCATTTTCAGGTCGCGCTCCATTCTTGAGGCCTCACGCTCTTTATCGGACAAGACATCGGCAGACCAGACGCTCTGTTTTTTCTCGATCTCCTGGACAAGGGCCTCAAGCTTGGCACCTTCAGGGGTAAATTGCTGGCGGAGCTTATCCTGTTTGGCATCCAGCTCTTGCTTAGCCGCTTGACCGTCCTGGCAACCAAAAAGAATACTCTGCACCGAGATAAAGCCGATTTTGGGTGTGGCAGCCTGGGCATTGCTTAAGAAAAAGGCAAGTATCAAAAAGGAACAAAGCAGGCTAAGTGAGAAGGTTCTGGACATATTCATAAAAAACTCCGTGGTTGAAAATCATAAAAAAAAGCCGAGAACAAGGTTCTCGGCTTGATAATGTGTCGGCAATCACAATTACTGGATTACAAAATCATCACGACGATTCTGGGCCCAGGAATATTCATCATGACCGTAGAGCAGCGGGCGCTCCTCGCCGTAACTGACGGTATAGAGGTTGTCTGCCGGAACGCCGAGATTGATCAGGTACTTCTTGGCTGATTGGGCGCGACGTTCACCAAGGGCGATGTTATACTCGTTGGTGCCACGCTCGTCACAGTTCCCCTCAATGGTGATTTTGAGGTCTGAATTATTTTTCATGAATTCGGCATTGGCCTCAATGCGCTCCCGCTGATCAGCGCGGATATTGGACTTGTCAAAGTCAAAATAGATGGGCACCATGCCTTCGTGGGTACGGCCCTCAAGGATGTTGTAGTCTCCAGCTGTTGCCATACCGTTGCCGGAATCAAGGGATTCATAGGAGCCGGCAGTCTCACCGGTATCACGACTGGCGGCCGGGGCGGTCTCTTCGGTCGGCGCGGTGGTGGAGGTTGACTCGGTAACTGTCTCACCACCTGCTTCGGAATCAACAGCCTTTTTGGCGCAGCCGGCAGTGAAGAATGACAGCGAGGTGATTAAACCAGCAACACACAGGACTTTACATATATTTCCTCTCATCAACTTTCTCCTCATTCAAAATGAATTTTTTCAAGCTGCAAAATAAAAGAGATCTTAAACTTGAATTTAAATTTTTCACCCAACAAAAACAACATATAAAAACCTGAACATTATTGCCAGGTGAAAAGTAGAAATTTTGAGTCAACGTTAATGAAAACTCCGTGAAAATTCAATATTTTTTTTATTTCAAGCCAGTCGGATTTCCCTGAACCGGTTCAATTGGGAATCCTTCTCAGGAGAGAGTGGCAAGCAGGTGATTGCCGTCGGCGACTCGATAGGGTATCATACCTTTTTTCGGCATGCCGGAATCCTTGCTGTATCATCATAACATAGCGAAAACATGAGTATTCATACGATTACAGATCAAGAGACAGCCCTGAAGTCCATGGTTGCCAAAAATAAGTGGGGCACCTTTTTCGGGGTTTCTCAAGAAACCCTGGATCGGGTATGGGGCACACTTACGGCGCCGCACGGCAATTCCGTTGTCTACATTACCATGGAGATCGGTGCGGATCTTGATGTCTTTCACCCGGTCAAGAAACATTTGCAGGAGTTGGGCATTACCGATTCCACCAACTCCGTCTTTGACCACTACGCCAAACTCTTCCTGCATGGCCCCCAGAAGATTCCCAATTACGGCGGTGGACTCGGCATTCTGGCAGGTGACACCTTAAAGAGCATGGCGGAGTTGAGAACCCCCACTGTAGCGGTTTCCCTGCTTTACCGGAAAGGATACTTCTCCCAGCTGGTCGATGCCCGTATCGGTCAGATCTCCACGGCAACCGACTGGCAACCGGAAAATACCCCATCACTCTATCTCCTTAAAGACCCGGACAATCCGGATCTGCCCCTGGAGATTGAGATCCCCTTCTTTGACGAGCTTGACAGAAAAACCATTGCCTATGCGCGGCTCTGGTTGAAGATGGAGATCAACCATGATCTCGACTTCTTCACCCCGGAGATCCTTCTCGACTATGCCATTCCCTCTTCGCCGGACTGGATTGTCAAGGCGGCCCAGCATCTCTATGACAGCCGATCCGATCAATCAAAAATCATCCAGCGTCGCCTGCTGGGCGCCGGAGTTATCCCAGCCTTAAAGGCCCTTGGCATCACCTCCCGCATTCTACACCTCAATGAACAGCACGGCGTGGTGGTTGTTCTCCACCTGATCGCCGAGTTACTCAAGGAAAAACTGGGGGACGAATATATGTATATGGCCACGGATGAGGATATCCTTGCTGCGGCCCAGCAGGTGGCCAAACGCATCGTCTATACCATCCACACCCCGGTCAAGGCCGGCCATGATCGCTTTGACACAAATCTTTACAATCAGTTCGGCCATGACTTTTGCCAGCGTATCCTGCACCTGTTGGCCCTGGATGAGGAGCAGAGCAATTTCTTTAACTTCACCGCCTTTGCCATGCGTGTCAACCGGGCGACAAACTCGGTGAGTCGCCTGCATCGTGGCGTAACCCGCAAACAATTTCCTGAATTTGCCCCCAAGATTACCGCCATCACCAATGGTGTACACCATCTCACCTGGATCAGCGACGCCAAGGCGGATCTCTACAACAGTTTCAGCGAATTCAATCAGTGGCAGGAAAATCCGCTGGTCTTCAGCAATGCCGGCCTGCTGCTCAACAATCCAAAATTCCGCACCTACTTCAATCAGGCCTGGCAACAGGACAATAACGCCCTGATCGACTATGTAAACAACATGCTGCTGCACCATCGTAAGATAATGTACGAAACCTGGATCGATCCGCCCAATTACCTCTCCATGATGGATGATGACAACTTTCTGGAGCCCGGCGTTTTCACCATAGGATTTGCCAGGCGTTTTTCCACCTACAAGAGGGCGGATCTCATCTTTGCCGATCTGGACAGCTTGGCGGCAATCATTAACGGCTTTGGCAAACCGATCAACTTTATCTTTGCCGGCAAGGCCCATCCGGCCGATGAACCGGGCAAAAAATTGATTCAACAGATTCTCGACGTCCAGAAGGATCTTTATGACAAGACAAACGGCCTGGCCAAGCTCGTCTTTATCCCGGGCTACGACATGCATATTGCCAAGCTCATGGTATCAGGGGCGCATGCCTGGCTCAACTCGCCCAAACGGCCCCTTGAGGCCAGCGGTACCAGCGGCATGAAGGCGGCCATGAACGGTGTGCCCAATATCTCCACCATGGACGGCTGGTGGGTGGAGGGCTACCATAATGGCCAGACCGGTTGGAAGTTCGGCATTGAAACGGATCTCAACGAGGCGTGTCTGAGCGAAAGCAGGGCCTCCCTCTTTTATAACGAAGATGCCGCCTCACTCTACGCCCTGCTGCCCGACGTTCTGCACGCCTTCTACGATGATGAGCAACATGACCGTTACCTTGACAAATGTATCAAGAATATAGAGCTGAACATCCCCACCTTTAACACCCATCGTATGGCGGCCGAATATATCCAACGCTACGATATCGCCCTGCCCTCTTCCGCCGCCAAAAAAATCTCCGCCCTGCAACAGGCTTATATCAGCAACAATATCACGGAATAGCATCTCTGCCGGCCGGTGCCAGGCTGTTAATCAGTTCCGCGCACCGGCCATAGTTCTTTTCCTCGCAAAAAATCCACATCTGAAATTTAAGATTGACACCTGTTGTGCCGACAGAAAAGGTGATAACCGTTCTGACCCGGCCACTGAGGTGGTCCGCGCTGCCTGGAGAGGTGGAGCTGGTCGTTTAGCTTCGCCAGCCCTTGATGTGTGGGCTATCTTGATTTTTACTTAGTGTCTGTCCAGAAATAGGTCATTTCGTTCGAGATCAAGGAGTGTGAGAAAAATAAGCGCGCCCTGAAAGAGGTAAGGGAGCCTGCGACACTCCGGGTGCCCTTGGGGTGCAGGCATATATGCGATATCGGAGTCTCCACTTCGTTTCGCTTACTCCGAGTATTATTTTTGGAGCATGACGCCGAGATCGGGCCGGTAAGCGAGTTGACGAGACTCCCGGTAAGCGAGTTTACGAGACTCCGAGAGGGCCATTTCTGGAGAGACACTACTTAAACAGACAATGCAGAGAGCGCCCACATGACCATACCCGCCAATCCCCTCGCCGTCCCGCCCCCCTCTTTTTCGGCAGCACAGGCCGTCCGATCCGTGACCACGCAGGCCAAGGCCGCATTCGAGGAAACCTTGATCAACATCACCACCCGGGATGGGGACACGATCACCCTGCAGAGCAGCAGCAGGCAAGCGGCCATCAGTCAGAGCCTGCAATGGCAGGATACCAACAACCAGGGCACAGCGCTCAGCGCCCGCACTGAGGAGAGCCACAGTTTCTCCTACGCGGTCCATGGCGATCTCAGTGCTGCAGAGCTTGACGATCTTAACAGCCTCTTTACCTCCCTGTCCGCCATCGCTGCTGATTTCTTTGCCGGTGACATGGAAACAGCCATGCACAGTGCCCTGCAGATCAGCGACCTGGGGTCGCTCTCCTCCTTTTCCGCATCATTCAGCAAGGCGGAGATAACCGCATCGCAAAGTATCAGCAGGCACCCCTATGCCGTTGCCGACAACAAACAGGCCATGCAGCAGGAAAATGTCCTGGCCAACAAACGCCGAGCCCAGTGGCAACAAATACTTTCCTACCTGGAGAAGAACCGTAAGGAGATGGAGGAGTTCCAGAAAGACGATCTGGCCAAGGTCGATGACCATGGCCAACAGATGAAGAAAATGCTTGAGCAGGCCGTGGAGCGCCACCCTCGCCTGGCCCCGCTCATTGAAAAGCTTGCCGAAAAAGCCATGGACGATGAACGGAACAAGCAGGGGCTCAGGGTGGCCCATGAGCAACCGGCAGAGTCTGCCGGGCCGCAGCACCCGTCAAGAAGTGGCACCGATCAGGCCAGCCAGACCCTCACGATATAGCCGCCCTCCCCAGTCTGAGCCGCCGACCCCGCAACATGGTGGTTATGCGTCGCGCCCTTTACTTTTATGATTGCCTCGGCCGGCCATTTAGAGCAGAATAGACGCCATGTGGAACTCCAAAGACATCTATTACATTTCCGACTCAACCGGCATTCTTGTTGAGTCCCTGGGCCAGGCCCTTATCTGCCAGTTCCAGGAGATCTCCTTTTACGAAGAGACCTATCCCTTCATCCAGACTACGGAGGCGGCCCGCAAGGCCATGGATGAGATATTGGCCAAGTCCGCCGGGCTCAGGCCGGTGATCTTTTCCACCATCATGGATGAGGAGGTCCGCCGCATCTTTGATAGGCCCGAGGTGGAGTTTTTCGACGGCTTTGCCTTTCTTCTGGATCGACTGGAGTCATGTTTGGAGGCCAAGGCCCTGCGCGCTCCGGGCTTCACCCATCATCAGAACAGCGACAAGATGGACAAACGGGTCGAGGCCATCCATTACTGCCTGGGCCATGATGACGGCACTAACATCAAGGAGTATGACGAGGCGGATATCATCATCCTCGGGGTATCCCGGGCCGGCAAAACACCGGTCAGTGTCTATCTCGCCACCCAGATGGGCATTAAGGCGGCCAATTTCCCCCTCACCGCCGAAGATCTGAGTCGTGACACCCTGCCCGAGCACATTACCAACAACCTGCAGCGGGCCATCGGCCTGACTTCCTCACCCGAGGTCCTCCACCAGATGCGGGAAAAACGCTATGCCGGCAGCACCTATGCCAGCCTGGCCACCTGCAGGCAGGAGGTCCAGCAGGCCCAGCAGATCTATCTCAAGTATGACATTCCCTACATCTCCTCAACCGGTAAATCCATTGAGGAAATCGCCGCCCAGATCTGTCAGGAGCTGGGCATCTCCCGCAAGAAATAGCCGGCAGACCGACGGCGAGCTCGCGCCCCCCCTGCATCTTGATTTTATACGAGAATCGCTACAGCGAACACTCCTCATAACGCGCTGTCCCCAGGACATTATCCGCCATGGTCAGATAACCGATCCGTTGCCAGTCAAAGCCGAGCAAGGTGGTGCCCCAGACATCAATGGCCACCGGATCGTCTGCTGCTGCCAGGCGGTTTTTGGGGGGTGAGCAGGTGGGTCCCCAGAGATGGGCCTGCTGCATGCCCACCGTGGCGTCCAGCAGGGTAAAGTCAGGGGTGCGATAGGTGTTGAGGTCAAAAATAGCCGGATGGATATGGGCATGGAAGGCTGCTTTTTTCCAGGCCCCGCCTTGCTGAAAGTAGCGGGGTGGGGCAGCGCCCATCATGTTTTTCATGGTCAGGGTGACACCGGCCAGGGAATGGGCCTTTAAAACCGGCACCGACAGCAGAAAGACATCAAAGAGCAGCTCCGGCAGGTGCATCTGCGGCCAGCATTGGCACTGAGAATTTTCCAGATGGCGCAACGGCTCCTGATTCAAATCAACAAGGCGCAGATCCCTGGCTTGGGCCAGCTCGGTATAGCCCTGCTCGGCAAAGATATAGCCGGTATCATAGTCGGTGGAACCGCAGCCCTCGCCGATAAGCACGGTCACCTCGGGCACCCTCTCACGCAGATAATCAACCAGGACACTCACCAGGCCGATTGGCGTGGTGATGGGCGGCGCCAGATTTTCCACCAAATTCGGCTTGATCAGCACGGACCGACCCGAGCTCCGGATCAGTTCCGGCAGAGCGGCGGCATCGCACAGCGCAGGCACGCTCTCCGCCCAGGAAACAAACCGGTTGGTAAAGACTCTGCTTTTCAGACCCATAAGACTCTTCTCCGGGCAGGTCCAGCCACCCGCCAATCAAAGTTCGCCAAGGTGGACTTTCCAGTGATTTTATGATACCTGGTGCCCACACATTTTCATACAAGGTTCACAAAAATGATTACCATCAACGACCTCTCCCTGCAATATGGCAACAAGCATATTTTTCGCAATGTTTCCGCTCGCATAAACAACCGTGACCGCATCGGTCTGGTGGGCTCCAACGGCGCCGGCAAATCCACCCTGCTGAAGCTCATCGCCGGTGTCAGTCAGGCGGACCCCGGCGTCATTACCAAGGCCAAGAATGATACCACCGGCTATCTGCCCCAGGAGATAACCGGTATCAGCCTTGATCGCACCATCTATGACGAGGCCAAGGAGACCTTCAGCACCCTGCTGGCCCAGCAAAAGGAGCTGGATGAGATCCACGACAAGATGGCCGAGGTTGCGGCCGACTCCCGGCAGCTGGAGGAGCTGATGAGTCGCCAGGGCGAGTTGCAGAATAAGCTGGACCAGGCCGATATCTTTTCCATCCAGTCGCACATCGAGAAGATCCTCATGGGCCTTGGTTTCAAGACCGCTGATTTCAGCAAGGAGTGCCGTACCTTTTCCGGCGGCTGGCTCATGCGCCTCATGCTGGCCAAACAGCTGCTGGCCAACCCGGCCTTTCTCCTGCTCGATGAGCCCACCAACCACCTTGACGTTGAGACCCTCACCTGGCTTGAGGAGTTCCTGGCCGCTTTTCAGGGCGGCCTGCTCATCATCTCCCATGACCGCACCTTTCTTGACAATCTGACCACCTCCACCTGGGAGTTGAGCCTGGGCAACCTCACCATCTACAAGGGGAACTACTCCACCTATGTCCGGGAAAAGGAAGAGCGCCTGGCCATCCTGCGGGCCGCCCATGCCAATCAGCAGGCCAAAATCGACCAGACCATGCGCTTTGTCGAGCGTTTCAAGGCCAAATCCACCAAGGCCAAACAGGCCCAGTCCCGCCTCAAGCAGCTGGAGAAGATGGATGTCATCGAACTGGAGGAGAGCGAACGACAGATCTCCTTTCGGTTCCCGCCCTCAGCCCCCTGCGGCCGCATGGCCATGGTGGTGGAGGGCCTGCAGAAGTCCTTTGGCGACACCAAGGTCTTCCATGAGCTCACCTTTGAGCTGGAGCGTGGCGACAAACTGGCCGTGGTCGGCGTAAACGGCGCCGGCAAATCCACCCTGGTCAAGATCTTGGGGGGGCTGATCAGGCCGGACAAGGGGCGCATCCAACCGGGCCACAATGTGATTATCTCCTACTTCGGTCAGCACCAGGCCCAGGAGCTCAATCCAGACTACACAGTACTGGAGACCATGAGCATGGTTGAGGCGGACAAGACCATCAGTCAGATGCGTTCCCTGCTCGGCACCTTTCTCTTTCGGGACGACGATGTCGACAAAAAGGTCGGGGTACTCTCCGGCGGCGAAAAGTCGCGGCTGGCTCTGGCCAAGATGATCGCCACGCCAGCCAACCTGCTGATCATGGATGAGCCCACCAATCACCTGGACATGGCCAGCCAGGATATTCTCATGGAGGCCTTGAGCCAATATGACGGTTCCATCATCGTGGTCTCCCATAACCGTTACTTTCTCGACCATTTCACCAACAAGACCCTGGAAATCAAAGAGGGACTATCTTTTCTCTATGAGGGGAATATCAGCTACTACATTGCCAAGACCCAGCGCGACAAGAGGGAAGCTGCCGCGCACAAGCCCCGGCCCGGTGCCACGCCCGTTAAAGGCGCAAGCGGCAAAGGCAAAAAGGTTCGCCGGGAACAGGCCCATCGGCGCCAGCAGCAGAACAAGGTGCTGGCCCCCCTGAAAAAGGCGGCTGCCGATCATGAAAAAAAGGTGGATGAGCTGGAGGCAGCCAAAAGCGCCCTGGAAAAGGTGCTGGCCGACCCGGACCTTTATCAGGACCAGGAAAAATTCACGGCAAAGAGCAAGGAGTACGCCGAGCTGCAACATCAGCTGGAACAGTCCTACAGCAGGTGGGAAGAGGCCCAGGACAAACTGGACAAGGCCCAGGCCGAACAGCCGCATTGAGCTCAAAAGAAAAATTTGAATTTCCAGGCAAAAGGTATAAAGTGACAAGGTTTTGTCGCATCAGGCTCACGTGAGGGTATTCCCTGAACTTTAACTTTCCGACTTGAGACACCTATCCACCATTGCCTTTTCGGCGAGAATTCAGGAGTCAGGATTGAGGAGACAGAAGAATGTAAAAAACGCAATTTCAAGCAGTTACGATGAAGTTACTTGGAAGAAGTAGAGAAATAGAGAAGGTAAAGAAGTTAGAGAGTGTCTGTCCAGAAATAGATCATTTCGTTCGAGATCAAGGACTGCGAGAAAAATAAGCACAGGCATATATGCGATATCGGAGTCTCCACTTCGTTTCGCTTACCTCCGAGCATTATTT
>PKTX01000054.1 GCA_002868945.1 Desulfobulbaceae bacterium
TCTACTGCAAATTCGAAAAATCGGTCCATATTCCCATGGCTTTTCGTTAAATAGCTCTGCTATTCGCCTCAAATCCATGTAAATCTGGCCTTGATTTTTTCGAATTTTCGCTACGATTCTCTAAGTCCGACAGGCTCCTAGGGCACTGTGGGCGGCAGCCGTGTGCCGAGCTCCTGATCCAGGACAAAGAGGCCGCTGGTATCGGCACCGATCAGCTGCAGCTTATCCACCACGGCGCCGACATTACTCTCCTCCTCAACCTGCTCAGAGACAAACCACTGTAGAAAACCGGCACTGGCATGATCTCGCTCATCCAGGGCCAGGTTCATTAACTCGTTAATAAGCCCGGTCACCTTTTGTTCATGGGCCAGGACATCGGCAAAGACCTCCTGGGCCGAATTCCACCGGGCCGGTGGCTTGGCAATGGTGTCAAGCACCACCTGACCGCCGCGCTCATTGACATAGTCATAGATCTTCATGGCATGCAGCATCTCTTCCTGGGCCTGCATACGCATCCAGTGAGAAAAGCCGGCCAGACTCTTCGACTCGAAATAGGCGTTCATGGCCAGATAAAAATAGGCCGAATAGATCTCGGCATTGATCTGATCATTAAAGGCCGTGACCATTTTGTCGCTCAACATCGCTGTTAACTCCTCCAGAGGCCGTGCAGATTACAATACTCGCGGGCCGTGACCTGATCCGCCTTGACGTCGAACATGGCCTCGGGCGCATCGCCGGGCGCGAGAAAGCGGCGATGCACCACACCATCGGCAATAAGCTCGATCCACATGATGAGATGTTCCTCGGTCATGGGATGAGGAGTCGAGCCCACCTTGACCAGATAGCCGTCCGCCTTTTTTTCAACAACCGGCACATGTTTTTCCTTGGCCGCATCAACGGTGTTTTCCGCCATATAATCCATGGGGGCGTTGCAACAGAAAAGGGCACCGCCGCCTGCATGCAGAAGTTCCACCACGTTACCGCACTTTTCGCACTTAAAGATATCCAGTTGTCCTGCCATCAGCTCCTCCTGTGGAGATATTTTGATGTTTTTTACTTAGTGTCTGTCCAGAAATAGGACATTTCGTTCGAGATCAAGGAGTGCGAAAAAATAAGCACAGGTATATATCTGATATCGGAGTCTCCACTTCGTTTCGCTTACCTCCGAGCATTATTCTTTGAGCATGACGAGGTAAGCGAGCTCGCGAGACTCCGAGAGGCCCTTTCTGGACGGGCACTACTTAGCCATCCTCGAGGTTCAATTTTTACGAGTTCATCATTGTCGGATGATAAAAAAACCGCTGCAAGAGCAGCCTGCTGTTCAGGAAACCCTGCGGTTGCCGGCCTCTCGACACTCCGGACAAACACCGATAAATTCTACACTGTGGCGTTTAATCTGAAAATCCGTGAGGGCCTGGGCCTTTTGTTCGATCTCTTTGTCCGTCGGCATGTGCAGATCACCAACACGACCACACTCGGTACAACGAACATGATAATGGTTTTCGACGTTACCATCAAACCGTTTCTGAGTGCCACCCACATCAAGTTTGAGCACCATACCCAGCTCAGAGAGGATTTCAAGATTACGGTAGACGGTGCCCAGGCTGACCTTGGGAAGACGCTTACGAATCATCTGGTACATTTCATCGGCAGTGGGATGACTGGTGACCTTGCAGAGCTCCTCCAGGATCACCTGGCGCTGTTTTGTCATCCGGATTTTAGGATTTGTATCCATTGCCACACCTCTTATGATTATAGATAATAATTATCAATTATAATTGCTCTGCGCCTTTTGGGCAACCATTTAATTTTCTGTACTTTGTTAGTGCCTGTCCTTGCCGATCTGACAGGTGCAGGAGAAGGCAGGGGCAAGGGCCTGCAGACAAGACGCAAAAGAGTGACAAGCTGCGCCTTTTTTGCTTGCCCTGACGCCTGCCAGCCTACCTCACATCTCAACTTTTTTAAAGGAAGCCCGGAAGCGGCAGGGCGCCCGGCAGGTTGAGCCATTGATAACAGCAGGGTACGACGCTGCGGCGCTGTCGTCAAACCTCACTGTCAACCAAAAGACCGGCGCCCTCCTGCAGGTTTTTCAACAGGACGGGCAGCTCCGCCAGGTCAACACTCTTGGCCTGCATGATGCGACAGGCATCCTTCCCCGTACAATCATAGATATCGAGACCATAGCCATCCTCCTTCCGTTGCAGGACAATATGAATCTCGACACCATGCGCCTCAAGGTTATGGTTGACCTGGTCGATGAGTTGTTCCAGGGCCAGGCCGACCTGGTTCTCCTCCTCCCTGGTTGGCCGCTCCTCATGGGTCCGCTGCCAGCGCCGTTTAATGTGTTTGATGGGCAAAACAGCGGAGACGCCATACACTTCCCGTACCTGCCGGGCATCGGTAAATTTCGACCAATCAAGGGGCCGCGGGAACTTGAACTCATCGGTGATGACCATCTCTTTTTCCTCGCCACTGTTCCGACGTCTTTCTGTGCCTCCGGCAGGACAACATCACCTCCATCAGGCCATCCAAGAGCACCCTGCCGTACCAGAGCCGCGCCATCGCTTATCTTGACCGGAGTGTCAGGTCCGGAAACAGGTTATTTCGGAGTCTCGCAGTCTCGCTTACCTCCGAGCACTATTTTTTTGTGCATGACCAAGTAAGTGAGCTCGCGAAACTCCGGGAGATCGGGCCGGTAAGCGAGTTTACGAGACTGCGAGAGGGCCATTTCCGGACAGCCGTTAACTGCAAGTTTTCCTGCCTATTCTGCCATTAAAAGCTGTAAGCGGGCCAACGAAAAGTGCTACCCTGAAAATATTGTCCCCCAAAACCTCTTGATCAGCCTGCCTGCTAAAAAAAACATCCCTGGTTTTTCGACAGACGACCAGGGCCGGAGAGAGCAAATCATGACAGAAGATAAGCCGGAGGTTGTCTATCGGATAAACGCCCATGATATCTTGATCTCTTTCAACAAAGAGTGGGACATCTTTGCGGCTGAAAACCACAGCCCGGCCATGCACAGTGAAAAGGTCGGCCACACCTCCATCTGGGCCTATATTCACGACTTTGAAACAAAACATATCCATGAAACCCTGCTGACCAGGGTCCGCGCCGACAGGCAGCTCTGGCAGCTTCCCTTTCGCTGTGATTCCCCAGAGATGCGCCGTTTCATGGAGATGGACATTATCCATGTCGGCCAGGGCACGGTGGAGTATCGCTGCCGAACCCTTCATACCGAAAAACGACAGCCTTTGCCACCCTCGCCGCACGCCGTGCAGCCACAGGGCCCTTTTCTCAGGATGTGCAGCTGGTGCAAGAAAATGGATGGCGGCCATGATGCCTGGTTGGAGATTGAGGATGCCGTGGTGGCGCTGGACCTGTTGGGCCGCGACACATTGCCGCCCATCTCCCACACCATGTGCGACCACTGCCTGGCAACCCTGGAGAGCAAGACCTGAGGTCGGCAAGGTTCAAGGTTCAAGGTTCAAGGTTCAAGGTTCAAGGTTCAAGGTTCAAGGTTCAAGGTTCAAGGTTCAAGGTTCAAGGAGGGAGTCTAGGCGAGTGGCGGGGCTGTGGCAACTGCCGTGCCGGGTATTCATTGTATTCATTTCAGTCCATCGACCTTTCCACAGGCACAACGCCGCCAGAACTTTTCCTCTCTTCGCACCCTTCACCCCTTGCCCCTCCGCCCCTGCGAGGAACGGAAGGAGGCGCCAGTCCAGAAAATAGAGAAGTGTAAAACAATGCCTACACCCCCCCTGGATGGCGTCGGGCCGCTTGCCATGACCACCTCCACTCACACTGTGCCCGTCCCCCTTGACAGCAGCACTATTCCGTACTATCTTATCACACATCGTCAAATGGCGATATGTGAATATTTGCATAGCAGCCTATTAAAAAGAGGTAGTGCGTCCTAGTTTTCCAACAAGCCGGCAAGGTGCCTATGAAAAAATTTATCCGTGTCATGAAGGCGTTATCCGACCCGAGCCGGGTCAAGATCGTCAAGATACTCGGCCACAAGGAGCTCTGCGTCTGTGAACTCACCGCCCTGCTGGGCCTGGCCCAGTCCACGGTCTCCAAACACCTGAAGCTTCTGGAGGATGCCGGCCTGGTCAGCTCCAAGCGGGAGGGTGCCTGGGTCAACTATTATCTGACCGATGGCCGGGACTCCCTCTATGCCCATGCCATGCTGACCCATCTCGAAGAATGGCTCGGTGAGGAGGAGGAGGTCCGTCAAATCCTGGCGCAAGTCCCCCAGGTGGACCGCGAAAGAATACGCGTGGCCTGAAGCAACCCATCAGTAAAAAAACGAGGCAACACCAATGGAATGGAAACGCGAATGGAAAGCCCTTTTCTGGATCGTCACGATCTTCTGCACATTTTACTATCTGCCCGTGGGAGGCGGCCGCTTTGACAACGCGGTGATGGAGGCCCTGCACCTGGCCAAGTGGTATGCCCAGGAGCATGTCCTGCTCTGCCTGATTCCCGCCTTTTTCATTGCCGGCGCCATTGCCGTCTTTGTCAGTCAGAACTCGGTGTTGAAATACCTGGGGGCACGGGCCAACAAGGTGGTGGCCTACGGGGTGGCCTCCATGTCGGGCACCATCCTGGCGGTCTGCTCCTGCACTATCCTGCCGCTCTTTGCCGGTATCTACCGCATGGGCGCCGGTCTGGGCCCGGCCACGGCCTTTCTCTACTCCGGCCCGGCCATCAATGTCCTGGCCATCATCCTCACCGCCCACATCCTCGGCCCTGAGCTCGGCCTGGCCCGGGCCCTGGCCGCCATCATCTTCAGTGTTGTTATCGGTCTGCTCATGCATCTCTTCTTTCGCAAGGAAGAGCTGGCCAAGGCCGATGCCCAGATGGCCCTGCCCGAAGAGCAGGTCAGCCGTCCCCTCTGGCAGAACGGCATCTATTTCGCCATGATGGTGGGCATCCTGGTCTTTGCCAACTGGGGCAGGTCCGAGGCCACATCCGGCCTCTGGTTTATGATTTATGCCAATAAGTGGCTGATCACCTCGCTCTTTGCCGCCGGCATGGGTGTCTGCCTCATGCTCTGGTTCAAACTGCCCCGGTGGCAGGTCATCCTGGCCGCCCTGCCGCCGGTGCTCATGGCCCTGCTCTTTGGCGGCCACCCCACCCTGGCCTTTGTGGCCGGTGTCCTGGCCCTGTCGCTGCTCATCAGCACCAGGGAGGATGAGACGGGCGAATGGTTCCGCGAGTCGTGGGGCTTTGCCAAGCAGATCCTGCCCCTGCTCCTCTTTGGCGTGCTCATTGCCGGTCTGCTGCTGGGCCGCCCCGGCAACGAGGGCCTCATCCCGTCCCAGTGGGTGAGCCGGGCCGTGGGCGGCAACTCCCTGGCCGCCAACTTCGCCGCCTCCTTTGCCGGGGCCTTCATGTACTTTGCCACCCTCACCGAGGTCCCCATCCTGCAGGGTCTGATCGGCAACGGCATGGGCAAGGGCCCGGCCCTGGCCCTGCTTCTGGCCGGACCGGCCCTGTCGCTGCCCAACATGCTGGTGATCCGCAGCATCATGGGCACCAAAAAAACCGTTGTTTTTGTCACCCTGGTGGTGGTCATGGCCACCCTCAGCGGTCTTCTTTATGGAACATTTTTTTAACCGCCTGTTGAAAAAGGCAGCAAGCGCGGTAGTTTTTCAACCACTGTTCAAACGGAGGAATCATCATGGAAATCAAGGTATGCGGCCCTGGCTGCGCCAAGTGTCACGAAGCGGAACGAGTGGTCAAGGAGGCGGTGGCCGAGGCCGCTGTTGACGCCACCATTGAAAAAATCACCGATTTTAACGAAATCGCCAAGCTGGGCGTCTTTTCCACCCCGGCGGTGATCATCGACGGTCAGGTCAAATGCGTGGGAAAGGCGCCGTCAAAAAAAGAAGTGCTGGCGTGGCTGAAATGATACGAAAGATCTCACTGGCCCTGATGGCCGGCGCCCTGGGAGGGCTGACCAACAGTCTGGCGGTCTGGCTCTGTGGCTCCAGTGGTCTAACGCCTGCATGGGGCTTTGATATGACACCGGCACTGACCCTCTCCTGGCTCCTGCCCCGCATACCACCAAGTGCAGTGTGGGGCCTTGTCTTTCTCATTCCTTTTTGGAAGGAAAGGCCCTTTGCACGCGGCACCGCCCTGGGCGGCCTGCTCTGGTTGTCCATGATGTTTCTTGTCTTTCCATTCAAGATGAATGCGGGCTGGTTTGGTCTGGAACTGGGGATAGGTGCCCCACCCTGGGTCTTTGTCTTTACCACCATATGGGGTGTGACCGGCACCATGTTTCTCCGATTTGTGCCGCTTAATGCCGATAAGGAGGGGAAGTGATGGGCGGAAGGTATATATGCTACTGCTTCAAACATACAAAAGAGGCCCTGCAGGAAGATGCCCGCGCCCATGGCCGTTCCACGATTATGGAGCAGATCATCGCCGCCTCAAAGGCGGGCAATTGCAACTGCGCACAGAACAACCCAAAGGCAAGGTGATGCCTGGCTGATGTCCGCCAGGTGGTGGATAGGGCTTTGGGCCGATCAGGGCTGTCGACTCTTCAATAAGAGTCTGTCAAATAAACTACGAGGGCAAGATCATGCACAACAAACCCATACAAACCTTTTGTACAGAGCAAAGACATAAATTTCGTTTGAGCATGCTCGCTGCTCAACTCGGCTTTATCTGCCTGCTCCTGCTGACAGGCAGTGTTGCCACGGCCCGGGCCGATGTTCTGGATGACTACATCAGCGCCTTTACTTACCAGGAGCGCAAAGACATGAAAATCAGCAGCAAGGAGCTGGTGGAGCTGCTCAAAAAAGGCGAGGCCCAGCTGATCGACATCCGCTTTGCCGAGGAATTTAGCGCCTGGCGCATGGGGGTTGCCGTCAATATCCCCATTAACGAGCTGCCCAAACGTCTCAACGAGCTTGACAGATCAAAGATCATTGTCACCGCCTGCCCCCACAAGGACCGCGCCGCCCTGGCTCGCATGTACCTTGCCACCAAGGGATACAGGGCCAAATACCTGAAAGACGGCCTCCTCGGCCTGGCCGAGCTGCTGCGCGGCGACCTGGCCAGGGAATTTGTCGACAGCCTAGAAAAATCAACCCCTTGAGGGGACACATCATGCTGAAAAAACCGAAACGACTCTCTGTGGTCTGTAGCTGCTGGTGGCAGGGCGGCTAACATCTTTCTTGCAGGTAATTTGTTAGTGTTTGTCCAGAAATAGGTCATTTCGTTCGAGATCAAGGAGTGCGAGAAAAATAAGCACGCCCTGAAAGAGGTAAGGGAGCCTGCGACACTCCGGGTGCCCTTGGCGTGCAGGCATATATTCGATATCGGAGCCTCCACTTCGTTTCGCTTACCTCCGAGCATTTTTTTTAAACATGACGAGGTAAGCGAGCTCACGAGACTCCGGGAGATCGGGCCGGCAAGCGAGTTTACGAGACTCCGAGAGGGATATTTCTGAAAATGCCTGCCTAATCAGATTGATTCCCATCCTCACGATGCGAGATGAGACCAGACACCGCGTTGCTGTTACGCTGTTGCGATCAATGAAAAGGCCCCTTACCAGCCCGTTAAAAAACGTAACGAGCGCAGCTGAGGCTAGGAAAAATGAGGCGAAAAAGCGCAGTTTACATAGGGCAAATGAGCATTTCGGAGTCTCGCAGGCTCGCTTACCTGAGCCGAATTTTGACGACGCATCAGTAGATAGCGAACGAAGAGAGACCTTCGAGTGCAGTAGTTTTTCAACGGGCTGTTACACCACTAATTTCACAGAGTGCCCAAGCACGCAAACCACGAGAGGTATAAAGAGATGCAAGAATTACAGGAAGTCGTTGAAGTCGGAATGAAATTTCACGGTCATAAATGTCCGGCCATGCCCATGGGCATCCGGGCCGGACTGGCCGCCATGAAGGTTCTGGGGGTTGAGCGTGCCCAAGACAAGGAACTCAAACTGATCTCGGAAACCGGCAAGGGCCATGCGGCTGGTTGTTTTTTGGACGGATTGATGACCGCCACCGGCTGCACCTATGGTAAATCAAATATTGAAAAGAAGTATTACAACAAAATGGCCTTTACCCTGATCGACACCAGAACAGGCCGGGCGGTCCGCATATCGCTGAAGCCGGAATTCTTCGGCAAGGCCCTGCAGTCGCCTTTTGTCCAAAAACGCAAGGAAGGGGTGCCGCCCCAGGATATCCCTGCCGAGATCGCCGATCCCATGGTGGCCAATGTCCTTTCCATGCCGGAAGAGGGCTTTCTCGACATCGGTCCAATCGAAAACATCTTCGTCGAGGGCGGCAAGGGTGTCTTTGAGGCAAAACCCTGCTCTGTCTGTGGCGAGCTGACCTTTGTCAACAAACTCAAGGGCTCAGGCGATGATCTGCGTTGCATTCCCTGCTCGGAGAAATAACGGGATACACTACACCTGAGGGCAGAGCTTCTTCTGCTCTCAGGCCCACGGAGCCACTCGCATGGACCCAACCACGCTTGTAATCATACTTCTTTCCTTCGGGTTCAGCCTGCTCTTTGCCCTGGGCGGCATCGGCTCAGCTCTGGCCCTGGTTCCGGTGCTGCATTGGTACGGGTTGCCACTGAACATGGCCAAGCCCATCGGCCTTTTTGTCAATACCCTGTCCATGACCGGGGCCTCGGTGAGCAATATCAGGCATAAACGCCTGGACTTCAGGATGGGTATTCCCATTATTATTGCCTCGTCCATTCTGGCCCCTGTGGGCGCCTGGGCTTCCACCCTGATCCCCACCCACATCGTGCTGCTGGTCTTTATCGGCTTTCTCCTTTTTTCAAGCCTGATGATGCTTTTTTTCAAGGCCGGCAAATACAAAGACCAATACCGTGATGATCGGCCCGTGCTGGCACCGGCCATGATCGGTGCGGCGGCGGGTTTTCTTTCCGGCTTGCTGGGGGTGGGCGGCGGCGGCCTTATCTCGCCGCTGATGATTATGCTTGGTTTTAATCCGAAAAAGGTGGCGGCCATTACCGCCTTTGCGGTGCCGTTTTCCTCCATAATCGGCTTTGTGGCCTATGCCATGATGGGCACGGTGGATTGGGCCATTTTGCTGCCTGCCGCCCTTGCCGCCTATGCGGGCGGCGCCCTCGGCACCCACATCATGCACAACCGCATGCCTCCGGCCCTGGTCAAGAAATTCCTAGGAATTATCCTGCTGGGACTGGCCGGCAAATTGATAACCCTTCTTTGAAGGGAGAAGGTATGTCCATGCACCGTCTTTTTCTGTGTTTTATTGTTTTGCTGATGCCATCGATGGCCTTGGCCGGGCAGAACGACCGGCTGAGTATGGCGGCTGACGGCATCGTCGTTGACAACAAAACTCATCTCATGTGGCAACTCGACAAAAGCCGCAGATCATTCAGTGATCGCAGCCGGGCAGAGGCCTATGCCGCAGAGCTGCGCCTGGGCGGTTATACCAACTGGCGGCTGCCGACCCTTGCCGAACGCTGGGACCTGCTCCAGGTCTTTATGTATAAGAATAACGGCAGCATTGTTTTCCCAAAATCTGCGAGCCGCTATTGGACTGCCGAAACCGACAAGGGCACCCTGCCCATTAAACTGGACATCAGCTGCATGTGCCGGGGCGACCAGGAAATCGAGTACAAATCCAAGGGCTATGTCCGGGCCGTCCGAGAGACTCTGGACGAGCAGCGCTAAAAGGAAACAAGATGGGCCACAACCATAGTCATAACCATAGCCACACGCCGGCCAGTTTTGACCGGGCCTTTGCCGTCGGCACGTTGCTTAATCTGGGGTTTGTTGTTGCCGAGGCAACGTATGGCATCCTGGGCAACTCCCTGGCCCTGGTGGCGGACGCCGGTCATAACCTAAGTGACGTCATGGGCCTGCTGCTGGCCTGGGGGGCGAGCCTGCTGGCGCGAAAGGCCGCCACGGCAAGCCATACCTTCGGCTTTAAAAAGGCCACCATCCTTGCCTCATTGATCAGTGCCCTGCTGCTTTACGGGGCCGTGGGTATCATCATCTGGGAGGCGGTGCAGCGCCTTTTGTCGCCTCTGCCGGTGGAAGGGCTCACCGTTATCATCGTGGCTGGTATCGGTGTGCTGATCAACACGGCAACAGCGTTGCTTTTTTTCTCCGGCAGAAAGGGAGACCTCAATATCAAGGGCGCTTTTCTCCACATGGCGGCCGATGCCGCGGTGTCCTTGGGTGTGGTTGCTGCCGGCTTTGCTATCCGCGCCACAGGGATGCTCTGGATTGACCCGGTCCTCTCCTTGCTTATTGCCGTGATTATTATTGCCGCGGGCTGGGGTCTGTTAAAAGAATCACTTCATCTTTCCCTGGCTGGGGTGCCGCTCCATATCGATTCCGAGGAGCTGCTCGCTTTTCTGGCCGGACTGCCTGGGGTGAGCTGTGTCCATGACCTGCACATCTGGGCGTCCAGCACCACGGAAAACGTGCTGACCGCTCATCTTGTCAGGCCGGAGGGAGGCGATGACGCCTTTCTCACGCAGACTGCCGATAAACTGCGCCATCATTTTGATATTCACCACGCCACCCTGCAAATCGAACGCGACGACAGTTGCATGGTGAACAGCCAATCCAGCAACTGCTGGCCTCAACAAATAGCAAAAAAGGACCACTCATGAAAAAAATACGCCGTATTCTCTGCCTCTGTGTTCTGTTGTTCACCCTGCCTCTGACGGCCCTGGCCTCAGACCAGGTACCGGTACCGGGCCAGGTGACCATGGTGGACCTGGGCGCCAAAACCTGCATCCCCTGCAAAATGATGGCCCCTATTCTGGAGAAACTGACCGCCGACTATGAGGACACGGCGGCCATCATCTTCATCGATGTCTGGGAAAATTCCTCCCAGGCCAAGAAATTCAGGGTCTCCATGATCCCCACCCAGATCTTTTTTGATGCCGACGGCAACGAGGTCAGTCGTCATGTGGGCTTCATGGCCGAGGCGGAGATCATCGCCCAACTCGACAAAATGGGCGTGCCCCGGCCGGCCAGATAGATGGAGACCTTTTTCATCACCATCAATCAGTGGCTGAGCCAGGGCAGTTGGATTGCGGCAGTGGCCGCCCTGCTCTGGGGCATGGTTTCGGTGCTGATGAGCCCCTGCCACCTGGCCTCCATCCCGCTCATTGTCGCCTATGTGGGGGGCCAGGATAAAGTGGTGGAAGGCAGACAGGCCGCCATCTACGCCGTGCTCTTTTCCCTCGGTCTTTTTATCACCATTGCCGCGCTGGGGGTGATCTGCGCCCTGCTGGGCCGCATGCTGGGCGATGTCGGCCCCTACTGGGGTGTTGTTATCGGCCTGATCCTGCTCTTTGTGGCCGTGGACATGCTGGGCCTGGCACACTGCTCCATCCCCGGCAGCCTGATGGGCAGACTCAAGGTGCGGGGGGCCATGGGCGCCCTGGTGCTGGGCCTGGCCTACGGCGTGCTCTCCGGCTCCTGCACCTTCGGCTTTATGGCGCCGATCCTGGCCATCATCACCGTGCAGGAAAAGATCATGGCCGGCATCCTGCTCATCATCCTGTTCGGCATCGGCCACTGCCTGCCCATTGCCGTGGCCGGCAGCTCCACGGCCACGGTGAAGAAAGTGCTGGCCAGCTCCACCTTCGGCACCAGCAGCACCCTGTTCCGCAAGGGCGCCGGGGTGCTGATCGGCTCTCTGGGGCTTTACTTTATCGCCAGCGCCCTGCTGTAATTTTTTGCTCAGTTCAGGCGGGCTGATCGACCTCTTATGCTGTTTGAACCCACGGCCAGCATCTCTTCGCCAGGTCAAAGCTGGGAGCATACCTCCCCCTCTTATGTTAGTGTCTGTCCAGAAATGGCCCTCTCGGAGTCTCGTAAACTCGCTTACCGGGAGTCTCGTAAACTCGCTTACCGGCCCGATCTCGGCGTCATGCTCAAAAAAATAATGCTCGGAGGTAAGCGAAACGAAGTGGAGACTCCGATATCGCATATATGCCTGTGCTTATTTTTCTCGCAGTCCTTGATCTCGAACGAAA
>PKTX01000047.1 GCA_002868945.1 Desulfobulbaceae bacterium
ATGGGTAAATGAGCATTTTGAGCCGAATTTTGACGACGCATCAGTAGATAGCGAACGAAGAGAGACCTTCGAGCGCAGTAGTTTTTCAACGGGCTGTTATAACAACCGGCCTTCAGGAGATTACTATTCTTTTTATTTTTTTATATCACTTTGAAAAAGCTCCCCACAAGGTAATCGTCTCACAGGCCAATGGCTCTCTTTTTCTAGATAATTCAAAACATTCCCGCCGAACTCACCCCACACTAAAGTCAGGCCGCAACAAGCTGTTGTCAAAAGAAGAGAGATGTGTAAGATAAAAGATTGCACGTATTCTTTCGGGGGTGGCATGGCGCAACAATCATTTGACATAGCAGCATACAGCCGGGAAATGGAGGCCATTCTGGGCGGCCAGGATAATCCGCAGGCCCGCCTCTTCTGGAAGGCCTTTTCCTTTGCCGTTGATGCCCATCAGGACCAGCGCCGCAAATCCGGTGAACCCTATGTCAGCCACCCCTGCATGGTGGCCAAAATCCTGGCCAAGGAACTGGGGGTCACCGACCAGGAGACCCTGGCCGCCGCCTTGCTGCACGACACGGTTGAAGACGTCAAAGAAGTGACCGTCGAGGAGGTGGGGGAGCTGTTCGGCCGCAAAGTCGAAGCCATTGTCCAGGGCTGCACCAAGATCAGTCACTTCAAGGGCGACCGCAAGACCTTTCTCAACCTGGTGCACCGGCGTCTCTTTTCCGGCTCCGCCGCCCATTTGGAGGTCATGCTGGTCAAACTGGCCGACCGCCTTCACAACCTGCGCACCATGGAGTCCATGCCCAAGCACAAGCGGCAGAATATCTCCGACGAGACTCTGGGCGTCTATGCCCCCATGGCCGGCGTGCTTGGCGTCTTTGGCCTGAAGAGGGAACTCTACAACCTGGCCCTGCTCTATAAATATCCGCGCCAGGGACCGCGCATCATGGTTTCCATTCGTCGCCTGCTGCGCCAGGCCCAGCAGGCCGGCATTGTTGAGGCCCTGAACAAGGAGCTCGACGCCGCCTGGATCAACCACACCATCCGTCTCAAGTCCAAGGGTTTGTGGGCCTATTACCGACCCCAGGAAGGCGGCCTGATCGCCGCCATTGAAAACCCCCTGGAAATCTATATCGTCGTGGACGACCTGCAAACCTGTTATCGCACCCTGGGTATCCTCAACCAGACCTTCCCACCCATTCCACGCACCATGCGTGACTTCATTGCCAATCCCAAGCCCACCGGCTATCAATCCCTCCATGTGCGGGCCAATATCAAGGGCCAGAATTATCTCTTCAAGATCCGCACCCAGGAGATGGTGGACCAGGCCAAGCTCGGTATTATCCGCGACTGGTACACCAAACGGGCCGTGCCCTCCCGCTTCAAAAAAGAGATCACCGAGATGTTCAACATCATGGGGGGTGACGCCGACCTCTCCTACACGGACATGATTGCCGCCAGCGGCAAGACGGAGATTTACACCTATACGCCAAAGGGGGCCCGTATCTGCCTGCCCCGTCAATCCAATGTCCTTGACTTTGCCTTTAAGGTCCATACCGAGATCGGCCACCGCTGTATCGGTGCCCAGGTGGGGCAGCGAGAGGTGGATCCGGACTTCACCCTGCGTGACGGCGACAGGGTCGCCATCCTCACCCAGAAGGAACCGGTCAACTTTGATCTGGAGATCCAGCAACATTGCCAGTCGCCAAGGGCCCGCGCCGAGCTGGCCCGCACCTTCCGGGCCCGCCGCAAGAAACTGGCCAGGGAAACCGGTGAACTTATCCTGGCCCAGGAACTCAAGCGGTACGGCATCTCGCCGACGGTCCTGCAGGAGCAGGGCGTGGAGAATATCCTGGAATACTTCGGCCTCAGCGACCGAGATGAACTCTTCACCCGTCTGGGCCAGGGTACCATTCGTCTGCGCGAGGTGGTCTATGAGATTAAAAACGGCCTCTGTGCCGACAAGGAAACATTAATGCCGCCCACCGGCGCCCTGAACACCATTGAGCTTGACAGTGTTGATCCGGCCTGGGTCAAATTCTCGCGTTGCTGCAATCCGCTGCCCACCGAAAAGAGACTCTACGGCCTACTCAGCGAAAGAGGGCTGTCCGTGCATCGGCTGGAATGTGGCCGGGTACAGGAGCTCAAAATTCAGCGCGAGGATGTCATGGAGGTGCGCTGGAATCTGAAAAAGACTCGCCTTGAAAAGCAGCAGACCCTGGACATCCCGGCCGGTCAAAAACGCAGCGTCATCTTCAAGGTATTGGCCGCCATCAGGGAGGACATCAGACTGATCAGGCTGGAATCTTTTTCAGGACGGGCCTCCCAGGACAAGCCCGCCTGGGAGATCCACTTCCAGGTAGAGACCCTGGAACAACTCAAGGCATTTCTCAAAAGAGTCGACAAGCAACGCAACCTGATTTACGAATTCGTCCTGGAGCAGTAATCCGCATGCTGTGGCAAAAGCGCCTCCGCTCCAAACGGAAACTTCTTCCAGATGATTTTTTCCACAGGGCCTCATGCCAAGGCGCACGCACCCCCTTGCAGATGCAGCGCAAGGCGCTGGCGAGAGGCGTAGGTCTCAGGGTAGCCGCGGGATGAACGAACAGGCCCAGGTGGCCATGGTGCGCCGCAGACCTTAACAGCCCGTTAGAGCTTGACCACCCCTTCGGCCAGCTCCAGCAGCCCCTGCCGGTCAACAATGGTGATCACCGCCCCTTCACTTTCAATGTAGCCCGCCTTCACCAGTTTGGAGAGAATACGCGACAGGGTTTCCGGAATGGTACCAAGATAGGCGGCCAGCTGGCTCTTGGTGATGGCCAGCTCAATGCGGGTCGCCCCTTTGTTCTGGTCGCTGAGCAGCAGGAGGTGGGAAGCCAGGCGGCCCGGCACCTCTTTCAGGGAGAGGGACTCGATCATGCCGGCAAACTGGCGCAGCCGGAGCGACAAGGTAGCGAGCATGGAGGTGGCCAGGGAGGGATACCGGCCGATGAGTTCCAGGAAGGATTGGCGGGGAATAAAGAAGAGCCGACTCTTCTCCATGGTAATGGCATTGGCCGGATAGGTGGTGCCGGCAAAGACCGCCACCTCGGCAAAGGGTTCGCCCGGGCCCAGGATATGAAGGATCTGTTCCTTGCCGTCAAAGGAGAGCTTGTAGATTTTCACGGAGCCGCTCACCACAATATAGAGGCCGGTGGCCTTTTCCCCCTCGGAAAATATGGGCTGGTTCCGTTTGATCTCCTGATCCACCAGGATCATGGCAAGCTCGCCAAGCTCCGCATCGCTGAGCCCCTTAAAAAGCCCGATCTCCTTGATCTGTCTGATAATTTCCATAAAACTTTCTCACCTGCTTTTATACATACTTTTTTTCAACTTTCTGAGTTGAGATACCTATTCGAGAGTAAACGAGTTAAAAACCGTTTCAGACTTGTGGTTCAACGAGGATTCAGGAGTCAGGGAACAGTAAAAAAGCTTAAAAATCAGTCGTTCCGACTTCTACATGCCGGCCCCTGGCTTCCAGGGCATATTGAAAAAAATCGCCATTTCACTATTAATCTACATAATATCAACAAGATATTAAAAGTCAGAAAGTTGAGCACTTTTCAAGCGCCCGACCTCCAGCAACAATAATGGCCAGGGCCTTGCCGTCATGCCAGCCCACATGAACATCCGGCAGACAGTCGGGCACTCTTCTTGCGGCCGACACGCCTTGAAAGGAGAAGAGACGGCCGCCCGCCAGGCCGGTCACACCAGTCAGGCGGTTCTCCAAAAAACCGAGCAAGGGCCAGATGGGCAGATGCTTCCGCAGGGCCTCCTTGGCTGCCCAGAGCATGCCCAAGGCATGGAGGCGATCGGCATGGCATTGCCCCAGCAGAGCTTCTTCCTCCTGGTGGACAAACCTGCTCGCCACCCGCTTCAGGGCAGAACGTAGCTCCTGGATGTCCAGGGCGCACGGCAACCGACTGGCCAGACCCAGGGCCGTATCACCACTGTGGGAGATGGCAACAAAAAGGCGATGTCCGGCACCAGCGGGCCTGCCCAGAAAGGGCTTGCCGCGTCGATCTACAGCCACCTCAACAGCCGCCCGAGAGCGGCAAATCTCCGGCGCCAGGCCACATACCGCCTCTTTAACGGCCAGACGTCCGGCCAGCCATTCCCGCCGCCGTCGGGTAAAGCGAAACTGGTGAAAGGTAGCCAGCTCCAGGGGGGTCAGGGCCCGGCCGGCCACCACCTCCTCATCACCGAGGCCGCTCACATCCAGGCGTACCAGGGTAAAGGGCGGCAGTCGCCGGCCTGCGGTGCTGAAAGCCGAACGCACCTCAGTGGATATGTCACGGCCAATATGGCATTTTTTCTCTTTGTTTACCAACAAAACCACCCAGCAATGAAACCTTGTGTCTTTAAATCAAGTTGACTATAGTTGATTTTCCGTGACAAACCGTGCGCTCACAGCCTGCCATGCTCCGGCCACGCACCCCATGCCGTCCTCCACCAGCGCCCATGATCCTTCCACCATATACCGTGCCAGCTCATGTCACCCCTTGACGCCATAGTCCTCATCCTCCTCATCGGTTTTATTATCAGGGGGATATGGGTGGGATTTATCCGTCAGATTACCTCACTGGTCGCCCTTATCCTCGGCTTTCTGGTGGCCGGTCATTATTACGGGGCATCCTCCACCCTGGTACTGCCCTTTATCCATAACAAACAGCTCAGCTTTCTCGTCACCTACGCCGTTATCTTCTGCCTGGTCTTTCTGGTGACCATTATCATCGGCGCCGGCATCAAGAAGGTTGCCCAACTCATCCTCCTTGACTGGTTCGACAAAACCCTGGGAGGCGTGCTGGGCGCCACCAAGGGCCTTTTTCTGGCCTGCCTCGCCTTCATGACCCTGGCTGTTTTCATCTCCGGGACAAGCCCCATCTTCACCAAATCCATCTTCTATCCCTACCTGCAACAGACCAGCATCATGCTGCTGGCCGCTGTCAAGAACGACGACATCCGCAGCAAACTGCTGCCGCAAAAACCGGCCATCAACAACCTACTTTCGCACACCGTAGATCTTGGCCAGGAACTGGGGCGACAGGCCAAAAAAAAAGCCGGCGACAATAAGCTGGTTGACTAAGGTTGTGCGCAGCAGACCATGCTGCCGCCACTTGCGCGCCGAGCTGTACACCGCCTGATTGCTCAGAACAATGCGGCCCTGTTTCCGCAGGGCCTTCACCAGCATGAGATCCTCCAGCAGGGCCACCTCCGGAAAGCCGCCCAGGTCATCAAAAACACGGCGCTCCATGAACAGAGCCTGATCACCATAAGGCAGTTGCCACAAGCGGCTGCGCATATTCGCCCCCCAGGCTATAAGGGCCAGCCCCGGGCCAACGCCGTTGAACTGCAATCGGAAAGCCCCTGCCACCCCATCTTGCCGGGCAAGGCATCTGCCCACCTCGGCCTGAAAATCAGGCGGCAGCAGGGTGTCGGCATGGAGAAACAGGAGGACCTCTCCGGTGGCGGCCCGGGCCCCGGCATTCATCTGCCGGCCGCGGCCGGCTTCCGTCACCAACAGGCTGGCGCCGTGGCCCCTGGCAATGGCGGCGGTGGCATCCCTGCTGCCGCCATCCACCACCACTACCTCAAGATCCGCAGGCAGCCGGTCCAGGGTGGCGGCCAGATGTTCCTCTTCGTTCAAGGTGGGGATGATAATGGAGAGCGCCTGCTTCATGGCAGCCGGCTGCGCCAGGAGGTGGGTAAGAGGTCCAGGTCCGCAGGGCGATCCACATCAGCAAGCCGGGGCAGCAAAAACGCCTCCATATCGACCTGAGCCGCCGCCCTGAGCGTCTGCCGGAGAACCTGACCGCTCCCCCAGGTTATGCCCTGAAAAAGCTGCGGCACGGCACGCCGCAGGCCCATGAGATAATAGCCGCCATCTGCCGCCGGCCCCAGCACCATTTCTTTATGTCGCAGACGGTCAAAGGCCTGGGACAGGATGTCGGAGGTCAGCTCCGGGCAGTCGCCACCCACCACCACCACCCGCTGAAAACCACGGTCAAAGGCCTGGTCAAAGGCAAAGGCCAACCGCGCCCCCAGATCGTTCCCCACCTGTTCCCGGCACCGCAATTGGCTGCCGAGCCAGGCGGCCAACTGCCGCTCATCGCCGCCGCTTATGGCCAACTCAAGGCACAGACCGGGCCGGCCGGCAGCAAGACGGCCCGCCTCAGCAACCACCTTTTCGGTCATCCAGCGCTGCAGTTCAGCCGCGCCCTTGCCGCCCAAGGAGGGAATAAGTCTGGTCTTGGTAAGCCCCGGTTCCGGATAGCGGCTGAAGATAAGACAGAGTTCCTGCTGATTGCTTTCTTTTTTCACTTTATGTTGCCGATCGCGCACGGTACATTCGTGGCCATTGTCTCGTAAAAAAGTTTAGAGATAAAATTTCCACCACTTTCATATTATTTTGACCACAAGACAAGCGAAAAAACGTCATCCCCTCTCCTATCGGGAACGAACCTACCGCGCCATGGTGGATGCCGGCGATCTGGTGCCGACCAGCGTCACCGTCCAGGAGACCGATCTGCTCATCCTGGCCCAAGGCGATGTCAGCAGCCAGGCCCGGAACCTGATCCTCACCTGCCGCAGCCGAATCGAGCGCTATATCGCCGGCCATCCGCACTTTGCCGGCGCCCTCTCCCCCCTGGCCGCCGACCCCCTGGCTCCGGCCATTGTCCAAAAAATGTTAAACGCCGCCCGTGCCGCCGGGGTCGGCCCCATGGCCGCCGTGGCCGGTGTCATAGCCGAATTTGTCGGCCAGGGCTTACTGGCCGGCGGTGTCAGCCGCGAGGTGATGGTGGAAAACGGTGGTGACATTTTCCTGTGCCGCAACCGTCCCTGCCTGAGCGCCATCTATGCCGGGGAATCACCCCTCAGCAATCGCATCGGCCTGCGTATTGACCGGCAGAAAATGCCCTTGGGCATCTGTACATCGTCAGGGGCCATCGGCCACTCACTCTCCTTTGGCTCGGCCGACTCGGTGACGGTACTGGCCCACGACACGGCCTTGGCCGACACTGCCGCCACCCGTCTCGGCAATGAGTTGAAAAGCGCTGACGACATGGACCATACCCTGCGGGTGGCACAAGGCATTAGCGGACTCCTGGGGGTGGTGATTGTCAAAAACGACACCCTGGGCGCCTGGGGTGATATCGAACTGGTGAAGATATAGGAATGATGACCGCCGACCGGCTCCGGTAAAAAGCCGCCTGATCACATCTTTGTCAACCCTCCCTTGCACCCCTGCCGCCGAATAGGTATATTTTTATCTACGCTTCTTTTCGGCTTATTCTATTTTATTGATAAAATGTAGATTAATGATGACATGGCAAAGCCATTTTCAGATTGCCGGAATGTAGAAGTCAAAACGACTGATTTTTAAGCTTTTCTTCTGTTTTCTGACTCCTGAATGCTAGACTCTGAGTCCGGAAAGTCAAACTATTCGTTATCAACCTCCTCCCCCTCTTGCCATGAACTGGAAAAATCTGTTTAGTCCCGGCCAAGCTCTCCCGCCAGACAAGGCCAAGGAGTATATCAGGGCCCACAAAAACGACTCCTTCCAACTCCTGGATGTCCGCCAACCCCAGGAGTATGAACGGGAACACCTGCCGGGCGCCATTCTCATTCCCCTCAAGGAACTGGTTAATCGCCATGCGGAGCTTGATCCGGACAAGCCGACCCTGGTCTATTGTGCCAGCGGCGTCCGCTCCAAGGCCGCCAGTCAACTCCTCCAGGGCCAGGGCTTCAAGGAGGTATACAATATCACCGGCGGCATCAAGGCCTGGAACGGGACCCGGGCCGGCGGCGGTGAAGAGGTGGGCATGGAATTCTTCACGGCCGACGAATACAGCGACATCTTCAAGATGGCCTATGCCATGGAAGAGGGCCTTAAACAACTCTATCTCGGCATGATCGACCTGGTGGACGGTGAACGGGAAAAAGAGCTGCTGCGCACCATGGCCGCCTTTGAGGATCGCCACAAGGCCGGCCTGCTGCACGGTTTTCTGCCGGAGGGTGACGAAATTCCCGACATCAGTGACCTGGAGGTCATGGAAGGCGGCATGGACCGCAGGCGGATCATGGAACACTTCGGCCCTCATCTGCACGACATGGAGGACATTCTCAACCTCGGCATGATGCTGGAGGCCCAGGCCTATGATCTCTACTCCCGGCTGAGCAGGCAGGAACAAGAGCCGCGTCATGCCAAACTCTTCAAACACCTGGCCGATGAGGAAAAAATCCATCTGAACTATCTGGCCCGCAAGCTTGAGCAGTTGAGGGGTCAGGCATAATTTGCCGACAACGTCGGAAACCGTGGCGGCGCGGCGACACGGCAGCGCGGCGGCTAGCAAAAAGAGGTATTATCGTCAAAATCAGCTCATGCTGAATTTCACCTTTTCCAGGCTTTCGGTTTACTTTTGTGTTCCATTATCAGATACTTGTTGGTAAAAAAGATGCGACATTCTGTCAAACTACCTACCCTGTCCACCTAGAGGTCCTGTATGACGCGTTTTTTCAACAGCTTCAGTCTGCGCACAAAACTCCTTGGTCTGGTTGCCTTTACCTCCTTTGCCCTGATCTGCGCCACCCTCATCGCCCTGTTTATCATCCATCGTGTCCAGATCGGCGGCACCCTCTACGGCGGCATTGAGCTTAAGGCCAACTATATTGACGCCATTGCCCGCACCCGTCTCAACCTCAATCTTCTCAACAGTATCGTCAAATCGCAGATCATTGACTATGATCCGGACACCTTGAGCGGCCTGCATACCACCAGCGGCAAATTCGACGAGGCCATTGAGGAAATGCGGGTCTTTGTCCAGGGGGACGACAGCAAGACGCTCTCCTGCAGCAGTTGCCATGATATCAACCGCGCCCCCTCTGTTGCCGCATCATATACCGATCTGGCCGAAACCTGGCCCCGCATGCAGGCCATTATCACCGACCAGATTCTTCCTGCCCTGGAGCAGAATGACATGGAGGAGGCCCTCGTCCTTTTTGACGACGAATTCTTTGAATATTACTACGACCTGATGGTCAGCACCAAGGATGCGGTGGACGAACTGCGGGCCGGCTCCGAGAGCCTGAAGGAATCGGCCATCTCAGACGTGAATCGCTTCAGCCTCTTTTATACGGTGGGGGGGGCGCTCACCATTCTTATTGTCATGACCGGCTCCTTTTTCTTCATCCGGATCATTGTCCGGGTAATCAACTCCATTGTTGAGGACCTGGAGGAGAGCGCCGGCCGTATCTCCGATGAAGCCGGTGTTACGGCCCGCTCCTCGCAGACCGTGGCGGAAATGGCCTCGGAGATGGCCGCCTCCCTGGAGGAGACCAGCGCCTCCCTGGAAGAAATAACGGCCATGACCCAACAGAATGACGCCAATTCATCCCAGGCGGACACAGCCACCGAACAGACGGACCGCATCAGTAGCCAGGCCAGCAAGAGCATGCAGATCATGCAGGACGAGATGGAAAATATCAAGAATGATTCCAATGCCCTGGCCGCCTTTATCGGTGAAATAGAGGCCATTGCCTTTCAGACCAACCTGCTGGCCTTAAATGCCGCGGTTGAGGCGGCCCGGGCCGGTGAGGCCGGTGCCGGTTTTGCCGTGGTTGCCGAAGAGGTCCGCAACCTGGCCCAGCGCACCTCCGAATCGGCCAAGAACTCCAGCGCCTTGGTCACCAAGGCCCTGGCCAATGTTGACAGGGGCCTGCAGCAGGCCCGCCAGGTTGTCGAGGAATCCCTGCAGGTCACCGAAGGCTCCCACCGGGTCAGTGAGTTGATCAAGGAAATTTCCTCGGCCTCCCATGAGCAGTCGGATGGCATCAGCCAGATCAACAAGGCCATGATGGGCATGGATCAAGGCACCCAGCAGCTTTCGGCCAACTCCGAAGAGCTGGCCGCCTCCTCCGAGGCCATGAAGGGGCAAACCCTGGTGCTCCGTGACAATATCATCTCCCTGACCGAACTGCTTGAGGGCAGCACGCAGAAGCAAGAGACGCCGGAGACCAACGAGCAATCCCCTGACCTCCGGCGCCTCACCTAGGGGGCGTCTACTGCCCGTTCCTTGAGCTGCCGCCAGCCAAAGAGCACTTGGCAAACATCAACGGGCCTTGATACCCCAGCTACAAAAGCCCTTCTTTTTTCAGATAGACCTGCAAGACAGAGATAGCGGCCGGTGTCACCCCGGAAATGCGTGAGGCCTGGCCCAGGGAACGGGGCGTGATGGTGTTGAGCTTTTCAACCACCTCATTGGAAAGACCGGCAATGCCGCCATAATCGAGGCCTGGGGGCAACTCAATCTCTTCGAGTTTCTTGGAGCGGGCCACCTGTTCCATCTGCCGCTTGATATAGCCCTCATATTTGACTTCCAACTCCACCTCCACCTTCACCGCCTCGGCAATAGCAAGCGCCGTGCCGCTCAACACGGCCAAATCATCAAGGCCTATCTCAGGCCTCCGCAGCAGGTCGGCCAGACTGGCTGTCTGTCTGGGCTCCACCAGGCCCTTTTTTCGGAAGCGCTCCTGCACCTCTCTGCTTGGCCTGATCCGTGTCGTGTTAAGCAGGTCCACCGCCGCGCCAATAGCTTTTTTCTTGATTGTGAAACGCTGATAGGTGTCGTCATCCACCAGGCCGATGCGGTGGCCGATATCAGTAAGCCGCAGGTCGGCATTATCCTCCCGCAGTAAAAGACGATATTCGGCCCGCGAGGTAAAGAGGCGGTACGGTTCCTTGGTGCCCAGGGTGATAAGATCATCAATGAGCACACCGATATAGGCCTGGGAGCGCCCGAGGATCAGGGGCTCTTCTTCCCGACAGTACCGCACGGCATTGATACCGGCCATGAGGCCCTGGGCCGCCGCCTCTTCATAGCCGGAGGTGCCGTTGATCTGTCCGGCCAAAAAGAGGCCGCGGATCAGCTTGGTCTCCAGGCTGGAGGTGAGTTGGGTGGGCTCCACATAATCATACTCAATGGCATAACCGGGCCGGATGATATTGACCTGTTCCAGGCCCTTGATGGAGCGCAGCATGGCAAGCTGGACATCCACCGGCAGACTGGTGGGCAGACCGTTTGGATAGATCTCCACCGTATCAAGGCCTTCGGGCTCCAGAAAGATCTGGTGGCGCAGCTTGTCCGGGAAGCGCATGACCTTGTCTTCCACGGATGGGCAATAACGGGCGCCAATCCCCTCGATAACCCCTGTATACATGGGTGAACGGTCCGTGCCGGCCCGGATGATCTCATGGGTTGTCTCGTTGGTATAGGTGATATGGCAGGGCCGCTGTTCCAGCACCGGACCGCCGCGACTGGCAAAGGAAAAGAGGTTGGCCGGCTCATCGCTGTACTGCGCTTCAAGATCGGAAAAATCAATGGTGGTGGCGTCGAGACGCGGCGTGGTGCCGGTCTTCATGCGGCCCATCTTGAAACCCAACTCCCGCAGATGGCTGGGAAGAGAGTTTGACGGGGCATCCCCCAGACGGCCGGCCGGAAAATTCTTCAGACCGATATGAATGAGGCCGTGCAAAAAGGTACCGGTGGCAACAATCACCGTCTGACAGCGAATCTCCTCCTCCAGGGAGGTAATCACCCCGACAATGCGCCCCTGCCGCACCACAAGACGATCCACCACGGCCTGGCGGATATGGAGATTCTCCTGATTCTCCAGCACCGATTTCATGCGCAGACGGTAGAGGAGGCGGTCGGCCTGGGCCCGGGAGGACCAGACGGCCGGGCCTTTGCTGGTGTTGAGACGCCGGAACTGGATGGCGGTGGCATCGATATTCTTGGCCATTTCACCGCCCAGGGCGTCGATCTCCTTGACCAGATGGCCTTTGGCAAGACCGCCGATGGCCGGATTGCAGCTCATGGCACCGATGCCGTCGACATTCATTACCAGGCAGGCGGTGCGGCAGCCCAGACGGGCCGCGGCCAGGGCCGCCTCACAGCCGGCATGGCCGGCCCCCACCACCACCACATCATATTTATTTTCCATATTCTTCATCAGCGCACCGCAATACAACCAGAAAGGCAAAGGCACAGAAGGACAAAGATTGCCAACCCTCTGTGTCTTGGTGCCTTGTATTTAACAAAAAATTCTTATTTGTGACTTCTCTCTTCTGAATTCCTGCCGAGCTCCCAGCGCCAGGTGGGGCGGCGGGCCATCTTCCAGAAATCAGGGGTAAAGAGCACGGCCACGGTATAAAGTTCCAGACGACCGGCCAACATGCAGAAGCTTAAAACCACCTTGGCGGCCTGGGGCAGATCGGCAAAATTGGCGGTCGGTCCTACGCCGGCCAGGCCCGGGCCGATATTGTTGAGGGTGGCGATCACCGAGGTCATGCCGGTGACAATATCCACCCCCATACCGGTGACCAGCAGGCTGGCCGCCAGAAAAACAGCGACATAAAGGG
This sequence comes from Desulfobulbaceae bacterium, assembly GCA_002868945.1. GTDB lineage: Bacteria > Desulfobacterota > Desulfobulbia > Desulfobulbales > SURF-16 > BM506. The sequence continues at coordinate 12,458 of PKTX01000047.1, forward strand.
CAAAAAAACCGAGGATGGCGATCATCACCTCCTTGGGCACCTTCTGATGGCCAAGTTTGATGGCCCCCACGGAACGCGGGTGCACCAAGGAACGCAGCTGCAAACGGGCGTACTTGAAAAAGAGCAGAAAACGCACCACCTTGATGCCGCCGCCGGTGGAGCCGGCACAGCCACCGACAAACATCAGCGCCACCAGGATCACCCTGGTCACCGAGGGCCACTGATCAAAATCCGCCGTTCCGAAACCGGTGGTGGTGACGATGGCCACCACCTGAAAGAGGCTATCGCGCAGATTATCGGCGTCAACGGTATAGACCTTGTGTGCCATGTTGACCAGGAAAATAATAAGAAAGGCCATGGAGATAATGGTGATATAGAAGCGGAACTCTTCATTATCCAGATAGGGCCGCAGGCTGCGCTGGCTGAAGGCCCGATAATGAAGGGAAAAGTTGACGCCGGCCAGCAGCATGAAGAGGATGATCACATATTCGATATATCCGGACTGCCAATGGCCGGCACTGGCGGTGTGGGTGGAAAAACCACCGGTGGCCAGGGTGGCGAAGGCGTGGCAGGTGGCATCAAAAAAATTCATGCCGCCCAGCATCATCAACAGGAGCTGGACCAGGGTAAAGGCGACATAAACCACCCAGAGAATGCGGGCCGTATCCTGGATGCGCGGGGCAAGGCGATCCTTGGTGGGACCAGGCATCTCGGCCTGAAAGAGCTGCATGCCGCCCACGCCGAGCAGCGGCAGGATGGCCAGTGACAGGACAATGATCCCCATGCCGCCCAGCCAATGGGTGGTGGCCCGCCAGAAGAGGAGACTCTCGGGGAGGAGCTCGATTTCGCGCAAAATGGTGGAGCCGGTGGTGGTGAAGCCGGACATGGACTCAAAAAAGGCGTCGACAAAACTGGGCATGGCGCCCGACAGGACATAGGGCAGTGAACCCAGCAGGGCCAGGCCGAGCCAGCTCAAGACCACCACGGCAAAGCCGTCGCGATAGCCCAGCTCCTCCTCCGGCGCAAAAAGGGCCAGCAGGCTGCCGCCCATTATCGCCCCCAACACGGAGCAGAGCAGAAACATCTTCACCATGCCGTCCTGAAAGTAGAGACTGAAGGGGATAGGCGTCAACAGAAAGAGTGACAGCAGGACAAGAAGCTTGCCGATAATGTTAAGGACACCGCCGGTACGCATGTTTTTTTAATTTCTCAAAGCCGTAGGAAATAATCACGCCGTGCCGGGCGCCGCAAAGCCTGGCAGCCTTGTGGTTGCCGGCAGCCGCCGTGACCGACAATCAGGCAAAGTAGGCCTCCACCTCAGCCATGGCTGTTTTGGCAAAAAAGATAACCAGGGTGTCACCCAGCTTTAACTTGGTCTGACCGGAGGGAATGATCACCTTTTTCTTGCGGACAATGGCCCCCAACACCGCGTCTCGCGGAAAATTGAGTCCCATGAGGGCGATGCCGGTGAGATCCTCCCGATCTTCGGTGACCAGAATCTCCACCACCTCGGCATCCGCCCCCAACAGGGTGGCCACCGACAGGATCTTGCCGCCGCCCCGTACATAACTGAGAATCATATCCGCCGCCACCAGACGCGGCGACAGGCCCACATCAATACCGAGCTTGCCGAGCATGGGGATAAAATCGGGCTTGGTGATTTTGGTAATACACTTTTGGGCGCCATGATGCTTGGCCAGGAGGCTGGAGAGGATATTGGTGGTATCGCTGTTGGTCACGGAAATGACCAGACCGGCCTGATCTATGCCCTCTTCCAGCAGGTCGTGGGCATCCAGACCATCAAAGTTGAGGACCACGGTCTTGTCGAGCTGGCCGGTGAGCCGATCACAGATCACCGGATCTTCCTCAACCAGACGGACATTGATCTTTTTCTTTTCCAGGACCTTGGCCACGGTATAGCCGATCAGGCCGCCGCCGATGATAAAGACATCCTTGGGCATATGACTGGTGAACTGAAAGACCGACTCCACGCTCATGATATCCTTTTTGCGGGCCACCAGGTAGATCTTGTCACCGGCCTCAATAACATCGTCACCACGTGGAATAATCGTGCGTTGGTCACGAATAATAGCGGCAATAACAAAGTTATTCTGTGGTTGCATGGCCTGGATCTGTTGCAGGCTCTTGCCCACCGTGGGGTTGCCCTTATAGACCTCGTAGCCGAGCAGCTCCACCTGCCCTCCGGCAAACTCCGCCACATCAAAGGCATCCGACAGGGCGGAAAGACGCAGGATCTCCTCTGCCATGGCCAGGTCGGGACTGATCAACAAATCAATATCCAACGACTCTTCAGGCCCCTGCCCCGACTGGCTGTAAAAATCCTCATTGCGCACCCGGGCAATACGGCTCTGTACATCATACTGCTTGGAAAGAATACAGGCGATGAGGTTGACCTCATCGGAATCAGTCACCGCAATGAAGAGATCGGTATGATCAATGCCGCCCTCCTCCAGGACACGCATGGAGGCGCCGCTGCCATGTACGGGCAGTATGTTGAGGTCACGCTCCAGGCGACGCAGCTTGGCCTCGTTCTCATCAACCAGGACAACCTCCTGGCCCTCCACCGATAATTTTTCACAGAGATGGCGACCAACCTCGCCAGCCCCGACTATCATGATTCGCATGGTCTTACTCGTGTACGTTCCACCGGATCACCGCCCACTTCACCGGCTTTGACCTGGTCAGGGTAACGGTCCCGTCACTATTGGAGGAGAGCCGCTCATCAACATAGGCGGCCAGTTTCTGTTGTTCGGCATCACTGAGGTCATCCACCATCCAGCCACAGCCGTCCATGGCCTCCTGCCTGTCAGCATAGCGGCGCTGCTGGTCAAACTCAAGATAATCAAGCCGCGGTGTAACACCCATCTGGAAGAGGATATTCATTGTAAAGACAAAGTCTGGCCCCGGCTCAAAGGGGCGGCCCAGGGCGGCAAAAAGCTCCGGGTCAAAGGGCCCGGGCCCCACCCGGTCGACAATGACAATCTCCTGCCTGGCCCAGGCCACCATCTTCTCCAGGGCCCCGCGCAGATCCTCCACAGCCAGGGAACGGGCAGCCAGCACCAGGTCGTGGCGCCCCACCCCCAGCTCCTGCCAATCATCGGTCCAGGAGCCGTGAATGGTGGTGATCGTCTCCAGGTTGGCAACGGCCGCCCGGCTGCTGAGCTGGGCCAGCATCTGCTCGGAGAAATCCATGGCCGTGACCGTCAGTCCCAGCCGGGCCAGAGGAATGGCCATGGTGCCCGGTCCGCACCCCACATCCAGCACCGAGGTGCCGGCCGGCGGAGCGATCATGGCCAGCAGGAGGTCACTGAAATCAGAACCCGCGGTGCGCTTGGCAAAGGAGTTGGCCCGTTTGTCCCAATCCTTTTTCTTCTTGCGGCGCCAGCTCTTCTGACGGCGTTCCTCCTGCCAGAGCCGGTTCCAGTCGATATCAGCGTATTTCATAGGCCTTACTAAAACTAAGGGGCAATATAAATCTATCACCCAGACTGAGTGAAAAACATAGCGAACGAAGCGGAGGCAAGGAAGAATGAGGTGCAAAAACGCAGCGTACAAACAGTACGTGAGCATTTTAAACCGAATTCTGACGCAGTATCAGCGAGTGCAGTAGTTTTTCACCAGCCTGTCAGTCGCGGATCTTTGCTTTCAAATCCGGCATGGTCTCCGGTTTGCGGCTGTCCCAGATCTTGCTCTCCTTACCGGTGGCCGTGACATTCTCATAGACGCCGTCATCCCGGCGCACCAGTTTGGTAAAGCCCATGTTTTTCAAATCGGCATTGGTCTTGGGGGTAGCGATATTGACCCGCGACACCAGGCGCCGCACCTTGCCGCCGCAATGGGGGCAGGTGGTGAGTTTATCGCTTGCCATGGGCTGCAGCCACTCGAAACAGCGGCCGATATCACAGCCCTCACCAAGATGTTCGTAATCGTAGACCGGCATTTTTTTACTCAGCAATAACAAGGATCTTTGACGCTAAAGAAGAGGCTCTCTCTTATTTTTTGGTGAGGCGATTGATCAGGATAGTAATCTTTTCACCATCTTCGTTCTGCATGGCGGTCTTGCTCACCGCGATTTTAAAATCCTTCTGGGCCAGATCAAGAAATTCAGGAACGGAGCGCCGCCGCATGTCATGGGCCAGATAAATCTCGCCGTCATCCAGCAGGTAGTTTTTAAAGATATCAAGGAGGGGCTCGAAAAATTCATCCCGAAAGAGGATCTCCGCGCCGATGATCCGGTCAAAACGGGGCATTTCCGGCGGCTTGAGCCAGTCAATCATCCGAAAATCAATGGTGTCAAACCCGTTTACCGCGGCACTGACCCGCTGAAAATCAAGGATATGAGGTTCATAGTCGCTCAAAGTCACCTCATAGCCGCGGGCCGCAGCCACCAGGCCGGGCGCCGCCATACCGGCCCCCAGTTCCAGGAGTCTCTGCCTGCCCTGGGCCGGCATGGAGGCCATGACGTGGGCCAGCACCATGGAAGCCTCCCACAGTTTGACCCAAAAGGGAAACTCCGAGACATCCTCAAAGGGATCCTTACCCCCCAAAAGATGCTCCAGGTCCGTGACCTGCAGTATATCAAGCTGCAGATCCTGAATCTTCAGCGGGCTGAAGCCCACCTTAAATTGCTTGCGAATGCGCCGCAGCACCTTCTGTGTCTTTTCCGATAGTTTGTTGTCTTCCACAAAGAAACCTCAAATATTTTGCAACAGCTCATCACCCGGCCAGAAGCCAGGTATATGCTTCACTCTTCAGCCTTCAAAAAATCAATAGCCCAGGGCCAGGGCCGATAATACCAGAGCCGACAGAAAAAATCGATAATAGGCAAAAACAGCCAGCGAATGGCTCTGGACAAAACGCATGAGCAGGGCAATAAAGGCATAGCCGGAAACAGCCGAGGCCATAAAACCCGCCCCGTAAAAGAGATACTGGCCGCTGTCGAGTCCCGGACCGCTCAAGAGTTTCATGACCTTGTAACTGCCGGCCCCGAAGATAACCGGAGTGGAGAGCAAGAACGAGAACCGTGCCGCCGCCACCCGATTGAGGCCCAGGAAGAGACCGGCCGTAATGGTGGCGCCGCTGCGCGAAACCCCGGGAATCAGGGCCAGGGCCTGGGCGCAGCCGATAATCATGATATCCCGGAAGCCCAGGCTGGAGAAGCTGCGCTGCCGCCTGCCTTTCTTGTCGGCCCACCAGAGCACCAGACCGGCAGCGCTCAGGGTAAAGGCCACAAGGAGCGGCGAGCGGATCACTGTTTCGACATAATCGCCCAACAACAGACCAACCAGCACGGCCGGCAGCGTGGCATAGCATATATAAAAGGCCATGCGCCGTTCCCGCGGTCCCCGCTCCGCTCCGTAGCTGCCGAAGAAGGCGAGCACCAGAGCGGCCAGATCACGGCGAAAATAGGCGAGGACAGCCACCAGGGTGGCCAGATGCAGAACAACGTCAAAGGTGAGACTGGCCTGCTCCACTCCGAAAAAATGGGCGGCCAGCAACAGATGGCCGGAGCTGGAAACGGGCAGAAACTCCGTGGCCCCTTGCACCAGACCGAGAAATATGGCGTACAGAATATCCATGTGCTTATTATCTACTCTAATCCAACCTTCTAAGTTGAAATAACTATTTGATATTAAATGAGTTAAAATCCCGTTTCAAACTTATAGTTCCACGACAATTCAGGAGTCGGAAATCAGTAGAAAAGCTTAAAAAGCAGCCCTTCTGACTTCTGAATTCCGGCATGTTGGAAACAGGCCTCCTCATTTCACTATTAATCTACACAATATCAACAAGATATTAGAACTGTAGAAAGTTGAGCTTACCATGCGGCGCAGCAGGCGGAAAAAAGGCAGGACGACATCGCCCTGCCTTGATTTTGTCGACATCGTTTTTTTATCAGACGACTGCGCCCCTCCCCTGATACCACACCGCCCCGCGGACACAAAGTTTTCTTTGCGCTTTTGCGGCCTCTCTTGCCCTGCCGAAACTCTGCATGCTGCCTTCAACAAAAAAAAGCGCCTCCCCGTCAGACAGGCGGGCAGGCGCTTTTCTCGAAAAACAGTGGTAAACCAAGGTTTAAAAATCGATAATCAGCTTGTTGGACTCCTCGTTCCAGCTTACCACCAGATACCAGATAAGCATCACCGCACCAATCAACAACAGTGTGCCGGTATAGCCGAAAGTCTCCGGCATGTAAACATACTTGCCGAGCTTGCCTTCCCGCTCAAGATTGATCATGTCCTCGCCGAAGTTCTTGAACCACTTGGTCATCAAGGAGTTGGCCAGGGCAAAGAAGGGCACCACCAGGATCAATTTCACCTGACCTTCACCAACACGCCACAGGGTACCGGAGCCGCAGCCACCGGCCAGCATGGCGCCGAAACCGAAGATGGCACCACCGACAATGGAGCCCCAGCCAAAGGTGCCGCGCACATAGTGCAGTTCGGCCAGGACCGGATAGCCGTCGGCGCGGACAGGCACACTATACTTGAGTACAGCCGCACCAATGGCAACAACGCAGATACTGAGCGCCACGGACTTGGCCAGGGTGGCGTCACCGGTCATATGCGGCTCACGAAAGCCCTGCACCATGCACCAGCGGCCCCGCTGCATGACATAGCCAAGGGCGGCGGCAATAATCAACAGACCGCTGAGGGACTTAAGATACGCAGCACTCTTTCCACCGGCAAAGAGCACTCCGCCGATGGCATCAATGGCGTCGGCATCCTCGATGCCGGCAAACTTGACGGCTCCGACAATCAGGGCAACCAGACCGACCACACCCACAAAGGTCTTCATTCCCTCCGGAAAATCAAAGGTCTTGGCACCGCCGCTGCCCCAGGTGATATTGGACATCTCCCAGTAGATATATTTCAGACCGCAGACCACGCCGATCACCAAGCCCAACCACATGGTAAAACCATTGGCGGACAGGTTACCGATGGCATTGTACATGCCGCCGACATTACAACCGCCGGACAGCGCGGCGCCGATACCCATCAGAATACCAGCCACAACAGCCTTGGCAAGCTCCAGGCGCGGCGGAATGCGGAAGGCGAAATCACCGCCCAGACAGGCGGAGATAAAGGCGCCGGCAACAAAACCGATACCGATTACCGAACCGGATCCGGCCAGCCAGCCGGTCGGTGTCTCCAGATAGAGCTCCAGGAGACCGGATTCCGCCCCAACCAGATTGGCGAAACCATGTATCATCCAGTCGCCCCAGTTACGAATGGCCCCCACAGCACCCCAGGGGCGCCACCAGGCCATGATCAGAACACTGAACAGACCGACCAGAAGCCCGGTCATTGTCGCATTCCACTCTTCCTTGCAGAGGCGCTTATAAAGCTCGCCCGCCTTGCTGCTTAAAATGCTACCTTCACTCATAGTCTCTCCTCTTCATCGTTAGCCGTCCCAACAGTCCCATCTCTCTCCAGAAACACACCGCAAACCATCAGACCGGCAGATCATAAACTTGCCAAAAGAGCCAGGCTCCCTCTGTCCAGAGACCTTGCTCAGCAAACTCCTTGCCTCCATCTTCAATCATTCATTATAGGCTATGATTTATCAGCCCGTTAAAAACTACTGCGCTCGAAGGTCTCTCTTCGTTCGCTATCTGCTGATGCGTGTCAAAATTCGGCTCAAAATGCTCATCTACCCCATGTAAACTGCACCCCAAGGGTACTCGGAGTGTCGCAGGCTCCCTTACCTCCTCCGGGCGCGCATTTTTTCGCCTCATTTTTCCTGGCCTCAGCTGCGCTTGCTACCTTTTTCAACGGGCTGTTATATATCCATTATTCTGCAGCAACCGGCTCCGTCTGATCAGTTAAAAAATCCAGCAGTTAGAGGAAGCGGTCCCTTTGATTATAGAGATCTAAATTCATTACCCACGGCACCGATGTTTGTCAAGAATGATATGGCGCTCACGGTCTGCCTCAGCAGGCTCAGGCTGCGTCCGCAATGGCTCAACATCTTATTTTACGGTATTTTTTCCCCACCACTTTTTTTTGAGCAAGGCGCACTCTTGTCCACGTGGCAGCCGGTCATCTATGGCCACGGTTGTGAACTCTGAATCCCCATTCATTATCTCTTGACACCCCCCCGCATACCTGGTAGACACTGATAATTCATCAATCTCTACAACCTGTGTCCTGTGACACATCACGAGTTTAAAGTGGCATTTGCTGCACTTTTTCTACCTAACCATATGGAGGACTCCAATGAGTGACCAATTAACTGCACCTGACGGTCTTGAGGTAACACGCACCCTGGATGCCAAAGGCTTAAGCTGTCCCATGCCTCTGCTGCGCACCAAAAAAGAGATCGACAAGATAAATTCCGGCGACATCCTCGAGATCCTCGGCACTGATCCAGGCTCCCGCAACGACCTTCCCGGCTGGTGCTCCCGTGCAGGTCATGAATACCTCGGCGAGAAAGAAGATTCAGGTTTCATCCGCTTCTACCTGAGAAAAAAATAAGCGCATCCCACAGTCTTGAGCAAACGGCATATTCATTTCAGAATATGCCTTTTTTTCTTTAAAACCAGGAGGACAAAATGGCAAAGAGTATTGGAATTTTTGTTACCTCCCCTCAGCACATGCGGCACGTTATGGGAGTCACTGAAGCCGCTGTTGCCAAGGGAGCTAAAGTCAAGGTCTTCTTTACCTGGTATGCTACGCACCTTACCAAGTGTAAAGAATTCCCCAAGTTATGTGCCATGGACGGCGTAGATGTCTCCATCTGTGCAGACAGCTACAAAAAGGCCGGCTATGACGTTGAGGACATCCCGCAAGGTCTTGACAGCACCAAGATGGCCACCCAGGCCCAGCACGGTGCTATCATTGAAGACTATGACTGCTACCTGACCTTATAAGGAGAGAACAATGTCTAAAGTATTTTTCTTAATGCCGAGCAAAGAATATGTCCTTGATGGTATTCGTTCCGCCCTTGGTCTGGCCGTGGAAAACATGTATGCCTATGGCTGCGTTATGTACAATGACATGACCGAACTCGCCGTCAACGAGAAGGACATGAAAGAGTACCACATGGAAAACGTCGAATGGCTGCGTGACATGGAAGGTGACTGCTATACTCTGCCTGAGTGCAATGCCGAAAATTACGGCCTGACCCAGACCTCTCTGGAAGAGCTTGGTCAGAAGCTGCGGGAAATGGAATATATCATTCCTTACGGCATCATGAGAGCTGATAAAAGCTAAGACCTATAACCTTAACACGGAGTTATCAAGATGAAAATCTTACACGTTATGCGGTCCGCTGAGATCAACGATGATGTCAAGAAGCTCAAAGAGATCGTTTCCGCTGATCGCGACAATGTTGAGTTCAACCTTGACGTTGAAGCGCCCGACTATGGCAAGCTTGTCGATATGGTTTGGGAAGCCGACCAGACCATCTGCTGGTGGTAAGACGCACCACCCCAGGCAGCACTATCATATTAAGAGAAGGGCTGGGCAATTATGCTCAAGCCCTTTTTTTTTGGCGGTGCTGCTTTCCTTGGCTTTTCCCCTTTTACACCGTATATTGAGACGTTGAGTCTCTCCAGAACCAGGCCGCAGGCTTTGACATTCCAAAAAAATCAGCACCGGCCTCTTGATTTTCCGGCTATTATTGTTTGAGAAGAAGTCGGGAACAGGAGGCAAGACTATTTATGAATCGACCACTGCCTCCGTGTCACGTAACCTCCAGTGACCCCTTCTTTTCCATATGAGAAGATTATGAAGCAACCAGACACCGTTGTTTTATCCATACTCAATACCATTAAGGAACTGGACCGCCTCAATGATATTGACATGATTCTGGACCGCATTCTCTACGAGGCCCGCGCTCTGGCCAATGCCGATGCCGGGTCAATCTTTCTTGCCCAGGGAAACGACCTTATTTTCAACCAGGTCCAAAACGACAGTCTTTACGGTGAAGAGGGTAACCGGGCCGCGCAGTACACCAACCTCACCGTCCCATGCACCAACGACTCCATCGTCGGCCATGCCGCCCTCACCGGGGAAATCATCGCCATTGATGATGCCTATAACCTGCCCGCCCACCTGCCTTGTACCTTTAACTCCACCTTTGATCAGGAATTCTCCTACCGGACCGTTTCCATCCTGGCCATTCCCCTGCACTCCTTCAACAATCAGATTGTCGGCGTCATGCAGCTGATCAATGCCCAGGATGAACAGCAACGTCCCATTCCCTTTTCAAAACAGATCCAGACCTACCTGCAGCTCTTTGCCAACAATGCGGCTGTGGCCATTGAACGCGGTATCATGAACCGCGAAATTATCCTGCGCATGGTCCGCATGTCTGAACTGCATGATCCCAAGGAGACCGGTGCCCATGTCCAGAGGGTGGGGGCCTACAGCGCCGAGATGTACCGGCGTTGGGCCAAGAAGAACAATATAGACAGTCGGGAACTCAAATCGCGGCACGACATGATCCGCCTGGCCGCCATGCTCCATGATGTGGGCAAGGTGGGGATTGCCGACGTTATTCTCAAGAAGCCGGGCCGCCTTGATTCGGTGGAATTTTCCACCATCAAGCAGCATACCGTGCTGGGAGCACGCCTGTTTGCCAACCCCACCTCCAGCCTGGACAGGATGAGCATGGAAATCGCCCTGCACCACCATGAGAAATGGGACGGTAGCGGCTACCCCGGCGCTGTAAACCTGGCCGAGGACACGGCCATTACCTGCCGCGGTGCCCGGCTCAGCGGCACCGCTATTCCTCTTGAGGCCCGCATCACCGCCCTTGCGGATGTCTATGATGCCCTGGCCTCAACGCGTGTCTACAAAATGGCCTGGGATGATGAGGATATCTATGCGGAGATTCTTGCCGGCTCCGGCAAACATTTCGATCCGGATCTTGTCGATATCTTTTTTGAGATTACCGATGTATTAAAAGCGATCAGACAACACTACCAATAAGAGTGGCAGTCCGGGTAATTCTTTTTCGCCAGCCCGGCACCATGACCACCAGCAGCTCCAAATGACAATCAAGCGGCTCCCTGCGCCGCCATTCAATTCTTTCAAGAGGGAGTACCATGGCAGCATCCTACACCTACGACACACTCGACCAAGCCGGAGTCCGTGACTATATTTTTCATCCGACCCCCGCCTCTTCAGCCCCCTGTCCAGCCGCTGCCGAGGATCTCAGCGTGACTACGGCGGATGGCGTCACCCTCCATCTCCGCATCTTTGCCGTCCACGACCCGGAGGCGCCCTGTCTCCTCTTCTTCCACGGCAATGGGGAGATTGTCGCCGATTATGATGATGTCGGCCCCCACTACAACCAGCACGGTATTACCTTTATGGCGGCTGAATATCGCGGCTACGGCAAGGCGGACGGCACCCCCACGGCAAGTACCATGATGAGCGATTGTCATGTCCTGCTGGAGGCCGCAACCGACTGGCGCAAGGAACATGGTTCCAGCGGCAAACTGCTGGTCATGGGAAGGTCACTGGGCAGCGCCCCGGCCATTGAACTTGCCTGGAGTCATGCCGATCGGATCAGTGCCCTGCTTATTGACAGCGGTTTTGCCCTGACCATACCCCTGCTCAAAACAATCGGTGTTGACGTTGACGGCCTGGAACTCAGTGAGGAGCAAGGCTTCCATAACCTGGACAAGATCAAGAAAATTACCATGCCCACCTATATCATCCACGGTCAACTCGACGAAATCATCGAGTTGACCAACGCCGCCGAGCTCATCGCCGAGTCACCGGCCGAGCAGAAGGAGTTCCAGACCGTGCCAGGCGCCGGCCATAATTCCATCCTGGCCGTGGCAGGTTCCATGTATTATGAAGTCATGGCGCGTTTTATCAGTAAGATAGGCCAGGTGAGAAAGAAACGGCCGGGCATCAGATAGGCGGAACCGAGCATTGGTGCGCAGAAGGGAGAGTGCGGCTGGAGCTGCTCAGGCGCGCGGTTTGAAGAGTTTATTGGCAAAGTGGACCAGAAAGCCTTCGTCCTGCAGGACATAGGCCTGCTCGGCCAGACGGAGCAAATCGTGCTTGATGTCACGGTAGTCCGGCAGCTCCGGGAGGGCCGGCAAGTGATATTCCAGATTCTCCGGAACTTCAATTTTCATGCGGTTGGCAATGGCCTGGGCCACTCCCCTTTCCGAACCGCGCTCCATATTGGAGTCCATCTTCTCCGTTCCCAGACTTTGTAGAAAGACCATGATGGCGGCCATATCGTGCTTCTTTTCAAAGACGCGAATCTGATCGACAATATCACCACGCAAATCCTGCAGCTCTCGATACCTCTTACGATACGATTTTACATAGAGAGAGAGACGGTCATAGCAATCGAGCAGAAAGTTTTGAAAACGGCCCTTGCGCGACAGGCCGCGCATGCGCACACTTTCAAAGAGGCGATCCCTGATCGTCGTCGATTCGGTGAGATAGGGGTCGTAGAAAAGCCTTTTGTCAAGATGACAGAGCTCCAGAAAGGCGTCGATGAGTTCTTCCTGATGCAGCAGGATGTAGATGCGAATCAGATCGAAGCTTATCCGTTTCTCAAGGATAAAGGAGTATTGCCGCACCTTCTCCCAGTACTCCAGTGAATCATCCTCGATGAGTTTACGAAAACCAAAATAGCTGTGGGCCATTTCGCTTTTAATCTCAACGGAGAGATAATCTTCAAAATCGTCTACACCCATACCACCTTCCCGAGGAACACCCTGCAACCAAGCTCTTCTTGAAAAAGAGTATACCAAAAACCACGGCCGGCGCAATAAGGTCTATTTTGGCGAAGAGGATCCCGCCATGCTCAGCGACTCAGGCGGAGACCAGCTCCGTGTCGAGCATGGTATCGATAAAATCGAGAATGAAGCGGCGTTGCTCGGCCGTGGCATAGGCTATACAACTGCAGTGGAGATTGCTTTCACTGCGGATGAGCAATTCAACCGTGAGCCTGTCGCGTCCCAGTTCAAGACCACAATAAAACGGCCCGCATTCATCATGGCCCTGTTGCGTCTCGGCCCAGAGATCCCTGGGCATCTCCAGCCAGTAGACCCCTTCCATGGCGCCCTTTTTAAGGCTTTTTGTCAAATAGGAATCAAGATTATCCCGTTCCTGGGCACTCAGCTCATCAATCACAAATTGCCGCATCAACTTCTCCTGTTGTACTCATGTCGCGCCGATCTACCAACTGGCGCTTGCCGTGCCTGATGGCGGGCAAGAAAAGAAGTGGCGCCACTCTTCTTTTCTTGCCGTGCACTCTCCACAATGTCAAATATATTCAGGCTATCTTGAATAATTGCTTTTTCGTCCAATCTCCCGGAGTCTCGCGAGCTCGCTTACCTCGTTATGCTTAAAAAATAATGCTCGGAGGTAAGCGAAACGAAGTGGAGACTCCGATATCAAATATATGCCTGCACCCCAAGGGTAGCCGGAGTGTCGCAGGCTCCCTTACCTCTTGCAGGGCGCGCTTATTTTTTTCGCATGCCTTGATCTTGAACGAAAAATCTAATTATTCAAGACACCCTTTAGCAGGTCGCTGCCAGCTCAATCGTCGAGATCGCGAACCTCGCGGCCCTCTTTAAGGTCGCGCCCCTCAAGAAAGCGGACAATGGACTCAGCCGCCTCCTTGGCCTGATAAACGGCCTTGGCAACGGTCTGGGGTCCCAGGACCGCATCACCCGCGGCAAAGATCCACTCAATATTGGTCTGAAAGGTGGTTTTATCGATAATATAGGTTCCCCAGCGGCTCAATTCAAACTCCTGACCGTTATCAACCTCGTGGTTGACATTCTGGCTGATGGCCGGAATGACACAATCGGCATCAATAACAAAATTTGAATCCTTGATTTCCACCGGTCGTCTACGGCCGGAGTCATCCGGCGGACCAAGTTCCATGCGGACACATTCGATACCGCTCATCCTGCCATTGTCACCAACAACGCGCACCGGTGCTGCCAAAAATTCAATCTTCACGCCCTCCTCCTGCAGATGATGAATCTCCTCGGAAGAGGCCGGCATCTCCTCAATGGTGCGGCGGTAGAGGATAAAAACATTCTTTGATCCCTCACGCAGGGCAACACGGGCGCAATCAATGGCCACATTGCCGCCGCCAACCACCACGACATTCTGGCCGATATCAACCTTGTTACCGGAGAGGACCTGGCGCAGATAATCGACACCATGACGAACACCGGCCATATCCTCGCCTTCCACGCCCAGTTTACGACTTGAGTGAGCCCCAACACCGACAAAAACCGCGTCAAAGTCATGCTCCGTTTTCAACTGGCGCAGGGTTATATCTCGGCCGATGACCACGTCATGGACGATTTCAACGCCGCAATCTTTTAATGCGGCAAACTCCGCATTGAGGATATGACGCGGCAGGCGAAAGGGCGGGATACCGACCTTAAGCATGCCGCCGATCACCGGCAAGGCCTCATAGATGGTGCAGTGGTAACCGGCATGGGCCAGATGATAGGCGGCAGTCATACCGGCCGGGCCGGAGCCGACAATGGCCACCTTTTTGCCCTTGGCCACGGCACAGGCAACATTCATATTTTTCTGATGATGAACCATCCAGTCGGACATATAGCGCTCAATCAGACCAATGGCAACGGGCTTGCCCTTCTTGCCGCGAATACAGCTGCCCTCACACTGATTCTCATGGGGACAGACCCGTGAACAGATGGCCGGCAATGAAGAAGTCTCCCGCACCTTCCAGTAGGCCTCCTCAAACTTACCCTCAGCCACCAGCGCAATAAAACCGGGAATATCATTATTTATCGGGCACCCTTGTCGACAGCCGGGCTTCTTACACTGCAGACAACGCATGGCCTCGATCTTGACACTCTCATGGGTAAAACCCAGGGAAACCTCGTCATAATTGTCTATGCGTATTTCAGGCGAAAGTTCAGCACATGTCTGTCTGTCAATTGCCATTCTCTCTTTGGCATTCATTTCAACTCCTTATTGCTGAGATATAGTAAAAAGTAGCCTAATGTCTGTCCGGCAGGAGGTCGTTTCGGTGGATAGCACGGTGTGCCGAAAAAGTACAGGCATCTATTTGAAATGCGGGGCATTATTTCTTGAGCAGCACACCGGGATCAGGCGAAGAGGCCTTTACTGAACAGACAGTAGATCAGGGCTTCCGAGCCCAATTTACTACACTACTTACTGAAAAAAATCACCATGGGAAAACTACCTAGTGGCTGTCCAGAAATGGCCCTCTCGGAGTCTCGTAAACTCGCTTACCGGCCCGATCTCGGCGTCATGTTCAAAAAATAATGCTTGGAGGTAAGCGAAACGCAGTGGAGACTCCGATATCGCATATATGCCTGCACCCCAAGGGCACCCGGAGTGTCGCAGGCTCCCTTACCTCTTTCAGGGCGTGCTTATTTTTCTCGTACTCCTTGATCTCGAACGAAATGACCTATTTCTGGAGAGACACTACCTAAATGATCTCAGGAATGAGATCAATGTAGAGCGGCAGCGCTCCGGCACTGAGGAGATTCCTGGGCTGGTCTGAAACAGACAGGATGGTTCCTGCAAAAAAAGAATGAAATTATCTGCCATTTTGGTTCATACTTAAGTAGTATCAGTCCTGAAGTGCCCCAAAAAAAACAACCCCGCCCAGCAATAGCTACCCGGTATAACTCACATGAAAGCTGAATTTATAAACCCTTTTTTGCAATCCACCAAAAATGTTCTTGAAACCATGTGCCAGACACAGGTTACCCCTGGAAAACCCTTTTTAAAAAAAGATCATCACACCTACGGAGATGTGACCGGCATCATTGGCATGGCCAGTGCCGATGTGACCGGCTGCATGATTCTCAGTTTCACGGAGAAGTGCATCGTCAATGTGGTGGCCAACATGCTCATGGAGGATGCCAAGAAGGCCATTGATGATGAAGTTGTCGATGCCGTGGGTGAACTGACCAACATGATCTGCGGCGGCGCCAAGGCTTCCCTGGCCAAACTGAAGCATAGCTTTGACCTGGCCACCCCCACCATGATTACCGGCAAGGGTATTGAAATCTCTACCCTGTCGGAATCTCCCACCATTGTCATTCCATTTGACACTGAGTATGGCAGTTTCGTCATTGAGGCAAACCTCAGCGACAGAAAGTAACAGGCGCGACAGCCTTTCAGCACACCTGGCCACCATCTGCCCAGGCAGTCTGGCCACAGAGCGATTGTGGCCGCCCTTTTGACAGGGCCAGGCGGCCCCCGCTTAGCAGCCCGTTGAAAAAGGGAGCGAGCGCAGCTGAGGCTAGGAAAAATGAGGCGAAAAAATGCGCGCCCGCAGGAGGTAAGGGAGCCTGCGACACTCCGAGTACCCTTGGGGATGCAGTTTACATGTGTGGTTTAGGAGCATTTCGGAGTCTCGCTCTGCTCGCTTGGCTCACGCCCAATTTTGACGACGCAGCAGCAGATAGCGAACGAAGAGAGACCTTCGAGCGCAGTAGTTTTTCATCGGGCTGTTCGCCTCTTCTGCATGAAATCGGGGTGTAATATACAAAAAAAAGCCGCACAGAAGTGCGGCTTTTTTTTGTATATTACGACTACAGGCCATCTTGAATAATTACTTTTTTGTTCGATTTTTTCGTCGCTACGAAAAATAAAAATCCTCACATATACCTGATATGCTGCACCCCAAGGGCACCCGGAGTGTCGCAGGCCCCCTTACCTCTTGCAGGGCGCGCTTTTTATTTTTCTATGCTTCTCAAACTCGAACAGGTACGCGAGCCTGCGAGACTCCGGAAAATCTAATAATTCAAAATACCCTACAGTAAAAACAGGAGGGGTTAACGACTCCTTTTTTCTGCGACTCGTACACGGGCCAGGGCACGCTGCAAAGCGGCCTGAGCCCTGGCCTCGTTGACCTTTTCCTGCTGACCCTTGCTCTGGGCCAGGCGTTTTTCCGCCCTCTCCTTGGCGCGCAAGGCACGATCCACATCAATATCTGAACCCTGCTCACAGCTTTCAACGATAAAGGTAATCTTGTTGGTTGACACCTCACAAAAACCACCACTCACCATGAGCGAGAACTCCTTGCCATCCTTCTTATAGGCAAGTTCACCGATCTTTATGGTGGAAAGAAAAGGGGCATGATTGGCAAGAACGCCGAAAACACCAGCATAACCAGGTGCAGTGACAATATCGACATTCTCACTGACCACCGGGCCGGATGGAGTCACGACTTCTAGTTCAATTGTTTCTGCCATTGCTCATCACCTCAAATAATGGCATCAGGGCAGCCGTGCCGCCCTGATGCATGTTCAAACCTCTTACGCAGCCTTACCTTTGGCAGCTTTCTCAACAGCCTCGTCAATGGAACCAACCATGTAAAAGGCCGTCTCGGGCAGGTCATCATGCTTGCCTTCGAGGATCTCTTTAAAACCGCGTACCGTCTCGGCAACCTTGACGAATTTACCATCCATACCGGTAAATACCTCGGCAACGGTGAAGGGCTGGGAGAGGAAACGCTGGATCTTACGGGCCCGGCCGACAAGCTGCTGATCCTCTTCAGAGAGCTCGTCCATACCAAGGATAGCAATAATATCCTGCAGATCCTTGTACTTCTGCAGACTGGTCTGTACCTGGCGGGCCACCTGGTAATGCTCTTCACCAAGGACGTTGGGATCAAGAATACGCGAGGTGGAGTCAAGGGGATCAACCGCAGGATAGATACCAAGCTCGGCAATCTGACGGGAAAGTACAACCGTACCGTCGAGATGGGCAAAGGTGGTGGCAGGCGCCGGATCCGTCAAGTCATCGGCGGGAACATATACACACTGCACAGCGGTAATGGAACCCTTGTTGTTTGAGGTAATACGCTCCTGGAGACCACCGAGGTCAGTGGCCAGGGTGGGCTGGTAACCAACCGCGGAAGGAATACGACCGAGCAGCGCCGATACCTCGGCACCGGCCTGGGTAAAGCGGAAGATGTTATCTACGAAGAAGAGTACGTCCTGGCCCTCTTCATCACGGAAATACTCGGCAGCGGACAGACCGGTCAGGGCCACACGGGAGCGGGCTCCTGGAGGCTCGGTCATCTGGCCGTAAACCAGGGCAGCCTTGGGCAGTACGCCGGACTCCTTCATCTCGTTGTAGAGATCGTTACCCTCACGGGTACGCTCACCAACACCGCAGAATACGGAAATACCACCATGATGCATGGCGATGTTGTTAACCATCTCCATCATGATAACGGTTTTACCACAACCGGCACCGCCGAAGAGCCCCATCTTACCACCCTGCGGGAAGGGAACGAGAAGGTCGATTACCTTAATACCGGTCTCAAGGACGTGTACATCGGTGGACTGATCGGTAAAGGCGGGGGCAGGCTTATGGATAACACCGGTCTTGGCGTTGGAAATCTCCCCCATACCGTCAACCGGCCGACCAACAACATTCATGATGCGCCCCAGGGTCGCCTCACCTACGGGAATGGTGATCGGTGCACCGGTGTTCTTAACCTCCATGCCACGCACCAGACCATCGGTCTGGCCCATGGCAACGGCACGAACAACGTTATCGCCAAGATGCAGGGCAACCTCGACAACCAGGTTGTCAGGGGTCTCATCAATACCAGGATTGCTAACAGTCAGAGCGGTCATAATATCCGGCAGGTTGTCAGCATCAAACTCAACGTCAATTACCGGTCCTACAACCGAAACGATTTTTCCACTTTTCAAATCACTCATGGGCTTGTGGCCTCCTTCAATGTATACGAACGGCGGCCTTTCCGCAGCCGCCGTTATTAATCTTACGTTATCCTTTCAGTGCCTCGGCACCACCGACAATATCCATCAGGTCACCGGTAATTGCGGCCTGACGGGCCTTGTTGTAGATCATGGTGAGCTCGGAGACAATATCGTTACAGGCGTTGGTGGCGTTATCCATGGCCGTCATTCTGGCGGCATGTTCACCGGCGCCGATCTGCAGCATAGAGTTATAGATCATGACGTTCATGTAGAGCGGCAACAAGACGGTCATGATCTCCTCGGAGCTGGGCTCGTAGATATAATCACCCGAAGAGCCGGCCGCCGCGCCCTCTTCCTCCTCACTCTCCACCGGTTTGATGGGCAGCAGGTGAAGATTGGTGGGCTCCTGTTTGGCGACACTGCGGAAGTGATTATAAATCACCTTCACTTCATCAGTCTCGCCGGCCTCGAAATTGGCCGCGATGTCCTGGGCGATCTCCCGGGCATTGAACATCTGGAAGGTACCCATGATGTCCCGGTAATCCTTTCGCATCTTACCGGTCTTGCGGAAGTAATTGGATCCCTTCTTGCCTATGCAGACATAGGAGACCTTCTTGCCATCCGCCTCATACTTGGCGGCGAGCTTTTCCGCCATGCGGATAATGTTGCTGTTAAAACTGCCGCAGAGGCCCCGATCAGAGGTGACGACCACGATCTCGACGGCCTGGACATCGCGCACCTCCATGAGAGGGTAATCACCGGAGGCGCCACCGCTCAAGTTGGCCATGGTCTTATTGAACTTCTCGGCATAGGGATGGAAATTTTCCATCTTCTGCTGCGCTCCTCGGAGCTTGGCAGCCGAGACCATGTTCATGGCCTTGGTGATTTGCGATGTCTTTTTGACACCGACAATTTTTGTTGATACGTCTTTCAGACTAGGCATTACAGACCCCCTTAGTTGATACCTTTGGAAGCCTTGAAGGTCTCTGTGAAGGCTTTGATGGTAGCGTGCATCTTCTCTTCCAGCGCGCTGTCAATCTCTTGCTTCTCTTTAAGCGTATCGAAAATGTCCGGAGCGGAAGAGCTGATATGGCTGTAAAGATCCTGCTCGTAATCGGCCAGGGTCTCCACCGGCAGGCTGTCGAGATAACCCTTGGTACCGGCAAAGATGATACAGACCTGCTTCTCCATGGGCAGCGGCTGATACTGGGGCTGCTTAAGGATCTCCACCAGACGCTCACCACGGTTAAGCTGCGCCTGGGTAGCGGCATCAAGATCAGAACCGAATCCGGCAAAGGCTGCCAGCTCACGATACTGGGCCAGATCGAGACGCAGGGTACCGGCAACCTGTTTCATGGCCTTAACCTGCGCCGCACCACCAACACGTGATACGGAAAGACCGACGTTAATGGCGGGACGAACACCGGAGAAGAACAGGTTCGGCTCCAGGTAGACCTGACCGTCGGTAATGGAGATAACGTTGGTGGGAATAAAGGCGGATACGTCACCGGCCTGGGTCTCAATAATCGGCAGGGCGGTGAGAGAACCGGCGCCCAGCTCATCACTTACCTTGGCGGCGCGCTCCAGCAGACGACTATGGTTAAAGAAAATGTCACCGGGATAGGCCTCACGTCCGGGCGGCCGACGAAGGAGCAGGGACAGCTCACGATAGGCAACGGCCTGCTTGGAGAGATCATCATAGATAATCAGGGCATGCTCGCCGCGGTCACGGAAGTACTCACCCATGGCGCAACCGGCAAAGGCGGCAACGTACTGCATGGGCGCCGGGTCAGAGGCACAGGCGGCCACGACAGTGGTGTATTCCATGGCATTGTTCTTACGGAGCGCCTCAACAACCAGGGCCACGGTGGATTTTTTCTGACCAATGGCAACATAGACACAATGGACATCAGTGTCGCGCTGGGCAATGATGGCGTCAACACAGACCGCGGTCTTACCGATCTGACGATCACCAATAACCAGCTCACGCTGACCACGGCCAACCGGGGTCATGGCGTCAATGGCCTTGGCACCGGTATAGCAGGGCTCATGAACACCCTTCCGGGCGATAACGCCGGGGGCCATAACCTCGATCTTGGAGGAGTGCTTGGCGTTGATGGGCCCCTGACCGTCAATGGGAAAACCGACACCGTCAACAACGCGGCCTTCCATCTCCGGTCCCACAGGAACCTCGGCAATTCTGCCGGTACGCTTTACCGTGTCACCCTCGTTAATCTTGGCAACGTCGCCGAGAACGGCGCAACCAACGTTGTCGGCCTCAAGGTTGAGGGCCAAGCCAAGAGTACCACCAGGGAACTCGAGGAGCTCCATGGCCATACAATTCTCAACTCCATGGACGCGGGCAATACCATCACCAACGGAGATTACGGTTCCGGTTTCGCTCAGATCAGCCTTAGTTTCGAAATCCTTGATCTGGCCTTTGATAATTTGACTGATTTCTTCAGCTTTAATCTGCATTGCTCTATTCACTCCCCTTAATGGACTCTTTTAAATCTTCGAGTTGCGTTTTTATACTGCCATCCATGACTAAGTCGCCAACCTTGGCGATCATGCCGCCGATAATTGACTCATCTACCTTGGTGGTGACGGTTACACGCTTCCCGGTTATTTTCTCTAAAGTTTCCTGAACCTTGGCCTGGAGGTCTGCTGACAGTTCAGTAGCGGAAATAACCACGCCCTGACAGGTGTTGTTTTCGTCGTCAACCAGTGACTGAAACATCTCAGCGACATCACCAAGGATATCGGCCCGTCTCTTCTCGACGAGCAGATTCAAAAAATTACCCATGATAGCTGAAACGCCGGTGGCCTTAACGATCTCCCGCATGACACCCTCGCGGGCGTCCAGGGGATACATAGGATTGGCCAGAGCATCGGCCAGCTCGGGATTGTCGGCAACCATGGCTGCAAACTCACCCAGAGCAGTGGCATACTCGTCAAGGGCGTCTTCTTCCTTGCCAACGGCAAAAAGTGCCTTGGCATAACGTTTTGCAAGCACTGCGTTCTTCATTATGCGGCACCTCCCACCTTAGCTAAATATCCCTCAACCAGGGCGCTCTGATCTTCAGGCTGAAGATTCTTTTTGATAATCTCTTCAGCCATGGCTGAGGCCTGCTCGGCGACCTCCAGCTTCAGATTGACCTTGGCTTCGGCAACGGCATTGGCAACAGCCATCTCTGCCTGACGCTTGATCTGCTCAGCCGCCTCATTGGCCTCGGTAATGATGCGCTCCTTCTCCAATTCGCCTTGGGCAATGGCTGTTTCCACCATTTTTTTGAGCTCATCATCGAGGCCGGACAGGCGCGAGGCATACTGCTGATACTCTCCCTCGGCGCTGCTGCGCTGGCTTTCAAGATCATCAAACTCCTCGCGGATGGACTGGCGACGCCCCCGCAGACCGTCAACAATCGGTTTTTTCAGGAATTTGACCAGGATAATGACCAGGGCCGCAAAGTTCATGGCGCGCCAGCCGAGATCCTTCAACTTTTCAGGCGTCAACCCCAAACCGCCATGGCCATCGCCATGGGCCGCATCAGCCGCAAAGGCATCACCTGCGACATAGAGCGTGGCGGCTACTCCCACAACCACCGCAACTGCCAGAGCTGAACGCCGTAACGTGGACCAATCAACATCTCTCCTCATTAAACAGCCCTCCCCAGAATTTTACCGGCCATCTCCTTGGCAAATTCATCGATCTTGCCAGTCAGCTCTTTCTGGGCAGCAGTGAATTCTGATTCAACCTTACTCAGCTGTTCGGCCTTGGCCGTATCGGCCTCGGCTCGAATCTCAGCAAGTTTCTCATTGCCCGCCGCCTGAGCAGAGGCCCTGGCTTCATCGAACTCCGCCTTGGCCTTACGCCGGGCATCATTCATCTTACTATCAAACTCTTCAGCCCGTAATTGGGCGTTTTTCTTGTAATTTTCCACGTCCGTTGCGAGGCTTTCCAACTTTTCCTTGCGCTGGGCCAGGATGTTTCTGACCGGACGATACAAGATCGCATTCAACACCATCATCAGAATAAGGATGTTCAGGATCTGCATCGGCATAGTCAAGTCAATGGTAATCATAAGTTTTCCGTCCTCCTCTCAATTTTGTCGTGCCATTGCCGCCTTCCTCACTTGACTAAAGAGGCAGCAGCGTACAGTTCAAACTCACAAACCTGTCGTGCCGTCCCTGTTTTTCCTGTCCACAGCGACACTTACAGGCATTTATTCTCTCCGGACAATTACTGAATGGTTCCTCATTAAATCAGAACCTGCTTACTATACAATAGGTATGCTGTCAACTGTTTTTCCCTCCCCCAAACCGGCGTAAAACCCGCGCCATTTCTGGACTTACCTAGTGTTCGTCTGTTTAATAAAAAAATTAATTGGCGCCCATTTTCAGCAAGTTCCGGCCTCTAAAAAACAGGCCTTGTCAGCGAAACTACCTAGACTGTTTCCCTTGAAAAAAACAGGTCGAGCCAGCGGGATCCTCCTCTGTTTTTTTGGTTTTTACTGCAAAAAGATGGCCGAGTCCTCCAGAAGATTCTCGACAAAGCAGGGTTGCAAAACCTACTATAAATAGAGCCGAACAGCCCGTTGAAAAACGCTAAAGAGTGTCTGGCAGGCTCGCATAGCCGCGGCCGAGTTTGAAGCAGCAGCAGGTAGTAAACAAAGAGAGCCCTTCGAGCCCTTTATTTTTTTAAGAAGGCCTGCTCAAAGCTGCCGCCACCAATAATTGAAAAGGAGAGCAGCATGATCAACGTGAAAACCATTCTTGTTCCCATCGATTTTTCAGAAAATGCCGAACATGTCATGGAGTATGCCCTCAGTGTCGCGCATCATTTCAAGTCGCGCATCCTGCTCTGTTTCGTGGCGCAACTCTACACCGATTACTCCGACTTTTTTATTCCCCAGATGCCCGTTGTCGCCATTGAAGAGGAGATCGACAAGGCGGCCAAGGAACGCATGCACCGCTTTGTCCAGTCCTACAGCAATGACATCAAGATTGAGGAGTGTGTGCTGATCGGCAACATCGCCCATGAGATCCTCAACCTGGCCGAAAAACGGCAGGTGGACATGATCATCATGGGAACGCACGGTTACCAGGGCCTGGAAAAAATCCTCTTTGGCTCGGTGGCCGAGAAAGTGGTAAAAACAGCACCCTGTCCGGTACTCACAGTTAAGCCGAAGCAGAAATAATCGCTCTCCGGCCACGGCCCCACATTACCGGAACCTGATCATGGCGTCCCCCTCTACCCTTCACTCGCCCCTGCCCGCTGTTTGCCCAAAAAATCTCGGCCGGCCATAGCCATTCCCCAGCAATCGTGGTATTTCTAGAGATCCGTCGGACCAGAGTCGGACGGGTGGAGGAGCTTTCCCCTGCCCGCTCCGCCCTGGCTGTCATCTTTGTTTACCCATCAGCAGAGGAAAAGTTGCGCCGATGACCTTCTTCGCCGAGCACCTGCCCTGGCTCATCAGCCTGGGCCTCATGGCCCTGGCCCTTATTTTTGCCCTGAAAAGACAAGACGCTCTCAAGACGCAGCTGGCGGCATGCAGCCAGCGTCTCAGTGAACTTGACCGTGAGTTGGCCGTGGTTACGGAACGGGCCGCGGCCGGCGACACCGACCACAAACGGCAGCTGGCAGAGGCAAACCAGCGCCATGAGACGCTTAGCAGCCAGCACGATCGACTACGCCAAGATATGGATGAACTGGCGGCCAGGCACCACGACCTGCAGGCGGAGGCGGCCTCTTTGACCACCAGACTGCAGCGCCTTGATGAACTCACCCTTGAACGTGATGAGGCGCGCCGGCAATTGAACAGCCTGCGGCAGGAAAAAGATAAAATCAGCCGCGATTACGCCGCCATGCAGAGCAAGACGGATGAGGAACGCAAATCGCACCAGGAGAAGATCCAGCTCCTGGAACAGGCCGAAAAGAAGCTGACCTCTGAATTCGAGAACCTGGCCAACCGCATCTTTGAAGAAAAACATGTACGCTTCAGCCAGGTGAGCAAGGCCAATATCGAGGCCATGCTCACCCCCATGCGCGAACAGATCACCAGTTTTCGGAAACGGGTGGATCATGTCTATGATCAGGAAAACAAGGAACGCGCCTCGCTCCTGACCGAGATTCAACAGCTCAAACACCTCAACGAACGGATCGGCGCCGACGCCCTCAACCTGACCAAGGCCTTAAAAGGCGACAGCAAGCTGCGCGGCAACTGGGGCGAGATGCAGCTCGAACGGCTGCTGGAGGAGTCAGGCCTTGACAAGGGCCGGGAGTACGAGATCCAGGTCAACCTCAAGAATGAGACAGGCAAACGACTGCAACCCGATGTGGTGGTCCACCTGCCGGAAAAAAAGGATGTGGTCATTGACGCCAAGGTATCACTGGTGGCCTATGAGCAGTATCATGGAGCGGACAGCGACGAGGAACGCCAACGCCATATCAGAAACCACATCACCTCGCTGCGCCACCACGTCAACAGTCTCAGCGCCAAGAATTATGATGAACTGATCGGCGTCAACTCCCTGGACCTGGTGATCATGTTTGTCCCCATTGAACCGGCCCTGCTCCTGGCCTTTGAACATGAGCCCAACCTGTTCAGCGAGGCCTTTAACCAGAAGATCCTCCTGGTCAGCCCCTCCACCCTGATGGCCACCCTGCAGATCATCCACAATATATGGCGTTACGAGCACCAGAATGTCAACGCCTTGAAAATCGCCACCCAGGCCGGCCGCCTCTACGATCAGCTGGTCCTCTTTGTCGATGCCCTGGAACAGGTGGGCAGCCAACTGAAAAAGGCCAGTGACAGCTACGAGACCGCCCACAAACGTCTGACCAGTGGCCGCGGCAACCTGATCAGACGCACCGAGGAGCTCAAGAAACTGGGCGCCAAGGCTAAAAAGCAAATCGCCGGGCAACTCCTTGAGGCTGCCGCAGTGGAGGATAACGAAGTTGCCGAATCGGAACTCTCCGAAGAAGCGCCGCCGCCATGACCGGCTCCGGCCTTGTGGCACCGCAGCTCATCACTTCCCTTTAGCCAAGTAAGACAATGACCTCCCTCATTCCCCTGCCCCCCACCATTCTCTTCATACTCCTCTGCGTGGTGCCGTTAAGCACGATCATCCTGCTCCTCAGGCGGCAGATCCGCCAGACCAGGCAGCCCTTTGCGCCGACCTTGGCCGAGACTGCCGAGCAGCGCCTCCAGAGGGAGATTGACGAAACAAGCGTGGACATCCTGACCAAGTCCCTCTTTATCGCCTTGATCCCCATTACCATCTATTCGATCTATGCCACCCAAGTCGCCCTGACCGCCAAGGATATCGACAGCGCCGTGCTCTACACCTACCTGATCGGCTCGGCCCTCTTTATCGCCTCCCTGACCAGGGACGTCTACCGCACCCTGCGGCGAAGAAGAGACCTCAGCCTGAACCGGGCCGGCCGCCTGGCTGTCGGTCAGGCACTGAACCAACTGATTCCTGCCGGCTTTCGCCTCTTTCACGACCTGCCTCTGGGCAACCGCACCATCGACCACATTGCTGTCGGTCCGCAAGGTCTCTTTGCCATAACCAGCCTGGTTCGGCCCCGCACCGGCAAAAAACGGGAAAAGGAGGCCTCGCTCCGCCTTGACGGCAGGCAGTTACGCTTTCCGGACGGCACCGATGCGGACTCGGTCACCACGGCAGTTAAAAACGCCGCACAGCTCAATGAGCGGCTGCAGGAGAGCGGCGAAAGCGGGCCGCCGGCAACGCCTGTCCTGGCCGTGCCGGGCTGGACAATCGACCATACCGCCGCCGCTGAACAGCTACAGCTATACAACGGCATAGAGCCGATATTTCTGAGCCGCGGCCCTGTTCTTCTCAACGAAAAGCAGATCAAGAGCATGGCCATACACCTGGCAAGGCAACTCCAGTGACAGGACGAGCAGCCGCCTCGGAAACTACTGCGCTGGCTATCTGCCGATCCCGCTCACCATCCGGTTCAGGCACGCGGGTTTGCCAGACGCCGACATGCTCCCTAAACAACCCGTTGAAAAACGTAACGAGCCGAGCTGAGGCTAGGAAAAATGAGGCGAAAAACACAGTTTACATGGGGTCCAGGAGCATTTCGAAGTCTCGCGGGCTCGCTTAGCGCAAGCCCCATTTTGACGACGCAGCAGCAGATAGCGAACGAAGAGAGACCTGCGAGCGCACTAGTTTTTTAAGGGGCTGTTTGCCCAGGTAAAGCACATCCCAAGGGGGTTTTCCTCCGAACCGCTTTCTTTTCGCCCTCTTATTTCCCTTCTCGCCGGTGCTCTCTCCCTTTTTCAAGGGGCTTTCAGGGAATTTCTTCCTGAAGGGCGGTTGCCATGTGCCGACTCAACTCCGCCAAGGCCTCACTCTGGGCGGCTACCAGATCCGCCACCGTAGTGCCCCTGATTTTTTTTTCAATGCGCGACCTCCGACTCACCAGATCCTTGCCGCCCGAAGTCGTGGCAATGCGCCACTGCCCGACAAGGACTACATTTCCGCGCCCCATATTGCCGTCAAAGGAGACAAGCCGCAAACTCAGGCGGTAATGCGCGTCTCCGGCCGAACCTTGCCGGGGCACAACATCAACCCCCTGCCCCGCCAGGAGAATGGCCAGATTTTCAACAAGGAGTCGCTCAAAGGAGTCGGCCAACGGTTCGGCCCAATGGTGGAAATCCAACAGATCCAGTTCATGGGCGCTGAGCCGCCTGACCACTTGGGGCCGATTCACATAGGCCGGTAGGCTGACGGGCCCCACCGTCACTATTCGCTGGAGCGGGCCACTGGTGGCGGCCCTCTCCTGCGGCGCCTCCGGCAAGGGACTGAGGGTATAATAACGGACAGGCGCACTGCGGCCGCAACCAGCCAGGACAGCGGCAACAAGGAGCACCAGCCATATGATACGTTGCTGTTTCATTGCTTCTTCTCCTCCAGAGTAGTAGGCCGACCGCCTGCGTCGCCGGCAATGAGCTACTTCTTGCCGCGCAGCAGGGCTTCCGGATGCCTCTCCATGTATTCGGCCCAGGCCCGAATGGCACGAGCGGCACCGGCAAACTCCTTCAATGCCATATTGAACTGGTAGACGAGCGGCGCATCCTGGCTGAGCAGATCCTCCATGTGGGCCAGGGTCTCCTCGGCCCGGCCAATGGCGCGGTCGGCTGTGCGGGCCGTCTCCTGCAGTTCGCCGGCAAGCGGCGCAATCTGTGCATCGACATTGTTCATTACCCCCTCGGCCGTCTGCACGGTCTGCTCAACGCTGTCCAGCATCGGCCCCAGCCTGCTGTCCAGGTTGGACAGCAGGCTGTCGGCGGAAGTAATGGCCTGCTGCAAGGCGACAACGGTTGCGGAAATCTGCGGTGAGTTAACCAGATTCTCAATACCGGCCACCACCCGACTGAGATCACGGCTGGTCTCATCAAGTTTGAGATCCTTGATTGTTTGCACCAGCGACTGGAGGGTGGAGGGGATGGTGGGTATTTCCGGCGGACCGTCGCCCCTGCCACGCAAAATGGCCGGTTTATCGTCATAGAAATCCAACTCCACCATGAGCTGGCCGGTGAGCAGGCTTTGCGATTGAAGCTGAGCCCGCAGGCCATGGGCAATAAGCGGTTCAATATACTGGTCGACCTCAACATCGCCATTCATCTTTTTGATCTGAAAACTATCAGGCTCGACCTCGATGTAGACAGGAATTTCCACGGAAAACTGCCGGGCATCGGCGATCAGGGCGATATCGGTTACCGAGCCGACCTTGACACCGCGAAAGACAACGGGCGAGCCGACATTCAAACCCTTGACCGAGCTGTCGAAATAAAGAACATAGCGCACCGTTTTGACAAAAAAATTGCCGGAGCCAAAGAGTAGAACCGCGGCCACAACCAGAACCAGGGCGCCGACGACAAAGCCGCCGATCAGTGTCTTATTTGCTTCCCTCTCCATGCCAGACCTCTTGTCCGCGCAGCCGCCGCCGGGGCTGCCCTGCTTTTTATCTTTTCCACGAGTTGCTTTTCCCCTAACCAGGCCCTGTCCAGGACAGGAACGGATCATTTCTGAACAGAACCTCTCCCTCAAGCAATCTGCTGCATAAATGGCCGACACCTGGCCGCGCGCCTAACAGCCCGTTGGGAAACTACTGGGCTCGAAGGTCTCTCTTCGTTCGCTATCTGCTGCTGCGTCGTCAAAATGGGGCTTGCGCTAAGCGAGCGGAGCGAGACTCCGAAATGCTCCTAAACCCCATGGGAACCGCACCCCAAGGCTACTCGGAGTGTCGCAGGCGCCCTTACCTCCTGCGAACGCGCATTTTTTCGCCTCATTTTTCTTAGCCTCAGCTTCGCTCGCTACCTTTTTCAACGGGCTGCTAACGCTCCTGCCCCCGGGTGAGAAAGGCCCGAACCCTGGCATCGTCTGAATGGGCCAACAGTTGATGCGGATCGCCGGCAGCGATCATGGTTTTGCTCTCCGTATCAAGAAAGACAGAGTTGCTACCAATAGCAAAGATACTGGCCAGCTCGTGGCTTACCATGACAATGGTGGCGCCAAGGCTGTCGCGCAGCTCCACAATCAAGTCATCCAGGAGACGGGCGCTCACCGGGTCCAGGCCGGCAGAGGGTTCATCGAAAAAGAGGATTTCCGGATCCAGGGCCAGGGCCCTGGCCAAAGCAGCCCGCTTCCGCATACCGCCGCTGATTTCATAGGGATAATACTCCTCAAAACCGGCCAGGCCCACCAGGGCAAGTTTCAAGCCGGCGAGATCCTTGATCTCAGCAGCGCTCAAATCGGTATAGACCTCCAGGGCCAGGGCAACATTCTCGGCCAGGGTCATGGAGCTCCACAGGGCACCGCCCTGGTAAAGGATACCGATCTTCTGCATCAGCTCATGACGTTGAGCCTCGCCGGTCTGCCAGAGGCTGTGGCCGCCATAAAGGACCTGGCCCTTTTCAGGGCGCCTCAAGCCGACGAGGTGACGCAGCAGGGTGCTCTTGCCGCAACCGCTGCCACCCATAATAACAAAAATATCACCGCGGTTGACGGTAAAGGTAAGATCGCGCTGCACCACAAAGCTACCAAAGGCCATGGTCAGATCACGTACAGCTATACAGGCGTGCTCTTTGCTCATCATCCATCCTGCCGAGAGGTGCGGACCTCTAAAGGCTATCTTGAATAATTAGATCTCAACTTTCCGAATTAAACGAGTTAAAAGCTGTTTCGGCAGTATGATGCTGCGAGAATTCTGAATTCAGAATTCAGGAAAGAGAAGAAAAGTTTAAAAAACTTCGCTATCCCACCAACAAAACAGATGTCGGAAAGTTGATCATCAATCTTTGGGAGCCTGGCAGACTCCCAAAGAGCACTTATTGACGATGGCCATAACAGAGTCGCCGCTATATCCCCAGCACATTACAGATTATGGTCACCAGTGCCGTGGCCACGACAATGCTGACAATGCCGGTGACCACTGCCGAGGTTGCAGCCCGGCCCACTGCCGAGGCGCTCCTTTCACACTGCAGACCGCGCAGACAACCGGCCACCGCCACCAGCACCCCGAACAAGGCGGCCTGGAAAAGACCGACCCACAAATGAGTGAGATGAACCGAAACCACTGTCTGCCGGTAATATTCCAGCAGGTTCAGGTCCAGCACCAGCACCCCGACCAAAAGACCGCCGACAATGCCCATAAGATCGGCATAAAGGCAGAGCAGCGGCATCATCAGGGTGAGGGCCAGCATGCGGGGCAGCACAAGAAATTGCATGGGCGAGATGCCCAGGGTCCTTAAGGCGTCTATCTCCTCGTTGACCTGCATGGTGCCGATCTGGGCGGCAAAGGCGGCGCCGGTGCGGCCGGCCATGATAATACCGGCCATAACCGCCCCCATGACCCGCACCATGGCAATACCCACCAGGTTGGCAACATAGATCTCCGCCCCGAACAGGGCAAGCTGCACCGCACCCACATAGGCAAGGATCAAGCCGACCAGCAGGCTGATCAATGACACAATGGGCAAGGCACCGACACCGCACTCCTGGACAAGGCGGCCAAATTCCGCCAAGCGCAGACGCTGATGGCCACGTACCAAGGCAACAGCAGCCATGGTGGCGGCGCCGATGAAGCTGAGCATATCCAGGGCGGAACGGCCGAGGTCTTCGGCCTCCTCACCGACCTGGGCCAGAAAAGATGACCGCACGGCCTGGCGCTGCGCCCCCTTCCTCTCCGGCACGGTCTCGGCCAGGGCAAGCAGCCGCTGCACCCCGTCGGGCAGGGCGCCCCCGTCAAGGACCAGCCCCCTCTCCCGGCTCATCTGACGCAACTTGACCAGAAAGGCCAGGAAGGTACTGTCCCAGGCGGTGAGCCGCGCCGCATCAAAGGTAATGGTGGTGCCCGCCGCCAGGCCATCAAGATCTGCTGCCACGATTGTCGGATCTGGCCTGGCCTGAGTAAGCCGCCACTCCCCCACCGGGCTGAGGCGCAGCTCTTTCTCGGCAAGCTTTTCGGCCACTATTACACAGCGTTTTTTTGATGTCATTCCGACCATTCCCGCAACAGTGCTCTTTACTGGTGGCCTGCCTCATGCATAGAGACGCGCCATGGCGCGGGCCTCCTCGGCCATCTGCTCCGCCAATTCGGCGGGTTCAAGGACCCGCGCCTGACATCCCCAGGAGAGCAGCCATTTTTTCAAATCAAAAAGATGACTGACGGTCAGCTCAAGGAGCAGTCCCCCATCCGCCGCATCACTGATCTGCTGACTTTCGTGCCAGATACGCTCCCTGATATAGGGTGCCACCTCTTTACTGAAACGAACACGCACCCTGGTCAGGCGATCACTCCAGTGCACCCCGAAATGACTGGCGGTAATGGCCTGGAAATCAAATTACGGGGCAATGGTAAATGTGACATTGCTCAGTTGCGCCGCCTGCATGCGGGCCAGGCTGAAGGTGCGGATCTCCCGGCGCAGATGGCAATAGGCAATGACATACCAGTCCCCCTCAAAGCGGACGCCATGATAGGGATCAATGCGCCGCCCGGTCGTGGCGCCGGTGGCGGAGGGGACAGAGTAGTCGATATCCAGGCTGCGCAATGTGCGCAGCCCCTCAAAGACCGCCTGCCAGATGCCGGGTTTGATGACGGTCTGAGCGGCTGAGAAAAAGGAAAAACGACTGAAATCAGAACCGGGCCCCAGGCAGGTCTTGGCAGGCAGGGAATCCTCGATCTTGCGAAAGACCTGAGAAAGGTTATGGTAGACCGGCGTTCCCTCATACTGCCGGAGGAGCTTTTCGGCCAGATAGATGGCAAAGAGATCGCTCTCCTTGACGTCCATGGCCGGCAATTGATAGCGCGGCTCCGTATAGTAATAACCACGCTCCCCGGCCGAGTACTCCAGGGGCGCACCAAGCTGATAGCGCAGATAGTCGAGGTCGCGCTGGATGGTCTTGCTGCTCACCTCCCACTCTTCAGCCAGGGAGCGGCAGTTGGGAAAGCCACCCTCCTGAATCTTGCGGTCGATGAAGAGCAGGCGCTGGTGCTGTGGTTTGTACTTGGCCATTTTTTTTACTGGGCGCATCCTGAGGAATTGGCGCCGGGGCACGAACAAAGCCCCGGAGCGTTCATGCCTGGTCTGGTTCTGACCGGGCCATAAAATAGTTGGTCAACAAATGTCTGACCATCAGGGTAGCCTATTTGCCTGACAGGATCGACTTGTTTTTTAGACGCACAAAGAGACGAAGGAAGGCTCTGCAACGGGGGCCTTTTTTTCGCCACTGTGCTGCTGGTTACTTTTCTTCGTTCGTTTCACTGGCTGGGCAAGCAGAGAAAAGTAACAGCAACACTTACATCTGCAAATCCGGGGCAAAACCGCTGCGCCTGGTGTTTTCCGTAATGCAGCGGGAGTTGCAGAAATTAAGCAGATAGCCGGGGCCGCCGGCCTTGCTGCCCAGGCCGCTCATGCCGTAACCGCCGAAGGGCTGGCGCTGAGCCAGGGCGCCGGTGCACCTGCAGTTGATATAGAGATTGCCCACCTTGAAGTCACGACGGGCGCCTGCCATGTTGCGCGGACTGCGACTAAAGAGACCGCCGGTCAGGGCAAACTCGGTGGCATTGGCCGCCTCCAGGGCCTTTGCAAAATCGCCAACATGCAGCATCGTGACAATGGGCCCGAAAAATTCCCGCTGCATGAGCTCGTTGTCCACCCCCTTAACCTCAAAGATGGCCGGGGCAATAAAGTTGCCAGGCAAGCCGGCCTTGCCCCGGAAGAGGAGCCTGGCCCCCTTGGGCGGTTTATCGAGCAGTCTGGTCAAGCGTACATGGGCCGCCTGATCGATCACCGGCCCCAATCGACAGGCCGGATCAGTGGCCGGGGCCATGGGCAGGCTGGCACAGGCGGCCAGAAAGCGCGGCATGAAGCGCTGATAGGCATGCCCCACCACAATAAGACGGGAACAGGCCGAGCATTTCTGACCGGCATAGCCGAAGGCCGACTGCATGACGCCCTTGACGGCCGCATCCATGTCGGCATCCTCATCAATGATAATGGCGTTCTTGCCGCCCATCTCGCAAACCACCTTTTTGACCTCGCTCTGGCCGGCCGCAGTCTTTGCCGCCTTGCCTATGATCTCCAGGCCCACCTCCTTGGAACCGGTGAAGCTGATCTGACAGATATCAGGATGCTCCACCAGCAAGGTGCCGATCTCTGTTCCGGCACCGGGCAGAAACTGCACCACCTGGGCCGGAAAACCCGCCTCAAGCAAGCGCTGATAGAAGGCAAAGGCCGTGGCCCCGGCTGAACCGGCCGGCTTGATGAGCACCGGATTGCCCGCCACCAGGTTGGCTGTGGTCATGCCGCAGAGAATGGCCAGGGGAAAGTTCCAGGGTGCGATCACCGCACTGGGGCCGCGCCCCTCATAAAAGAGGATGTTTTCCTCGCCCACCATATTGCCCTGTTTTTGCGGGCTCAACTCCTTGAGGGAACGGCGCGCATAATAGCGGCAGAAATCAATGGCCTCGGCCACATCGGCATCTGCCTCGCGCCACGGCTTGGCCACCTCGTGGACCAGGAGAGCGGCCAGCTCAATGCGGTCCTTCTCCAGGAGACCGGCCAGGCTGGCCAGGAGCTGGGCCCGTTCCACCACCGGCCGGTCGCGCCAGGCGGCAAAGGCCTGCACGGCAATCTTCACCGCCTTTTTAACCTGGCCCCGACGCGTCTGACTGACCTCGCTAACCACCAGGGTGGCATCGTTGGGTGAAACATGTTTTTTATCCGCACTGCGCGTCATCTTGCCGTCCACCACAGAGGGCACGGCCAGCGGCAGGCGTGTTCGCATGATCTGCACCGCTTCCGCCATCTGGCTGCGCAGCCGCGGCTCGGTAAAGTCGAGGAGATTAACGTTGCTGAAGGGGGTGTGGAGGTCGCCGCGCACCAAACCCTGTTCCGCTGCCATCTCCTGGCCTGGGTCAGGGGGAGCCAGCAGAGTGGCAATGGACTCACCCTCATGATAACTACGGCGCAGAAATCCGGCATTGGAGGTGTTCTCCAACAGCCGCCGGACCAGATAGGCCATGCCGGGTAACAGCTCGCCGATGGGGGCATAAACCCGCACTCGATGGCCGTCCTCGGCCAGCACCCGTCGCTGGGGTTCAGCCATGCCGTAGAGCATCTGCACCTCAAAGGCGTTGGCGGCCAGGTTATGCTCCTCGGCCATGACCAGGGCGTGCACCAGGGAACGCAGGTTGTGGCTGGCAAAGGCCGGCATCACCAGATCATGGTGGGCAATAAGCTTGCTGCTGAGATACTCGTAACTGGCATCGGTGCGGGCCTTGTTGGTAAAGACCGGACAGATGAAGCCGTGGCGGCGGGCCCGGATCACCTCTTGGTCCCAATAGGCACCCTTTACCAATCGCACCGCAAAGGGCGTGCCGCGTCGCCGGCTCAGTTCAAGCAAACGATTAAGGTCACTGGCGCTACTCTTGAGATAGGCCTGGACAACCAGTCCCATATGGGGCCAGTCAATAAGATCGCCATGCCCGGCAAGCTCCTCGAAGAGATCATAGGCAATATCGTGGCAGGCCCACTGTTCCAGATCAAAATTAACAGCAACGTCATGACGCCTGGCTGTTCTGAGGAGCGGCAACAAGCGCTCTTTGAGACGCGCCACCGAACCGCGCAGATCAACGGCGTCCAGATAAGGATCCAGGGCCGACAGTTTCACCGAGACATTGGCCTTGGGCAACGGACCCAGGGGAGAGGAGTGGAGCTGGTCGTTGTCGGGCCATCTTTTGGCGGCCCGGGCCAGGGTCGCGATAAGATCGAGATACTTTTTCTGGGCATGCTCCGCCTCCTGCTCGCTGACACTTGCCTCACCCAGGATATCGGCGCTGAAAGTGAGGTTCCTGTCCCCCATCTTGCCAAAGATGGCCAGGGCCTTTGCGGTGTCGTTTTCACAGATAAAACGCCGCGCCATCTCCGTGACATTGGCGCGGATGGCACGGGTGGCCAGTGGCGCGGCAATACCGCCGCTGGCCATGGACAGGGCCGAACGTACCACCACCGGCAGCTTGCGGTCATCGCGCAACAGATAATCCTTGACATGGGAGGCAATAGCCGCACTGGAAGTAAGAACAGGCAAGACATCGATAAAACGGAAGGCATCGACCTTAAAGACCTCATCCTCCATGACCCAATCCAGGATATGGCCCTGCCAGTAGCGTCTGTCAAAGAGAGTAGGCATCTCCCCTTTCATGCGCTGCCAGTAATGGCCGCCAAGCTCAACAATTCGTTTTTCAATACGTCGCTGCTCTGCTGTCATGGAATCCTCTGGTTTAAGCCATGCTCCACCGGGCCCTCCTGCCGACAAACTCCATAATAGCACGCCTGGTACCGAGAAAAAAAACGCCGCGGGCAGATAATAGAGAGGCAACCTGCCACAGTTGCCTTATCATGCTGTAGATAGGTGATACTTTTGCTTTCATACTCCCCTGTTTTCTTGCCGGTGAGGATTTGAACGAGCAGAAAAGCATGCGATTGCCAATGGGTCGCCGTGGAGAGGAACAAGTCCCGGTGCCTTTTCAGACAGACGGCCGGCTCATATTTCCCTTGACACCGTTTCCCCTCAGCGGGTGTAATCGAACCAAGGGCGTCCCGCAACTGCCCGCCCGTCGTGGCTGTGCATCTCTTTTTTACGTGGATGGTCGACCACGAGACTGCCGCTCTCACTACCGGAGCTCACTATTCTGATCGAAAACCAGAGGACAAGAGGCCTTACATATGACCGCTGAAGGACGAAACAAGGGTAAGATTGTCGTTCTGGCCGGCACGGGTATCAACCTGGCCCTTGGTGTTCTTTACACCTGGAGTATCTTCAAGGGGGCCATAGCTCAATCCATTGAAAGAGGCGGCGCAGGCGCCTTTACCTGGGACCCGGCCAACCTCAATGACCCCTATGCGGTCTGCTGTCTGGTCTTTGCCTGCAGCATGATTATTGCCGGCAAGGTGCAGGACGGCCGCGGCCCACGCCTCACCGCCCTTATCGGCGCCACCCTTGTCGGCCTTGGCTTTCTGTGGATTTCCCAGAGCAATGCCTACTGGAGTTGGATCCTCGGTTTCGGCGTCTTGGTGGGCATGGGCATTGCCTTCGGCTATTCGTCGGCCACCCCGCCTGCCCTCAAGTGGTTCCCGGCCAACAGATCCGGGCTGGTGGCCGGCATTGTCGTTTCCGGCTTTGGTCTGGCCTCGGTCTATATCGCCCCTCTGGCCCAGTATCTCCTGGGCACTTGGGGGCTGAGCAGCACCATGCTTTTTTTTGGCATCGCCTTTTTCCTGGTGGTCAGCCTCTTTTCCAGGCTCCTGCAAAATCCACCGCCCGGCTTTCGCCCCAAGGGCTTTGTTGAACGCCGCCGCGACAGTCCCGGAAACATCGGGGCTCGTCAGCTTTTTGAGGACATCAACCTCACTCCGTCCGA
Organism: Desulfobulbaceae bacterium; assembly: GCA_002868945.1. GTDB lineage: Bacteria > Desulfobacterota > Desulfobulbia > Desulfobulbales > SURF-16 > BM506. The sequence goes on from PKTX01000047.1 coordinate 49,126, forward strand.
AATGATGAAAACAGCTGATTTCTGGAAGGTCTGGCTTCTCTACTTCATCGGCGCCGGTGCCGGCCTCATGGTGATCGGCAGTGTCGCCGGCATGGCCAAGAGCAGCATGGGCGGCCAGGCCTTTCTGGTGGTGGCCATCCTGGCCGTGGGCAATGCCGCCGGTCGCATTGTTGCCGGCCATCTGGCCGATAAAATCGGCAGATGCCGCACCCTGGCCGGTGTCTTTGCCGTGCAGGCCTTGCTGATGTTCGGGGCCATCCCTATTATCGGGGCCCAGAGCCCCGGCGCCTTGCCTCTGGTGATTCTGACCACGGGAATCGGCTTCAACTACGGCGCCAACCTGGCCCTCTTCCCCATTTTTGCCAAGGATCTCTGGGGCATGCGCCACTTCGGCGCCAACTACGGCATCCTTTTCACATCCTGGGGAATCGGCGGCTTTTTCATGAGCAAATTTTCCCAGGCCCTGATGGTCTCCACCGGCAGCTTCACCTCATCCTTTGCCTTTTCCGGTATTCTGCTGGTGATCGGCGTCGGCTTTATTGTCTTCATGCGGGATCAGAAGGAAACAATCCGCCGCGCCATTTCCCGCCAGCTGGCCTCGGAGACCGGCAAGGGCTGACCAGGCCCTCCGGCCGCTTTTGGCAAACAACCTAGCCAGTGTCTCTCCAGAAATAGGTCATGTCGTTCGAGATCAAGGAGTGCGAGAAAAATAAGCACGCCCTGAAAGAGGTAAGGGAGCCTGCGACACTCCGGGTGCCCTTGGGGTGCAGGCATATATGCGATATCGGAGTCTCCACTTCGTTTCGCTTACCTCCGAGCATTATTTTTTTCGCCTGACGAGGTAAGCGAGCTCGCGAGACTCCGGGAGATCGGCCCGGTAAGCGAGTTTACGAGACTCCGAGAGGGCCCTTTCTGGACAGGCACTAACCAACCCTGACACAGTTCCGGCCCGCCTTTTTGGCCTTATAGAGAATGGCGTCCGCCGCCTTGATCACCTTATCCGGGGTGTCAAGCCGCTTGGAACTCGAAGCCACGCCGATACTGATGGTAACCCCGACCTTCTTTTTTGCCGGACCGCTCTTGCCCCTGTCACTGGCACTTTTTTTCTTCCTGATTGGTGAACGCACCACAAAATCACTGGCCTCGATATTACGCCGAACCTCCTCCAGATAGGGCTGAGCCTGCTCGGCGGTCCTGCCGGGGAAGACTGCGGTAAACTCCTCACCGCCGTAACGAAAGGTCTTGGCACCACCGCGGATCTTGCTGAACACCCCTGCCACCATCTTCAGCACATCATCACCGGTCTTATGGCCGTAGGTATCATTAAATTTCTTGAAATGATCGATATCAAGCATGGCAATGGCATAGGTCTTCCCCAGGTTGAGCATCATCTCATTGAGACTGCGCCGGCCCGGCAGGTTGGTAAGCTCGTCAAAATAGGCCATGGAGAAAGAGGCCTCAATGGTGGTGATGAGCATGATGACCCCGGCCATGGAAAAGCTGATCATCAGACCGCTGCTGCCATGATCCGCCAGCAGGGCCAGCAACAGGGCCAGCACTCCCCCCATATAGCCGGTCAGGGCAATATTCAGACTTCGACAGAAACGGTAGAGCAAAACTAAGAGGGCCAGGAGATAGGCGGCCAGAATCACCGGTGAAATCATCGGCAGATCAACAAAGGTTCCACCGCTCAAAACGGCGATGATCTCTCGGGCCAGATCGGCATGGCCGGCGGCAACCTGGGGTAGCATCCTGTTGAGCAGTAACCAGGGGGCAGCATGTTGATACTGGAAGGGAACGCTGATCAGCAGCACCAGGCCGGCCTGCAGAGCAAGCAGAGCCGAGCAGGTAAGGCCGAAGGCGGTAAAGATGCGGCGTTTGTCATGATAGGAGGCAAAAAGCAGATTGAGAGGCGCCAGAAAAGAGACCAGCCTTACCAGCGGCGTGGCCGGCAAGGCCTCACCATGGTGGGTAAAGACAACGTAACAGCCGCTCAACACCAGCGCGGCAAAGATAAGACCGGCGTTGTTGTAACGCCACCCCATGACCATCAGCACGGCAAAGAGCAAATAGGGCAAGGAGGGCAGAATGGTCAGCAGGGCGTGGAGCTCCTCCCTGTTACGCATATAGCTTGACAGGTCGCCCCATTGCCGGATCAGAATCACGGAGAGGACAAGAAAAACAACAGGGACGGCAAGCTGATAAGTGATGCGCTTCATAAACTATGGCGACAAGTGGTGAAGGGTCTGAACGGTCTCATTGCCGCGCAGCATACCACAGGGTATCTTGAATAATTAAATATTTTGTACGAGTTCAAGAAACATGGAAAATAAAAGTTACATCATGTCGGACACATGTGAGGATTTTTATTTTCGTGGCGCCGAAAAAATCGGCCAATACAGCAATTATTCAAGTTGGCGCTCAGCATGGCAACAGGGCTATATGGCAAAAAAAATTCCCGGGCCCGCCGCGGCCGCGATCAACGATTCAGTGAAGATTTTTCAGCACGCGTGACAATGGCCGGCAGCACCTCCCAGAAAAAGGGTTACAAGCAGGCAGAGTGCTGCTAGTTTAGGGCTAACAGCCCGTTAAAAAACTCCTGCGCTCGAAGGCCTCTCTTCGTTCGCTATCTGCTGATGCGTCGTCAAAATTCGGCTTAAGTTAAGCGAGTGGAGCGAGACTCCGAAATGCTCCTAAAGCACATGTAAACCGCACCCCAAGGGTACTCGGAGAGTCGCAGGCTCCCTTACCTCCTGCGGGCGCGCATTTTTTTGCCTCATTTTTCCCAGCCTCAGCTGCGCTCGCTACCTTTTTCAACGGGCTGCTAATATGCACAATGCGAATTTTCAAGCCGACTTTCTTCGACCACTTCTGCCGCCCATGCAACCATGACCAGCTCCACCATTCTTTTTGTCATAATTTTTATCGTTCTTGCCGACTATCTCCTGGAGAGGCTTCTTGCCTTTGTCAATTGCCGAAATATCTCAACGGATCTGCCGGCTGCCCTGCAGGGCATATACAGCCCGGAAAAGTACCGGCTGTCGCAGGAGTATCAGCGGGCAAATTGCCGTTTTGACCTTGTTGCCTCGACCTTTACGGTTGTCGTTTTGCTGGCCCTGCTGCTGAGCGGTGGGTTTGCCGTGCTTGATGCCGCAGCGCGAGGCATGGTCAATGGGGAACTGCCGGTGGCGTTGCTCTTTTTCGGCCTGCTTTTTGTGGGCGCGGATCTGCTCTTCCTCCCCTTTGCCCTTTATCGCACCTTTGTCATTGAGGAGCGTTTTGCCTTTAACAAGACGACCTTGGCCACCTTTCTCACCGACAAGCTCAAGGGCTGGTTTCTTACCATTGCCTTGGCCGGCCCCCTGCTGGCTGCCGTTATCTGGTTCTACCAGGTCACCCAGAGTCTCTTCTGGATCTATGCCTGGCTGCTGATGGGTGGATTCATGATCTTTATGACCATGTTCTACTCCAGCCTCATTGTGCCGCTCTTCAACAAGCAGACGCCGCTGCCCGAAGGCGAGCTGCGGCGCGCCATTGAGGCCTTCAGCCGCCGAGCCGCTTTCCAGCTCGACAACATCTTCGTCATTGACGGCTCCCGCCGCTCCACCAAGGCTAATGCCTATTTTTCAGGCCTGGGCGCCAAAAAGCGCATCGTCCTCTACGACACCCTGATAGATGATCTGCAGATCGAGGAGCTGGTGGCGGTACTGGCCCACGAAATCGGCCACTACCAAAAGAAACACAGCCGCCAGGGCATTATCATCGGTCTCGGCCAGACCGGTATCATGCTCTACATCCTGTCACTCTTTATTGCCAACCCCCTTCTCTCACACGCCCTGGGGGCCTCCAGCCACAGCTTCCATCTTGCCCTGGTCAGCTTTGCCATTCTCTACGCGCCGCTTTCCACCTGCATGGGCGTGGCGACAAACAGCCTGTCGCGCGCCAATGAGTATGAGGCGGACCGCTTTGCCGCAGCCCACGGCCATGCCGCCCCCCTGGCCGCTGCCTTGAAAAAACTCTCCACCCGTAACCTGAGCAACCTCACCCCCCACCCCGCCTATGTCTTTTTCCACTACTCCCACCCGCCCCTGCTCGACAGGCTGCGGGCCTTGACCGCGACCTGAGGCGACCGGTTAATGCACCGAACAGGAGATGCACGGATCATAGGCCCGAACCAGCATCTCAGCCAACAGCTCAATCTCCTGATCGGCCGTGCCGCGGGCGGCACATTCGCCGGCCAAGGCCTTGATATCATGATGGATGTTGGCGTGGTTCTGGCTGGTGGGGATAACGCAGTCCGCCTTGCAGATACGTCCCTGCCCGTCAAACTCCAGGCAGTGGTAGAGGATACCGCGCGGCACCTCCACGGCGCCGACGCCGATGCCGGCCCGCGGCTCCACCACCTGCCTGGCCTCCTGCCAGGGCACGGCCAGCAATTCATCGATAAGGCTGATCGACTCCTGCACCACATGGACACACTCCACCAGCTGGGCGACGTTATTCATGTAGGGATTATGACTGAGCGGCGTGAGCCCCAGCTCCTCGGCAACAGCACGTGCGGCAGGATGGAGGGAGTGAAAGTTGTTGTTGACCCTGGCCAGGGCGCCCACGGCAAAGGATTGCCGTGACAGACGACTCAGCTTGGAGGTGGAGTAGTCGGCCATGTACTCATTGGTCATGGCCAGATACTCATGCTCTTTTTTACAAACTCCATCGCTTGAGCGCAGGTCTCCACCTATGAAGGGATAGGCACCCTCCTGGTGCAGGGAGACAAACTCCGTCTCCCGCTGAAAATCAGGGATGGTGAAGCCGGCAAAGAGGGCGGCGCCGGCGGCCAGGTCGGCCAGGGAGGCCTGGAGGCGCTGTCGCATTCGGCCAAGGGTATGCCGGTCAGGCAACATGGTAAAGCCGCCCACCACCGTACGGGTGGGATGGAGGCGGCGGCCGCCCACCTCATCACAGAGATCATTGGCCAGCTGTTTGAGACGCAGGGCCTGCTGCACCACTTCGGGATGACTCTTGGTGAGCGGCAGAACACTCCCCACTCCCAGATAATCGGGGGCGGCGAGAAAATAGATATGCAGAATATGGCTCTGCAGGGTCTCCATGTGCTTCAAAAGCAAACGCAGCCGATCTGTCTGGCCGGAGGGTCGAAAACCAAAGGCGTTTTCAATGGTACGAATGGAGGCCAGGGTATGGCCGATGGAGCAGATCCCGCAGATACGTCCGCAGATGTACGGAGCGTTCTCATAGAGCTTGCCCACCAGCATGGCCTCAAAAAAGCGGGGCGTCTCCACCACCTCCCAGGAGGCCTCCTTGACCAGGCCGTCCACAATGGAGATTTTGATATTGCCATGGCCCTCCACCCGGGTGAGATGTCTGACATCCACCTGGCACGATATCTTCATGACCGACCCTCCAGTTCTTGCCGCAGAATATGGGCCTCATCGGCAAAACCGCCAAAACATTCGAGACGATCAAGCAGACGTTCCAGGGATATCTGTTTCCTGACAACGATATCCCTGAGCTCGGCCATATTGGCGGCCGGCGCCGGCCCGCGACAGCCCCAGCAGCCCAAACGATTTGAAGGACACCAGGCATCGCAGCCCGCCCGGGTAACCGGCCCGAGGCAAGGTTCACCCAGATCAAAGAGACAGACATTCTCCCTGGCCTTGCACTCCATACAGATGGGATATTGGGGGTGATGCACCGGCTTGCCGAGAACCAGATTCGTGACAATGCGCTCCACCTCCTCCTTTTTAACAGGGCAGCCGAATATCTCCAGATCAACACGGATAACATCGGCAAGGGGCCGGGCCGCCTGGCTGCTGATGGCATAGTCGCCATAGACCTCCCGGACCACCCAGTCAAGGTCGTTAAAACGGTTTTTGAGCTGGTTGACCCCGCCGAAACAGGCGCAGCTGCCCAGGGCCACCACCAGCTCGGCATTATCACGAATCGTGCGGAGGCGCTCCTCCTCATCCGTCCTGGTCACCGATCCCTCCACAAAGGCGATCTGGTAGTGATCACTCTTTTCCGTCATGGCCTCGCGAAAATTGACGATCTCCACCAGGTCGAGAAAGTCGAGCAAACCAGCCTCGTTATTGAAAAGCTGCAGCTGGCAGCCCTCACAGGAGGAGAGCTCAAAAAAGGCAACAGGAGGCCGGGGCACGGCCACGCCCAGGTATGTCCGTTCGTCATCCTTCATTTTCGTTTCATCCCTCATGCACCCTCATGTCTGTTTATAAATGAGGCATCTTTCCTGTGACGCAGAAATCGGCAAAGAGGACCATTTAAAAACTGGCATCAGATAGCCTCCTTAAGGTTAAGTATCGACCAGTAGTCAAAAACAGGGCCGTCCAGACAGGTATAGGTGGAACCGACATTACAGCGGCAACACTTGCCCCGCCCGCAATGCATGCGGCGCTCCAGGGAGACAAAGATCTTCTCCATGGTCAGACCCGCCTCAAGGAGCATATCGCAGACAAAGGTGAACATCACCGGTGGTCCGCAGACAATGGCGTTGGTCCGGGCCAGGCGGGCCGGATCGCCCTGGGCCAGGCGCCGGCTGAGGATATCGGTGATCAACCCCACCGGACCCTGCCAGCCCTCTTCCGCCTCATCGACAATCACATCCAGACCGATATCAAACTGGCGCCACAGGGCATGCTCATAGCCGAAAAGCAGCTCGGACGGCCTCTTGGCCCCGTAAATCACATCCACTCTCTGGTAACGGCTTCTATTTTCCAGGACGCTGAGCAGGGGGGCGCGCAGCGGCACAATACCGAGACCGCCGGCAATGAGCAGGAGATCCTGGCCCGTCATATCCTGCACCGGAAAGCTGGTACCAAAGGGGCCGCTGACAGCCACCATCACGCCGCGCTTCAGACGGCTCAAGAAAGAGGTCAAGGCACCCACGGCCCGAATACACAGTTCAATATCACCATGCCTGCTCGGTGAGGATGAGATGGAAAAGGGCGCCTCGCCAATACCCGGCACCTCCAGCATGACAAACTGTCCCGGTCGAAATTGGAAATCACGGCGGGCCACGGGATCGGCAATCTGGATCTGATAAAGCCTTTCGGCGCTGGTCAGGGAATAGACGTTGGTGATCTCGGCCCGGTGGCGCCACGCCTCAGCCTTGCCGAGACAGGGCCCACCGGCCTGATCACGTTCAACCGGTACGCTCATCTTCCACCTCCCCTTGGCGAACCGAGGCAATCACCGCCGGCACCGTGATGTCGGCCAGGCAGTTGGTGCCGCAACGGCCGCAGCCGACGCAGAGCGCCTCCTCAAAGGCCTCCACAAAACCGCGATGCTTGTGATAATAACGATACTTGAGGCGCGTGCGGCTTTCCGGCCGAAAATTATGACCGCCGGCCACCTGGGCAAAATCGAGCAGATTGCAGGAATAGAGCTGCCTGATCTTGGCGGCACCGCTCAGATCCATATCCACCTGCTCCTCAATACCGTAGCAGTAACAGGTGGGGCAGACCTGGGCACAGGTTCCGCAGGAAAGACATCGCTCGCCCCAGACCTTCCAGACGGAGGAGTCAAACTCCAGGTCAAGGATCTTGGTCAGATCAGCGGTCTCCACCCTTGTGGTAAAGAGAGACTGCCGCTCATTTGCCAGGGCCTCGAAGTGCCTGAGCTCCTGGGGCCGCGGCTCTCGGACATGAAGATTTTCCAGAATATGAAAGGCGCGGCTCGTCATGATCTCGACAAAATAGTCATCACCCATGGGTGTCAGAAAAAGATCGCAACCATGTCTGACATAATCCGCCCCCATGGAGCGGCAGAAACAGGCAGGCGTCGGTTGACAGGCATGGCCGATAATAAACATCTGGCGACGCCTGAACTGGTAGGCGAGATCCGGATAGGGCGCGGCCGTCAACACCTTGTCCAGCTTGTTCAAGGCATTGATATCGCAGGCATGCATCCCGAAAAGCACCAGCGCCGGGTCGGGAGGGGTGTTCTCTTCCTGCCAGGTCTGCCCGTGCACGGTAAAGGCGCAGGTCTGCTCCCTATAGGGTAAAAAATAATTCTTGGGCGAATGGATGGTCTGATCAAAATCAAGACAGAGCTCGGCAAAATCCGTGACCATGGCAAAATCATAGAGGGTTTTGCCGTCCGCGGCCCGGGCCGCGGTCACCGGCCCGACAATGGGGTTGACCGCCATGATGTCAAAAAGAAGGGCCAGGTCCCGGCCTGGAAACACCCTGAAAATCATGAGTCGTGCCTCTTTGGTGGAAGGATGTCACCCTGCAGCCAACATTTCCCCGCAGGCACTCTGCGATGCGGGTGGCGCACTCCTTTAAGCATGCTTCGCCGAGCGGCACGGGTCAAGGCTAAAAGCTCTTTCAGGACTGAACATTAGGAAGGCACGGAGAGGAAAACCAGCACAGTCAAGCCTTGCCGCCTGCGCTCGAGCCGGTCTGAGCCGGCTGTTGTTGTTTTGCCACCACCCAGGTGGTGGAATCAAGCCACTTGTCGAGATCAACATCGCCCAAGGGGCGGCAGAGGTGAAATCCCTGGATGATATCGCAGCCCAGATCCGTCAGGAACTGCAAGGTTTCCTCATCCTCCACGCCCTCGGCCACCACCTTGCGGCCGATGTTATGGACCATCTCAATGGTGGATTTGACAATCACGGCATTATCCTCGTTCTGCAGCATATTACTGATAAAGGATTTATCGATCTTGATTTCCCGGGCCGGAAACTTTTTGAGGTAGGAGATGGAGGAATAGCCGGTACCGAAGTCGTCAATGGAGAGCTGCAGACCCATTTTTTTGAGTTCGGCAATCACCTTGGTCACCCGTTCCTGGTCCACGACAATAGATCTTTCGGTGATCTCCAGCAGCAGCATCTCCGGCTTGACCTGCCACTTATGGAGAAGAATCCTGACATCATCCGGAAAATCCAGATCATGGAGGTTTTTAATGGAGAGATTCACCGACACCGGGATATGATAGCCGGCCTGCTGCCACCTGGTACATTGTTCCAGGGCCTTGTCAAGCACCAGGTTGGTGAATCCCTTGCAGAGCCCGGCCTGTTCCGCCAGGGAAATAAAGTCGTCCGGCCCCACCACGCCACGTTCAACATGCTGCCACCGCACCAGGGCCTCGACACCGATCAAGGCCTTGTCACGGATGGAGATCTTCGGCTGGTAGCAGAGAAACATGTCGTTGTTGACAATGGCATCCCGCAATTCGCCGATCAGCACCAAGCGGTTAAAGGTACTGCGATGCTGCTCAAGGTTGAAGACCGCATAGATAACATCATTACGTTTGGCCTCATACATGGCGATGTCGGCGCGCTGCACCAGGGTCTCACTGTCCGTGCCATGATCGGGGCACATGGCAATGCCGATGCTGATTGCCACCTTGAGGCTGTGGCCTTCGACCATAAAGGGCTCATCCAGACTATCAGCAATCTTCATACTGATCATCACCGCCTGCTCCAGGCTGGTATTGGGCAACACCAGGGCAAACTCATCTCCACCGAACCGGGCCAGGGTGTCGGATTCACGCACCACCTTATGCATGCGATGGGCCACCTCCTGCAGGAGATAGTCACCATAAAAATGGCCGAAGGAATCATTGATCTCCTTGAAACGCACCAGGTCCATGAGCAGAAAGGCCAGGGGCTTCCGCTGTCGCCTTGATATCTGCAGGCCATGGTCAAGCTGCTCCTCGGCCAATATCCGGTTGGGGAGCTCGGTAAGCTCATCATGCAGGGCACGATGCCGTTCCAGGGCGGCAAAATGCTCACTGAGCCTGATGGAGGAAAGACTGAGGCGCACCACCATAATAACGAAGATGGCACCACTGAAAAGGATGGTGGAGACAATCATCTCCAGGGTGGAGGCCGGGGCCTTGAGCACCATATTGAGAAAGAGGATGTAACCGATAATAAAGAAACAAATCAGTGCGGCGAGGAATTTCCAGGCAGCATAGAGCTGATGTTTTCGGCGACAGATCTTTCTGGTGGGATGAAGAGCAAGGGCCAGCAGGACGATACCAACCAGCACCATGGTAATTGAAACGATTTTCAAGGGGCGGTTTCCTTATGTGGGCTGAAGGACCTTAAAAACGACACTCTTACGTATGTTACTTGCCGCTGCACCGTTACCGACGCTTCTATACTGGGCCGGCAGCAGTGGGAAGAATTTCATTACTACAGGGTAACATAAAAAATTGCCAATGCCTTTGCCATAAGCGCTTAAATTTACCTTTCGAGTTGATAAAAGAGTGGCGTTTGCATTTTGGGGAGGCTTATTCTGCAGACGGACGCATCAATCGAGTGCGGTGCATGGTGCAAGGAAGAAGGTGCAAGGGCCCGTTTAGGGATGCATTGCGCCTGCCCGAAAGGCAATTTGGTCGCCATCGCTCCCGAGGTTTTAAGCGTAAACACCAGCAGGCACGACAGCTGTTTCACCTCACCCTCCACCGGCAGGAAAAGAGGGGAGTCCCGCACACAACTATTACGCCATTACGGCATGATAACACAAACGAAAAAATTGAGAACTCGGCAAGGAGAACTCAGGAAAGGCGAGCTCTTTCCTCTTCGTCGGAAGTGCCAAGGTAAAGATTCCAACCGCCCGAGCGCGGGCGGTTGGAACGCACGATAGACTCATTACTCATTAAACAAGCTGATTTCCACCCGCCGATTTTGCTGCTTGCCGGTTGCGCTGCTGTTGTCGGCAATGGGCCGGCTTTCGCCAAAACCCTTGGCCGTGAGAATGGTGCCATCAATGCCGTAATTTTCAATGAGATACGTCTTGACGGCATGGGCCCGCCGCTGAGAAAGCGCCTGATTATAATCGGCACTGCCGTCGCTGTCGGTGTGACCGGCAATCAGAATCTTTTTGCCGGGATACGTATTGATAAATTCGGCGGCCGCAGCCATATCCTTGACATGCTCCGGTCGGATAACGGCCTTGTTGACATCAAACTGCAGAAGCAGGGTGAGAACCAGCTGACAGCCATACTCGTCCACATGGGCTCCGGCCGCTGTATCGGGGCAGCGGTCCACATCATCATAGACGCCGTCGCCATCGCTGTCCTGCGGCAGGGCACAGCCGTCAAGGTCAACCGCTACCCCCTGGCTGGTGCCGGGGCATTTGTCGAGATAATCATAAACGCCGTCACCGTCACTGTCCAATGGGCAGCCCTGCCGGTCAACCGGCGCGCCGGTCGGCGTGGCGGGGCACTTGTCGCGATAGTCATAAACACCGTCGCCGTCGCTGTCCAACGGGCAGCCTTGCCGGTCAACGGCAATACCGGCCGGCGTGGCGGGGCACTTGTCCAGCCTGTCAAGAACACCATCCCCATCACGGTCGAGGGGGGCCGGGGTTGGAGGCGGCGCTGGTCGGGCCTCGCCGCCAAAGTGGTAGACCAGACCGGCGCTGTACATCAGGTTGTTGGGCTCACCACTGCTGGCCAGCATGTGACGCACCTCGGTATTGACGGCAAAGTCTTTGTTGAGAAAATACTTCAGCCCGACCCCGTAATCAAACCGGCTGTGATGGTCCGTGTCATCATGCGCCTCATTGACGGCCAACAGGCCGATACCAACGGCCAGATAGGGCACCAGGCGCTCTTCCGGCATAAAGTGGTAGAGGGCTCCGATGCCGGCATGATACACCTCACTGTCCGGGCCGCTTTTTTCCTGGGCAAAGCCTGCCAGGATCTCGGCACTCAAATTGGCATTGTAGTTATAACCTCCGGCCACCGAATAGTTCACCTCCGGATCATAACTGCTGCTCTCCATGTGCAGGCCGCCGACCATGGGGTTGATAAAGAATCTCCCCGCCTGTGCCGCCTGATTTTCTCCGGCATGCCCGGTATGCGGCATCACACTTAACAGGAGTGCCGCCACAATCCACCTTTTCATAATTTCCCTCCCGACTTTTGTTTTCCTGCCATAGCAACCCAAAGATTATCATAACACACAAGAGGACAAGAATATCCGCAAATTCGTGGCGCCTTAGGCCACAGGAGAGAACAACATTGTCGCAATGAGCCAGCGCAGTAGTTTTTCAACGGGCTGTTATGTATGGCGACCAGACAGGTTTGCCCCCAAAGAATGTTAAGGATTTAGTTGAATTCTTGACATTCCGGCTTGCACTTTTTATCTTCCTTCTGATCTCTGATGAGAGACTCTCCTCGTCTCAACAAAGCTATCCTTGCCTACCAATGGTTAGGATAAAAAATAAAAATAACAAGGCAACATCATGACAAAACACCTCATCATCCTTCTTGTCACCATGCTTCTCGTCGGCTGTTCCGGTGAAGAGGAGCAAAAGGCACCGAACCAGCGCGCCACCAACCAGGCCGTGGACATCGCCCAGCCACTGGCCCGGCAGGAGATATCGCAGCCGCTGGCAGCCAATGACAACCTTCTGCTCTTTTTTCTCAACCCAAACGGCGGCCCCTGCCGTATGCAGGACCGGATCCTTAAAGAAATGGCGGCTGACCTCAAGGAGCGCGTCACCGTCCGTTACGTACAAACCACGGTTCAGAGCGACATGAACCTCTTTTACCAGTATGGCATTCGCTCACTCCCCTCCCTGGTGCTGACCAGCAGCACAGGCAAGGAGCTCGGCCGCCTCACCCCGGGGGTCCACAATGCCGCGGCCGTGCTCGGCCTGGTCACCGACCACACCGACTCATAAGCCATGGAACTCCTAGATCTGAGCCTGACCTCCATGTTGATGGCCCTCTTTGCCGGCCTGGCAAGCATTGCCTCACCCTGCGTCTTGCCGGTAGTGCCCATTATCGTCACCGGCACCAGCGAAGATCACCTCTCCCGCCCCCTGCTTATTGTCCTGGGTCTGAGCGTCAGCTTCATTGCCATGGGGATAATCACCTCCCTGTTCGGCGGCCTGATCGCCGGGGTCATGCCCATGGTGGAAAAAGGCGCGGCCCTGCTGATCATGGCCATGGGCCTGCTGATGATTCTGGACATCAACATCTTCAAAAAACTCTCCTTCTTTTACAGGCTGCAGACAACAAGCACGGGCAGCTGGGGCGGCTTTGTCCTGGGCATGACCCTGGGGCTCGTCTGGATTCCCTGTGTGGGCCCCATCCTCTCCGGCGTCCTGGCCCTGGTGGCCAGTGAGGGCCGCATTGCCGCGGGAGTGGTCCTTCTCGCCTGTTATTCCCTGGGCTTTGCCATCCCCATGCTGGCGGCAGGCTATGCCAGCCAGGCCTTCCGTCAGAACCTGCGCGTGCTGCAGGCCCATCCCCAGGCAGTCCGCATTATAAGCGGCATCCTGCTTCTGGTTTTCGGCACCTTTATGCTGACCAAGGGCATGCTGGTCCTGGCCACCCTCTTTTAACAGAGTGCCGCTGCCGAAAGGTATCTCCTTGCCGCGTCATGCTCACCGAAAACTCCCACATTTTGTATTGACTTTTCCTTCCCACACCACATATAGTGTCTCCGTCGGTTCACTCCGCTCCTGGCGAGCATGGGTGAGGCAACAGGGAATCCGGTGCAAATCCGGAACTGTCCCGCAGCGGTAATCAGGAACGAAAGCCACACCAGGCACTGATCCCAAAGGATTGGGAAGCCGTGGCCGGTAGGATCTTCAACCCAGGCCTGCAAGTCCGAAAACCTGCCGACACAACCTGCTGCACGGTGCCATGGCCAATCCGTCATAGCTGTCGTGCTCTCCCCATTATCAACTCAGAATCCTCGCGGAAAAGGAGAGAGAGTCATGCCCCACTCATCCGTTGTTGTCTCCGGCAGCCCCTTCACCACTATCAAAAAAAGGGACCAGCGCCAGGTCCTCTTTGAGGCCGACAAGATCAGCAATGCCATCCTCAAGGCCGGCAAGGCCACCGGTGACTTTGCCGAGCCTGAGGCGCGCCGCCTCACCGTCCGCGTCCTCACCCTGGCCCAGACCCTGTTTGGCCCTGAGCCGCCCGATGTCGAGGATATTCAGGACCTGGTGGAGGAGGTACTCCTCTCCTCACCCTACAAAAAGACGGCCAAGGCCTACATTATCTATCGCGACCAACATGCCCGCCTGCGTGAGATGTTGGCCAAGGCCGATGTGGACCTCATCGACAACTATCTGCAGCGCCTGGACTGGCAGGTCAAGGAAAACTCCAACATGGCCTACTCCCTGCAGGGCCTCAACAACTATATAGCCAGCGCAGTGAGCAAGACCTACTGGCTGGGCAAGATCTACAGCCCCGAGGTGCGCCGGGCCCATGAGCAGGGCGATCTCCACATCCACGACCTGGGCCAGTTATCCGTCTATTGCGTGGGCTGGGATCTGCAGGATCTGTTACGCATCGGTTTTACCGGGGCACCGGGCAAGGCGGAGTCGGCCCCGGCCCGCCATTTCAGAAGCGCCCTGGGCCAGGTAGTCAACTTCTTCTACACCCTGCAGGGCGAGGCGGCCGGTGCCCAGGCCTTTTCCAGCTTTGACACCTTGCTGGCCCCCTTTATCCGCTATGACAACCTGAGCTACAAGGAGGTGAAACAGGCCCTGCAGGAGTTTGTCTTTAATCTCAACGTCCCCACCCGAGTCGGCTTCCAGACCCCCTTTACCAACCTGACCATGGACCTGCAGCCGCCGCGGGCCTATAAAGATCAGCCGGTGCTTATCGGCGGCCAAGAGCAGGCGGAGACCTATGGCGACTTTCAGACCGAGATGAACATGCTCAACGAGGCCTTTCTGGAGGTGATGAGCGCCGGGGATGCCAAGGGCCGGGTCTTTACCTTTCCCATCCCCACCTATAACATCACCGCCGAATTCGACTGGGACGATCCCAGCCTGGAGCGGCTCTGGGAGGTGACGGCCAGGTACGGCATTCCCTACTTTGCCAACTTTGTCAACTCAGACATGAGCCCGGATGACGCCCGCTCCATGTGTTGCCGCCTGCGCCTTGACACCCGCCTCCTGGAAAAACGCGGCGGCGGCCTCTTTGGCGCCAATCCCCTCACCGGCTCCATCGGGGTGGTCACCATCAACATGGCGGCCCTGGGCTATCAGGCCACCGATGAGACGGATTTTTTCCAACGGCTCGACCAGCTCATGGAGCTGGCCCGCACCAGCCTGGAGACCAAACGCAAAGTCCTGGAGAGCTTCACGGACAAGGGTCTTTATCCCTATACCAGGTTTTACCTGCGCCAGGTCAAGAAACGCTTTGAGCGCTTCTGGGACAACCACTTTTCCACCATCGGCCTGATCGGCACCAATGAGGCCTGCCTCAACCTGCTTGGTGCCGATATCGGCAGCAAGGCTGGTCGGGACTTTGCCCTGCGCATTCTTGATCACATGCGCCAGCGTCTCAGCCGCTTCCAGGAGGAGAGCGGCCACCAGTATAACCTGGAGGCCACTCCGGCCGAGGGCACCGGCTTTCGCCTGGCCCGTCTTGATGTCCGCCGCTTTCCCGATCTGCGCACCAGCCTGGCCTGTGGTGACGATAACGCCACACCCATCTATGCCAACTCCACGCAGCTGCCGGTTAACTACTCCAGGGACATCTTTGAGGTTCTTGACCTGCAAGACGAACTGCAGGCCCGCTATACCGGCGGCACCGTGCTTCACACCTTTCTGGGCGAGGCAGCGCCTGATCCGGCGGCGGTCAAGGCCTTTGTGCGTACGGTCTGCTCCCGCTACCGGCTGCCCTACTTTACCCTGTCGCCCTCCTTTGCCATCTGTCCGCAGCACGGCTATCTCAACGGCGAACCGCAGAGCTGCCCGCATTGCCAGAGCCCCACCGAGGTCTATTCCCGGGTGGTGGGCTATCTGCGGCCGGTGAAACAGTGGAATGAGGGCAAGCAGGCCGAGTTTGACCTGCGCAGCCGCTTCAGGGTGGAGTAGGAGACGACCATGCTGCTGGGCGGCTTTGAACCCTTTACAGTCAGCGACTTTCCCGGCCACCCCGCCGCCGTTGTCTTTACCCAGGGCTGCAACTTTCGTTGCCCCTTCTGCCACAATGGCGGCCTGCTTGAGGCTGAGCCGACCGGTGAACTGCTCGAAGAGGAAGAGTTCCTTGCCTTTCTGGCCAAACGCCGGGGCCTGCTCTCCGGTGTGGTGATCAGTGGCGGGGAACCATGCCTGCAGCCCGATCTGGCTGCCTTTTGTCGACGCCTCAAGGAGATGGGCTTCAATGTCAAGCTTGACACCAACGGCAGTCGACCCCGGGTGATTGCCGAGCTGCTTGCCCAGGGAGTGGTTGACTATATTGCCATGGATGTCAAGGCACCACTGGAGCGCTACAGGCAGCTGACCGGTGGCGCCGGCGACCCTGCAACGATCTCTGCCGCCATTGCCCTTATTGCCGCAGGCAAGGTGGCCCACCACTTTCGGACCACCCGGGTTGAAAGCCTGCTCAGCGACGAGGATATAAGCCGCATCAAGGCACTTATTCCACCAGGCTCATGCCACCGTCTGCAACCCTTTATCGCCGAAAACGCCCTGGCCGCCCAACTGCGCCCTCAACCGAAAAGCCCTCCTCGGGGCTCGATTGACCAATGTTGACAAGTGCTCTCTCTTTTGTTCATGTCATAAGGCCATCTTGAATAATATCCTGTTAAAAAAACATGAAATCCATCCTCTGTTGGCTGCTTGCCGCCTGTCTCTTCACCTTGACCTCTCCCTGCCAGGCCCGGCAATACATAAGCGTGGAAAGTGAAGGTTATGGCGTCTCTCGAAAGGATGCCCTGCTCGATGCCAAACGACAGGTCCTGCTGAAGGGCATCAATACCCTGCTCACCTCGCAGATCGAGGTGAAAAACTTCTCTTTAAAGAAGGCCATGGTTCTGTCACGCAGCATTGGCGCGGTGCGCAGCTATGAGATCGTGCGCGAACGATGCCAAGGCACGACATGGTTTGTCACAATCAGGGCCGCGGTCTCCGAGACCACCATACGCCGCGACCTGGCCGCCCTCAAGATCCTGCTTGCAGCCATGGACAAACCACGCCTTCTGGTGCTGGTCAAAGAGGATTGCGGCCAGGCTGCCGAAAAAACCATTGTCGACTCCCTGCGCCACAGGGGCTTTGACCTGGTGGATGACGCCACAATAGCCGCCCTGAAACAGGATGAAACCGTCCTTTTCCGGGCAGCCACCGGCGGCGATGCCAGGGCCGCCGCCCAGCTGGCCGACGGAACCGGGGCCGATTTTATCATGGTGTGTCGGGTCAGCAAGGGCCTGATGACCAGCCAACTTCTCGAAGGGGCCGGCATGGTCTCCGGCCGGGCCGCCATAAGGGCGAGGGTGATCGATGCCGGCAGCGGCGCCATTACCATCTCCACGGCCGCCTCAGCCGGGGCCGCCCACATGAGCCGCGCTACAGCCGTCAACAGAGCAGCGACAAAGGCGACTGAAAGAATGCTGACCCAGGAACTTTTCGAACAGCTGGTCACCTCATTTCAGGAGCTGATCAATGAGGGCAGACCCCTTGAGATCACCTTTCATGAGGTCACTGATTTCCAGACCCAACAAAAGATCACAGAAGCGGTGCAGGCCATTACCGCTACATCCCTGCAGAATCACACCGTTGCCGACGGCCGCCTTATCTTGTCCCTCCTCTACCGCCGCTCAACAGATACCTTTTGCCAACACCTGCACGGCAAGGTCGTCCAGGGTAAAAAACTTGCCGTCACCCGGATTTCCGGCAGCAGAATTGAGGTTTCCCTGCGATAGGAAAACATTGCGCGGCCTCACCTGGAGTGTGGCCGGCGAGTCCCCTTCTCACCGCATACTCTCTGCAGCCCCTGGCGGTCACGGCGGCCTCCACCAGCGGACGCATTTCATGAACCAGCTCGCATACTCTGACGTTCTGCGCAAAAAGCAGGCCCGTGCCGCTATATGCCCTTGCATCATGTCGACCTGCCATATTAAGGTTATGCCATGTCATCCTCCGCCACACTGACAAGGGCTGCCGCCTGCACTCTTTTGCTGACGCTGCTCTATGCCATGCCGCTGCAGGCCGCGTTTTGGGATAATGTCGGCGCGCTCCTGGACAGTGTTGACACGGCAACAGACCCTGAAACCGGTGAGAGACCCGCGCTGTCCAGGCACGATATCAGCGCCGGGCTCAAAGAAGCTTTGACCGTTGCCATAACCAAGGCCGTTGATTGCACCGGGGCCACCGACGGCTTCTGGAACAATACCCGGATTCGCATCCCGGAACCAAAGGCCCTGCAGCAGACCGCCGCTCTCCTGAACCAGGTGGGTCTGGCCGCTACGGTGGATGATTTTCGCTACACCATGAACCTGGCGGCCAGCCGGGCAGCGGCTGAGGCCATGCCTGTTTTGGCGGCAGCCATCAAAAAAATGACCTTTGCCGATGTCAACAGAGTGCGCCGGGGCCATGAGCATGCCGCCACCGACTTTTTCCGAGACTCCGCCGGCGCTGAGCTGCGCCGCCTTTTTCTGCCCTTAGTTGAAGAAAAGCTGAACACGGTGGGGGTTACCGACCTCTATCAGGATATTGTCGGTCAGCCTCTGGTGGCCATGACCCTGGGCTCACAGTTGCCCGAACTTGATCACTATGTCACCGATAAGGCCCTGGACGGTCTCTTCTTGCTGATCGCGGATGAAGAGCAAAAAATCCGCAACGATCCGGCCGCCCGCACCAGCCGGTTGCTCAAACAGGTCTTTGATCGCTGATCTTTGCCGGTCCACCGACCGGCAGGCCCGGTACGAAAACAGATAGACGCCGACAAGGAAGATCCATGCCGAAATTCTTCAAATACCTCATTGTTTTTACGGCACTGCTTGCCGTTGTTCTGGTGGGCGCCAGCCTGGTCCTGCGTGCCTATCTCACCGATGCCAGAGTACGGGCCCTGATCATCCCGCCCCTGGAAAAGGCCCTGGGGCGAAGTGTGGAGATCGGCCACATCAAGGTCTCCCTCTTTTCCGGCATCCAGGTCTATGACTTTGTCATCAAAGAGGAAAACGGCAAGAACAACTTTCTCTCCTCCGGCCAGTTCACCCTCTTTTACGACCTCCTGCCCCTGCTCGGCAAGAAGCTGGTTATCAGCGATGCCCGCCTGGTGGACCCCGCCATCCGGGTGGTGCGCGACTGGCAGGGGAACTTCAACTTCTCCACCCTGGCCCTGCTTGCCGACAAGGAGCTGCCGGCTGACCAGGAGAGTACCGCAAAGAAAGCGGCAGACAAGACCACACTGCCCTTTAGCGTGGAGGTGAGGAATTTCTCCCTGGAAAACGGCACCATCAAGATTCAGGATGCCATGCAGGAAATTCCCGCCACTGCGATCACGGCAAACGCCGACATTGGTCTGCAGATGGGCCATAGCCCTGCGAACCTCCGCTACCAGGGCAACCTGCGCTTTGCCGTGACCACCGACTATAAGGGCCTGACCCTGCACCAGAACGGCCGCTTGGATTTTGATCAGGACAACCTGGACTTTACCGTTGACCTGCGCCTTGATCAGCAGGCCCTGCAGCTCAGCGGCTCGGTCACCGACTACCTGAAGATCTCGCCGCTGCCGCCCCTGGTGATCAATGTCACCGGCCAGGAGGTCGATATCGATGAGCTGCTCGCCTCCCTGGCCCTGCTCTCCGAAGAGCAGGGCAGCACAAAGCCGGTCAATGCCAAAGGCAAAAACGCCGCTCCCCGCCCGGCAGCCGCCCTGGTGCCGGATGATTTGACTGTCCGGGGCGAGGTCCGTATCGCCAAGGCCACCTATCAACAGGTGGAGATAAACGATTTTCACCTCAGCTACAGCCTTGCCGAGACGATTTTCAAGGTACGGGATCTGACAGGCTCGACCATGGGCGGCAACATGCAGGGCGAGACAGAGGTCCACCTCCAGACCATTCCCTCCTATGAGGGCAAGCTGGGCCTGCACAACCTGCGCCTGGCAGAGGTACAGAAGACCTTTGCGGCCCGGTCGCCGGCCAAGGCGTCAGGGACGCTGAGCAGCGCCATGACCTTTACCGGCAAGGGAATCAGCCCGGAGCAGATAAGAAAAGAGATCTCCGCGGTGGGCAAATTTGCCATGGCCAACGGCCGCCTCTCCGGGGCGGATTTCAGCAAAGCCCTGGCGGCCCTGCTGGATCTGCCGGAACTCACCGACATTGACCTGCAGGACATGGGCGGCGACTTCATCATCAAAAAGGGGGTGGCACAGATTCGTTCCCAGACCAGCAACTCCTCCTTTACAGCCCGGATGAACGGCAGCATAGGTCTCGACGGCAGTCTTAACATGCCGGTGGCCTTGCGTCTGTCGCCTCGCCTCAGCTCCCGCCTGGAAAGCAGGCTCACGGCGGCCCGCTACATGGAAAAGGAGGATGATCGCATACTGGTCAACCTGACCCTGACCGGCACACTCGACTCCCCCAAGGTCAAGCTCGACACCACCCAGGTACGCCGCCGAGCCACGGAAAGCCTTATTGATCAGGCCCTGGGTGAGGATGCCGACCCGGAGGAGAAGGCTGTGGGCGAGGCGGTCAAGAACTTGCTCGACAACCTCTTCGAGTAAAGAAAATGGATAACTACGACCAGATACTACAGACTATCACCCTGGCCATGGGCGCTGCCTGGGCCAGCGGTGTCAACCTCTATGCCGCTCTGCTCACCCTGGGGGTACTGGGGGTTACCGGCAACATGGCCCTTCCCCCTGAGCTGCAGGTGCTGGAGCATCCCATGGTGCTGGCGGCCGCCGGCCTGATGTTTGCCGTGGAGTTCTGTGCCGACAAGGTTCCCGGCCTCGATACGGGTTGGGACGCCATTCATACCTTTATCCGCATTCCGGCCGGCGCCCTGCTGGCCGCCGGTGCCATCGGCGAGGTGACTCCGGCCCTGACCGTGGCCGCCGCCATTGTCGGCGGCACCATCAGTGCCGGCAGCCATATCACCAAATCTGGCAGCCGTGTCCTGATCAATGCCTCACCGGAACCGGTGAGTAACTGGTTGGCCTCCCTCACCGAAGATGTCATGGTCATGGGCGGCATCTGGCTCAGCATCACCCACCCCTACATCTTTCTGACCTGCTTCATCCTCTTTCTCATCCTGATGGTCTGGCTGCTGCCCCGCATCTGGCAGGGAGTCAAAAAGATCTTTGCCTTCCTGGCCCGCCCCTTCAGGCCCACACCAGCCGCCCCTGCCCACCGGCACCACCACGGGCGACAGCCGCCCGACACCCCGGAGCGCTGAAGGCAGCATCCCCCTGCCCCGCCATGCTGGTCAAGATACCCCTTGCCGCCGCTCAATAACCAGCATGCCCTGCCAGCTCCCCTGGCCATAGCGCCAGGCGGACAGTCCGAAAAGCACGGCAATATAAGCAAGCACACAGTACCAGGCCGCATAGACTCCCCAGCCCAAGACCTCGATACCGATGGTCAGTGGCAGCAGCATGACAAAGAGCGAGGCCAGGCCCACACTCCACATGATAAAACGGGTGTCGCCGGCCCCCTTTAAGACCGCGGCAAAAATCATATAGAGGGCATCGATCAGAATATAGGCGGCCACCACCCGCAACAGATGAACGGCCAGGGGCATGATTTCGGCATACTCCCCCTGCAGACCACCGGTCGGCACAAAGAGGGCGATGAGCGTCCGGGGCGCCAAGATAAAGATCAGGTCCACCACCAGGGTAAAGGCACAAAGCAGATGAACAGCACTCCAGGTGGTGCGCCGGGCCTGACGCGGCTGTTGCCGGCCCAGGGCCTTGCCCACCAAACTGCTGATGCCATAGGAAAAACCCAGGGCAGGCATAAAGGCCAGGGAGTTAATGGAAAGGACAATATTGGTGGCAGCCAGCTCCACCGTACCGATCCGACCCACCATGAGGATGAAAAAGCTGAATGCAAAGATATCGATACTGAACTGCATGGCGCCGGGAATGCCATAGCGCAGGAGACGCCGGAAGATTTCGGCGTCAAAGGCGCGGGCCGACCAGACGGCAAAGCGTTGTTCATTAACGCGGCGGAAGACCACCAGGGCCAGAATGGCAACAATAACCAGCCAGGAAAACACCGTGGCCAGAGCCGCCCCAACGATACCCAGCTCCGGGAAACCCCAGACACCGTTGATCAGGGCATAGTCCAGGGGAATATTAACCGTCATGCCCAGAAAATTAGCGACCATCACCGGCCTGGTCATGCCGCGGCCGGTGAAAAACCCGGACAGGGTATGAGCGGCCACATGCAAGATGGCGCCACCGCAGAGGATGCTGAAATAGATCTCCTCCAGGACCCTGACCTCCGGCGCATGAGCGGCCAGGGCAAAGAGGGGACGGCTGCCGAAAAGCGCTATACCCACCAGGATGAGTCCGGCCAGCAGGGTGAAGTAGATACCCTGCCAGAGGGCGGCGCCGATACGCTCATTGCGACCGGCACCGTTGTACTGGGCAATAAAGACGGAGATATAGCCCGCCACCCCACCAAGAAAGGCCATGCACAGGAAGGCGGCAATACCGGCCGGCAGGGCCGCGGAAAGAGCGGCAACGCTGTAGTTGGCCAGAAAGACCCGGTCAGTAAATTCCATGACCATGGTGGCTGCCATGCCTACCACCAAGGGCAGGCAGACCCGCAGCACCTCTGCATAGGGGTAGCTGTGCGGCCATTTTTGGCGGGCCGTGTCCGCTGCCATGATCGTCTTCAATCTTTTTAGCTCAACTTTCTAACTTCTAATATCTTATTGATATTATGTACATTAACAGTGAAACAACGAAGTTTTTCCCCAACATACCGCAATTCAGGGGCCGGGATGAAAGAAGTCAGAAGAACCACTTTTCAAGCTTTTCTTCTGTTTCCTGACTCCTCAATTCTGAATTCTCCTGGTTTTCTTGCCGGGTAACGCCTCAGAACTCTATGCCCTGCTGGGCCTTGACGCCCTGTTGGTAGGGGTGCTTGACCTCGGTCATCTCGGTAACCAGGTCGGCAAATTCGATGAGGCCGGGGCCGGCATGACGGCCGGTGATCACCACATGCATCTCGGCCGGCTTCCGCCGGAACAGAGCAAGGATCTCCTCCTCTGTCACCATGTCGTAGTGAACCAGGTAGGTGAGTTCATCCAGGATCACCAGCCGGTGCCGACCGGCCAGAATGGTGGCAGCGGCAAAATCCCACGCCGCACGGGCCACCTTGATATCCTTGGCCAGATTATCGGACTTCCAGGTAAAGCCGCGCCCCATGACGTGGAAATCAAGGAGATCGGCAAAACGCTTGGCGCTTTCCAGCTCGCCATAGTGCCAGCTCCCCTTGATGAACTGGATAACAGCCACCGGCCAACCATGGCCCAGGGCACGAAAGGCCAGGCCCAGGGCCGCCGTGGTCTTGCCCTTGCCGTTGCCGGTAAAGATCATGGTCAGGCCGTCTGCCGCCATGTCACACCTCCTCAATGGTAATTTCAGCCGCATTGGCCCGGAACGTCTAGTCGCCATCGAGCGGGGCTCAAATCCTTGCCACCCTTGCGCCGCGGCAATAATCGCCCGGCGCAAGGCTAAGGCGGAGAATCATGGCTGATGCAGCACCATCCGGTAAATATTTTTCAGGGACTGGTCGTCTAAAGTCCCCTGCCAATGGCCGGTGAGCCGGGCCCAACCGTAAAAGGCGAAGAAAAGGCCAAGCACGATCACCGGCAGCAACCAGAGCGACGTGGTCCGGCCGGCCGCGGTGAGACGCAGGCAATCATCCACCGGACAGAGAGCGGCACACTCCAGGCAGCCGATGCACTCGGGACTGCGCACCGTCTCCTTGGTGTGCACCGGGATCTCTGCCGGACAGACCTCACTGCACCTGTGGCAGCGGATACATAGTTCTTCACGGCGCCGCAGGGCAAAGGGCCCGGGCCAGGCCAAGATACCGAGCAAGGCGCCGTAAGGACAGAGAAAGCGGCACCAGAAGTTGCGAAAAATGATACTGACGGCAACAATGACCAAGGTTACGGTCAGGGCAAGGGTGGAGGGCTCCAGGAAAAAGAGGAGCATGCGTCCATCCGCCGTCAAATAATAGGGCGACTCCATAAAGCCTTCCAGGGCGGCCAGGGGCATGCGCCAGAGGATAAGATAGGCAAAAAAACCGAGCAGCAGATATTTAAGGCCGCGCAGGGGCAGATCAAGCCAGATGGGCAGTTTACAGAGGATCTTCAGCCTCTGGCTCACCTTCTCCGCCGCATTGGAGACCGCGCCCACCGGACAGATCCAGCCGCAAAAACCCTTGCGAGCCAGCAGTCCCAGGCTGAGGGCCGCCAGAAAAATGGTGAGTCCGGCCGGGTGAACCTGGTCATAGACGCCGGTCATCAGCAGGCGCTTCAGGGAGACCAGGGCACCGATGGGCAGAAAACCCTCCACGGCAGCGGGTCGCGGCGTGTAGGGCCCCAGGTCGCGACTCCACTGATAAAAGAGATAAAAACGCCAGCCCATCCAGAGGGTAAAGGCCAAAAAGAGCAGCTGGACGGTGAGCCGCAGGCGCGGCATCTGCTGTCGGAAAGATGTTCTGGTCATCATCTCTTTCAGGCCACCTTGACCACGGTGCGGCCCTTGATCCTGCCCTGCAGGATGCGGTCGATGGAATCGGAGAGCTGTTCCAGGCTGATTTCCGTGGCCAACTCAGCCAGCATGGGCAATTTCCACTCTGCCCCCAGCTTGTCCCAGATGGTCTGCCTGAGGGCCAGGGGGCATTCGGCCGCGTCAATACCGAGCAGGGCGATACCGCGCAGGATAAAGGGGTAGACGGTGATATCCAGCTCCGCACCGGCCACATTACCACAGGTGGTAACAACGCCGCCGGCCCGGGTACTCTTGAGCCCCTTGGCCAGGATATCGCCGCCCACCGTATCAATGATGCCGGCCCAGCGCGGTCTGAGCAGGGCCTTGTCAGTGGCACCGCTCACCTGCTGGCGGTCAATGATTTCCTCAGCACCCAGCCCGGCGAGGAAGGCATCGGCATCCTTGCCGCTGGCCGCCGTGACATGAAAGCCCTCGCCGGCCAGAATGGCCACGGCCACGGACCCGACGCCGCCGCTGGCACCGGTGACCAGGAGCGGCCCATCCGCGGGCCGCACCCCCTGCTGCATGAGTTTATGGACCGACAGGGCGGCGGTAAAGCCGGCCGTGCCGTAGACCATGGCCTCCCTGAGGCTGAGACCATCCGGCTTTTTCAGCACCCAGTTGGCCGGTACCCGAATATAATCGGCAAAGCCGCCCGGCGTATTCATACCCAGGTCATAACAGGAGACAATGACCTGGTCGCCGGGACGGATATGCTCCACCTCAGAGGCCTGCACCACCCCGGCCGCATCAATACCCGGTGTGTGCGGATAGCGCCTGGTGACGCCGCGATTGCCGATGGCTGACAGGGCATCCTTGTAGTTCAAGGAGGAGTAGTGGACGCGCACCAGCACCTCGCCCGGCGGCAGATCATCAAGGTGACGCGTCTCCAGGGAACGTACAAAGTTTTCATTCTCCTGGTGAACCACCAGGGCGGTAAAGGGTATATTATTCATAACCGGATGATTTTTTATGATGGCTGAAAAGATGGTCTGAAGACAATGCAGAGACAATACACCAAGAGGTAAAAAATGCAAAGCAGATGGTCCGACGAGGCAGCGGCAACAGAGGTGGTGATTGACGGAGTCCTCGACCTGCACACCTTCCGGCCGGATGAGGTCAAACGGCTTATCCCAGAGTATATCCGTCTCTGCCGGGAGCAGGGCATCCATGAGCTCCGCATTATTCACGGCAAGGGCAAGGGGGTGCTGCGCCGCCTGGTCCATGCCGCCCTGGAGCGGGAGGCGGCGGTATTGTCCTTCCGACTGGCCGGCGCGGATGGCGGCAGCTGGGGCGCCACCCTGGTGGACCTGCGGCCCGCCGCAACAACTGCCGAACGGCCTTAGGAGCCTGTCGGACTTAGACATACACCTCCTGCAAATTCGAGAAGTCGAGACCAGATTCTCTAAGTCCGACAGGCTCTAGACAAAAAATACTTTGTCAGCACGACTCCTTGCTGGTAAGTGGAAGGATGGAGGACCGGCAGCCGGGCCGACGCCCCTTTTTTTCAAGGTGAATGACATGGCAGACATTGCCGTTGCCATGAGTGGCGGCGTTGACAGCACGGTAACAGCCCGCCTCCTTGTCCAGCAAGGCCATGCGGTGTGCGGTCTGTTCATGGCCCTGGGCCAGCCCGATCTTGACCGGCAGGTGGCCCGGGTGCAGGAGGTGGCCCGACGGCTCGGAGTACCGGTACGGATTATCGAGCTCAGTGAGGCCTTCCGCCGTCACGTTCTCGACTATTTTGTCGGGAGCTACCTCCAGGGTCGCACGCCAAACCCCTGCGTGGTCTGTAATCCGGTCATCAAATTCGGCCGGTTGCTGGCCGCGGCCCGGCAAATGGGCTGCACCACCCTGGCCACCGGCCACTATGTCCGCCTGCGGCAATCGCCCCACGGCCTCCTGCTCTGCAAGGGCCGCGATCCCCTCAAGGATCAATCCTACTTTCTCTGCGGCCTGCAACAGCAAGAGCTGGCCCACCTCGCCTTTCCGCTGGGCGACCTGCACAAGGAGGAGGTTTACCGACTGGCCGAGGATTTCGGTTTTGATGATTTTCGCGGCCGGGAGAGTCAGGACGTCTGTTTTTTAAAGGGGCAATCGGTCCAACACTTTCTCGAAGGGTATGGCGTGCCCCTTCCCGGCGCCGGTGAGGTGGTGGATGACCGGGGCCGGGTGCTGGGCAGACACGGCGGCATCCACCGGTACACCATCGGCCAGCGCCGCGGTCTGGGCATCCCCGGCCCGGAACCTCTCTATGTGGTGGGCCTTGATGTTGCGCATAACCGGGTCATTGTCGGCACTGATGAGCACCTGCGGCAGCAGCGTCTCCTGATTGCCGAGATGAACTGGCTGGCCGGCACAGCGCCGCCGCTGCCCGCCACCCTCACCGTCAAGATCCGCTACCGCCACCAGGGCGCCGCCGCCCGGGTCAAGCGCCGGGGTACCGGCTATGAAATAGTTTTCCATGAACCGCAACGCGCCATTACCCCGGGCCAGTTTGCCGTCCTCTATGAGGGCGACACCCTCCTGGGCGGCGGCGCCATTGTTTGATGGCCTTATGCCGTAACACTCTCCCTGATCAGCAACCATGGCTCACAAAGATCCCCAAAACATAAAGGTGGCTGTCACCACCTTAGGCTGCAAGGTCAATCAATATGAATCCGCCGCCTTCCAGTCCGCCTTTCTGGCCCGCGGTGTGGAGATTGTCCCCTTCAGCCAGGCGGCGGACATCTATGTTATCAACAGCTGCGCCGTCACCAATAAGGCCGGTGCCCAGTCGCGCCGCATGATCCGCCGGGCCCTGAAGGCCAACAGCACGGCCCGGGTGGTGGTTACCGGCTGCTATGCGCAGATCGCTGCCATGGACATCCTGGAGATTGTTGAACAGCCGGTCTGCATTGTCGGCAACGGCTACAAGGACCTGCTGGTGGACTTTGCCCTGGCCACGGATTATTGCGACCTGGAGATGTACATGGCCGACATCTCCAAGGTCCGGCAGTGCTGCACCCTGCCGGTCACCACCTTTGCCGATCGCACCAGGGCCTACCTGAAGATCCAGGACGGCTGCAACAATTTCTGCTCCTACTGCATCGTCCCCCTGGCCCGCGGCCGCAGCCGCAGTGTCTTACCGGAAATCGCCCTGGGACAGGCCCGTATGTTTGTCGAGAGCGGCTACCGGGAGATTGTCGTCACCGGCATCCATGTCGGCATGTACGGTCGTGATCTGCAACGACCCGACAGGCTCACTTCACTGCTTGATCAGATGACGGCCTTAAACCCTGATACCCGTTTCCGGCTCAGCTCCCTGGAGCCCAATGAACTGAGCGACAGCCTTCTGGAGCTCTTTGTCCACCGGCACAACCTCATGCCCCACCTGCATATCCCCCTGCAGAGTGGTGACGACAATATCCTCAAGAAAATGAATCGGCACTACACTGCGGCTGATTTTCGCGCCGTCATCAACAAGGCGCACCAGCGCCTGCCCCATGCCGCCTTGGGTATTGACGTGCTGGTGGGTTTCCCGGGAGAGGATGACCGGGCCTTTCAAAACACCTGCCGCCTCCTGGAGGAACTGCCGGCAACCTATCTCCATGTCTTTCCCTATTCCCGGCGGCCGGGTACTGTGGCGGCCAAGCGCAAGGATCAGGTGGCCGGCGCGGTGAAGGAGGAACGCGTCCGCATCCTGCACCAGCTGGCGGCCGCAAAAGAACAGGCCTTCTACAGCCGCGCCATCGGCACCAGGCAGCGGGTGCTGGCTGAAAACAACAAGAACAAGACAGGCCTGATGCGCGGCTTTACCGAGAATTATATCCCCGTCTACTTTGCCGCGCCGGCCGTCCTGGCCCATAGCCTGGTTGAAGTGGAGATCAACCGGGTGACTGACAACAAGGTCTTTGCCACCCTTGTCTCTTCCTAAAACGACAGCTGTGCCGCCCCGCTCTCCCCTGCCCAGACCATCTTAAGGGTATCTTGAATACTTGCTATTCCCGAAGAACTGATCCTTTAAGCTTTTCTGCTGATTGCTGACTCCTGAATTCTGAATTCTCGCATCACCTTAAGCTATCAGGCCATTACGGTCCGGCCCGCACCGCCTGACGCCAGAACACTGGAATATTTTTTGTAAATAAGGTATATTTACAAGTTCGAGTCTGTCCGAAAACAGGTCATTTCCTTTGCAAACAACATATAAGCAGCGGCATCTCCTTGAGATTTTTTCGAGTGCAACGCCGTGCGCCAGGCAAAGGACAGAGACAGGCGCGAGTTCTCGACCTTGATGGTGCCGGCCCTTTATGGGGCCGACCATGATGTCTTTACCGATCTGCCGGGGGGGCAGGTGGAAATCAACAAACGGTTTTTCGTTATGAAGACAAACAGCTACCAAAAAGAAAACGGTATCATAAAGTCAGTGGCCGAGCTCAATAGAACCCTCTTGCTCTCCCGTGGAGAGGTACGCAAACTCGAGGAGATCACCAAGCATCACCCCATGGCCGTGACACCGCATTATCTCAACCTCATTGCTCCCGAAAATCCGCATGATCCCATTCGCAAGATGGCGGTGCCGTCGGCCGCGGAACTCAGCCTGCAGGGTAGTTTCGACACCAGCGGCGAAAAGGAGAACACCAAACTCCAGGGCCTCCAGCACAAGTATGCCCAGACCGCCTTGATCCTTATCACCAACCAGTGCGCCATGTATTGCCGCCACTGCTTTCGCAAGAGGCTGGTGGGAGTGGCCGGTGAAGAGATCGCTCGCGACTGGTCGGCCATTATCAACTACATTGAAGAGCATGAGGAGATCAACAACGTCCTGCTCAGTGGCGGTGATGCCCTCACCGTCTCCACAGCCACCCTGGAGGCCATCCTGGAGAGACTGGTTGAGATTCCGCACCTCAGCTATATTCGCATCGGCTCACGCATTCCGGTGGTCCAGCCCTCGCGCATCAATGACGATGATGAACTGATCCAGATGCTCAGGTACCATGGCCGCCGCAAACGCATCTATCTCACCACCCGGTTCAATCACCCCCTGGAGATCTCCCAGGAAAGCCGGGAGGCGATACAACGCCTGCAACGGGCCGGTCTCGTGGTCAACAACCAGGCTGTCCTGCTCAAGGATGTCAATGAGGACCCGGACATAATGGCCGAGCTCATGACCTCCCTGACCCGAATCGGCGTGGTGCCCTACTATATCTTCCAGTGCCGACCGGTGCGCCGTGTCAAGGACGCCTTTCAGATCTCCCTGCCCCAGGCCGCCGACATTATTGACCAGGTCAGAAACAGGCTTGACGGCCTCAGCAAGCGTTTTCGCTTTATCATGTCCCATAAAACAGGCAAGATCGAGATCCTCGGCCGCAACGGCAACCAGATGTTCTTTAAATATCACCAGGCCAAGGAACCGGCCCTGGCCGGCCGAATCTTCAGCAAGGAGGTCGACCTGGACGAGGGCTGGTTCAATTGCCAGGACGACGACGAAGACGACCTCTTGCCCTGCCAGGAGTGAGCCGCATGAACGGTGAGATCATAGCTGTCGGTGATGAATTGACCTCCGGCCGCATCGTCAATTCAACCAGTTATTTTGCCGCCAGCCATCTCTTTGGCGCCGGTCACACCATCACCACCATGACCACCGTGGGTGATGAGGCCGAGGTGATCGGCCGCGCCCTGCGCAAGGCCATTGACCGCGCCGATTTTGTCGTGCTCACCGGCGGGCTCGGTTCCACCAGCGACGACATCACCTCGGTGGCCGCCTCCCAGGCCCTCAACCGACCCCAGACCTTTTATCCTGAGATCTTTGCCAGGATCAAGGAAAACAAGGCCTTCAAGGACAGCCCCGACATGGCCAAGATGGCCTGGCTGCCTTCCGGGGCCGAGGTCCTCAAACCTGACGAGAAAATGGCGGGCTTCATGCTCGTCTTTGACGAAAAACCGATTTTTTTCCTCCCTGGCGTGCCCCAC
Organism: Desulfobulbaceae bacterium; assembly: GCA_002868945.1. Classification (GTDB taxonomy): domain Bacteria; phylum Desulfobacterota; class Desulfobulbia; order Desulfobulbales; family SURF-16; genus BM506. The sequence goes on from PKTX01000047.1 coordinate 79,564, forward strand.
CAGATGCGGGAGCTGATGCTCGACCGGGTCATTCCCATTCTGGCCACCTGGCAGGAAAACTCCTTTCACCTGGTCCACCAGAAGATCTACAAGATTTTCGGAGCCGATGAGATGGAAATAAGCCGCCGCCTGGCCCATCTGGAAAAGCAGGCCAAGGGCATCCGCATCGGCTATTATCCCATGGCCGCCGAGGTCCATGTCAGCCTGACGGTGCGCACCGACTCCTGCAAACAGACAAGGCGCCTCTTCATGGACTACGAAAAAGCCCTCAAATCGGCCCTGGATGACCTGATTTACGGCGAGGATGACGCCTCCATGGCTTCGGTCACCGGCGCCCTGCTGGCCGACAGAGGTTTTCATCTTGCGCTGGCCGAATCGTGCACCGGCGGCTTAATGGCCAACATGGTAACCTCGGTACCGGGCAGTTCCGCCTATTTTCAAGGCGGCGTCGTGGCCTACGCCAATCTGGTGAAAGAGCAGCTGCTTGGCGTCAGCACCGCCACCCTTGAGAATTTCGGCGCAGTGAGCGAAGAGACCGCCCGGGAGATGGCGCTTGGCGCTTGCCGCGCCACCAACGCCGAGATCGGCGTGGCCACCAGCGGCATTGCCGGACCGGACGGCGGCACGGCAGACAAGCCGGTGGGCACTGTCTGTTTCGGATTGGCCACCCCCACCGGTACTATCCAGCAAACCCATCATTTTTCCGGCAAACGGCCCATGGTCCAGGCCAAGGCCGCCACCATGGGGCTTGATCTGGTGCGTCGTTATCTCCTCGGTCTTTTAACGCCACCTTCGCCATCGTGAGCCACCCCGGCCTGCTCCAACGCCTCGCTGCCCGCCTGCCGCTCTGGCGCCGTTTTCTGCCCGCCCTCGCCTTTTTCAGCGGTTTTATCTGGGATTCGCTCACCATGGGCCGGCTGGTTTCCTTTTCTGACCTGCTGATTCTCACCGCCTATTATCTGGGCGCCGCCCTGGTCCTCATCCTGCTGGTGCGGGAGATCAAACCTGCCTGGCATATGTGGTTTGGCCTGCTTATTCAATTTCTCTTCGGCGGTCTGTTCAGCGCCCTGGTGGTCTTTTATTTCAAGAGTGCCGGGTCGCTCTATACCTTTGTCGTGGTTTTACTGCTGGCAACCCTGCTGGTGGCCAATGAATTTCTGGCGGAAAAATACCAGAGCCGCACCCTGAGCTGGACCATCTTTGCCGCCTGCGGCACCATGTATCTCAACTTCCTCATTCCCCACATCGCCCATTCGGTACGGCCCGCCTGGTTTTACCTGAGCTGCCTGATCAGCCTGGCGCTGGTCTACGCCATCCGCCGTTTTGCCCGGGCCATGCACCGACAGGTCTGTCTGCCAGGCGGCACAAAGGTGGTCTACCGCAGCGATCTGCGCCAATTGGCACCGGCAACTGCCGTTACCCTGCTGCTCATGGTCTTTTATCAGCTGCAACTCATTCCGCCGGTGCCTCTGGTCCTCAAGGAAAATCTCCTCTGCCGAGAGGTGAACAAGACAGACGACGTCTATCAATGCCGGGCCGAACAACAACCTTTCTGGCACTTGAGCGGCCTGCGTCCCGAGGTGATCCACCATCAGGACGGCGACAGAATCTATAACCTCAGTGCCGTCTTTGCCCCGCAACACGTCACCGTGGATCTTGAACAGCGCTGGTGGCAACGCGACGCAGAAGACAAAACCTGGCGCAATCGAGGTATTGTGCCGCTGGCCATGGTAGGCGGTCGCCGGCAGGGCTGGCGCACCTACAGCTACATCCAGGCCACGGCCCGGCCGGGACGCTGGAAGGTGGAGACCGCCCTGCAGAACGGCGCCATTCTCGGCGTCCATCACTTTATAATCAAACCACGGGCCAACAGCACGCCGACCACCTACACCATTACGGTGCGCTGAATTGGGGAATCGCTCCCACTTGACCATGCTTTTTCTGGAAATTTTTTTTCACAAGGACACTATTTGTCCTACCAGTTGTGGCATCATCCCCCCATGAGCCGGCAAAACTACATGACAAACAAAAAGAGTCGATTTTGTCTGACTGAACTGCTAATTTGTGGTTTTAGCCCTTGTCCTTTCGCTGTCATCGCTTACAATGAGAAGCATTGTCCAGCAGGCAATTGATTATGGGGGAGAACCCTGATTCCCCCCCCCCGAGAACCCCGCTCCTTCCGGCCTGCCGGAAGGAGCGGTGAACATTATCCATTACAGGAGAAGCATATTCCATGGCCGCGCCCGATCGCTCCAAGACATTAGAAACCGCTATTTTTCAGATCCAGAAACAGTTCGGCAAGGGCTCCATCATGCGGATGGGCAGCCAGGCCGCCGAACAGATTCCCGTCATTCCCACCGGCATTCTCGGTATTGATATTGCCACCGGTGTCGGTGGCGTGCCGCGCGGCCGCATGGTGGAAATCTACGGCCCGGAATCATCGGGTAAGACCACCCTGGCCCTGCATATTGTCGCCGAGGCCCAGCGGGCCGGCGGCACTGCCGCCTTTATCGACGCCGAACATGCCCTGGACGTCTACTATGCCGAGCGCTTGGGGGTTAATGTCGATGATCTGCTTGTCTCCCAGCCCGATTACGGCGAGCAGGCCCTGGAGATTGTCGAGATCCTCATTCGCTCCGGCTCCGTGGATGTCATTGTGGTGGACTCGGTGGCCGCCCTGACCCCCAAGGCAGAAATCGAGGGCAATATCGGCGACAGCCATGTCGGCCTGCAGGCCCGCATGATGAGCCAGACCATGCGTAAACTGACCGGCATTCTCAAACAGACCAACACCACCATCATCTTCATCAACCAGATCAGGATGAAGATCGGTGTCATGTTCGGCAATCCCGAGACCACCACCGGTGGTAATGCCCTGAAGTTTTATGCCTCCATGCGCATCGACATCCGCAAAATGACCCAGCTCAAGGACGGCCAGGACATCATCGGCAACCGCACCAAGCTTAAACTGGTTAAGAACAAGGTGGCACCGCCCTTCAAGGTGGCGGAATTCGACATCATCTACGGCGAGGGTATCTCCCGGGTGGGCGACATCCTTGACCTGGCCGTGGAGCAGGACATTGTTGAAAAAAGCGGGGCCTGGTACTCCTACAACGGCGAACGGGTTGGCCAGGGTCGTGAAAACGCCAAGGCCTTCCTCAAGGAGCACGACGAACTGGTCAGGGAGATCGAAAACAAGGTGCGCCTGGGCTACGGCCTGCCTGTACTGGGCGCTGCCCCGACCGAGGCCGCCGATGCCGACGCAGGCCAGATTGCAAAGTGATGTCGTGAGCGACACCTCGTAACCGCCCGTGGCGGCTGACCGCCATGAGCCGCAGGGCTCTGAAAAAAAGGAAAAACCATCCTTTTTCTTTTTTTCTTTTGCCCCTGCGGCTTTTTTTATTTAAGTAAAGGACCATTCTTTTACTGAGTGACTGTCCAGAAATGGCCCTCTCGGAGTCTCGTAAACTCGCTTACCGGGAGTCTCGTAAACTCGCTTACCGGCCCGATCTCGGCGTCATGCGAAGAAATAATGCTCGGAGGGAAACGAAACGAAGTGGAGACTCCGATATCGCATATATGTCTGCACCCCAAGGGTACCCGGAGTGTCGCAGGCTCCCTTACCTCTTTCAGGGCGTGCTTCTTTTTTCGCACTCCTTGATTGCAAACGAAATATACTATTTCTGAACAGACACGACTTAACGCCCCATTTAAGCCCTTTTCCCCCAAGTGTTGCGCCCATGATGACTGGAAACGATATCCGCCGGAAATTTCTCGATTATTTTAAAGATAAAGGCCACACCGTGGTGGATTCCTCCTCCCTGGTTCCGGAAGATGACCCCACCCTGCTCTTTACCAACGCCGGCATGGTGCAGTTCAAGCGCCTCTTTACCGGCGACGAAAAACGGCACTACAGCCGGGCCGTGACCAGCCAACGCTGCGTCCGGGCCGGCGGCAAACATAACGATCTCGACAATGTCGGCTATACGGCCCGTCATCACACCTTCTTTGAGATGCTGGGCAATTTTTCCTTTGGAGACTACTTCAAAAAAGAGGCCATTGACTATGCCTGGCAGTTTCTGACCGAGGTTGTCGGCCTTGACCCGCAAAAAATGTGGATTTCCGTCTTTGAGGATGACGACGAGGCCTACGACATGTGGGAACAGATCGACAGCCTGCCCAAGGGCCGCATTGTCCGCCTGGGTGAAAAAGACAATTTCTGGGCCATGGGCGACACCGGCCCCTGCGGCCCCTGCTCGGAGATCCATTACGACCAGGGACCGGAACAGGGCTGTGATGCCCCCAACTGTGCCGTGGGCTGCGACTGCGACCGCTGGCTCGAGGTGTGGAACCTGGTCTTCATGCAGTTTGAGCGCCATGAGGATGGCCGCATGGAGCCGCTGCCCAAACCCTCCATCGACACCGGCATGGGTCTGGAACGCATCGCCTCCGTGGTTCAGGGAGTCTACACCAACTACGACACCGACCTCTTTCTGCCCCTGCTGGAGACCATTGCCGCGGCAGCCGGTATCAGCTACGGTAAGGACAAGGCGGCCGACACGGCCCTCAAGGTTATTGCCGACCATGCCCGGGCCACCACCTTTCTGATCTCGGACGGGGTGCTGCCTTCCAACGAGGGGCGTGGCTATGTGCTGCGCCGCATCATGCGCCGCGCCATCCGTTACGGTCGCACCCTGGGCTTGGGAAAACCCTTTATGGCCGGCATCTGCGCCAAGGTGGTGACGGAGATGGCGCATGCCTATCCCCATCTGCAAGACGCCGCCAAGCTGCTGGCCAAAGTGGTGGAAAACGAGGAGGTCCGCTTCCTGGAGACCCTGGACCATGGCCTGGCCATGCTGGAGGAGAAGATGCGCCACCTCAAGCAGGAGGGAAGCAGCCGGGTGGCCGGCGACTTTATCTTCAAGCTCTACGACACCTATGGCTTTCCGGTGGATATTGTCCGCGATATGGCCATTGAAAAGGGGATGACCATTGACGAGGCGGGTTTTGAAGAGGCCATGGCCGCCCAACGCGCCCAGTCAAAGGCCTCCTGGAAGGGAGGTGGTCTTGAGGAGTTGAGCCACGGGGTGCGAGCCCTGCTGGAGCAGGGCCGGGCCACCGCCTTCAGGGGCTATGAGGGCCTTGAGGGCAAGAGCACCGTTGCCGCCATCATCAGTGCCGGCGGCGAACTGGTGGAGGCGGCAACAGCCGGTGACGAGGTGGCCATTGTCTGTCCCGAGACCCCCTTTTACGCCGAATCGGGCGGCCAGTGCGGCGACCAGGGTCTGTTGACCGGCAACGCCGGCCAGGCCCGCGTCCTTGACACGGTGAAGATCGGCAGCGACATCTTTCTGCACAAGGCTCGGGTGGAGAGCGGTCGACTCGACAAGGACGACACCGTCAGCCTGAGCGTCGACCAGGAGCGACGCCGGGCCATCTGCGCCAACCACACCGCCACCCACCTCCTGCAGGCTGCCCTGGTTCAGGTCCTGGGCGACCATGTCAAACAGTCCGGTTCCCTGGTGACGGCCGAACGTCTGCGCTTTGACTTCACCAACTTCACGCCCATGAGCGCCGACGACATTGCCCGGGTGGAGGCCATTGTCAACGAGCAGATTCGCCGCAACCGGACGACAAGTACCGACTATCTCAGCAAGGATGAGGCGATCCAGGCCGGCGCCACCGCCCTCTTTGGTGAAAAATATGGCGATAAGGTGCGGGTGGTCTCTGTGGCAGACTACTCCAAGGAGTTGTGCGGCGGCACCCATGTCGCAGCCACCGGTGAAATCGGTCTGCTGAAGATCATCAGTGAAACAGGCATTGCCGCCGGCATCCGTCGCATTGAGGCGATCACCGGCGGCACGGCCCTGCGCCAGTTCCAGCGCCATGAAGAGCTGATCAATACTCTTGCCGAGCGCCTCAAGGGCCAGCCCGCCGAACTGGTCGACAAGGTGGACAGGCTCCTCCAGCGCCAGAAGGAGCTGGAAAAGGAGATCAGCCAGCTCAACGCCAAGCTCTCCCTGGCCTCACTGGATTCCATCCTCCAGAGCGGTAGCGAGGTGGCCGGCGTCAAGGTGATTACCGCCACCCTCACCCTGGACTCCTCCAAGACCATGCGGGAAATCGGCGACAAGGTCCGAGACCGGATGGGCACGGCCATTGCCGTGTTGGGTGGCGAGTTGAACGGCAAGGTGTCACTGCTGACCCTGGTCAGCAAAAATCTCACCAAAGAGTTTCAGGCCGGTGCCATTATCAAGGAGGTGGCCGCCATTGTCGGCGGCAGTGGCGGCGGCAGGCCGGACATGGCCCAGGCCGGCGGCACCATGGTCGACAAACTGCCCGAGGCCCTGTCTGCCGTGCCCGCCATCATCGAAAAAATGGCCGGATAAGCCGCTGACCGGACCCTCCGGCCAGGGACAGGCGCCGGCTGCTTACTGATCCGAGAGAACGATATCGCCGTACCAGGCCGTGGCCTCCGAGCCGGTATTGTCGGTATCGGTCATAATGGCAATACCGGAGATAACGGGCGGCTCCTGACCAAAGGCGCGCCGATAATCCTCAACAATGTTGCGGGAGGCACGGCGCCAGGAACCGACATGCTCGGCGCCGCTCTCCACGGCAATCATCTGGACTCGATCGGTATAGGGGTTGGCCGCCATGCTCCCCCGGACCAGCTTATTTGCCCAGATATAGGAAAGGGCACGGACCGGCGGATACTCGCCGTAAAAAAGTCTGATGGCGTTGAACTTTACCTTTTCCCATATCCCTACCTGATCGCCGTCATAGGCAAAGGTGATGTAGAGCCGGGCCGGGTAATCATCACCGCTCTTTTTGGTGGCATCACCCTCTGCAAGGACCCGGTCCACCTTCCAGCTCCAGGAAATCACCGGCCACCTGACAGGATCAATCTCCTCTTTGCGCACCAGACCGGATGAGCCCCCCCTGCTGTGGGCCTCAATAACAGCCCGCCCCTCCTCGTCAACAATATGACGATAGCGGGTATGCTCCTTGATCTTCTCAAACTCCAGGGGCTGCCAGCCGCTGGGCAGTTCGCCCTGCCGGGGTTGGACCGAAAAATGGCCGACAAGCCACTGGGTTATCTCGGCCTGGGCGCAAACCGCCAGCCAGAGAGCCACACCAAGTACCACGCCGCCTTGCCGCCACTTTCTCATCGTCATTTTCTCCTCTCTCCCGGAATGATGTGGAGCCGGTCACTGCCGGATCCTCAAAAGAGAAAAACCGACAGCAACCATGCCACACCCTCTTTTTAGAGAGTGCCCCCTAACGCAGCATTTTCGTCAGGGAGACGCAGCCGGCGCCTTTGGTCGGTCCATGGCCGCTGCCGGCACCGTTACAGCCCACCAGGGCAAAAACAAGACAACAGAGCACTCCAACAATCATAGCTTTCATATCTCTCCACCTTAGGGCACTTTTTCATAGAAGAGGCGGCTCGACAGGCACACCCTGATACAAGCCCCTTCTATAAAACACTTTGCCGGCGGAGAACAATCGATAACTCCTATGGTTTGCGGCTCGTAGATAGCTTTACAGCAGTGCCTCAATATCCCCGGCAAACTGTGCAAAGGTACGCGGCCCATAATAGCGCTTGACGATCTTGCCCTGCCGATCCACCAGAAAGGAGACCGGCAGGCCGATGCCGGCGCCGAAATCACGGGTCACCGAAGAGGTGGTCCTCAGCATGGGATAGACATGACCCTGTTTCTCGGCAAAGGCGCGCACCGCTGCCCTGGACTTATCCGTGGAAATGCCGATAACGGAAAAGTCCCGCTCGGCATAGGTGGTGTGAAGCCGCATGAGGGTGGGATACTCCTCCACGCAGGGGCCGCACCAGGTGGCCCAGAAATTGATAAGGAGCACGGTGCCGCGCAGCGCATCGCTCCTCACATCAGGCTCATCCAGGGCCGATGACAGTACAAAATCCGGCATCATGTTGTCGGCCGCCTTCTTCTTGCTGCTGCCGAACCAGCTCCAGGCCTCGGTGGCAGGCAAGACAACAAACAGGGCAATGAACACCATGGCCCATGCCTTTCCAATAACTTTCTTTTTCACCAGATACACTCCTCCAGCCGTGGCTGGCCTAAACGTAAGAGAACACCCCGCGCCTGTCGGTGGCAGGGACAGACAGCGCCACAAGACGCTGAGTCAAACACAACCACCTTTCACCGCCATGGCGCCTCTGCTCTTTACTGCAAATTTTCTCCAACCTGGAGAAAACAACCTCATCAACCGCAATCGTTGGCGTCGTTTGGATCATAGGTATTGGCGCCAAACCTGTACAGATAATCATTGAGTTTGAGGATCTCCTCCATGCTCAGCGAATCCCACTCACCATCCTCGGCACATTGCGGATACCTCTCATAAAAGACGCGATTCCAGGCCTGCGGCGATTTTGATTCCATGTAGAGAAAGGGGGCACCCTGATCGTTGTCACGGGTGTGACATGATTTGCAGTTGGAACGCCATACCTGGGCGCCGGTACCCCACCAGCCACTATCGAAATCAAAAACGCGACAGGTATTGGTGCCCGGATCCCATCTTTTTTGCGGGCTGGCCTGCAGCACCGCTGCCATGGACAGGACAAAGCCCGTCACCAAAAGGATTACCATACTTTTTTTCACATTCGCCTCCTTGTCGGATTGACCATGCCGCGCCCAACGTACACTATATGCACATTCTTGGCGCCGGAGAGGAGCGGCATGCAGGGTTAAAAAAACAACGTCTCATGGGCCCGGTTCCCCGCCGTTATCAGGCCGCACCGCCCGCCAGGCGCACTCCCAGGTCTCATCAAAAAAACGGCTGAGCGGCAGCTCCATAATGCCATCCACCCTGAGCAGGATAAGACGGAAAGCGCTGCCTCAATGAGCAATTCAAAGGGTCTGGCCGTACAAATAGGGCTCTTGTCGGGCAGAAACTCGCGATGGCGGGCATAGAGGAGAAACTGCAAGGCATGGGGGGCCTCCTCGGCCATGGCAAAGAGATACCTGATCAGGGCCTGACAGGCCTCGGCAAAGGTCTCGGCCGTATCTAAATAATGACCAGTCCGTGCGCTCATTTGTTCCAGCAGGGAGTCATAGAGGGCCGTGGCAATCTCTTCCTTGTTGCGAAAATAGTGATAAATGGCGCCGATACTCACCCCTGCCTCGCGGCGCACGTCCTGCATGGAGGTGCAAAAATAACCCTTTGCCGAAAAAAGACGCAGGGCCGCCTCCAGGATCTCCTGGCGCGCCCCGTTTTGCTGTTTTGTGCTTTTTTTCATCATCTCTCCCACTAGAACGAACGTTCGTTCTAGTTTACTGCACCGGCTGAATTCTGCCAGATTTTTTTTGATTCCCATCCAACCTCCGCCCATTTCCCGGCAAGTTATTCCCACCATGCCGGAATACCGGAACCGATATAGAGAGGGGGCCTTGAATAAGGAGACTCCGAAATAGCAATTATTCAAGATGGCCAGAAGCAGAACAGCTCTTTTTATACTTTTCTTCTCTTTGCTTCCAAGCAACCTCATCATGACTGGTTGAAATTGCGTTTTTTCACGTTCTTCTCTTTCGGACGCTCTTTTTGGCAACAATTTGACGAAAAGTTACTCAATGATAAAGCACCGCCGCAGGCGGCCTGGGCCGCTGACTCCTGAATTCTGAATCCTTGTTTCATGGCAAACAGACATCTCGGCTCAGAAAGTTGAGCAGTTTTTTGGCACGAAGAGGCGGCGGCACGGTATAGTGGGCCTGGCAAACAATAAACCGGAGATAAGCAGATGAAAAAAATCGTTATCCTTGTCAGCCTTCTTCTCGTCATAACCCTCGGTGCCTATGGCGCCTGCGGCTTTCTGGCCCGGAAAAATTTCGAGGCGGCAGTTGCCCACATGCAGGCAAATTTTCCCGGCCCCATCAACTACACCTATGAGCAGGGCCTGTTCAGCGCCGATCTTGACATGGAAATCCACATTCCCATCCCAAACAGCAGCGCTGTTGCCCCTGAGACGGTCACCGCCCGCCTCAGGCAAACCGTGCACCATGGTCCCTTTGTGCTGCCCGGCCAGGCGGCCGTTAATGCTCCCCTCGGCCCGGTTCAACTTTACGGGCATGGCCGCCTGGAGTTTGCACCCTTCATGGCCGAGGAAACAGCCCTTATCCGGCAGTTGCGCCGGCTGGCCACCACCCGCATCACTGCTACCGTCCCCCTCTTTGGTCGGGCCAGGCTGGCCTTCACCAGTCAGGCGCAGCAAGCGTCCCTGGAGATGGGCACCGAGAACCTCACCCTGACGTGGCAGGGCTTTGCCGGCGACCTCTCGGTGGACACCGGCAACCTGCAGACCTATGATCTGGATTTCCAGGCCCCGGGCCTGGTGCTTACCGGCAGCAACGCCGCGAGTTTGGCCGTTCAAGATGTCACGGCCCGGGCTCAAATGCAGCAAGGCAGCCATGACCTCTCCCTGGGCACCATGACCACCTCCATGCAAAACCTGACAGCCAGTGCCGGACCAGAGGCACACGACAAGGTCTCCCTGGACGGCCTTACCATCCGCATCACCACCAGTGAAGAAAGGAACCTTCTGCGCCTGGAAGAGGAGATCGACGTGGACCTGCTGCAGGTGGCAGATAGACGCTATGGCCCGGCCAACCTGAAGATAAGCTTAAACAATCTGGACGCCGCCGGCGTCGCAGACCTGGCCGAGGCCTACTATATCCTGCAGGCCAATCCAGCCGACAGCGAGGTACTGGCCATGACCAGGCTGAGCCGATACGCCACCACCCTGCTGGCCCAATCACCGCAGCTTCGCCTGGAAAACTTTTCCCTGACCAGCCCGGACGGCAGCTGCCGGGCCACGGCCAATATTGCCTTTAACGGCGAAGGGAACATCATCCTCAACCCCTTCTTCCTCCTGGGCCGCCTCAGTGCCGCGGCCGCCTTCAGCGCTGACCGTGATTTTGTCGAGGCGCTGGCCCGCAGCATAATGATCAAACAGCGCTGTGGCCCCGCCCCCCATGAAGCGCGCTGCGCAGACGAGGCGACCAGCGCCGCCCTCTATCGCCTCCAAGGCCTCAGAAAAGAAAAAATTCTGCTGCTCAACAGCGACACCTACAGCCTGAGCGCCAGCTTTAAGGATGGCCAGGCCATGTTGAACGATCGCCCCGTACCGCTTCGTTTTTAGTGACGTAGCGGCCACCTTCAGCAAGAAGCAAAAACTGCACAGGCACACCAGAATAGGACCTGCGCGGAATTACTCCTGGCCGGTATCCTGAAAATTTAAACCCATGTTTCCCCTTGAGTGGCTCAGGAGAGAATGGTTCTGACCCGAGCAGACGCGGCATGCCTACTGTTTGCCGCTGCGAATCGGCAGCCGAAGCGTGAAGATGGTGCCATGGCCCGGTTCACTTTCCACCCGTAGCTCTCCTTGGTGATGGCGGACTATGTCCATGGCGATAGATAACCCCAAACCGGTGCCCTTGCCCACCGGTTTGGTTGTGTAAAAAGGTTCAAAGATATGGGCCGCCACCTCAGGTGACATGCCGCAGCCGGTATCGGCAATGCTCACCTCGACATGGCCTGCCTGCTGCCTGCTGGTAATGGTAATGGTGCCCTGCACCTCCATGGCCTGGGCAGCATTGATCAGCAGGTTCATGAAAATCTGGTTAAGCTGCTGGGGATGGCAGAGGATGGGCGGCAGGTCTCCAAGGTCCATGACCAGTTCACAGGTGTATTTGAGCTCGCTCCAGACAATATTAACGGTGCTCTGCAGGCATCCATTAATGTCGACCATGTTCATCTGGCCATCGTCTCGCCTTGAGAAACTCTTGAGATCACGGACAATGTTTTTGAGACGATCCGCCCCTTCCAGGCTCTCGTCAACAAGATCACCGCTATCAGCCAGAATATTCTCTATCGTGAAGCGGCGCCGCAACTCACTGAGCTCGCCAATATCCGATTCTGTCTGATATTGGCGAGCCAGCAGGCGCTCCAGGGCTGCGACATAGTCGCCCAGGCGGCTGCAATATTTCCCCAGGGTCATCAGGTTACTGGTCACAAAGCTTAACGGGTTGTTGATCTCGTGGGCCACTCCGGCGGCAAGCAGGCCGATGGTTGCCAGTTTTTCCTGCTGGATGATATGGCTCTGGGTCTGACGCAGCTTGGCGGCCGTCTCCTCAAGATCGCAATTTTTCTGCTGCAGCTCGCCGCTCAGCCCCCGGGCCTCGGCCAGGGCCTGCTCCAGCGCCAGGCGGTTGCCGGCCCGCTCAGTGACATCCACCAAAGTAAGCAGCAAACCGTAGACCGTGCCATCTTCCTTCTTGACCGGCACAAGACTCCAGTCCCAGAAAGTCGTTCCCCGTTGCGGCTGATCGGGAAAGGCAAAGGCCTTTTCCGTCGCATGAAAAGCCACACCGCTGGTTACGACCCGGCGGAATATTTTCTCATTTTCTGCGTTTGGAAAGAGATCAAAATGGCCCCTGCCGACAAAAGAGTCCGGCCCTTTGCCTCCCACGGTATCGGCATAGGCCTCGTTGACCCGGATAAAACGAAAATCCTTATCCAGGTAGGCTATCTGGATATGCATGGAGGAGAAGATGTTCTCCAGCATCTGCTTGCTATGCCGCAACTGCTCCTCCAACTCCTTCTGAGGAGTCACATCCCTGGCCACGCCGGTGAGGCAGAGAAGCTCTCCATCGGAACCATAGACCGGAAAGCCCTGATCCTCGATCCAGCGCCAATTTCCGTTCGGCCGGCGGATGCGATACTGACAGTTCCACTTTCCCTGGCTGTGATCGAGAACCACCGCTCTCCTGACCTCTTCTTTGTCGTCTGGATGAATGGCCTCAACAAAATCAGTGGGGGCGCGATACAGGGAATCGCAACTCATGCCCCAGATTTTTTCATACGCCGGACTGACGTAGAGCATCTACTTGATGCCCGGCGTACTCATCCAAAAGACCTCTTCAATGGTCTCTGCCATGAGGCGGAGTCGCTGCTCACGCTTTTCATACTGATGTTTATCCTGTTCGAGTTCGGCAAGCCTCTGTTGTAATTGGGCCACCTCCGCCTGAAGGACCTTGCATTTTTTTGTGTCGGTCAAAATTATATCCTCTATCAGGGCAAGAGTGACAGGAAGACGAGGGAGAGGCGCCAGTCAGATAAGCCGGGGGCGCTGCCGGCAAGCTTTCTTCAGTCTAGCGCCGGCATAGAGCCTTGCCAACATCTTTTAGTTTTGTTGCAGACAGCCGGTCGTGGTCAAAGGCGTGCCAATAATCCACCGGCCGGCACTTTTGCCGCCAAGCCCTGATCCCCAACCCGGCGGACCACAGACAGACATCAGGGGCCGCCTGGATTTTCGCTGGCGCATTGGCAGACACGCGCCTTTTTTCGGCGACAATGTTCGTTATACTGGTGGAGCGACCGTGACGTTGGACACCGCACATAATCTCCTCTTCGTCATAGTTAAAACAAAAACAAATAGGGTATTGCCGGCCAGGCCTCTGTCCTTGTTTCGCGGTCCTTTTCGTTGAATTTCTTTGGCGGTGGTATATAGTGCGTTGTAGTATACCGGCAAACAATTAAAAAAGTACACTTACCAAAACATGTCATACTTTCCCATCAATGTCGACATAGAGAAGCGCCCCTGCACCGTCATCGGCGGCGGCCGCGTCGGCCTGCGCAAGGTCAGGGGACTCCTTGCCTGCGGTGCCGCCGTCACCCTGATCAGCCCCGAGGCAACCCCGGAACTGGCGACCATGGCCGCCGAGGGTCGCCTGGTCTGGCTGGCCCGAGGCTATCAGCCCGGCGACCTGGCCGACGCCTTTCTGGTCATTGCCGCCACGGACAACGAAACAGTCCAGGAGCAGGTCCATGCCGAGGCGGAACAGGCCAATATTCTGGTCAATGTGGCGGATGTGCCCAAGTGGTGCAACTTCATCCTGCCGGCCACCGTGCGACGCGGCGACCTGGCCATATCCATCTCCACGGCCGGGAAAAGTCCGGCCCTGGCCAAGAGATTACGGCAAGAGCTTGAAAAATCATTTGGACCTGAGTATGGTCTAACCCTGGAACTAATGGGCGCACTGCGTCATTTAGTCCTGGACATGGGCCATCCCCACCGGGAGAACAAGGTAGTCTTTGAAAAACTGCTCCATCCGGAGCTGGTCACCTTTGTTGCCAGGCGTGACTGGCCGGCCATTTACAACCATATTCAATCCGTCCTGGGAGCTAATGTGGACCTGAGCTGTCTTGATACCTTCCGCCGCAACCTCCACTCCGCCAGCGAGGCATAAGAATGCTCTTCACCCTGTCCTACACCGTCTACGTGGTGGCCACCACCCTCTACCTGGTCTTCTTCTTTTCACAAAACTCCAAGGTGCGTACCGTGGCCCGGCAGATCTTGCTGGCCGCCGGTATCCTCCACACCATCACCATTGTCGCCCGCTATCTGGCCGCCGGCCACACGCCGCTCACCACGCATCACGACACCATCTCCTTTTTTGCCTGGTCGGTGACCTGGGCCTTTCTCTCCTTCCGCTGGCGCTACCAGATCAAAAACTTCGGCTCCTTTGTCAGTCCCGTCATCCTGGCCCTGATGACGGTCGGCCTCTGCTCATCCAAGGCCATTACCGAGCTGCCGCCCGCCCTGCAGTCCGTCTGGCTGCCCATCCATGCCTCCATCGCCATTGCCGCCAACGGCTTTCTCGCCCTGGGATTTTGCGGCGGCATCATGTACCTCCTCCAGGATCGGGAGCTCAAGAAGAAACGTTTCGGCCTTTTCTACCATCGCCTGCCCTCCCTGGAGGCCCTGGATCACCTGAGTCAACACTGCCTGACCATCGGCTTTCCACTCCTGACCCTGGGTATCATGACCGGCTCCCTCTGGGCCAAACAGGCCTGGGGCGCCTATTGGCAATGGGACCCGAAGGAAACATGGTCACTCATTACCTGGCTGCTTTATGCCAGTCTCCTGCATCAACGTTTTGCCATTGGCTGGCGCGGCAGGCGCACGGCCATTATGTCGATCGTCGGTTTCATGGCGGTACTCTTCACCCTGTGGGGCGTCAACTTTCTTCTTAGCGGGGCACACAGCTATGTCCGTTGAGCAGATCCTCATCCTGGGGGTCAACCACAAGACCGCGCCGGTGGAGGTTCGTGAAAAGCTGGCCTTTCCCGACATTGAAGTGCCGCTGGCCATGCTGGGCGAGGTACCGGACTGCGAGGAGTTCTGTTTCATCTCCACCTGCAACCGGGTGGAGGTGATCTTCACCTCCAGCGATCCGGAAAGGACGGTACGCCACATTCGCTCCTTCCTCTTTGCCGCCAGCAATCTCTCCGAGGAAAAGGCCATTGAATACACCTACCTCCACCAGGGGAACGAGGCCATTACCCATCTCTACAGGGTGGCCTCAAGCCTTGACTCCATGGTGGTGGGCGAACCGCAGATTCTCGGCCAGCTCAAGAATGCCTACCGCGAGGCCTCGGAGAGAAACTGTACCGGTGTCATCCTCAACCGCCTCATCCACAAGGCCTTTTCCGCGGCCAAGCGGGTTCGCTCCGAGACCAATATCGGCTCTTCCGCCGTCTCCATCAGTTATGCCGCAGTACAGCTGGCCAAAAAGATCTTCGGCGACCTGAAGAACAAAAAGGTTCTGCTGGCCGGTGCCGGCGAGATGGCGGAACTGGCGGCCGAACATCTCCTCAGCCAGGGCTGTACCGAAGTCATTGTTGCCAACCGCACCCTGGAAAACGCCGTTAAACTGGCCAAACGGTTCAAGGGCAAGGCCGTGGGCTTAAACGAGTTGCACGATCAGCTTGAGCTCGTGGATATCATGGTGAGTTCCACCGGTGCCCCGGATCTTATCCTGCGCAAAAACGATGTCCAGCCCCTCATGCGGCGGCGACGCAACCGGCCCCTTTTCTTCATCGACATTGCCGTGCCGCGTGATCTTGACCCTAAACTCAACAATATCGACAATGTCTATCTCTACGATGTGGACGACCTCAGCCAGGTGGTGGAGATAAATAAGTCGGAACGCCACAACGAGGCGGCCAAGGCCGAACGCATCATCCTTGATGAGTCCCTCAAATTCCTGGGCTGGCTGGGCAATATGGCCCTGGCCCCCACCATTGCCGATCTGCGCCGCAAGGCCGAGGAGATCCGCCAGGCCGAAATGGCCAGAACCCTGGCCGGCCTCGACTTATCGGCAAAGGAGGCCAAGGCCATCGACAAACTGACCTCCTCCATCATCAATAAGGTGCTCCATAATCCCATCCTCCACCTCAAAGAGGATTGTCACCAGAGCAACAAACAGATGAAGCTTGACATGATCCGCCGCTTCTTTGCCCTGGATCCGCGCAAATAATCTGCCGTGTCGCCTGCCGCCCATGGATAGCATCCTCGCCCACGAAACCCTGCTCTGGTGGCTGGCCGGAACCTCCCTGTTGACCTTTATCGCCACCCTCATTCTCGTCCCCTTTTTCCTGGTCCGACTACCGGCCGATTATTTTGCCCATGATAAACGGCTGCATGTGCCGTGGGCCGCAAACCATCCAGTGCTGAGGCCGGCCCTCCTTTTTATAAAAAACTGTGTCGGCCTCCTCTTTCTGCTGGCCGGCATTCTCATGCTTTTTTTACCCGGCCAGGGGCTGTTGACCATGGTCATGGGCGTTGTTCTGCTCGACATCCCCGGCAAATACCGGCTGGAGAGCTGGCTCATCTCCCACCGTCCCATCCTGCGGAGCATCAACTGGCTGCGTCGCCGCGCCGGCCGCCCCCAGCTCATTCTTGACGCCAAAAAGACCACCTCGTGAAGGGAAACGCCACACCGGTCGGCCCGCCTCCTCCACCTTGACAACGAGGCGCATTTCCTTGTTTTTTTGACATTTCCCCTGTTTTCCCGATAGAATGGATCGTCACCCACCCAGGAGCTGTTCTCGACCACAGGAGGAATTCGCCAATGGTCTGCCCGAAGGGCATTACCATCCTTGCCACTGTCCTGCTCTGCAGCCTGACGGCCGGAAAAGCGCAGGCTACCGACTCTGCAGCGGCCTGGGGCGCTGACCTGCGCCTTCGGGTTGTCGACCTCAACCGTATCCCCACCGAGGCGGCACGTACCTGGCCGGAAAACCGTTTCCTCCGTGTACGCAGCCGGCTCTGGGGCAGCTACCAGATCACCCCGCAACTGAGCTGCAGCGCCCGTCTGGTCAATGAATGGCGTGAATATGGCCATGACAAAGGAACCAACAACTATCAAAGCCTGGATGAAGTGGTCCTTGACAATCTCTATATCGACCTCGACAACCTCTTCAACCACCGCCTCAATCTGCGCATCGGCCGCCAGGACCTCACGTACGGTACCGGCAAGATTCTTCGCATCGGCACCCCCCTGGACAGCTCCCGCACCTACTACTTTAACGCGGTCAAGGCCTCGCTCCACCTGGACTCCCTGCAGGCCGACTTCCTGGCCCTGCAGGTGGCTGCCGAGGATGAGCTGGCCATCCACAGTCGCGACCGTCCCCTGCTTGAGGGCGACGAAAACGGCGGCGGCCTCTATATCAAAAACAATCGCTTTCCGTCCGTACCGCAGGAATACTACTATTTCTACAAGCACGAACAGCGGGCCGCCAACCTGAACCTGCATACCGTGGGCCTGCGCTTCATGCCGAAATTCTCCGAACAACTGACCGCCAATCTGGAAATGGCCAAGCAGGCCGGCCACCGTCAGCACGAGACATCGGCGGGCGGCGAACTGCTCGACCTCTCCCTCTTCTACCGGCTCCCGCCATGGCGTCGGCTCAACAGCCGGCTTGACCTGAGCTACTACTACCTCTCCGGCGATGATCCGCACAGCCGCACGGATGAGGCCTGGCAGCCCCTCTGGGCCCGCTATCCGCAGTACATGAGTTACACCATGGTCCGCGCCCAGGTACCCCACTTTGCCGCCTGGTCCAACATCTCCATGCCCAGCACCGGCCTTGTCGTTGATATCACCTCCCGATTGAAACTCGCCACGCGCCTGGCCCTGGTCTACGCCCCGGAAGAGGGCCCCGGCGGCGGCCACAAGAAAGGGACTCTTTTTGTCTGCCGCCTCGCTTACACGATCAACAAAAAGTGGCGGGCCAATTTTCATCTGGAGGTAATGGATCCGGACGATTACTATAGTGTAAGCCATGGCCATGGCCATTACAGCCATTTTGAACTACGCCACCGCTTTTAGGAAAACAAACAAACCGCCGAAACGCCCATGCAGACCACGCCCCCCATCACCCGGAGCATTCTTCTCCTGTGCAGCTTTTTTCTCTGCTTTGGGGCGGGATGCAGCCGAACCACGGAGGAGGAAAAGACCTACTCCATCGGCGTCATCAATTTCAGCAAGGCGGCCGAACCAGCCTTTCATGGTTTCCGCCAGGGCATGACCGAACGGGGCTATCGGGAAGGCCTTAATATCCGCTACCTCTACCAGGGCCATCTCACCGACAAGGATAAGCTGCTCGCCGAAGCCGCACGTTTGCTGGCAGCCGAGGTGGATCTAATCTTTGCCATGACAACGCCGGCCTCCCTGGCCGCCAAGAAGGTGACTGCCGGCACTGCCATTCCGGTGGTCTTCGGCCCGGTGAGCAACCCGGTTGCCAGCGGCCTGGTGACCAACCTCAAAGAACCGGGCGGCAACCTCACCGGCATCACCTTCTCCCAACAGGAGCCCAAGCGCCTGGAGTTCTTCAAAAACACCCTTCCGTCAATAAAGCGGATCTGCGTCCCATACAACTCCAAGGACCTGAGCCCCACCCGCAACCTGGAAACCCTTGCGGAAGCTGCCGCCAAGCTGGCCGTGGAGCTGGTGCCTGTCTCCCTGCATACCAATGCCGAAATTGACGCCTTTCTTGCCGACTTTCCGGCCGGCTTTGACGCCATCTACCTGCCCACCGACTCCCTGATAGCCTCACGCGTCAACGATTTCGCAGCCCTGGCCATTGCCCGCAAACTCCCCCTGGCAACACCACACAAGGAAGGGGTGGCGGCCGGCGGGCTTCTCTCTTACGGCTTCAGCACCTTTGCGGTGGGCCGGCAGGCCGCCCATCTGGCCGACCAGATCCTGCGCGGTACACGGCCGGCCAACCTGCCGGTGGAGGTCACGGAATTTTCACCAACCATTAACCTGGCCACGGCCCGCAAGATCGGCGTCACCATCCCCGACACCGCTCTGCGGCAGGCCCTTATCATCAGAGATTAGGCGGTTTTTCCATGTTCAGCAAGATCGGCACCAGACTGACCAGCGCCTTTATCGCCCTGGCCGTCTTACCCATTCTCTTCCTGGGCACCTTTATTGCCCAGAAAACCTATAGCGCGGCCCGGGAAAATGCCATCAGCGTCACCCAGCAGACCGCCCTGCGGGTGGCAGGCGAGGTGGAAAGCTTCATCCGGGACAAGGCCGGCCACCTTGAACTGTTGACCAAGGTCCATGGCCTGCAAGGCCTGCCTCGTGTCGAACAGCGCCGAATCCTCCAGGAGCTCCTCCTCTTTCAGAATGCCTATGATGAAATAAGCCTGCTGGACAACCAGGGCCGCGAGCTCATCAAGGTGCATCGCACCAGAATCATCAGCGACACCGACCTGGCCAGCCGGGCCAACAACAGAGAGTTTCAGGCCTCCATGCAGACCAGGAAGCCCTACTTCGGCCCTGTCCTCTTCCGGCCCGGCACCGGTGAACCTTACATGATCTGTGCCGTACCCTTGTTCGATACCAAAAGCGGTGCCATAACCGGCCTGCTGGTGGGCGACCTGCGCCTTAAAAAGATGTGGGATTTACTGGCAGCCATCAAACATCGGCCCGGCGAGAATGTCTATATCGCCAACCAGCAAGGCCTGATCATCGCCCACAAGAACCCCTCCATTGTCCTGCGCGGCACCAGAACAACTTTTGATCTTGCCGGTGCTGAACACAACATGGAAAATCACATCGGCCTTTTCACCGATGAGGCCATTATCGGAGATCACGACATCTTTCTGGGCGAACAGCGCCTCCATGTCATCTCGGAATGGCAAAAGGAGAATGCCCTCTCCCTGGCCTACCGCATGCTCCTGGTGATCGGCTCCGGCACCTTGGCGGCCCTGAGTGCCGCCATCCTCCTCGTCATTCCGGTGGTCTCCGCTATTGTTCGACCCATCCGGAAGTTGGCCGCCACGGCCCGCCGCATTGAACAGGGCGACATCAATGAGGAGGCCGGCATCACCAACAACGATGAGATCGGCGAACTGGCCAGGGCCTTTAACCGGATGACCGCCCAGCTTCGCACTTCCGTGACCGCCCTCAGGACAGAGGTGGCTGAACGGGCCGACATCCAGAAGGCCCTGCAACGGGAACTGCTCATCAACGAATCCCTGGCCGCTGTCTCCAAGGTCATGCTCGCCAGCGACGATATTAACGAGATCGCCCAGGAAGTCTTGCAACGCGCCCAGGCCTTGACCGACAGCGAACATGGCTATGTGGGCTATATAGACCCACGCACCGCCAGCCTGGTCACTCCCACCATCACCGCCATGCTGGGCAAGGAGTGCCGGCTTATGGAGCAAAACAACAGGCTGGAGTTTCCTGCTGAACCAGGTGGCCACTATGGCCATCTCTGGGGCGTCTCCCTCAACACCAAGGAAGCCTTTATTGCCAACACGCCGGCCAGCCATCCCGCCGCCGACGGCTGCCCCGAGGGGCATGTCCCCCTTGTCCGCTTTATGTCCGTACCGGTGCTCTTCAACAACAGGCTCATCGGCCAGATCAGCCTGGCCAATGGCCCCATTGACTATGAGAGGCGCGATATCGAGGCCATAGAGCGTCTGGCCCGTCTCTACGCCCTGGCCCTTAATCGCGTCCACACTTTACAGGAAAAGGAACAGCTGATCAGCAACCTGCGCCAGTCTCAGAAGATGGAGGCCATCGGCACCCTGGCCGGCGGCATTGCCCATGACTTCAACAACATGTTGACCCCTATCCTGGGTTACTCCGAAATAGCCCTCCTCCGCCTCAAGCCCGGCGATGATCTCTTTGAGCATATTGAGGCCATTCATCTGGCAGCCAACCGGGCCAAGGAGCTCATCAAACAGATACTCACCTTCAGCCGCCAGCAGGAACACGAGCTGGTGCCAGTTACCATGCAGCCCATCCTGCGGGAGACCATCAAGCTCCTGCGTTCATCCCTGCCCACCACCATAGAGCTTCGTGAGGATATAGCTCCGGAGTGCGGCGCCATCATGGCCGACCTCACCCAGCTGCAGCAGGTTGTCATGAATCTCGGCACCAATGCCTATCATGCCATGGATGATGCAGGCGGCATCCTGAGCATCTCACTCAGACAAGCCGAAATTACCCCTACCGACCCCCTGGCCCGGCAGGGCCTGCCGCCGGGCCGCATTGCCTGTCTGGAGATCAGCGACACAGGCTCCGGCATGGATGGTGCCACCCTGCAACGGATCTTCGAACCCTATTTCACCACCAAGGAAAAGGGCAAGGGCACGGGCATGGGCCTGGCCATGGTGCATGCCATCATCAGCAACCACAAGGGCCACATCAATGTCTACAGTGAGCCGGGCCGCGGCACGACCTTCAAGATCTATTTGCCCGTTATCCCTGCCGCCGAGCAGGGCAGGGAGCAGGAAAAGAGCGCGCCCGCCACCGGCGGCAGCGAACAGATCCTCCTGGTGGACGATGAAGAGCCCATTGTCCTCATGCTGCGCGACATGCTGCGCAACCTGGGCTATCAGGTCACCGCCATCACCCGCAGCCCCGAGGCCCTTGACGTCTTTCAGGCCCATCCCGACAAGTTTGACCTGGTTATCACGGATCAGACCATGCCGGAGCTGACCGGCGGCCAACTGGCCAAAGAGATGCTGGCCATCAGAGCCGACCTTCCCATTATCCTCTGCACCGGCTTCAGTGAAATCTTAACCGAGGAGATGGCCAGACAGATCGGCATTCGGCAGTACATCATGAAGCCTGTTATTATTCAGGAATTGGCCCAGAAGATCCGGGCTGTCCTGGAGACGGATTGACAGGCCGCCCATCCCCTCTCCCTTTTCAAGAATTAAGCATGCTGTCCCTGGAACTCCCACTGTCCCTGGAACACCTGAGACAAAAGCCAAAAGTGGATCTGACCCCTTATCCAAAGAATTCCTGGCGGCAAAAGGCCTCCTGACACAGTGGCAAGGCCGTCTACGAGGCGGCGAAATGCCGTGGAATATGCAGATAGTGATGTTTTGGGAATGGGAGTAAGGAGACCTTCGTTGCTTGTTGCAGTTTGGGTGCCAATTGATGTTTACTACTTTTTGCTTGCCCAAAAAGTAGTGCAAAAAGGGCCCCCCAGCAGCCCTGGCCTGACGGCGCGCTCGTTTTCTTTCGTGAAAGGGGAATTTCAGAAACTCACCCCCTGCGGGTGTTCAGACATGCTGAAATTCAAATCCCTTCCCCAAAAGAAAACGAGCTCAGGACTGGATGGGGACCTGTAACAAGGATGCCCTGCGGGCTCTATGGGATTTTTTGACCCGGCCCATTCCGGGTCGCACTCGCGCCGTACTTTTTCTTCGTTCTGATCGCCAGGACACACAGAAATACAACCGACAGCATGAAATAGGTTGTCAGGATCTTTTATGCACAGTAGCATGCACGATTACACACCCCAGGTCAGACCAGCAACTTCGCCTTACAACCTGCTTTTTGACGCCCCAAAAGCCCCTCTAAGCCTCAATAACGCCTGGTTGTGAAACATATAATAAATAAATTCAAGTTGTTAGCTTGGTCCGCCCCCAGATCAATGCCACAGATCAGAGCTCCCCTGGGCTCAAGGGGTATCACTTAATATCGCAATAAGTGGAAACCGACCCGTTTAAATGTAATAAGCGGACAAAAAACAGGCGAGTTTTCCATGTTTACCGTTTTAATATGGAAATAAGTGGAAATCCCGTCCACCTATAGGGGGTGATATGACGGACAAGATTCCATTTATTACACTGTTCGGCGGTGAAGATAGTACCCATGAACATGAAAATTATTGGGGAAAAGTAAAGATGTTCGATAGACTGATTCAAGAAATTCAAAGTTAAGAAGCATGGCGGCTCAAAATAACCAACTATATTTTTTTAAATGCTCAATTCCACTATTGTGTTGCAAGAAAACTTCTTTCTCTTGCCCCTTCATTCCCTAACTTTAACAGCACATTAATCGAATTTTCCTGAGAAATAAGAAGAAGTCTAACCTGTAGCAAAATTATTTGACTTTGCGCAGATGGTTGTGTATACAACTATCGTATGAAGTTTACATATAATCACAATCATTCTTTAGGGTATTTAAGTGGCTTGACAAATAGATTGCTTGGCAATCTACTCGCTAAGCGGTTCCAGGAAGCTGGAATCGACATGACATCCGAGCAGTGGGGAGCCATAATCGTGCTGCTTAATGGTGGGGCCATGACTCAGATGCACCTCGGAGAACAGCTATGCCTTGAAAAATCAAGTGTGAGTCGCCTGGTAAATGGACTTGAAAAACGAGGCTGGGTTGAACGAGCCAAGAACCTGAAGGATAACAGGCAGAATATCGTTACGCCGACACAGAAGGTTCTTGAGACGGCAGAACATTGTGCGGTTATAGCTAGGAGAATTCTTGAAGAAGCACAACGAGGTATGACTGAGGATGAGATGCTGGTCTTTAGGTCTCTCTTATCAAAAACTATAAAGAATCTAAAGAAACTGCAAAAATAGGTGATATTTTTTGCCCCGATATGCTGTAAGCATTAACATAGAACAATTTTTACTAATCCGGAGGTTGACATGATAAAACGTAATGCCCTGATTACTGGTGGTGCAAGAGGAATTGGTGCAGCGACGGCAAAATCTTTGGCTGAAGCTGGACATCGAATTTTTATTAACTTTGTGAACAGCACTAAGGTTGCAACAGACCTTGCCGAAGACATTAAGAGAAATGGGGGTGAAGCATTCCCTGTGCAGGCAGATGTTCGAGATGACAATCAAGTTAAAGCAATGTTTGATAAAATAAACAACCAATGCGGTGGGGTCGATATACTTGTATCAAACGCAAATATGAATTTTACAGCTAAGCCTTTTATGGAGCAAACATGGGAAGAATTTTCTCAAAAATTAAATGACGAAATGCATGCCTCGTATGTGACAGCAAAATATGCTGGCGAAAAGATGAAAGAAAAGCAATTTGGTCGCTTGATTTTTATCTCCAGTACATTATCTGAAAGTCCAGTACCAAGCTTTATTGCTCACGGTTCAGCAAAAGGAGCACTTGATAGTTTTAGTAAATACCTCGCTCAAGAACTAGGTCCTTATGGAATTACTTCAAATATTGTTGCCCCAGGACTGGTACTTACTGACGCAACAAAACATGCACCGGATGATTTTAAAGAGATGGTTCGAATGCATACACCAACTCAAAGGATTGCAGTCCCCGAAGATGTTGCTAATGTAATTACATTTTTAGCAAGTGATAACAGTTCCCATGTAACAGGCACGTACACCCCTGTGTGTGGCGGAGCTTATTTACCTTAATTTGAACAATGTCTTCTTGTTTATAGTGTTGCGGACACCTCTGGAACATTTTCACATCCAAAAGTAACATGTCCCAAAGATTATCAAAATAAAAGAGAGCGCCGAACCAGGCGCTTGAGTGGACGCGGTGATCTTCGGCGGCGCTGAAGCGGCAACTTCAGGTGGCGCGCCACTCAGCTCAACGATAAGTGGACCGCTCCGCGCTCCACTTATCGTTCGCCGGATGCTTCGCTATTGACCTGAGAGGTTCCGCGCTCCGCGCTCCACCTATCAGGCCAATANAGGCCAATAGAACCGACTGCGATTCTCAGTGTCCGGCAAAAATTAAACAGCAATTTTTACCGGACACCTGCGAGTCTCGCGGTTCATCCGGCGAACGTTAGCTAAATAAATATGAAAGACATAGTAGACACACAATTAATTGACCAACAAGGTATTGGCTTCATAACGCAATGTTTTTCCAAAATTGGATGTGTCGTCAACGAACACCTAAGAGAAACAGGTATTGATGCTGTTCTAGAAATAAGAGATTCTTCATATCGTAGCAGTGGGGCTTTCGTTGCATTACAGTTAAAATCAGGAGAATCATTTTTTAAAAATGAGACTGATGAATACTATAATTTATATATAGACCATGGGCACATTGATTATTGGCTAAGATCACTTATTCCAGTTATTTTTATAATATACAGCCCAAACTTAAACGAAGCCTTTTGGGTTAAGATTGAAAAATCCACCATATCACAAAAACAAAAAACTTATAAAATCTCTATACCCAAGAACAACAAATTAACAACCACAACTAAAAAAGAAATATACTCTGTCGTATTTGGCAAATTATACGACTCAGATGATTCCTTTCAGGAGGTTGAGGAAGGTCTCATTTCAATAGTTAGCATCCAGAATCCTGTCATAATAAATGGAATGGAACTTTTTCTTAACGGCTTGATTGAAAATTGTACTCAATTGTATTTTCACACAGATATATGTAATGAGCTATCTGACATAAAAGCATATAGACTTGGGGAGAAGGGATATGCATTTCCAAAAATGAATTTTTTTGACAAATATTTTAAACACATAAACTACCACAATTTGCTAATAGACGATTTTTCATTTGAAGCAAGGTTTATGCAAGAAACAAACATGCTGCCACAATTTATCAAACCTCTATCATTAAATGGGTTAAGGTTTATAAATTTTTTAATCAGTAGAAATTATACAATCAGAGACCGCATTCTTGTTTCGATGCTAGGTTCACATTTCGATGCGTTTACAATGAATTAGCTAACAATGCAATTAAGAGGGACCGGCGAGCACCGGCGTTCTTTTGAGCAACGCCAAGTTGATAGCTTCCGGCAACAAGTAGCCAAGGCAAGGCCGGCCCCTTATCGCGGTCGTTAGCTTCGGCACAAAAAGAAAAATATACATGAGTCAATGGAATAAACTGACAGATATTTTTGGCTGCAACACACACGGAGACGTTATTCCTGAATGTGCAGCTGACAATATTTGTATTGCATGGCCGTCAGTCATTGAAGGAATCAAAAAACAGTTTCCCTGTCAATCTGGATTGAATGCGTTAGATTTTGGTTGCGGAGGGGGATTATTTTGCAAAAAGTTATACAAAATGGGTTTCAATGTAACTGGCTATGATAATTCTGAAGAACTAGCCAAAAAAGCTCAAGAAAATACCCCAACAGACGTTACAATATCTGGCTCCCTAACCGAAATAGAACAAATGGGGAAATATGACCTAATAACATCAATAATGGTTTTTCAATTCATTGATGACATTAGTTCAACAATTGACGACATCATATCTCTGCTTAAACCTGGTGGCATGGTTATTTACGCTGTATTTAATCCAAAATTCATACGAGACAACCTAAACTCTGATGTATTCACCAAGGTCCCAGAAAATGGAAAGGTCTATATGGAGTTAAAAAAAGGAATTAAAATTCCCTTCAACAACAGAAAAGACTCTGACTATCGTTATATTTTTGAGAAAAAGAACTACAAAGAAGTCTATATTGATTACCCAAAATTCACTGAAGAGTTTTTAAAAAAATATAATATGCCATTTTCAACTAAATATTCTGAATATTTAATACAAGCATTTTGGAAATAATATTGTTGTTATGAATGACCTGAAAGATATCATCAAAAATAGAAGAAGCATACGTAAGTTCCAAAACAAAGAAGTCTCAACAGAGATTATAAATGACCTTTTGTATTCAGCTAAGTGGTCTCCATCGTGGGGGAATTCTCAGTGTTGGGAGCTTATTATCATCGATGATGAAAAACAAAAATACAATCTATCACAAACACTGACAAAGAAAAATCCTGCTTCATTAGCCGCAAGAAATGCCCCAATAGTAATTGCCATCTGCGCACAAAAGAAAAAGTCTGGATATTATAAAGGAGAAGCAATAACCAAATTTAACGAATGGTTCATGTATGACCTTGGCTTGGTAACTCAAAATATTTGCCTAACTGCGCATTGTTTAGGACTTGGCACTGTAATTATTGGAGCATTTAACCATAACAAAGCAAAAAAGATCCTCAAGCTTCCTGCTAATTATGAAATTGTAAGCCTTCTGCCCGTTGGATATCCTGCACATTCACCATCACCAACTAAAAGAAGGAAAATATCAACCTTCGTGCACAAAAACCATTTTAACTTCCCAAAATAAAACGAAAAAAGCTAATCGGGTAGCCGGGGGTTTTTCTCCCCCAGCCCCCACAACACCCTGGGTAATCCCCCCGAAAAATAGGGGTGTTCAAAAGTAGAATTTTCTCGTAATAAAACCTGAGGAGATTCTGCATGAAAAAATCACGTTATACCGACAACCAGATCCTTAAAATTCTCAAGCAGGCCGAGACCGGCACACCCGTTTCTGAACTCTG
>PKTX01000010.1 GCA_002868945.1 Desulfobulbaceae bacterium
GCCGTCAGGCCAGGGCTGCTGGGGTGCCCTTTTTGCACTCCTTTTTGGGCAAGCAAAAAGGAGTAAAACATCAATTGGCACCCAAGAAACAAAAAGCACCTCATCACGCGGCCCCCTTGGGGCAAATTTTTACGGCTCTGAAGGTCAAAGAGGGCAAGGGCTTGACTGCCGCTGCCTGCTGCCTGTGGCGGCGGTCAACACCGGAAAGTCAAAATGTCAAGCCTGACCCCTACTTGCGGTTGAAGATGCTGCCGCGCTGGTCACGGCGGATGGGGGGCTGGATCACCAGTTTGCCGTCACTGTCCACATAACCGGAGTAAAAACGATATTTTGAGTACCAGATCCCCAGGAAGTCGCCCTTGCGGTTATAGAGCTTGGCGCCGGAATAGGTATCGGTGATGGGACGATGGCGGTTGTCGATATTCTCCAGCCACTCGCGCACCTGCACCTCGCCAAACTCGGCCGGTTGCCAGAGGTTGCGGCGAAAGGGAACATTCTCCCTGATGCCGATAATGGTATGGGGCAGCGCCTCTGAGCCGCTGTAGTAATAGGCAAAGCTGTCCTCACCGCCGGCGGCCAGGGCAGGCTCCACCTGGTCACTGGCCTGCCAGGAGATATGGCCGGTCTTGGGCAGGCAGGCCGTCACAAAAAACAAGATATAAAGGAGCCCGAGCCCGGGCAATAAACGTCTGCTGGCCGGCATCAACATCCTCCTGTCCAGGGAAGTAAAGGCCATGGCCATCTTGATTATTCAAGATACCCTAAAAGTAATACCGCAACTCCATCTTCACAAAATCGTCATCCGCCAGAGCCCGGTCCACCTGGGACGGTGCCGCGTCCATGAAAAGGGCGGCCTCCACATCGATACGCCAGGAGTTGTTGAGGCGGTGTCCCGCCTCTATGGTCAGGAGACGGGCGCTGTGATCCAGGTCCTGAACAAGGCCCAGGAGAATCTCACTGGAGGCGGCATTGTTAAAGGCCAGGCGCAGGCCCACCATCAGATCATTGTCAAAGAGGACCTGACGCTCCTTCTGGCGATCATCAAAAACATATTCGCCGATAATGCCAAGATCAAGACGATTTTCAAAAAGCGCGTAGCAAGTGTATTCAAAACCACAGGTGGCGGCGGCAAAGTCACGGCCAAAGCCGCTGCGATACAAGGCCTCGCCCTTCAAGAGCCAGGCGCCGGCCACGCCCTGCAGGTCGATTCCGGTCTGGGTTATCTGCTCATAGAGCGGCCGCAGCAGCGGCCGGCCCCGGCTATCGAGGCCGGGGCGGAAAAAGGGTTCCCGGCTGGTGCCGCGGAACCAGGAGAGCCCGAAGTCAAGGGGCCCCAGCCAGTGGCTGTAGCGCAGCGCCACGTCCTGATGCAACTCCTCACTGCCGCTTTCATAGAGGGGGTGGTCCACATCCACCAGCGGTTCACTGCGCAGCCGCCCCTTTCGGCCGGCAAAGGTCCTTTCCCGAAAGGCGGGCAGCCAGAAGAGATCGATAACGCCCCAATCGCGTACCAGAGCGAGCTGCGCCATGGGCTGCCCCAGCTTCTCCTCACCATCAAGGGCCTCCACCAGATCGGTCTGGTTGATGATATCCACCAGATGGACAAACTCACAGGCGCCCCAGAAAACCTTGCCCAGCCCAAGGCGCAACTGCCAATCGTCCCCCAGGTGGAGGTAGTTTGCCTCGCGCAGATCAACATGGCTGCGCTCTTTATCGGCGCTGTCGAGACGGGCAAAGGCGGCAAGAATGAAACTGGACCCATCGGCAAGGCGGTGATAAAATTCGCCGTCCAGGGCCACGGAGGCGCTTTGCGATCGCTGCTCGGCAAACTGCGGTGTATGGACAAAGAGACGCCCTTCAGCGGCCAGCGAGCCGCTCACCTCCATGGCCAGGGCCGGGCAGGCGCACCGGGCAAGGAGCAGCATGGCCAGCAGGCCCGGCCCCAGTCGGTTCGCTGGTCTGGAGAGGAAAAATTTCAGTAGCGACATGACTCGGCTCTCACCTCTTATCAGCCCGTTGAAAAACTACTGCGCTCGAAGGTCTCTCTTCGTTCGCTATCTAGTGCCTGTCCAGAAATGGCCCTCTCGGAGTCTCGTAAACTCGCTTACCGGCCCGATCTCGGCGTCATGCTCAAAAAATAATGCTCGGAGGTAAGCGNAAACGAAGTGGAGACTCCGATATCGCATATATGCCTGCGCTTATTTTTCTCGCAGTCCTTGATCTCGAACGAAATGACCTATTTCTGGACAGACACTATCTACTGATGCGTCGTCAAAATTCGGCTTGAGCTAAGCGAGCGGAGCGAGACTCCGAAATGCTCCTAAACCCATATAAACTGCACCCCAAGGGTACTCGGAGTGTCGCAGGCTCCCTTACCTCCTCCGGGCGCGCATTTTTTCGCCTCATTTTTCCTAGCCTCAGCTTCGCTCGCTACGTTTTTCAACGGGCTGTTATCGGACACGTCGGAGGCTGTTTTTATTAAAGTCGCTCTCCGAAAGTCCGGTGCGAAACCGAAAATTACTCCAGAGCAGCGTGGTTGATTTACCGTTCTGGTGGTTGATCATCTCCATGGTGTGGGCCCGCCAGTAGCGCCCCAGATATTGCTGGTAATCGGCAAAGGTCAGGGTTTTCAGATGGCTGGACTTCCGATCATAATACTCCACCTTCCAGAGGCGAAAGGCCTCCTTGTCGCGCCAGCTCACCATCCTGGTATAGCCGGAATTGGCGCTATCCACCGGAAAGCTCTCCACCACGGTGCAGTCATGGCCCTTATACAACTCGTCCCGCAGATATTTATAGGTGTATTTTTCCACCTCCTGGCTGGCGATATCCTCATAGGCAAACTCGCTGCCCATAAAGGAACCGGACTTGTTGCGCGAGGCAATGCGCTTCACCCTCTTTAAGGCGGGCAGATAGAGCCACTGATCGTCATCACCCTGTTTGTGGGTGAAGGTGAGCAGGGCCGTGCCCTTGACATCCAGGGGCGAATCAAAGATGGTCAGGCTCTTGTCGCCGTCACCCGCCACCTCCAGGGTGCGCACCCGGATCAGGCGGCGGCTCTCCTGGCCGTGCCTGTTGCGCAGCACCATCTCCATATCAGCGCGGAAATCCGCAAAGCCGTCGTCCCTGGCATCAGCCTGCCGGGCAATGGCCAGACCGCGCTCCTCGGCACTTTCCGCCAGAACAGCTCCTGGCACCAGACAACAAAGAAAAACAAACAGAACGATTTTTTTCATGGCACCTCCTTGGCAGCACGAACAGGGGAGTTGCTGCCCGCTTTTTCAACCGGCAGACGGCCCTCCAGCATGACCAGCAGGGCCGGCAGGAAGAAGAAATCCATAATCAGGGCAAAGACAATGGTGATGGCGGTCATGGCGCCCATATTGGCGTTGATCTGGAAACCGGAAAAGGCGAGCACCGTAAAACCGGCCGCCAGAATCAGGGTGGTCACCAGAATGGGGGCACCGACCGTCTTAAAGGCGTAGACCACCGCCTCCGGGGCAGAGGTGCCATGCTCGCGGAGGGCGCGCCGATACTTTGACAGAAAATGGACCGTATCATCAACGACAATGCCCATGGTCATGGCCATCATCACCGAGACGGCCAGCCCCACCTGGCCGACGGTGTAGCCCCACAGGCCAAAGGCCATGAAGGCCGGCGCCAGATTGGGCAGCAGGCTGACCAGGCCCAGCTTGAAACTGCGCAGCACCAGGGCCAAAATAGCGGAGATAAGCAGCAGGGCCACCACCGAGGCGGTCAGCATCGATTCAATATTGCGCTTGGAGATGTGGGAAAAGATCACCGACAGTCCGGAGCCGTAGCTGTGCATCACCGGCGGCGCGTTCTCTTCAAGCCAGTGCCGACCAAGCTCCTCCATCTCCCGCACCTGGCGGGTGGTGGTGTCACCCAGGGTAACGGTGAGCCGGGTCGCTGATTTGTCCACGTTGATCCGATCATTGAGGTCCAGGCCAAAGGGCAGGCTCATCTCATAGAGCAGCAGATACTGGGCCGCCAGATCACGCTGTTCCGGCAGGCGGTACCAGGTGTCATCATCGCCATGCATGGAGCGGTTCAGACGCTTGACGATATCGGTGATGGAGTAGACGTGCCGCACCTTGTCCTGGCTGCGAAACCACCGGGCAAACTCATCCACCTTGGCCAGATAGGCCGGCTCGTTAATCCCGCCCGACTCCCCCGACTCCAGGCTGTAATCAATGATATAAACGCCGGTGAGGTTGGCGATGGAAAACTCCGAGGCGCGGCGAAAATCATAGCTGTGATCAAAATAGCGCACAAAGTCGTCATCCAGCTCAATGCGGCTCATGCCGGCGGTCATCACCACCATGAGCAGCAGTAACCAGCGAAAGAGCGGCGTGCGGCGCGCCACCACAAAGCGACCCAGATCGGCAAAGCGGCCAGCGCGTTTTTCCGAGACAGTGGAGACCCGAATGGGCACCAGGGCGGCCAGGGCCGGCAGAAAAAACACGGAGTAGAAAAAGGCGGCAGTGACCCCCATGGCCACGATATTACCCAGGTCGTGGAAAGGCGGTGCATCGGAAAAATTCATGGTGAGAAAACCGATGACCGTGGTCAGCGAGGTCACAAAGACAGGTTGCAGGTTGATGCGCACCGATTCGGCCACCGCCTCCTTTTGGTTACGGCCCAGGCGCATCTGCTGAAGCATGGTCACCAGGATATGAATGGAGTCGGCCACGGCCAGGGTGAGAATAATGATGGGGGCATTGGCCGAGGCCGGCGTGATATGCATGCCCAGCCACCCGGCCAGCCCCATGCCGGTGAGCATGGCCATGAAGACCACGGCAAAGGTGGCCAGCGTGGCCGGCAGGGAACGGAGGGAGGCGAGCATCACCGTAAAGAAGATGAGCAGCACCAGGGGCATGAGGGTGGTCATGTCCCGACGCGGCGCCTCGCCAAAGGCGTTATCCACCATGATACCGCCGGTGAGATGCAGGGTTATGCCGGGATAGGCGGCCTCGATTTGACGGGCCAGGGCACGGGCCGCCAGCGCCACCCGGCGCGAGGCATCGGCATCATCGTGGGGCTTGATGATGTTGACATTCACCCCGGTGACATGGGCGCGGGCCGGAATGAGACTGTCCACCAGGAGGGGTTCGGCAAGGGCAATACGCCGTATTGCCGCCAGCTCCGCATCATTGAGAAGAGAGGCCTCACGAACCAGGTCCTCGACAATGAGTTCATCGCCGTCGGTCCAGGTATGCTGGAAGTTGGTGATAGAGCTGACCTTACTGGAATAGGGGAGCTTCCAGGCCTGGCGGGTCAGCTCCTCCACGGCGCTTAAGGTGTGGCGCTCAAAGACGGTGCCCGACTTCGGCTCCACCACAAAGAGGACGTTCTCATATTTGGTATAGGTGTTTTCCAGCATCTCCAGGGCCTGGAGCTGCGGATTCTCCTCGGAGAAGTACATGCGGGAGTCATTGATAAACTCCAAACGCATGATGCCGGCCGCACTGAGACAGGCCACCACGAGCGAGGCAGCCAGCAGCCACCAGCGCCGGCGGACAACCCAAAGCCCGAACCATGCCTCAAAACGCCTCACAGGTCTCTTTTCCCTCACCGGGATTGCAACAACATCCCCTTTGAATTTGACTGGTTACACTTGATCTTCCTGAACATACCCGCAGCCTCCATGGGCAGGCAAGGCTATTCTCGCGGCCTCTGCCTTTTTTTGGCTGGAAACCCTTTTTTTCTTGTGCGGGCCATGGCATAGTATGAAAAAATTAAAATCTGTATACGTCTTGCGCCACCTGGCCGCAGTCACCGCAAGGCTGTGATCCGATGGCGGATTAACAAGTGCCTGTCCAGAAATGGCCCTCTCGGAGTCTCGCAAACTCGCTTACCGGCCCGATCTCGGCGTCATGCTCAAAAAATAATGCTCGGAATATCAAATATATGCCTGCGCTTATTTTTCTCGCAGTCCTTGATCTCATACGAAAGGGCCTATTTCTGGACAGACACTAACAAGGAGAGCAAATGGCACGTATCGAATGGGACGATTCTTTTTCCGTGGGCAACAGTGAGATCGACGACCAGCACAAGAGATGGATTGACCTCTATAACAAGATGGATGAGGCCCTCACCGGCGGCGGCGTCGCCTCCATTGACAGCCTGGCCGGCGAGGCCCTGGCAGCCATGAACGATTACGCCCACAACCACTTCAAGTTTGAAGAGGCGTACATGGCCAAACTCAACTACCCGAAACTCGTTGAACATCGCCGCATCCACCGGGATTTCGAGGATATGATCTACCGCTACAACAGGGAGATCAACGATGGCCAACTCTTCCTCAACTCCAGCCTCATTAAGATAATCCGCAACTGGCTGCTGGACCATATCCTGCACGAGGACAAAAAATACAGCGCCTTTGCCCAGGGCAGCTGACAGCTCTTCGGCACTGTCCGGCCTCGACCCGGCAGCAGCCTTCTGCTGCGCCCGCCTGAAAGGGAATGCTTCTCAAAAAAACAGTGGACAAAATGCCCACCGATACTTAAATTAATGAGATAATTAAATACCTTTCAAGCCAAGGAGTATGTCCATGCCGATTTATGAATTCAAATGCAATGACTGCCATAAACAATTTGAAACCATACTTACCTCAACAGCCAAAGTATCGGAGGTAAGCTGTCCTGAGTGCCACAGTAAAAACATCCGCAAGACCATCTCCGCCTCCAGCTATCGCCTGGCCGGCAGGTCAAGCGCTATTCCGGCCGGCGCCCTGTCCGGTTGTTCCTCCAAAAGCGGATTTTCCTGAGCATAGCAGGAGAGGCGGTCAGGTTGACCGCTGAGATGAAAAAGGAGGCTGCCCCTTTTGGGACAGCCTCCTTTTTTTTGCAAACTCAGGCCGGCCACCAGGCATCCATTCATTTCCGCAGCCAGGCAAGGCTCCAGTCGTCCGCATCACAGAACTCAAAATAGTTGCAGAGCAGTTCCCGACCCACAGGAATGTCGCAGAGGGCCACCATGGTATTGCCCGCCTTGCGATTGGCGACATTGGCCTCACGGCCGCCATGGTTCATGAACTGGGCATTATCAAGGCACATATAGACAACATTATCCTCCTTATAGGCAAGCTGCCTGACCTGGTTGAAGGAGGCGGGCGCCAGGCTTTGCGCCATGCTCCGCCAATATTCCAGGTCAAAGACCAGGTCCACCATGGCGTCAAACGACCAGACCTCCTGGTTGGCCCTGATCGGTTCACCGGCAAAGAGACCGATACCGTGCACCTGGGAACGATCCAGATAGGTCTTTATCTTAAGCATTGACGCACCGATCCCCTTCCACGCTTTGCAGGTAGCTGTAAGGGTCGGGATTGCTTGCCTCGGAGAAGAAGAAGTCGCTGGTGTCATAGGCCTGGGTATAATCCTCCAGCAGCTCTTCGCCCTGTCTGATATGGCGCAGGGCCACCTCGGCAAAGTCGTGGACAAAACCGATGTTGGGTGCCTCCCGGCAGTGGTTGATGAATCTGGCGTTATCGGTCACATAAAAGTAGTGGTTGTTGCGCCGATAGGTGGCGTTCATCAGGTGCTGCAGGGTACAGGTGTCAACACTGCGGCAGAGGGCCAGAAAACGTTCCGGCGCCAGGATCATGTCAATAACATTCTGAAATTTCCAAACAACGGCACCAGCCGGGATATCATGGCCGGCAAAGAGACCGATGCCATGTATTCTGGATGGTGCCAGATAGGTTTCCACGGTTAACATTGCAGTTCTTCTCACAATAAAAGCTGGCAAGGCTGACCACCACCCTCCCTCAAAGCCAGGAGGCGGCCCCAGGCCACACCCGTCAGATAGATTTTTCCATGATTGGCCGCATGGCCCTGCCGGTCCATCGCCAGCCCAAAAGGCCGGCGCCGTGCTGCAGACCCTTTGACAGCCGGGATCCCGGCTGGTGCGGCCAGCAATATCTGCGGCCAGGCCCCTTACCTGTGCCACGCCTTTCTTCTCTTCTGCCGGGCGCTCAGCCACTGAGCAGCAAGGGGGGTGTCCGGGCAAAGAATATTTTCTCACCCTGCCGCAGCTGCACCGTACCGACAAGCTCTACCCTGCTGCGCAGGAGAGGCAGCAGGCTCTCCAGACCAGAGTCAGGCTGGACAAGATACTTCTCCTCATCACCGGTAAGCAGTGCCACACCGGTGATGACGCCCTCTGCGTCCCACCTGTCCGGGACAAGCAGGCCCTGAATGGTGACCGCACCGGCGACCGGCGGCCTCTTCCCGTTTTGTCTGCCCATAGTTGTCATTTCCCCAAGGAACACAAGTCCATAACCGAGACCAGGATGCATTTCGCCATACTCATCCGCCCCGATCGTCAATGGCGGCCTTCCGGAGCGGCTCGCCACGCACCAGCGCCCCGCCTTGTCGCCGCGATGGTGGAGAGAAGTGCGGGTTAACAGCCCGTTGAAAAAGGTAGCGAGCGAAGCTGAGGCTAGGAAAAATAGGGCGAAAAAATGCGCGCCCGCAGGAGGTAAGGGAGCCTGCGACTCTCCGAGTACCCTTGGGTGCAGTTTCCATGTGGTTTAGGAGCATTTCGGAGTCTCGCTCCGCTCGCTTAGCTCAAGCCGAATTTTGACGACGCATCAGCAAGCGCAGTAGTTTTTCAACGGGCTGTTAATCATCATAGAACTCATCATAGGTACCAAAGGAATCTTCCTCGTAATAACCACTGGTTTCCAGGGCCTCAAGCCGGACAGGGGCTATGCTGAGAATCTCAAACTCCTGTTCGCAATCCTCGCAATAGACCTCGTCGCCCGGCTCATTGTCGTCAAATATTCTGATCTCGCCACGACACATGGGACATTTTTTACTCATCATGATCATTTCTCCTGTCACCTCTACCAGTCCATTACAAAAAACGAGCGCCTCTGCTGATCAGCATCACCGGCTACGTTTTGCGTAGCGGACCATCAAAAAGGATTGGTCTGCCGGGCAAAAGCGCCCACAATTTCATCATCTTCTTCCAGCTGATATTCCCAGTTGTCCTTCTCGTCGGGAAGCAGCCACTCATCATCCTCCATGGGTTCCTCCGTCTCTTCAAGATCAAGCTCATAACCGGGCGGCAAACGATCCTCCCCAAGGGGTGGCGGCTCCTCCCGCGACGCTGCCCAAGTGAGATTGTCTGTTCCGGTCGCCGTCAAGAACAAAAGCAAGGCCACGCCAACGATTTTTCTTTTCATGTTTTTCCTTAAACGGCGTTGTTATGAGCCAAGATTGGCGCTCTGCCGCTGCACGGCATAGCCCATGGTTCGGTAGATCAGCTTGGCAGCGGTAAAGGCACTGTAGGCAGGGCCAACCGGCGGTGCCAGCTCGACAAAATCGGCCCCCACCAGGGGGGCGGCCCGGCACAGCGCGCCGATGAGGCCAGTGGCCATGCGCCAGCTCAAGCCGTCAGGCTCCGGGGTGCCGGTGGCGGGCAGCACGGCCGGGTCAAGGCCGTCCAGGTCAAAGGTGAGGTAAAAGGGTCGCCCCTTAACGGCAGCGACAACGTCGGCCAGCCACTGATCATGAGCGGCCATGCGGGCCATGGTCCACGGCTGCCGGCCCTGACTGGTGCAGAGCTGCCACTCTTCCCGGCAAAAGGAGCGGATGCCGACCTGGATAAAGGGCACGGCCAGATCATCAATGCGGCGCATAACACAGGCATGGCTGAGCCAATCGCCCTCATACTCCTGACGCAGATCAAGATGGGCATCCACCTGCACCACGCAGAGATCGGCATAATGGCGCAGACAGGCGGCCACACCTGCCACGGAGAGGGAATGTTCGCCGCCCAGGATAAAGGGCAAACCACCGGCAGCCACCACCTTCTCCACCCGGCTGCAGAGGCGCATCAGCATCTGCTCACTGCTGCCGCGGCAATCCAGGGCCGGCTGGGTGGCGATACCGGCCTGCCACGGTTCAAAGAGGAGTTCATCATCAAAGACCTCCAGGGCGGCAGAGGCGGCCAGGATGGCGGCCGGCCCCTGTTCGGTGCCGGCCAGCCAGCTCACCGTTGCCCCATAAGGCACCGGGATAACCACCAGACGGGCCGCCTCTTCGTCAGCCACCTGGCAACCGGGTTCCAGAAAAAAAGGCTCTGTCATTGCCCTCTCCTACTGCTCAAAATAGGTATAGCCCCGAAGACCGGCCTCAAAGGCCTCCATGATCTCGCGGCGCTCCACGGCACTGATCAGACCGGCCTGCACCGCCTTTTCCGCCTTGGCCCGCACGCCGCTGGTGAGCAGACGCGGCTCATACTCCACATAGGAAAGGACATCGGCCACCGTATCCCCCTGGATTTCGCGGGAGAAGACAACCTCGTCATTCTCATTAATCGAGACAGCCACCACATTGGTGTCGCCCAGCAGGTTATGGAGATCACCCAGGGTCTCCTGGTAGGCGCCCACCAGAAAGACACCGAGATAATACTCCTCAGAGTTGGGGACATGCAGCAGCAGGGTCTTCTTGATGTCGTGCAGGTCGGTGAACTTGTCGATCTTGCCGTCCGAGTCACAGGTCACATCAGAAAGCACCGCGTTACGGGTCGGCTCTTCATTGAGGCGATGAACGGGCATGATGGGAAAGAGCTGGCCAATGGCCCAGGAGTCGGGCAGGGACTGAAAGACACTGAAATTACCGTAATAGGTGTCGGCCAGAACGCTGTTGATGTTTTTCAGCTCATCCGGGACAAACTTCATGCCCTTCATGGCCACGCTGATCTTCTCCATGATGTCCCAGAAGATCTCCTCGGCCAGGGCCCGCTGCCTGAGCGGAATGACGCCGTGCCGAAACAGGGTGCGGATCTCTTCCAGGTAATAGGTGGCATCGTGAAACCACTCCTGCAGATTCTTGGCGGAGAGGGTCTGCTGCAGGTCATGGAGGTTCTGCAGCATCTGATGGCTGTCAATGGGGAACTCGTTGACCTCGCGGATGGTGGCGAGCTGACAGACATCAAGGATATTAAAGAGCAACACCTCATGATGGGCCACGGTGGCCCGACCCGATTCGCTGACCAGGACGGGATGCTCCACACCGGCGTCATCGGCGACACTGCCCACCACCTCGACGATATCGCTGCAATACTCCAGCAGCGAGTAGTTGCGGCTCGACTCAAAATTGGTGTGCGAGCCGTCATAATCCACGGCCAGACCGCCCCCCACATCGAGGATGCCCATGGCGGCGCCCTCCCCCACCAAGTTGACGTAAAAACGCATGGCCTCGCTGATCGCCGTGCGGATACTGCGGATATTGGGGACCTGTGAGCCGATATGGTAGTGAAGCATGCGCAGGCAGTGCAGCTTGTCATGATGCTTTAGGGTATCCACCATCTCGATAATCTCCGAGGCGGTGAGGCCGAAGAAGGAACGATCGCCGCCCGAATCCTGCCACAGGCCACCGGCCCGGCTGGAGAGCTTGACCCGCACACCGAGGCTGGGACTGACCCCCAACCGCTCGGCGCTCTTGAAGATCAACTCCAGCTCACTGAGCATCTCCACGACAATAATAACATTGAGACCCATCTTGCGGCCGTAACAGGCCAGCTCCATGAACTCCTCGTCCTTATAGCCGTTACAGATAATAAAGGATTCCGGATCATCGATATAGGCCAGGGCAATGATCAGCTCCGCCTTGCTGCCCACCTCCAGGCCATGCCGATATGTGCGGCCCTGGCGGGTGATCTCCTCGATCACCTGCTGCTGCTGGTTGACCTTCACCGGATAGACGCCCTGATAATGACTTTTATAGTTATTATCCTTGATGGCCTGGCGAAAGGACTTATGCAGCCTGCCGATCTGACTGGCGAGGATATCGGTAAAACGCAGGAGCAGCGGCATGCCAAGGCCGCGCTCCCGCACGCCTTCAATAATCTCATAGAGACTGACACCGGTCTTGTTCTGGCCGGGACGGGGATGGACATGGACCTCGCCCTTTTCCGATACGCTGAAATAGCCGGCCGACCAGTCGTGGATACCGTACAGCTCGGCCGAATCCTTGTGGCTCCAGGGGCGTAAATGTTTTCTATGCACGTCTTCTTCTCTCTCTTTTCAAGACCGGGCTACGATAAGCGCCCCTTAAAATCCTCATAGCCGAACTCCTTGACCATCTCCAGCTCTCCATGGGTCCGCCAGATGGCAATGGCCGGCAGGTTGATGCCGTTAAAGGTGGTGGTCTTGACCATGGTGTAGTGCATCATGTCGGTGAAGACCAGACGTCGGCCCACGGCAAGGGGTGTACTGAAGCTGTAGTCACCGATAATATCGCCGGCCAGACAGGAGGGCCCGGCCAGCCGGTAGGTATATTCTTTGCGGCCCGCCGCTGCGGCCCCGACAATCTCCGGCCGGTAGGGCATCTCCAGGACATCGGGCATATGGGTGGCGGCAGACACGTCAAGAATGGCGATCTCCATGCCGTTGCGGACAATATCCACCACCTCGCCCACCAGGGTACCGGCCTGGTAACTGATGGCCTCGCCCGGCTCCAGATAGAGCTGCAGCCCATAGCGATCACGCAGCCCACAGAGGAGTTGCACCAGACCGTCCACATCATAGCCGGATCGGGTAATGTGGTGGCCGCCGCCCAGATTAAGCCACTCCATCCCGGCCAGATAGGCGCCGAACTGCTCTTCCACCTTGGCGACGGTGCGCGCCAGCGGTGCAAAATCCTGTTCACACAAGGTGTGAAAATGGAGGCCGGAAATGCCTGCCAGGTCAGCTCCCCGGAATTCCGGCAAGGTCACCCCCAGACGCGAACCAGGCGCGCAGGGATCATAGATGGGCACGGCACCCTCGCTGTGGCAGGGGTTGATCCGCATGCCGAATCGGGTCTGCGGATAGTCGCGGATACGACCCTGGTAGCGACGCCACTGCGAAAAGGAGTTAAAGATCAGGCAATCGGAAAGAGCGGCCAGCTCGGCAAACTCCTCCTCCTTGATGGCGGCGGCAAAGGTATGCACCTCTTTCTGCATCTCCTCCCGGGCCAGGCGCGCCTCGTTCAGGCCACTGGCCGCGGCGCCGCTCAGATACTGCGCCACCCGGTCAAAGACGCTGAACATGGCAAAGGCCTTGAGGGCCAAGAGCACCTTGGCGCTGCTGCGCTGCTGGACATCGGCAAGGATCGCCAGGTTGCGCAGCAGGCGCTCCTCCTCCAGGACAAAACAGGGGCTGGGCACCAGCTCCTGGTATGGCCGGGCCGGTTCAGTCATGGCCGGGCTCCATCTCCAGAATGGTCCAGGGCAGGCCA
Source organism: Desulfobulbaceae bacterium (assembly GCA_002868945.1). GTDB lineage: Bacteria > Desulfobacterota > Desulfobulbia > Desulfobulbales > SURF-16 > BM506. The sequence goes on from PKTX01000010.1 coordinate 13,254, forward strand.
TGTTTGCTCAAGGCCGCCATAAAGGGGGCCGCCTCAAACTCCTCCATGTTAAAGACCCACCGACCCTGCCAGACCCCCTGCAGCATCAGCATGGCGCCGATCATGGCCGGTACGCCGGTGGTATAGCTCACTGCCTGGGAATTGACCTCGGCCCAGCACTGTTCATGGTCGCATATATTGTAGATATAGACCCGGCGCGGCCTGCCATCCTTGATGCCGCTGATCAGACAGCCGATATTGGTACGCCCCTTGGTGCGCGGCCCCAGGGAGGCCGGATCGGGCAGCAGGGTCTTTAAAAACTGGAGCGGCACGATCTTGCAGCCATCATGCTCCACCTCGTCGATGCGGGTCATGCCGACGTTCTGCAGGACACGCAGATGGGTGAGGTAGTTGTCGCTGAAGGTCATGAAAAAGCGAATGCGCTTCAAGCCCTTGAGATTCTTGGCCAGCGACTCCATCTCCTCATGATACATGAGATAACTGGGCCGCACGCCGATCTCCGGATAGTCGTGCTCCAGGCGGACAGTGAGGGGCTCGGTCTCCAGCCACACTCCCTCCTGCCAGTAGCGGCCCTTGGCCGTGACCTCGCGGATATTGATCTCCGGATTAAAATTGGTGGCAAAGGGATAGCCGTGATCGCCGTCGTTACAGTCGAGAATATCGACATAGTGGATCTCGTCAAAGAGATTCTGCTGGGCATAGGCACAAAAGACATTGGTGACGCCGGGATCAAAACCGCTGCCCAGGAGGGCCATGAGGCCCGCCTCCTGAAAGCGCGAGTCCAGGGCCCACTGCTGCTTGTACTCAAAGGTGGCGTTGTCGGGATGCTCGTAGTTGGCGGTATCCAGATAGTGGACACCACTGGCCAGACACGCCTCCATGATGGTCAGATCCTGATAGGGCAGGGCAACGTTGATAAGGAGCTGCGGCTCCACCTGGTTCATCAGGGCCACCAGCTCGTCGACATTATCGGCATCCACCCGGCGCACATCGATGTCGCCATGGCCCTTGGCCCTGATCTCGTCCCTGATCTGCTCACAGCGGGCCATGGTCCGACTGGCCAGGACAATGTCGGAGAAGATATCGCGCACCTGGGCACATTTATGGGCAACCACCCGACCGACGCCACCCGCGCCGATGATTAACACCTTTGCCATCTTTCCACCTCTTTGCTCGGTGAGCGGCGCGATGTGACACCACCGCCCCTGCCCCTCTTTGCCGCAATCCGGCTCGTGCTGACCGGACCCTTTCCGTGCAGCGTGTTACAGGCGGTTAGCAATTTAGGTGCCACAAGCTCTTCTGCCGGTTTCAAGCCCTTGCCGCGCCCCAGCCGCCGAAAAAGAGAACCAGAGATTCCTCTTTTCTTGTGGCAGCCAATGCGTCATGCTATAAACGGTGGAAATTATTGTTGTGAAGCCCCTGAAACAGGACGGAAAGAAAAAAGAGAACCGAGAGTTCCTGCCTCCGCCCAAAAAAGAACCGCCGGTTCCTTTTTGCCAGCGTGGCAGGCCCGACACCCATCAAAAAAAAGTATGCCATGCAAAATATTCTTGTCATCAGCCGTGACCCCACCATTATCAAGCCCTTTCAGGAGAGCTGTGTCGGCGACTGTCAACTGCATCAGGCCTCGTCGCTTATTGCGGGCATTGACAGCCTCAGGTCACACGGCAGCGACCTGGTCTTCATCGACATGGGCATCCTGGGCAAAGCGGCCCGCTCCAGCGGCTACAAGGCGGTTCTCCAGTCATTCTGGATGATCGTCCCCAACCTGGAAGTGGTCATCATGACGAGTCAGGACATGTTGCGCGAGGCGGTGCAGGCCGTCAAGCAGGGGGCCGGCGACTATATCACCTATCCGGTTATTGCCGAGGAGATCCGCCTGGTGGCGGCCAGTCTGCGTCAATCGCAGAAGGTGCAGAGCGAGCTTGATTATCTGCGCGAGGAATTCTGGGACCAGGAGTCGCTGGATATTGTCCAGACCAAGTGCCCGGCCATGAAAAAGGTCTTTGCCGATGTGCGTTCCGTGTCGCCCACCCGCAGCACGGTGTTGCTCACCGGTGAGACCGGCACCGGCAAAGGGGTGCTGGCCAGGGTGATCCACAAACACAGCAACCGCAAGGATGCCCAGTTCGTCAGCGTCCATTGCGGCGCCATCCCCGACACCCTGCTGGAGAGTGAGCTGTTCGGCCATGAGAAGGGGGCCTTTACCGGCGCCATCAAAAGAAAACTCGGCAAATTCGAGATCGCCCAGGGCGGCACCATCTTCCTGGACGAGATCGCCACCATCACGCCCTCGGCCCAGATCAAGCTCCTCCATGTCCTGCAGGACGGCGTCTTCCAACGGGTGGGCGGCGAAGAGGACATCCAGGCCAATGTGCGCATCATTGCCGCCACCAATGATGACCTGAAGAAGCTTTGCAACAGCAACGACTTTCGCAGCGACCTCTACTATCGGCTCAACGTCTTTCCCATCAACCTGCCACCCCTGCGCCACCGCAAGGAGGATATTCCGCGCCTGGTGGAATTCTTCATTACCCGCCTCAACAGATTCCACGGCAAGGAGATCAGCCACACCCATCCCCAGGTCATTGAGGCCTTTCTTAACTACTCCTGGCCCGGCAACATCAGGGAGCTGGAAAACATCATGGAGCGCGCCTATATCCTGGAGAAGTCGACCATCATGCTGCCGGAGAGCTTCCCGGCCGAGCTCTTCGGCCAGCAGGAGGGCGGCCCGCGCCTGGCCATGAACACCAAACTGACCCTGGCCGAGGTACGGCACCGGGCCGTGCAGGAGGTGGAATACTGTTATCTGAAGGAGACCCTGGCCGAAAACCGGGGCATGATCAAGAAAAGCGCCGCCGCAGCCGGCATCAGCAGCCGCCAGCTCCATAAGCTGATGAGCAGATACGGACTGCGTAAGGAGGAGTTCAAGGGACGCTAGGAGCCTGTCCCGGCAAAGACACAGAAGCAGAGAACCACCCCTCTGTGTCTTCGTGTTTAGAACAGCAGCTCGCCACCCCCCGTCTAGAAATCAATACTGATGCTGTAGACCCCCTCTTCCAGGGCGCTTCGTACCTTGTAGCCGGAGTTGTTGAAGATGGCCTGCATCCTTTTGTTCTCGCGCAGGACCTCGGCCGTGAAGCCGGAGATACCGTTACTCTTGGCCATCTGCACCAGGTGCTGAAACAAAAAGGTGCCGATGCCGCGATTCTGCCAGGCATCGCGAATAACAAAGGCCACCTCGGCCCGATTGGTGCGCGGATCGAGGTAATAGCGGCCAACCGCGACAATGTCCTCGCCATGGGCCTCGGGCACCACCCCCACCACCGCCACATCCTTGCGATGATCGACATAGACGAAGTTATGGATCTGCTTGCTGCCGAAATGCTGCTGATGACTCATAAAGCGGTAATAGATGGTCTCCTGGGACAGGTTGTAGATCAGATCACGCATCTTTGACTCATCGGTGGGATGAACGGGCCGGAACTGGACCTGGGTACCATCATCGAGCAGCAAGGAGGTCTTGGCCATTTCCGTGGCCACCACAAAGCGGCCCTCCACGTCGGCAAAGTCGGGATGTATAAAGTGGGCCTCAATGGCCTCCTTGAGCAGCTCCTCGCGGAAATCGGGATGGGCGATACTGATCAGGGCCAGGGAGCGCTCCTGGACGTTCTTGCCGTGCAGATAGGCCACGCCGTATTCGGTGACAACAAAGTGCACCTCGCCGCGGGTGGTGACCACGCCGGAGCCGGGCGTCAGGCAGGAGACAATGCGCGACTTGCCGGTCTCGGCATTGGTGGCGGAAACAACGATGATCGACTTACCGCCCTTGGAGCCCGCCGCGCCGCGATTAAAATCGACCTGGCCGCCGATACCGGAATAGAACTTGTCCCCCTGGGAGTCGGCACAGACCTGACCGGTGAGATCCACCTCCAGGGCCATGTTAATGGCCACCATCTTATGCTGTCGCGAGATGATGTGCGGGTCATTGACATACTCGGTGGGCCGGAAGGAGAAAAGCGGGTTGTCGTCCACCAGGTCATAGAGCTCCCTGCTTCCCATGCAGAAGGAGGTGACAATTTTGCCGCGATCGGTGCTCTTGCGGCTGCCGTTAATCACCCCTGATCTGACGAGCTCCATGATCGAATCGGTGATGAGCTCGGTATGGACACCGATATTCTTCTTTTCAGCCAGATAGTGGAGAACCGCCGGCGGAATGCGGCCGACACCCGGGATACGGCCCAGGCCGAACTGGACAGTGGCACCATCCTCAATAAGCGAGACGATGTGCTGGGCAATAACCTTGGTGGTCTCGTTCATGGGCTGGGAAGGCCGTTCCAGGATAGGCTCATCCATGGGCACCAGCAGGTCGATATCATAGATATCCAGGCAGCTGTCACCACGGGTCCAGGGCATCTGCGGATTGACCTGGGCAATCACCAGTGAGCCGTTTTCCGCGGCACTGCGGACAATATCCACCGAGATCCCCAGACTGACCTTCCCCTGAAGGTTGGGCGGCGTGACCTGCAGCAGGACGACATCAAGGGGCAGCTGGCCCGAATCAAAGAGGCGCGGGATATCGCTCATCAGCACCGGTGTGTAACTGCCGCCGCCCAGCTGGATCATCTTGCGGACGTTCTCACCGATGTAAAAGGAGTTCACCGTAAAACACTCCTCATACTTTTTGTCGGCATAGGGGGCTTCACCCTTGGTGAGCAGGTGGAGGATCTCCACGTCAGAGAGCTCTCCGGCCCTGGCAACCAGGGCCTTGACCAGGGCAACCGGCTCGCCGCAACCCGTGCCGATAAAAACGCGGTGGCCCGGTTTCACACGGGCCAGCGCCTGCTTAGGGGTGGCGACGAATTCAGCAAATTTTTCCTGCCAGGCGCTATCATATTCCATAAGACTCCTCCGGGGAGGCGCTGTTGTTCTTGTTAATGCCGTTTCCGGACAGGCACTGGTTAACCACCGTGGGCAAGGGCCGTTTTCAGGGGGCGCTCAAGGTCATTCGGGCGTCGGCCACCACCGGTTCGGTGCCGATCTCGCCGACAATAAAGGGGTTGATGTCAAGCTCGACGATCTGCGGGAAATCAGTGGTCAGTTGACTGATGCGTTGCAGACCGGCAGCCACCGCCTCGATATCAACACCCTTACTGCCCCTTTTGCCCTCCAGCATGGCATAGGAACGAGTGGCAACCAGCATCTGCATGGCCTCATCAAAGGTAATGGGAGCCAGGTGAAAGGCCACATCCTTCATGACCTCCACAAAGATACCGCCGAGACCGAACATGAGCATGGGCCCGAACTGAGGATCGCGGTTCATACCAAGGATGATCTCCAGGCCCCGTCCCAGCATCTTCTCCACATAGACCCCTTCGATGCGCGCCTCCGGGACACGCTGGCGGATACGTAGCATCATCAGGTCAAAGGCGTCCATGACCTGCTCGGCATTGGCGACGTTGAGCTTGACGCCGCCAAGGTCCGTCTTGTGCACGACATCGGGGGAAACAATCTTCATGGCCATGGGATAGCCGATACGCTCGGCAATCTCCACCGCCTCCTCCGCCGAGGTGGCCAGCTGACCGACAGGGATTTTAAAGCCATAGGCCTTGAGGATGGTCTTGGATTTGACCTCATTGAGCTGCAGACGACCGATGCGCTGACTACGGGTGATGATCCGTTCCACCCGACGGCGGTGGACCCGAAAGCGATTGACGATGCGCGGCGGTCGGTTACGCCACATGCTGTATTCATACATGGCCCGCAGTGCCCCCACGGCCCGCTCCGGCGACTCATAGTCCGGCAGATTGGCACCGGCCAGCTCATCACGGCCCGGCATTACTCCCAGACCGCCCATGAAAGAGACCAGCACCGGCTTATCGCCGTTCATGGTCTCGGCAATGGCCCGTGCTGTTTGCGGAGCCTTGGTCATGGCTTGCGGTGTCAGGATGATCACGACGCTGTCCACCTCGTCATCATCCTGGGCCGCGGCCAGGGCGGCGGCATAGCGATCCGGCGGGGCATCGCCGAGCACGTCAATGGGGTTGCCGACACTGGCGGCGGCCGGCAGTTGCTTGCGCAAGGCAGTGGCCACGTTGCGATCAAGCTCGGCCACCACCATGCCGGCCTTTTCCACGGCATCCGCCGCCATGGTACCCGGCCCACCGGCATTGGTGATGATCAGCACCCTGTTGCCCTTGGGCAGGGGCTGCATTGAAAAGGCGGTGGCATAATCAAAGAGCTGCTCAAAGGTGTCGGCCCTGACAATACCCGACTGCTTAAAGGCGGCGCCATAGGCGGTATCGGCACCGGCCAGGACACCGGTGTGGGAGGCGGCCGCCTTCTGACCGGCCGCCGTGGTACCCGACTTGAGAAGCACCACCGGTTTGGCGCTGGAGGCCTCTTCCGCGGCCTTGACAAAGTCATCACCGTTGCTGATATCCTCCAGATAGCCGACAATAACCGTGGTGTTGGCATCGGCACCCAGGCTGCGCAGCAGATCCACCTCGGTGATATCCGCCTTATTGCCGATGCTGACCACGGATTGCAGGCCCAGGTGACGACCGGCGGCCAGGTCAAGAATGGCGGTGCAGAGGGCACCGGATTGTGAGAGTACGGAGATGGCGCCCGGCGTCGGCATGCCACCGGCAAAGGAGGCGTTGAGTTTGGCGGCGGTGCTGATGAGACCGAGGCAGTTGGGCCCCACCAGGCGCACACCGCGGCGCTTACAGTAGCGCGCCACTTTTTTCTCCAGCTCGGCGCCCTCGGCGCCGACCTCCTTAAAACCTGCCGTAATAACAATAATGCCGCCCACCCCGGCTGCCACCGAATCATACACCGCCTGCTCAACCAGGCCTTGAGGCACGGCAATGACGGAGAGATCCACCTTCTTGCCATATGACTTCAGTGTGTCGTAGCAGGGATGGCCGAGGATCTCCTGGGCCGCCGGGTTTATGGCGACGATCTCACCCGGGAAACCACCGGCAACCAGGTTGGCAAAAACATCATGGCCCACCTTGCCGGGGGTACGAGAGGCGCCGATAACGGCAACGGAATCAGGTTGAAAGAGGGCCTCAAGCATAGTGGACTCCCGTAAAGGTTCAAACATTCTTCCCCAACAATCTATAGAACCAGGTGCGGAGACAAAAAAACCACGATTCTTTCAGGGCGGGGCGTCAGGCGCCCAAACCGGTAACATTACCTAGGCAAGTGTAGAGGGGCAACGCAGCTTTTGTCAAACCAAAGCTTTCCGAAACGGCGCTGACAACCTTGAGCCCTGGTCAACACTGGCCGCCGCAGACGGCCGCTGCGGGGTAAATCCGGCCCGCCCAGCCCCCTCAAAGGAGAGTGCTGCGGAAGTTAAAATGACTCTCGCCGGGGCTGGGACGCCCCTTGCCCAATCGGCGCAGACGTTGAAAGAGGAGATGAATATCCTTGCGCTTGAGACGCTGGCCGCTGATGTCCAGGCCGACATAATCAAGGTTGAGACGCGCCACCTCATGCATCAGATCAAGGAGGGAAAAGGGTTCCGTGGCCTGCGCCACGGTCTGGCCACATTTTTCCTTCAAGATAATCTCCTCGCCCCTGGGGCTCTTCATCAGGCGGCCATAGTCAAAGAAATCTCCCTGCAGACGGGCGGTAAAAAGCGGTGGAAAGCCGTAGACCTCCATACCGATCTTCATCTGGCCCCGATTGAGGGCAAGCAGGCGGGCATTATCGAGATCCGTCTCAATGGAGATGGCCGCTGCCGTCAGACCGCCGGTCTGGTAGGCGCGCAGGGCCAACGAGTTGAGAATGTTCAGGGTATACCCGCCGGTCAGTACCGGTTTACGATGTTTGCCATCCATGGCCCGGGCCGCCTGTTTGACAAGACGCACCTGGCCCAGGTGACCCACCTGGAACTGGAAAAAGCCAAGCTCCATGAGCGTGAGCAGGGCCTGCTCATAAAATTCAAGGTCCCCTTCCAGGATCACCGGCGGCAGGCCCCATATCACTATCTTGGTGAGATGCCGCAAGCGGCGGCGCTGGCGCATGGCCTGTTCAAAACTTTTCCGATCCAGCTGCAAAACCAGATGCTGCGGCCGTTGATCATGGGCGGCCTGCACCGCCCCCCAATCGTCGGCACGCAGCCAGACGGGCGGCTCATGGAGAGTCACAACAGGGCCGGCCTTTTTCTTGCCGCCCCCCTTTTTTTTCTTGTGGGGCGGTCTGGTGCGCAGGGCCAGGCCGCCGAAGACCTGCCCGCCAAGCTGACTTTCGGCAATGGCGGCCGCCTTTTTGGCAAAGGCCCCCACCTTGAGGCGTTGGCCCTTGCCCTTGCCATCCTTGACATCCACCTTGTAGAGGCTGTCGCCGGAGCGTACCGCTATGTCCCCCAGCAGGATCTCTATCTTCCAGCCCGGGGGCGCCTCGTTATGCTGCTCCCCCCTGGAGCGCATTTTCTTCACGGTGAGCGACTGACGCTCACCACTTTTCTCCTGATGGAGCCGCAGCCTGTCGCCCAGCTTCAGGCTATGCTGGAGCTTGACGGTGGCCCAGCCATCGGCATGATTTCCCACCCGGCCCATAAAGAGGCCGATATTGCCGGAATGGCTCGGAGAAAGGGCATCGGCCGGCTGGGGGGTGGCAAAATAACCGCTGGTACTCTTGCGTCCCATGGCCTGATCAACAAGACGCTCGCACTCGGGCAATACCGTCTCGAAATCATCAAGATTATCCAGGGCCAATCGATAGGCCTGCACCACCGAGGCCACATAGTGGCTGCTGCGCATGCGGCCCTCGATCTTCAGGGAGGCGACACCAGCCTCGGCCAGAGCAGGCAGGGCCGCCAGGCCGGAGAGATCATTCATGGAAAAATTATAGCCCGCCTCGATCTTGCCCTTGGCCCCGGCCATGGTATAGCGCCGCCTACAGGGCTGCACGCAACGACCCCGCAGACCGCTCTTGCCGCCCAGGTAGCTGGAAAAGAGACACAGGCCCGAGTAGGCAAAACAGAGGGCGCCATGGATGAAAACCTCAATCTCCACCCCTTGCCGACAGGCAATGTCGATCTCCGCCAGGGTCATCTCCCGGGCCAGGACCACCCGCTGAAACCCCATGGCCCCCATGTGCTTGACAGCCACACTGTTGTGGGCGCCCATCAAGGTGGAGGCATGCAGCTCCAGTTCGGGAAAATGATTATGGGCCAGATAGTAGAGGCCCAGATCCTGGATGATAAGGGCATCAGGCCCCAGTTCCCGAGACATGGCGAGCAGATCGCAGGCGGCCGGAATCTCCTCTTCGCGCATCAGGCTGTTGGCGGCCAGATAGACCTTGACCCCATGGCCATGGCCATAATCGATCATGGCGGCGATTTCGGCCACGGAAAAATGGCGGGCCAGGTTACGGGCATTAAAGGCCGGTGCGCCGATATAAACGGCATCAGCCCCTTGCGCCACTGCCGCCTCAAAGGCCTCGATGGAGCCGGCCGGGGCCAGCAATTCAGGTTTCTGCATGGTTGAGAGGGTCATAGAGGTTCATCTCATAAAAGGCTCGTGAGAAGCAGAAAGGCACGTGGACACAAAGATGGGTGCGGCATCCTTTGTATCCTCGTGCCTTTCTAACTTGGTGGTTCGTAAAAAAATGACGGCGTATCGCCGGAGAATATGCCAACTCAACTTTTTGACTTCTAATATCTCGTTGAGATTATCTATTTCTGGACAGACACTGATTCCTAGTGAAAATGGCGAAGTTCTTCCCCAACGTACCGAAATGCAGCAGCCGGATTGACTGATTTTCAAGCTTTTTTACTGATTCCTGAATTCTGGATTCCGAACTCTCGGGCAATCACACGTCCGAGACTGCTTGTAACTCGCATAATATCTAATAGTTATCTCAATATGGATTGACCTCTACAACAAGCAGGACGTTGAATTGTTCAGCTATCGGCCGCTTCCGGTTCAGGCGCGGCTTCATCATCCGGCAGGGGCAGGCAGAACCAGAAATTATTGCCATGCAACACCGGCTCATAGCCCACCCAGCCGCCATGGATCTCCACCACCTGTTTGATGAAACTGAGACCATGGCCATGGCCCATCTCACCCCGGACATTGGTACCCCGATAGCCCTCGTCAAAGATGCGGTCGGCATCGGCCGGCGAGATATGGCGACCGGTGGTAAAGACATTGAACTTGATGGCGTCACGCCCTGCCCCGAAACAGTCCCGGACATACTCGCGGCCGTAGGCCAGGGCCTTGCGCTGTCTGCCGCTGCCGTCGACATCAACGGTCTCGGTGTATTTCAGGGCATTGGAAAAGAGATTGGCATAGACCTGGGAGAGCAGCCCCACATCAACCTGCAGGGGAATTTCTTCTGCCCGCATGTCATCGGGATGTTCAACCGTCACCCCCCGACTCTGCAGTCGTCTCTCATACTGTTCGAGCTGTGGCGCGACAATCTCCCGGGCAACATTGCATTTTCTGGTGCGCAGTACCAGCTGGCCCTGGGTAAAGTGATCCCGCCGAAAGAGGCTCTCGATAAAGAGGGTGCTGCTCTTGTGATGTTTATCCAACTCCTGGTGGTAATCGGTCAGGGATTTATGGAGATCGGTGATCTTGTCGATAATATGTTGGCACGATTCATTGCCGGTCATACCCATGGCCGCCTTCATGGCCTTGATCTGCTCCTCCAGGTCGCTCATCTCCGCTATTTTCTTGCGCAGCTTATTAAAGAGGTGCCGGAAGTACATATTGGGAATAATGATATTATGCTCAATATCGGCCACCAGGTTGGTGACAAACTCAATATGCCGGACGTTCTGATAGGAGGCCAATCTGCCGCTCAGGGCAACGGCGATCCGATTGGTGAACTTCTCCAGAAAGAAACGAAGCTGCGGCGAAATCGGTCTTTTGAAAACCACCTCAAAGAGACCGGAGCCAGCTCCGCCCTTGGCAGTGGAGCCCTTCAGCAAGATGGGCAACAACAGGGTATTGCCTCGGCGGCTGATCTCCGTGATATTCATGTGGGATTCCGGGGCGGGCAGGGGCGCGCTCAGCGGCTCACCGTCGCTGGCCTGCACCAACTGCAGGATACCGTCGTCCGAGCTGATGTAGAGACGACAGACCACATCCATGTACTGGGGCAGGACGAGCACGCAGATGGCGTAAAAATCGGCCAGGGAGTCAAATTCCTGGGCCAGGTCAAAAAAGGTCTTGAGGATATTATTCTGGTCGGCGGTAAAGCTGTAACGCTTGTAATCCTCGCGCTTGCCCCTGATCCGCTGGCGAATCAGGGCAAAATCAGCACTGTTGTTGTTCTGACCTGCCATGGCAATAACCTCCCGGCAACACAACCATCTCAGCAAAGGGCGCCGCAAGGGTCGGGGCGCCGACCGGCACGACGCCAGCGGTTTACTCTGCGGCACTCTCCAGGATAACCTCGTCGCAGCCGGCCTTTTCCTTTAATAATACATCAACATGTTCGTTATGGCTCTCCAGAACATCCATGCCGGCATAATTTGCCTGGATAGGCAGCTCACGGCCGCACTTGCGGTTGACCAACACGGCCAGTTGGATGGAACAGGGGCGACCCAGATCCATGATGGCATCCAGGGCGGCCCGTACCGTCCGGCCGGAGTAGAGCACATCATCCACCAGGATCAGGGTCCAGCCCTGTACGGCAAAGGGAATATCCGTGGTTTTGACAATGGGCAGCTGACTGATCTGGGACCAATCGTCGCGGTAGAGGGTGATATCGAGACACCCCACCTCCACTTGGCGATGCTCCTGCAGACTGATAATCTGCTTGAGGCGTTCAGCCAGGAAGACACCGCCGGTATGGATACCGATCAGGGCGAGCCTGTCGACATCGCGGTTGGCCTCCATGATCTGCAGGGCCATGCGTTGCAGGGCCCGATCAATATCCTGGGCGGTCATGAGCACGGAACGGCTTGACATAACGGCTACTCCTTCGTGGACCCGGTCTTTTGCCAGAAATAATCGACACCCAGGTCATGCACCCGGTTGACGGCCTCCGGAAAGGCCTGGCACTCCATGGCAAAGACATTATCGGCTATATCGTGGGGCGTATCATGGTCGGCAACCTCAACGCATTTCTGCACTATGATCGGCCCCTCGTCATAGACCTCGTTGGCAAAATGGACGGTACAGCCGGTAACCTTGACACCACGCTCCTTAACGGCGCGATGGACACGCATGCCGTAAAAGCCGTGCCCGCAGAAGGAGGGGATGAGCGAGGGGTGGATATTAATCACCCGGCGGGCCAGCTCGGGCGGCGGCTCATAAAGCTTGAGATAACCGGCCAGCAGCACCAGCTCAACACCATGCCGGCCGAGGATCTCATTGATGGCCTCATTCCCCTGGGCGTGAAAGGCGGCATAACCGTATTTTCTCGCCTTTTCCAGACCAAGGGCATCAGCAACATTGGCCACCACCACCTCTATTGAACCCTGCATGGTGCCAGCCGCAATACGCTCATGGAAATTATCCAGGGTACGACCACTGCCGGACAGCAGTATTGCCATCTTCATCGAACCTATCTCCCTCTTTTTTTGATAATGGGGAAGGAGTCACCTTCCCCGGGCCGTTCGCGGCCTAATTTAGTTCCGGGTGGCTCTCCGCATCAATCTTGTCAAGCCACTTGATAATGGCGGTATCATAGGCCGAGGTCAGGGCAAAAACCTTGCGGGCCAGCTTGAAACGGGTCTTCAGGCTGGTGTTGCCGTTTGCCTTGATCTCGCTGATGACGGTGGCATAATCGGCCGGATCGACAATCACCGTGACATCGGCATAGTTCTTGGCCGCGGCCCGCAGCATGGTGGGGCCGCCGATGTCGATATTTTCAATGGCGTCAGCCAGGCTGCAGTTGGGGTCCGCCACTGTTTTCTCAAAGGCGTAGAGATTAACGGCCACAATATCAATGGCCTCAAGACCGTGCTTCTCCATCTGGGCCAGGTGGTCGGCATTGCTCTTCTGGGCCAGAATGCCGCCATGCACCTTGGGATGCAGAGTCTTGACCCGACCATCGAGCATTTCCGGGAAACCGGTAAACTCGGCAACATCCTTGACCTTGATACCCTGGTCACGCATCTTCTTGGCAGTGCCGCCGGTGGAAAGTATTTCAATGCCCAGGCCCTCAAGCTCTTGGGCAAAAGACTCGATTCCGGATTTGTCAGTCAGGCTGACAATCGCCCTTTCCGCTTTCTTCATTCTCGTGTTCCTTTCCTTGATTTAATGATGGTTATAGTTTCGGGACATAGACCTCAGGCCTGGTGCTGTCGAGCGTGCAGACATGCCGAACCAGCGTAGCCGCCTCAGCCGCCGGCCTGCGCCCCTTGCCACTGCCACGCCAAAAGAGGTCCCTGTTATTTGCGGATGAACTTCTTGATAAGACGGCGCTCTCTCTTATCCGGCCGTCCGGCAGGCACCATGTTACCGCTGACCAGCCGCTCCACCTTGCGCCGGGCGCGCTGTTCGTCGCGCTGCGCCAGGCTCTCCTCTGTTTCCGCATAGAGGGTCTGGGCCACCTTGGCAGCCCCCCTCTTTTCGGCAAGGGCCAGGACATCAACAACAAATTCGATATTATTGCGGTTGATGCGCAGTCTGTCACCCACGGCAACAACACGGGCCGCCTTGACCCGGGCGCCGTTCACATGAACCTTGCCGCCGTTCACTGCCTTGGCGGCCAGGGAGCGCGTCTTGAAAAAGCGGGCGGCCCACAGCCATTTGTCAATTCTGACCCTGTTCTTGTCGGCAGCTGCCATCCTCTCCGCACCCTCCTGGTTCAAGGCTGAGTATAGTACCATATTTGCCCGTCATCTCAAATACGCAAAAAAAGCCCGCTCAGCCAAGGCGGCAAATAAATCATTGGCCATTAGCGCAAAAAACGGTAAAGAGGGAGGCGCTATGAATCTGAAAGCAGTAGGTATCAAAAATATCCGTTTTCCCGTCAAGCTCAGAGTAAAGGCAGGCGGCCACCAGGAGACGGTGGCATCCATCAACCTCAGGGTCAACCTGCCCCGCCGTTTCCGGCAGAACTGTGTGCCCATCTTTCTCGGCGTTCTCAAGAAATATCAAAACGACATTTCAGTGGAAATCTTTCCGGAGCTGCTGCGCGACGTCAAGGAGGAGCTGCAGGCCGAGTCGGCCCGCCTGGAGATGACCTTTCCCTACTTCATCGAAAAAAAGGCGCCCGTGACCAAGACCCCCGGCCTTATGGAATATACCTGCCGCTTTACCGGCGCCACCGGCGGCACCTGCGACGATCTGATCATGTCAATCTGGGTGCCCACCACGACGCTCTGCCCCTGCTCAAAAGAGATCAGCGACTACGGCGCCCATAATCAGCGGGCCGAGATCAACCTCAATGTCAAGTTCAAGAACTTCATCTGGGTGGAGGACCTGATCACCACGGTGGAGCAGAGCGCCTCCTGCGAGGTCTTCTCCCTCCTGAAACGACCGGACGAGAAATACGTCACGGAAACAGCCTATGAAAACCCGATGTTTGTCGAGGATGCGGTGCGCAAGGTGGCCGAATCCGCCAGCAGCCACCCCGATATCCTCTGGTTTTCCGCCGGCGTTGAAAGCTTCGAATCGATCCACAAACACTCGGCCTATGCCTACGTGGTCAGCGACACCATGCGGTAGCTGACAGCCCTAGTGCTTCGTGCCGCTCTCCGGACCATCTTCGTCTCGACGGGCATGCGCTCCCCGCCGCAGCCGACGGAAGCTGTTCTCCAGGGTCTCGACCCCCAGCAGCACCGAGACGGAGACAATGGTCAGGGCCATGGCGCCGGCATAATATCCCAAACCAATAGCCGCACCAATACCGGCCAGGATCCAGATAATGGCGGCCGAGGTGACACCGACCACGACATTCTCCCGGGCCATGATAACGCCGGCGCCCAAAAAGCCGATACCGGTGACCACCTGCCCCAGAACCCGGCTCGGATCCGGCGTCATATCACGGTAGGAGAGAGCCAAACTGACAAAGACCTGGGTACCGAGACAGATGAGGATACTGGTGCGGATACCTGCCGGTTTGCCGCGCAGCTGTCTTTCCAGGCCGATGATGCCGCCGCACAAGAGAGTAAGCCCCACCCGGATCCAGAAATCCAACTGGTAGGGAGAAAAAATATTTGTCACATCCATGTTGTTCCTTCCCTCTGCCGGCCATCGTGTCTAACAGCCTGTTGAAAAACTACTGCGCTGGCTGATGCGGTGTCAAGATTCGGCTCAGGTAAGCGAGCCTGCGAGACTCCGAAATGCTCATTTACTCCATGTAAACTGCGTGTTCCGAAGGTAATACCCTTGGGTACTTTTTCGCCGTATTTTTCCTTGCCTCAGCTGCGCTCGCTACCTTTTTCAACGGGCTGCTAATGCTCTTTTAGCCGTTTTTTTTCGTTGCTCCGAACATCAACATGCTCATATATGCTCGACATGCTGCATGCTGCGGCGTGCCCGCAGGAGGTTTTGGAGCCTGCAACACTCCGAAATGTCTAATTATTCTAGACACCTGCAGATGAATAGTGGCATGGCGAAGTTTTTTTTCCAACATGCCGGAAGTCAAAACGACTGATCATGAAAGCTTTTCTTCTCTTTCCTGACTCCTCTTATGAAACTTCAATTAGTTTCATTAACGTTCAAACCGGTCAGAGCCCGGCGGCGGCGCTGAATTCTGAATTCTTGCGGAACGACAAGTCGAAAACGGCTTTCAACTCATTTAATGTCGATCAGTTATCTCAACTCAGAAATCGGATCTAAGACCCCTTTCCGGCCAGACACTATCTGGTGCAATATAAGCCGTGCTCCCTGATATAGGCAGCCACAGCGGACGGCAGCAGGCGTCTGACGTCATCGCCGGCCGCCAGGGCCCGCCGAATGGCCGAGGAGGATATCGGCACCTCCGCCATGGTCAGCGCATGGACATAACCGCCGGCGGCCAGACGCCAGCGCCCTTCTCCCGCCGGCGTGACACCGGCCTGCACCCCGAAGACATCCTGCACAGCCCGCGCCAGGGAACCGGGTCGGGCATGGGGTCGGTTGACAATGACCAGGTCGGCAAGGCGAGGGATAGCTCGGAAACGCTTCCAACTGGCCAAGTCCACAAAGGCATCATGGCCCATGATAAAGAATAAAGAGACATCCGGACCGAAGCGCCGGTGTAACTCCTGCAAGGTATCGTAGGAGTAGGAAAGATCGGCACGCTCACCCTCAATCTCCGAGCAACGGAAGCACGGCTCGTCTGCCAGGGCCAGCTTGAGCATGGCCAGGCGTGCCGCAAAGGGGGCCTGATTCAGTTCCTGTTTATGGGGGGGCTTGTAAGCGGGGATGAAGAGGACTTCGTCCAGCTCCAGGCCAGCCAGAGCGGCCCGGGCCACGGCCAGGTGGCCCAGGTGGACAGGATCAAAGGTGCCACCGAGAATACCGATTTTTTTAGGCTCTGACCTGGCCATCTCCATAGACGATAAACTTCCGTGTGGTCAGCTCCTTGAGGCCCATGGGGCCATAGGCATGGAGCTTGGTGGTGGAGATGCCGATCTCGGCGCCGAGGCCAAACTGGCCGCCGTCGGAAAAGCGGCTGGAGGCATTGATCATAACGGCCGAGGCATCAACCTCGCGCAGAAAACGCTGGCCATGGCTGTAATTCTCCGTGACGATCACCTCGGTGTGCTGGGAACCATATTTTCGGATATGGGCCATGGCCGCATCCAGATCATCCACCACCTTGACGGCCAGGATCAGTTCAAGGAACTCCATGGGCCAATCTGCCGAAGTGGCCGGCTTGGCCTCGGGTACCAGTTTACAGGTCTGCTCACAGCCGCGAATCTCCACACCGGCGGCCAAGAGCTCGCGGGCCGCGGCCGGCAGGAAGTCGGCCGCTATATCCTTATGGACCAGCAACGTCTCCAGGGCATTGCAGACGCCCGGCCGCTGCACCTTGCCGTTCATGACAATGTCCACCGCCATGTCGATGCGGGCACCCGCATCGACAAAGACATGGCACACCCCTTTATAATGCTTCAACACCGGAATCCGTGAATTCTCGGCCACAAAGCGGATGAGGCCCTCGCCGCCGCGCGGGATGATCAGGTCGATTTCCTCTTCCAACTGCAGCATGAAGGTCACCGCCTCTCGGTCTGTGGTGGGGATAACCTGAATGGCGGCCGCATCCACCTGCTCGGCGGTCAGGGCATCCTGCAGGACCTTGGCCAGGGCCAGATTGGAGTGGATGGCCTCGGAGCCGCCACGCAGCAGAATGGCATTGCCGGCCTTCAGGCAGAGGGCGGCGGCATCCACCGTGACATTGGGGCGCGATTCGTAGATCATACCGATGACCCCCAGGGGGATGCGCATGCGGCCCACCGTAATACCGCTGGGTCGGCGCACCATATCGTTGATCTCCCCCACCGGATCGGGCAGGGCAATGACCTCGCGCAGGCCGCCGATCATGGCTGCCATCACCTTGTCGGAGAGCTCCAGCCGGTCAAGCATGGCCACGGCCAGTCCCTTGGCCCGGCCTGCTTCGAGATCCTTGCTGTTTTCCGCCTGGATATAAGCCTTGTGCTCTTCAAGGGCGTCAGCCATACGGCTAAGGACGTTGTTCTTCTGTTCCGTGGAGAGAATGGACATGGCGTGCGCCGCTTTCCTGGCCTGCAGCGCCATCTCCTTAATGGTCTGTTCGATTGACATAGTTTTTCGTACTTTGGTTGACGTGTTGTTTCAATGTGGGGTTGCCGACAAAGGGAAAAAGATACCATAAAGAGCGAACAGCACAAAGGCTTTTAAAGCTGCCCCGGCCCCTCCTCTGCGCACCCGTCTCTTCCCGGCCCGTTGAAAACTACTGCGCTCGATGGTCTCTCTTCGTTCGCTATCTACTGATGCGTCGTCATAATTCGGATTGAGCCAAACGAGCGAGACTCCGAAATGTTCATTTACCCTAAGTAAACTGCACCCCAAGGGTACTCGGAGTGTCGCAGGCTCCCTTACCTCCTCCGGGCGCGCTTTTCTCGCCTCATTTTCCTAGTTTCAGCTGTGCTCGTTACATTTTTCAACGGGCTGTTACAGCTTGACCAGGTTGTCGCGGTGAATAACCTCGCTATCACCCTGGTAGCCGAGAACAGCGGCGATCTCCGAGCTCTGCAGGCCGCGAATCTGCTCCACCTCCGCCTTTGCATAGTTGACCAGGCCGGCGGCAACGGGTTTTCCCTGCCGATCCAGACAGTGGACCGGATCACCGGCCGCAAAGTCACCCCGCACCTCCAGAATTCCGGAGGGCAGAAGGCTGGAGCCCTGGCGCCGTACGGCCCGACACGCCCCCTCGTCAAGGACCAGAAAACCCTTGGGCCGCAGGACGTAGGCGATCCAGTGCTTGCGGGAGTGCAGCTTCTGTTGCTCCTCATGGGGCAGAAAGAAGGTGCCGACCAGCTCACCGTTAAAGAGCGCTCGGATGACGCCCTGCCGGCGGCCGGGGCCGATAAAGGAGTAGCCACCGCGGGCCGCGACCATGCGGGCGGCGAGGATCTTGCTGCGCATGCCGCCGGTACCCAGGCTGGAGCC
The DNA here is from genome assembly GCA_002868945.1 of Desulfobulbaceae bacterium. Lineage (GTDB taxonomy): Bacteria > Desulfobacterota > Desulfobulbia > Desulfobulbales > SURF-16 > BM506. Next base: position 31,808 of record PKTX01000010.1, read on the forward strand.
GGAGTTGCCGGCCATCTGGACGACGTCATCGGTGATGGTGGAGACGGTATGGATCGGCTGTGCAGCCGCATCCGTGGCCGGATTGCCGGTATAGAGACTGTCCACATCGGTGAGACAGATAAAAATATCGGCATCAATGAGATTGGTGACCAGGGCGCCCAGGGTGTCATTATCACCGAACTGCAACTCCTCGGCACTCACCGTGTCATTTTCGTTGACAATGGGCAGGACCCCCCAGTCAAAGAGGGTGGACATGGTGTTTCTGATATTGAGATAGCGGCCGCGATGGGCCAGGTCGGAATGGGTAAGGAGAATCTGGGAGACGTAGAGATTGCGCTTGGCAAAGAGCGAGTCGTAGTAATGCATGAGACCGCATTGGCCGACAGCGGCAACCGCCTGTTTCTCCTTAAGAGAGAGGATCGGTTGAATAATACAGAGCTTGCGACGCCCCACGGCCACGGCCCCGGAGCTGACCAGGATCACCTCGCGACCGCTGTCACGCAGAAAGGCCAGCTCATCGGCCAGATTTTCCATGGTCTCGTGATGAAGACCGACCTCGCCGGTTAAGACGGCGCTGCCCACCTTGACCACCACCCGCTTGACATCCTTGAGATGGGCCAGGCGCAGTTTGCGACCCTCGTCAGCAGTTATTGTATCAGGCATACAGTTTTATCCTCGCCAAATAAAAAAGCCGTCAACATCGGGGCCCCACCCCTTTATTCGTCACATAAAATTTCAGCAAGCCACTCTCTGAGGGCCTCAAGACCGAGGCCGGTCTCGGCGGAAATGGCCAGACAGGCAATGCCTGCCTCCTGAAAGCGCTTCTGCACCCGAGCCAGGTCCGCCTCAGCCATCAGATCAATCTTATTCAGCAGCACCAGGCGCTCCCTGCCGATCAACTCTTCGTTAAACCGGGCCAGTTCATTCTCCAGGACCTGATATTGATGGAAGGGGTCATCCTCCAGACCGGTGGCATCAATAACATGCAGCAGGATACGGGTCCGCTCCACGTGACGCAGAAACTTATGGCCAAGGCCGACTCCCTCATGGGCCCCCTCAATAAGCCCCGGGATATCGGCCATGATGCACGATTCGCCATAATCCAGCTTTACCACCCCCAGTTGCGGCTCCAAGGTGGTAAAGGGATACGGGGCAACCTTTGGATTGGCGGCCGACATATGGGAGAGCAGGGTGGACTTGCCGGCATTGGGTAAGCCCACAAGACCGACATCAGCGATGAGCTTCAATTCGATACGCAGCCAGCGTTCCTCGCCCGGCGTACCCTTCTGGGCTATACGCGGCGCCCGGTTGGTGGAGGAGGCAAAATGGACATTACCACGGCCACCGTTGCCGCCCCGGGCCGCCAGGTAACGCTGGCCCTCTTCAACCAGGTCAACAATCACCGCACCGGTCTCGGCATCCTTGACCACGGAGCCGGCCGGCACCTTGAGGATATAATCCTGGCCGCTATGGCCATGCATCTTCTTGCCCTTGCCATGGCCGCCGTTTTTGGCAATAAAGTGGGAACGGAACTTGAAATCAATAAGGGAGTGCAGACGTGAAGAGGCCTCTATATAGACCGAACCGCCCCTGCCGCCGTCACCGCCGTCCGGGCCGCCCTTGGGCACGTATTTCTCGCGCCGGAAACTTACGCAACCCCGACCGCCGTCACCGGCCTTGACAAAGAACTTTGCTTCATCAACAAATGACATGGTGGGACGCCTTCACAAAAAAAAGAACGGGCCACAAAAGCGCCCGTAAAAAAAGAAGCGGTCGGAGAAACACTCTCTTCTCCGACCACCTGTCTGGAAAATTTATTCGGCGGCAGGATAGACGCTTACCCTTTTTCGACCACGGCCGAATTTTTCAAAGGTGACCACGCCGTCTACCTTGGCAAACAAGGTAAAATCACGTCCCAGGCCGACATTGGTGCCGGGATGAAGTTTCGTGCCCAACTGCCGAACAAGAATGTTGCCGGCCCGGACATTCTCGCCGCCGAACCGTTTGACGCCGCGGCGTTGGGAATTACTGTCGCGACCGTTCTTGGAACTACCGCCTGCTTTCTTATGAGCCATTGCTTTGTCCTCTAAATGGTTCAACCCGACCTCGTACAGAAGCCGGGGATGCTTATTTATGCTGATATACCCTGAATTTCGAGGGCGGTAAAAAGTTGGCGATGACCCTTTTTCAGACTGTAGCCCTTACGCCTTTTCTTTTTAAAGACAATAACCTTTTTGCCCTTGCCCTGCTCGACTATCCTGGCGGTTACTTTGGCGCCCTCGACAACAGGTTGTCCAACCTTTACAGTCTCACCGTCAGCCACCAGAAGAACATCATCAAGTTCCACGGTATCGCCAATCTCACCGTTCAGTTTTTCAACGCGCAGACGATCACCCTCGGCAATCTGATACTGCTTACCACCGGTACGAATAATTGCGTACATGCTTTCCTCCAAAACTAAAGGCTTCCCTGCTTCAGGAAACGCCACGCAGCGGCGCAGGCCAGCCACGTTTCATTATCATTATAATTGTATTTACCAGATGGCGCCGCCGCCCGGCAGGGCCAAAGACACCAAGGTACGGAAACAGAGACTAATACCACGTTTCTTATTTTTGTCAACAATGAAAAGGCGTAAGGATAGGGCAGGTGCTGTTTTTTGTGGTCATCAAAAAAAAGATCCATTAGTATAACGTAATCCATTGAAAGATATGGCAGCGTATCATGTCTCCCTTTGGCGTATTTTGGCCACTAAACAGCCTTTGACACCACCGGGAGAAGATTCCCCTCTTTCCCCTTTACCCTCAATCCGGTCTGCTATGTTTCGTTACCTTATCGCCCCTACCCTCCTCATCAGTCTCTGGACAGGAGCCGCCCTGGCCGCCCCTCAGGGCCTGGACCAAGGCAAAGCCGCCCTTGAACAGGGCCAGTACAAACAAGCCCTCAATTATCTGCTCATTGCCTTTTCCCATGAACCTGAGGACCCGCAGATAAACTTCCTGCTGGGCCGCGCCTATTTCGAGATTGGCATGCATGAGAATGCGGTGATGTCCTTTGAACGGGTACTCCTGGCCCGTCCCGATTCCACCCGGGCCAAACTGGAACTGGCCAGATCATATCTGGCCCTGGGCTCCAAAGAATTTGCCAGACAATATTTTCAGGAGGTCCTTGCCACCAACCCGCCAGAGGCGGTATGGAATAACATTCAGCGCTTTCTCAAATCGATCAAGGATTCGGAACAGCGCCATTTCTTTACCGGCACCCTCTCCCTGGGGCTTGACATTGACGACAATCCGCGCACAGCTCCGCTCAGCGACTCCATCTCCTTGGGCATGTTGGATTTACAGCTCAGCGGTAAGGGGGGCGGAGCCTGACGATGACCATGCCTTTGTAGTCTCGGCCACCTTCAACCACCTCTATCGCCCCGAAGAAGACGCCCCCCTCTGGAAGACCAGCCTGCTCACCTACAACTCCTTTTACAACGACGAGCATGACCTCAATGTCAACTATCATGAAATCTCCACCGGCCCGGGCATTAAGAACGACTATTTCCTCTGGCAGAACAACCTGCTGGCCACGGCCATTGATGTAGAACATGAGCGCTATCTCGACTCTTGGGGTTTTTCCTCCACCTTGACCAGCCAGCTGATAGATCGCTTCATCCTCACCGGCAAGCTGCGTTTCGAGGACAAGGACAACAAGCGTTACGCCTTCCGCTCGGCTGAAAATTATCAGGCAACGGCCCAGGCCGCCTTTCTGCTGGATGCGGCCCGTCTGGCCTTTACCTTCGGCAAGGAGATTGAATCCGCCTCCAACAGGTTGGTGAGCTATGATCGCGTCCTCATGCAGCTGCGTTTTGACACGCCGCTGCCCTATGGCATAGCCTTGTATGCCAGTGCCACGGCCAAATTCACCACTTACAAGAAAGAAGACCCCATCTTTGCCGTCAAGCGTGACGACGATCGCCACGAGGTGGCGGTAGGGCTCTCCAAATCTTTGTGGCAGGACCAGGAACGTCACCGGAATCTCCTCCTGGCCCTCAGTCACAGATACACTGATACCGAATCCAATATTGATCTGTATTCCTACAGAAGAAACAGCACCAACCTTACCTTGACCTATGCCTTCTAAAACCTGCACAAGCGGCCACACCGGCACCATTGCCCCGCTCCAGAGATCAGCGCCGATTGTTGACCCGCATCACAAGCCGGCGCCCCTTTTCGGCCATTGCCTAAACCGGATCACAAGCCTTCGGGAAAGGAGAATCCAGATGCGCCAGCCCTTTTTTCTTATCCTGATTGTTACGGCGCTCAGCCTGTTGAGCACCTTCAACCTCTCCGTCAATGCCGCCCAGCCACCGGAGCCGGTGGCCCGCATTGCCGCCCTGCGCGGCAAGGCCGTTGCCACGGACACCGCCGCCCGGCAACGGCCGTTGACGGTGCGAGCCGCCCTCTACGAAGGGGACACCATTGTCACCGGCCCCCGGGGCCGTTTACAGATCCTCTTCAGCGACAACACCATTATCAGCATAGGTCGCGACACGACTCTGCTCATCAATGAGTATCTCTGGCAACCGGACAAAGAGGAAGGTGCCCTGCACACCGAGGTAAAGGAGGGTATTTTCCGGGTCATGGGCGGCAAGATCACCAAGGCCGCGCCCCGGAACTTCACAACCAAGACCCCGGCCGCCACCATCGGCATCAGGGGTTCCATGTACGCCGGCGTCGTGGCCAACCAGCAACTTTCCGTGGTTTTCCAGGGGGGCCGCGGTATTGTGGTGACAAACGACTTCGGCAGTGTGGAAATCCGCAAGGCCGGCTATGGCACCCATGTCAAGATGAACGAGCCGCCACCGCCGCCCACCTTGTTCAGCGGCGATGAAATGGATGCCTTCACCGACGACCTTACCGATACGGATACGGACGAAGACGACGCTGAAAACGGCACGGTCGACGACAGCGACGGCAGTGATGACTCCTTTGACGATACCGCAGACGAAAGCGACACCAGCCAGGAGGGGGAGATAGACCAGGAGATCTTTGACACTGCGACCCTGCCGCCTGTCAGTGAGACCGATCCCCTTATTGACACCTCAACAAGCTGGACTCCGCCCACCCAGGGCATCACCCTTTTTCAGGGTGCCATTGCCGGCAGCTCTCTTCTTTATGAAGACGGCACCCAGGAGACGATCAATGAACCGGCGGACATCTTGGCCAACTGGCACAACCACAAGGTACTGGGCATTGTTTATGACAGCCAGATAGACTTGGCCATGCCTGTCTTTTTCTTCGGCGATATCGACGGCAGCACGGTCAGCAACATCAAGGTTTTCGGCGGTGGCGGCATACAAGCTGATTACAACGACCCCTACTACGACCAGGTGAGTGTGGTTGAGGGGGTGGGTAACGGCTATTTCATGGGCACGGATACCGGCACCTTTTATTTCAGTGGCAGCGGCTATGATTACGCCATTGAACCATCCGACCAACCCGCCCTGAGCGAGTGGCTGGTGGAGGGAGCGGGCATTGAGGTAAAAACAATGCCGGCCCCCGCAGGCTCGGATACCTGGATAGGCTATGTGGTAGGCATCTCCGAGGACATGAACAACATCGACGCGAACCGTCGCCTGTTGACCGGTGGCATGGTGCTGGGCATCAACAAGGATACCGGTGACATCAGCGGCTCCATCTCCGCCGACGACGGCGCCTTCAGCCTGAACAACATTACGGTGGGGGGCACATACGGTTCGGCCTTTATTGCCGACAACCTGTTTGCCGCACTCTTGGGAGGCGGCTCCACGCCTCTCAAGGAGCATGGCAATTACCTGGTCACCGGCCCGGCCGAGGAGCAGTTTCTTGACTATGCCACCTGGGGCTACTGGGAGGTGGCTTACAGCGACGGCACCCAGCAGTATCACAACCATGTGCCGGGGGCCATGTGGCTGGCAGGCAAGCCCACCGCGACCACCGACATTGCCGCCATGGCCGGCAACAACCTGACCGGCAATTATAGCGGCACGGTAAAGGGCAGCAAGATTGACACCACCAGCCCCACACAGGTTTCCAAGATATCGGGCACCATGGAGCTCACCGTTGATTTTGCCATGCTGGGCAGTACCGCTGCCATCAACGGCGATATGGCCCTGAATGACGGCACCATGTTCTACATCGAAGCAATGGGCACGGCCGGCAGCCCCCATTTCGGCGGCAGCCTCCTTGGTTCCGGCATATCCGGTGATATCGTCGGCACCATGTATGGTCCTGATGCCGGCAGCATCGGTGGCAATTTCTCGGCAACCAACGGTTCGAATCTTACCTATCAGGGGATTTACGGCCTCAATCAGACCAGCCTGGGAGAACTTATCTTTCAATGAGACGAGGGAGTCTCTTGCCCAAAATCCTCGCCCCCTCACCCTTTAAGATCGGCTGCCTCCTGGTCGTGATCAGCCTGGCCCTCTATTTCTCCTTTGGTGGAAGAAAGCCGGAGTTGCTCATGGACCTGGACAACCGGCTCACCGACGCCATGTTCCATCTCCGCGGTCCGCAGGAGGTGACAGGTCAGGTGGTGATTGTCGACATTGACAACAAGAGCCTGAGTCGACACGGGCAATGGCCGTGGCCCCGTAATGTCGTGGCACGCCTCATCGACGAGCTGGCAGCCCGGCAGCCGGCCGCCATTTTGCTCGATATTGTCTTTGCCGAAGCGGACCGCACCTCCCCTCTCACCCTTATTCCCAAACTGCTGCCCTACACTGCGGCCGAGCAGACCCGCCTCGACCTGCTGCGCCTTCAGGAGATGGCGCAATTCAACCATGACCTCCTCCTGGGAGATGCCCTGTCCCGCGCCCCGACTGTTCTGGGGTATGCCTTTTCCATGAATGCCGGCCACAGCGGCCAAAGAGACGAACGTCCCTTTCCAACACTCAACCTGGCCGTTGACCCGTCGGATGCCGCCTTTACCGCCATCAACCTGATTACGGCAAAGAGTGCCATTCTCAACACCCCGGACATTGCCATGGCCGAGAGCGAGGGGTTCTTCAACATGTTCCCCGACAACTCCGGTACGGTACGGCGCGTGCCGCTCTTTATGCTTCACCAGGGCCTGCCCTATCCTTCCCTGGCCATGGAGGGCTTTCGTATCGGTCGCCGGGAATCAGGCGCCGTTATTCATCTCGCCCAACAGCGGCATCACGGCAGGCATGACATACTCGGCGTAGCAGTAGGCCCTACCTTTATCCCCACCGATGAGCGGGGGCAGCTTTCCATAAATTATCGCGGTCCCTTTGCCAGCTTCACCTATATCTCCGCCGCCGACATCCTGGCCGGTGACTGCAATCTGGATCTGCAGAACAGATATATCATAATCGGCACATCGGCCGAGGGTCTTTATGACCTGCGGGCCACGCCATATGCCAGTATTATTCCGGGCGCCGAGATCCAGGCCAATGTTCTTGACAACATGCTGGCCGCCGACCCGATGATCTACGACAATTACTCGGAAATCGGTCTCACCTACACCATGCTCCTGGTGGGCGGCCTGCTGCTGGTTACCATCCTGGCCTATTCCACCCCATTGGCAGGCGGCATCGGCGGCCTGTGCATCATCCTGACCGCCTTTGCCACCAGTTATGCCTTTTTCCTGCACAACCGCATTGTCGGCATTACCTACCCCCTCACCGTCATTATCCTCATATTCCTCAGCGTTACCCTGTTCAACTTCTTCTTTGCCGGTCGGGAAAAGCGCTACCTCAATGACGCCTTTAAACGCTATGTGGCGCCAAGCGTCGTCCAGGAGGTGACCCGCAACCCCGACGCCCTCTCCCTGAAGGGCGAAACCAGGGAACTTACGGTATTCTTTAGTGATATCAGAAGCTTCACCTCTATCTCCGAAAAACTGAGCCCGGAAGAGCTGAGCCACCTGATGAACGAATACCTGACAGCCATGAGTAATCTCATCATGGAGAGCGGCGGCACAGTGGATAAATTCATCGGCGATGCCATCATGGCTATCTGGGGGGCGCCGCTGGCCGTTGATCATCAGGAACTGCGGGCCGTGAGAACAGCCCTCAACTCCCTGGACAGGTTAAAAGAACTGCAGGAAAGATGGAATAAGGAAGGATTGCCGCGTATAGAGATCGGCGTCGGTATTAACACCGGCACCATGAGAGTGGGCAACTTCGGCAGTGAAAACCGCTTCGATTACACGGTGATTGGCGACAATGTCAACCTGGCCTCGCGCCTGGAAGGACTGAACAAGGCTTACGGCACAAGCATACTGATCAGCGAGAGGACAAAAGAGGCTGTGGCGGAGGAGGTGGCCTGCCGTTACATCGACATGGTGCGCGTCAAGGGCAGGGCTCAACCGGTGCGCATCTTTGAGCCCCTCTCCCCGGAAATGGTGGAGCGTTTTGCCCCCCAGCAAGAGCGTTATGCCGAGGCCATGGCCGCTTATCAGGAAGGTCGTTTCATCACGGTGCAGGGCATCCTGTCGGACTTAAACAAGGAACAGCCCCAGCAGCTCTACCAGGTCTACCTGGAACGAGCCGACTTTTTCAGCCGCAACCCACCGGCTGCGGACTGGGATGGTGTCTTTTCCTTCACCAGCAAGTAAAAAAAGAGCTACAGCTCCCGGGGTCTATTTGCCCCGGCCGCCGCTTGCCACCTGCGATCCCGACTCCTCGGCGGCCTGCTCGCCACTTTCCCAGACAATCTCATACTTCTCCATATGGATATCCTTCTGGGGGATAATGGTCAGGGTCTTCTGGAGCTCATCCTCAAGATTGTGGATGGTTACCGCCTCTTCCTTGAGCATCATACCAGCCACCTTGGGGTGTACCCTGATGGTGACACTGGGCCCGGAGATATTCCTGGCCCCCAGGGAGATGCGCCGAAAAATCTCATAGCAGACGGTGCGATTCGACTTGAGGAGACCGTCGCCGCCGCAGTACGGGCACGGCTCACACATCATGTTGACCAGATCTTCCCGGTTGCGCTTACGGGTCATCTGGACCAGACCGAATTCCGACACCTTGAGGATATTCACGCGGCTCTTATCCTTCTTGACCGCCTCGCTCAGGGCCCGGAAAACATCCTCGCGATGCCCTTCCGTCTCCATATCGATGAAATCTATGATGATAATACCACCGATATTGCGGAGCCGCAGCTGGTAGGCAATCTCACGCACCGCCTCCATATTGGTCTTGAAGATGGTCTCTTCGAGATCATTCTTACCCACATAGCGACCTGTATTGACATCAACAACGGTAAGGGCCTCGGTATTCTCGATAATGATATAACCGCCGCAGCGCAACCAGATCTTCTTATCCAGGGCCCGGCTGATGTCCATTTCCACGCCATAGGCGTCAAAAATGGGCACATTCTGATCATACTTGAAGACCCGGTTATACATGTGAGGCGCAAAGGTCTGAATGAACGTGAGAACCCGCTGATAGGTTTTCGGGTCATCCACCACCAGGCGATCGACCTCCGGGCTGAAAATATCACGCACCACCCGGAGGATGATATCCAGGTCCTCGTAAACCATACTCATGGGTGTTGATTTTTCGGCCATATCCCGGATCTCGCTCCAGAGGTGGAGAAGAAACTCCATGTCCGCCTCAAGATCCTGGCGACTGGCATCCTCTGCCACGGTGCGAACGATAAAGCCGGTGCCGGCGGGCCGCAACTCCTCAATTTCCTTGCGCAGCCGCTGGCGCAACAGCTCGTTGTCCATTTTGCGCGAGATACCGATATGGTCGGTCATGGGCATGAAGACCAGGTTACGGCACGGCAAGGTGATGTTGCAGGTCAGCCGCGCCCCCTTGGTACCGATGGGCTCCTTGCAGATCTGTACCAGGATTTCCTGCCCCTCATGCAGCAGGTCCTCGATGGACTGGCCCGGTGTGCGCACGGCCAGGGAATCGGGCGGCTCATGATCGCAGCAGGTGGTGGTGCGATCCCCACAGTTGTTTATCCGCTTTTCCAGTGCATCGGTGGAAATGTGGACATCATCGACATAGAGAAAACCGGTGCGCTCCAGACCGATATCGACAAAAGCGGCCTGCATGCCCGGCAGGACACGGACGACCTTGCCCAGGTAGATATTGCCCACCAAGCCTTTTTCGGTCGGCCTCTCCACGTGGAATTCAACCAGATTGCCATGTTCAATAAGAGCGATACGCACCTCATAGGAGGTGGCATTTATAAGTAGATCAGTGGCCATAATTCTTCAACAAGGGTGATAGGTGGTGGATCCTCCTCAGGGAGCGGCCCTGGACCACTCCTTCACCACCCTTATGTGTATTAAGTCCGGCTCGGCAAGCTGCAGGACGGCCTGCAGAAGTTCCAAGGGTTTCAAGGCTGCCTTGCTTACCTCGGAGATCATCTGCAGCTGGATGGTTTTTTCATCCACACGTCGCAGATCAGTGACCTGTGGTCTGCCGTCCAGAATACGCTCTTTCTTCTTGCGCACCACAGTGACCGGAAAGGTGTCTGCCGCCCAAAAAGCAGCAATGCGACGATTTGTCACAGGGGCAGGCAGCCTGAAATGATAACACGTTTCCACCCTGGCTGGTATATTTTTTCTGTCGTCCCGCTGTACGGCTGTCACCAAAAGCCCCTCAGGCAGCTGCCTGTTGATGGCCGTCAGCCACTCCTGCGGCTCTATGGCACGAAGCAGATCAACAAAGAGATATTCGGCCCTGCTCTCCGTGCCGAGGGGCAGAGCCGGGCTGAAAGAGACCTTGGGTGAGGGATTAAAACCCTGCGAATAGTGGAGAGGCAGCCCCACCCTGTTAAAGACCCGAAAAAAGACCTGCAGTAACTCCAGATGCGAGAGGAGACGGGCCCGCCCCAGTCTGGAGTAGTCGATACGGTAGTGAAAATGGCTGTCCTTCTCTGCCGGGGTTTCTGATTGTTCATCCTGCCGGGTCGACCACTGCACCTCTTTCTCATGGAGACGCGGGTAGATGCTCTTAAAATCACACAGTCCGCATTTCTGACAGCCGTGCACCCGACAATCCGGGGTATAGGTGCCGGCCAGGGCCCGATCATACTCGGCCCGGATAAAGTCCGGCTCCACACCGCAGTGCAGGTGGTCCCAGGGCAGCGGCTCCTGGAAATCACGCCGGGCCAGATAACGCTCCAGGTCTATGCCCACGGCAGCAGCGGCCTGACGCCAGGTATCGAGATGCATGCGATCATTCCAGGCATCAAAACGGGCACCGCGTTGCCAGGCCTCGACAATCAGGCCGGCAAGCCTTCTGTCCCCCCGGGAAAAGACCCCCTCCAGAAAACTCTGGCGCGGATCACCCCAACGCAGCTGCAGGCCGTTCTCCTTGAGTTTGTCCTTCAGAAAATCTACCCGGGCAAAGCCCTCCTCGACAGAGAGCTGCGGCTCCCACTGAAAAGGGGTATGGGGCTTGGGAACAAAGGTGGCGGCACTCACCGTGATGCGTCGGCCCGGTCCGGAACCGGCCTTGAGCCCCTTGAGAGCCAGTGCAGGGATGGCGGCCAGATCCTCCCGGCTCTCGGTGGGCAGACCAAACATAAAGTAGAACTTGATCAGCTTCCAGCCCAGGGAAAAGGCAGAGGCGCAGGTGGCCAGCAGATCCTCCTCGGTAATACCCTTGTTGATCACCTGGCGCAACCGGTCGGTACCTGCCTCCGGGGCCACGGTGAAACCGGTTTTGCGCACCCGCTTGATCTGTTCCATGATCGCCGGGGTCAGGGTTCCCACCCGCATGGAAGGCATGGAGACCGACACACGTTTCCGGGCAAAGGTATCCATCAACTTGACCAGCAGCGGCCCCAGGCAAGAATAATCACCGGTGGAGAGCGACAGCAGAGCCAGTTCCTCAAAACCGCTGGCCTCTATGCCGGTGGTGGCAAGACGCAGGACCTGCTCCGGGTCGCGCTCGCGTACCGGTCGGTAGATCATGCCGGCCTGGCAGAAACGACACCCCCGGGTACAACCGCGGGCAAGCTCAATGCCGAGACGGTCATGAACAATTTTGGTAACAGGGACCAGGGGTACCAGGGGCTGATCAGCGCCAAACTCCGGCAGAATACGGCGTTGCACCCTCTCATAGCCGGCCTTCAAGGGCGTTACCCCCTTGAAGGCACCAGCGGTATCATAGGACGCCTCAAAAAAGGCCGGCACATAAACGCCCTTGATATCCGTCAGGGCAGAGAGCAGCTGCGCCCTTGCCCAGGCCTCTGTCTTGGCCAGGAGCAGAAGATCGCTGATCTCAACGATGGCCTCTTCGCCGTCCCCCAGGAGAATGGCATCAAAAAAGTCGGCAACCGGCTCCGGGTGAAAGGCGCCCGGGCCGCCGCCCAGAATGAGCGGATGCTCCTCATTACGATCCCTGCTGTAAAAGGGAATGGCCGCCAGGTCAAGGATGGTGAGGATATTGGTATAACAGAGCTCATAGGGCAGGGTAAAGGCCAGGACATCGAAATCCCGGGGCTGATGGCGCGACTCCAGACTGAAAAGCGGGGTTTTGCTCTGACGCAGCAGCTCTTCCAGGTCCGTATCCGGGGCATAGAGCCGCTCGGCCAGAAGATCAGGCCTTCTGTTGATGATATGGTAGAGGATCTGCAGACCCTGGTGACTCATGCCGATCTCATACATATCGGGGAAGGTCAACAGATAACGCAGAGAGACGTCCGGCCATTTCTTGGCCGGCACATTAAACTCATTGCCGCAATACCTGCTTGGCTTGCGGACCAAAGGGAGAAGATATTCTGGATTCACGTATTTTAGGGGGTCGCTTTAAATTTGAAGGTGGGGCAAGCAGGGCCTTCTGCAAAAGCAGGTTCTGCATTCTGCCATACCGGCAAGGCAAACACCTTGTGTGGACGCAACAGAGGCCCAACAGCCGGGATTGACTTTTTACGAGGCCCGCGCCAAAAAATGGCCTACTCCACCACCACCTCGTCAAAGGAGTCGGGCGGCACATAGTCGAAATCCTTGCGGCTCAGGGAAGCTTCATCGCGAAGATTATCCAGGCGGATCTCCATGGTGGAGTCGAGGCGCAGGGAGGTGACAATGATATGGCGCGGCACATCACACTTTTCCGGGCCATACCCATCGTAGTGGATGTTCAGGATCCGTTCACCGGCACTGTTGAAAACAATATGGCGCCGAATCTGCAGGGCATCGGGGTCAAAGAGAACCAGGGCCTTCTTACCGTTCTCATAATCAAGCTCCACCCAGTAGGCCATGGTCTCATCACGACTCACCCTGGTCAGCTGGACCGGGCCGGGCTGCAGCCTGCCGATGAGCCAGTAATAGGAAAGGGTGGGGATAAAACCCTCCGGGGTATACTTAACAAAGGTCTCACTGTCCATCTGGCCGGTATAAACCGTCCCCTCAGGAATGGAAACATAGCGGAAGATGCTGCCGTCGGCGGTGAAGATGGCCAGGGGCTGGCCCAGGGGGTTGACGCCGACAAACTTGAGAAAGGAGGGACTCATGGCCTGCAGGAAACCGGAAACAGCACCGGAATAGACGACATTTTTCAAGGAGATATGGGCGGTGCCGTCCAGACAGCATCGACACTCCGCCTGCAGGGCGACCATTTCCTTGAATCGACGGCGAACCTCGCTGTTTTCCTGCGGGGTGATCTCCTGAAGCGCGGGCAGTGCTGCGCAGCTTGCCAAGAGCAGACAGCAGGCCAGGAGAATCAACTGCTTTACCTGGGCGCTCACTCCTGACCTTCCTCCCCGGCGGCCTCGCCCAGCTTGCGCCGCGCCACCGCCTTTTTCTTGGCATCCTCGTATAACTGCACGGCCCGCTCATAATGTTCGGCGGCCTTGTCGCGTGCGCCTGTCTTCAGATAGGCATCCGCGAGATGTTCGTTAATGGTGGGGTCTTCGGGTTGCATCTCCCAGGCCTTTTTCAGCTCCTGGACGGCCTTGCCAAACTCTCCGCGCTTATAATAGACCCAGCCCAGCGAATCGCGGATAAAACCGTCATCGGGCCGGGCCGCCACAGCCCTGCTTATGTAATCAAGGGCCTTGTCCAGATGCTTGCCCGCATCCGCCCAGGTATAGCCCACATAGTTGAGGGCATAGGGATTATCAGGTTCCAGCTCCAGCACCTCGATCATGCGGACCATGGCACCATCCAGCCGTCCTATCCTGTCGAGATAGAGGCCATACTCGAAACGGACACGGCCCTCCTTCGGAAAGACTTCCAGGGCGCGCTCAAAGGTGGCCAGCCCTTTTTGCGGCTCATTGTTTTTTTGGTGGATGGCGGCCAGCAGAAAGTAGAAGCTCTGGTAGCGGGAGCCGCTTTCCCGGACGGCATCTTCCAGGATATCCACGGCAGTGGCCAGTTTCCCCTCATCCTGATAGAGACGAACCAGCATGAGGACGGCATCCTCATACTCCTTGGAGTCCACCGGCACCTCTGCCAGAACCTGTTTGGCCCGTGAACTGTCGCCTGACTCGTAGTAGGAGAGGGCCAACAGGGGCCTGACAATATCCATGTCAGGATAGTCAACCAGCATGCCCTGCAGATGGGCAATGGCTGCGGCAAATTTCTTCTGATCAAGCAGGAGACGGCCGATGGCCAGGTCCACCTTGGCCGGTTCCTCACTGATCTCCCTTAATTTTTTCAGCTCAAGCACGGCCTGATCCGGCTCATCGAGAATCATGTAGAGGCCGGCCAGCTTGCGGAGAGTGGTCTCATTACCGGGGTCCTCGGCCAGCAGCCTCCTGTAGATTTGTACCGCTGTCTCATAATCCCTGATCTGCTCATAGAACTCTGCTGCATCCAGGGCCTGAAGAGTGGACCAGTTCAGACCGAGAACCTTGTCATACATCTCCCGGGCCAGCTCCATCTCGCCCATGGCCCGATACAGTTTGGCCAGCATGACGGTACCGGAGTAGGAATCGGGTTCCTGGGCCACATGCGCCTCCAGGGCGACCCGCGCCTCCTCGAAGCGCTCATGACGAAAATAGAGGTAGCCCAAGGTCAGACGGCTATGATTATCCCGGGGATTGGCCTCGATATTTTTCCGGAGAATCTCGATGGCCTTCTCCGTCTTGCCGAGATTCTCGAAGATGCCGGCCAGTTCAAGACGGGACTGATTATCGTCCGGACCGTTCTCAAGAATTTTGCCGAGCTCCATAGTGGCCTGTTCCTTTTTGCCCATGGCAATGAGCAGATAGGCCAGACGCTGATGAAGATAGGCGGAATCCTGATCACAGACCAGGGCCTTGGTATAGGCATCCTGGGCCTCTTCCAGGCGCCCCTGCATCTCGGCAAAACGTCCCCAGGAGAAGTAGAAATAGGCGCAGGCTGGATCATCCGGTTCAACAACGGCTGCCTCGTCCGGCGTCTCCAACCGGGTACCGGCACAGGAGGCCGTCACAAGGGCCAGCCCAAGCAGCAGCAGAAAGCGGAAGATACTATTTCTGGAATATCCGACGTTGATCATGAATCTTTCAGTTGGCATAGAGTCATTGGGCACCATGGGCGGCAGAGAGGCTCAACAACAGGAAACGCTCAGCACGGGGAGCGACGGGAAAGGCATCCTGCCTCCATAACAGCCGCCAGGGAGTGCAACACCTTTAAAATCAATAAAAAAACAAAGAGTGTCATTCTATCGTGAATCTACAGAGGGGTAAAGCACTTCTCTTTGATAAAGCGGCAACGCTCGCTGATGGCAATACACTTTCTCGCCAGCACCCAGAAAGGCACCTGCTGACGCTCATCCTGGCAGAGGCCCAGCACCAAGGTGTTAAGGTGCTCGATATAGGCCTGGTTCAAGGCGGCCTTGCCCGGCGCGGCGATGAGGGGGATACCCGGCTGCACGACACAAAGCCCGGTGAAAAAACGGTTGGTGGCGGCAAAACAGCGCGCAACATAGTGCTGCAGCGCCTCAAAATCCACCTGGGTGCGGCCCTGAATATCGGCCAGGGTATAGGCCAGCATATCCAGGGGCGTCCGGTCCGTGATAAAATGCCGATGCTGTGACCAGATCTCCTCGGCAGCGGTCAGTATCTTATCCTGAATCCACAATCTGGCATCAAAGTCCATGGGTGAAGAGGGGCTGACGCCATGCTCGGCAAAGACCGCACTGGTGGTGGTCTCCACAAAGGGGATATCAAGCTCCGCGGCCAGCGTATCAGCCGTGGTTGTCTTGCCGGTACGATGGCTGCCGCACAGACCGATACCATGATATTTCGTCACAACACTCTCCCCCTGCTGCGATGGGCGCGGATCTGCCGGGCCATGTCACAGGCCGCTGCCAGACTGGCCACATCAGCCACCCCCTGCCCGGCAATATCGTAGGCCGTGCCATGATCCACCGAGGTGCGGATAATGGGCAGGCCCAGGGTAACATTGACCCCATCACTAAAGTGCAGAAGCTTAAAGGGGATCAGGCCCTGATCATGATACATGCAGACCACTGCGTCAAAATGTCCCTGACTCGCCTTGAAAAAAACCGTATCCGGCGGCAAAGGTCCCTGCACATGGCGACCGGCGGCCCGGGCCATGGCAACAGCCGGCGCAATGACCTTCTCTTCCTCGTCACCGAACATGCCTGCCTCGCCGCCATGGGGATTGAGCCCGGCCACGGCCAGTCGCGGTTCGGCAATAGCAAAATCATCAACCAGGGCCTGCCAGGTGAGATCAATCATTTCAGCCACTGCCGCCCGGGTCACCAGGCCGGGTACCGCAGCCAGGGCGGTATGGATGGTGACCAGGGTAACCCGCAGTCTGGCACCGGCCATCATCATGGCATACTGTTCGGTATCACAAAGATGGGCCAGCATCTCGGTATGACCGGGAAAGTGGTAGCCGCCCAAATTCAAGGCCGTCTTGGTGATAGGGCAGGTAACCAGGGCGCCGCCGATCCCTTTTTGAAGCAGGGCAACAGACTCTTCAATATAGCGACCCATGGCCCGGCCGGTCTTGGCGGTGGGCCTGCCCCACTGCAGATCAGCCCGGCAGAGCCGGGCATCGTCCGGAGTATGGACGGCAATGGCACCGGGACGCAGCGACTCTCCAGGCTGCCAGGCAACCAACGGCGCCGGTAGGCCAATCTCCGCCGCACACCAACTGAGCACCTCCGGGTCGCCGACCACCACCGCATCCGGCAGGCCGGCGCCAAAGAGCCTCAGGATCAGCTCCGGACCAATACCCACCGGACAGCCCATACTGATCAGCAGAGGCCTGTTAACTTGCTGGGAGAGAGGCATTTTTTTCACCCGGCATCAAAGGCGTTTTTAATATGCTCAAAAGAAATGGTATCGGCCATGGTGACACCGATCACATCAAAACGAATGGCCTGATCAAAACCGCCATTCCCCAGGAGATACTCCTGGGCAACCCGGACGATCTGTCGACATTTCTGCGGCCCCACCGCCTCAAGGCCGGAGCCGAAGGCGCTGCCTGATCTGGTCTTGACCTCGACAAAGACGAGTTCCTTCTTGTCCCGGGCGACAAGATCAATCTCGCCGCTGCGGGTTCGAAAATTGCGTTCCAGGATACGCAGGCCCTTCTTTTGCAGAAAACGGGCGGCCAGGCTCTCTCCCTGGCGACCAAGCTCCTTGTTAGCGAGGGTCATCAGATATACTCCTTGACGCCCCGAAAGGTCAAGCGATGCACCGGGCTGGGACCGTGTGCGGCAATGAGGGCCTTATGGGCCTTGGTGGGATAGCCCTTGTGCTGCGCAAAATTATAGAGGGGGTAGTGCTCGGCAAGATCCGCCATCATGCGGTCACGGCTGACCTTGGCCAGCACCGAGGCCGCGGCAATGGAGGCGCTTTTGGATTCGCCCTTGATCAGGGCCTGCTGGGGCAGGGCCATGTTGACGGTGAACTTACCATCCACCAGCAAAAAGGCGGGTTGTTCAGACAGTTTTTCCACGGCCCGTCGCATGGCCAGGAGCGAGGCTTGCAGGATATTGATCTCATCAATCTCGGCAGGCGAACAGATGCCGATTGCCATGGGAACCTGCAGATCCTCAAGCAGGGCAAAGACCTGCTCACGGCCTTTGGCGGTGAGTTTCTTGGAGTCTCTGAAGGGGCGGTGATCCATCTCAGCAGGCAGAATCACCGCACCGGCCACCACCGGACCGGCCAGGGGACCGCGCCCCGCCTCATCAACACCGGCCACCGGCAGTACCCCGTCGGCATGGAGTTGCCGCTCATATGCAAAGGTATCCACAGCCACCGGCTTTTTCTCCCTGCAGATATAACAAAGGCGCCGGTGCAGAGGTTGTCACCACGCCGCACCCGCGCCTTCATTGAAGCGAGGTCATTTACTCCCCGCAGGGAGCACCTCTGATACACACTCAGTAGTTCAGAAATGAGTCATTTCCGACACAAACTAGTTGATGCCGCGCTCACGGATCCGCGCCGCCTTACCACGCAGGTTGCGCAGGTAGTAGAGCTTGGAACGACGCACACGACCGCGGGTAACCACCTCGATCTTCTCCAGACGCGGGTTATGGAGGGCAAAGACCTTCTCCACACCAACGCCGTGGGAAATCTTGCGGACGGTGAAATTGGCGCCCATACCGCCGTTCTTGCGGCCGATAACCACGCCCTCAAAGATCTGGATCCTCTCCTTGGCGCCCTCAATAATACGGATATGGACCTTGACGGTATCACCAGGACGAAAATCCGGGAGATCAAATTTCATGCTTTCTCTTTCAATCTGGTCAATGATGCTCATGATCGTCACTCTCTTTTCTTGTCTTTAACCGGTTACTTGCACCGGATATTTATCTTACAAATCCCGTAAGCCGAGAATTCTATCCAACATAATGGCCACCGCCGACCGAACCGAAAGATGGTTGTAGTCGCCGGTGCCGATAATGGGCGGCAGGCTGCCGTCCACCATGGTAAACACTTCACTGGTCAACCCCCAGGCCGTGCCGAAGAGCAACAGGTAATGCCCCCCCGCCGCAAGGCCGCTGCGCACATCCTCAAAGCCGATCTGACTGTTGCGGCAGGCCGCGCCGGTGGCCAGGATAGTGGGTCTGCCGCCTCGGGCGCAGGTAACCCGCTCAAAAAGCTCCGCGAGATCCGTACAGACCTCCAGCACGGTCAAGGCCTCTTTACGGTCGCGGTTATAGCTGGCACCGTAGCCCTCCTGCCAGTGACCGACGATCTCAGCGACAAGCTCCTGCTGGTCGCTGAAGGGGGTGACGATATAGACCGTACCAACCCCGTAGGTGCGCCCTGCCCTGGCCAGATCATGGAGATCAAGATTGGTTACCGCCGAACCGATAATCTCCTGATTTTTGTTGTAGACCGGATAATGGATAAGGGCAATATCCAGCATGGTTTCCATCTCCGGCGCCACTGGCGGCCTACAATATGCCATGTTTCCTCAGGAGGACAAGCTCCTTGGCGCTGAACTCCATGGCGCGGAAGAGGTCCGGCCTTTTATTCTTTGTCATTTCAACTGCCTGCAGCCAGCGCCACCGTTCAATTCTGGCGTGATCGCCGGAGAGCAACACCTCCGGCACCTCCTGCCCGGCAAAAGAGCGGGGTCGGGTATATTGCGGATACTTCAGGCTGCCGCGACTGAAGGTGTCGGCGCTCACCGACTCGGCACATCCGAGAACGCCGGGCAAAAGCCTGGTCACCGCATCAATGATGATCATGGCCGCCAACTCACCGCCGGTGAGGATAAAGTCGCCGATGGAGATCTCCTCATCCACCTGCTGATCTATATAACGCTGATCCACCCCCTCATAACGGCCACAGACCAGAATAAGATGGGACAGTCCGGCAAATTCTTCCGCCACCTGTTGGTCGAAACGTCTGCCCTGGGGGCTGAGCAAGACAACCTTGCCCTCTCCTGCCCCCCTCACCTGATTAGTGGCGGCCGTCAGTGGTTCCGGCTTCATCACCATGCCTTCGCCGCCGCCAAAGGGACGATCATCGGTCATGGCATGTTTATCCGTGGCAAAATCGCGGATATTGGTGATACCAACCTCTATCTTACCATCCTGCCGGGCCCGGCGGATAATGCCTTCCTGCAGGGGTGAGCCGAGCAGCTCCGGAAAGATGGTCAGGACATCGAAACGGAGGCTCATTTTTTCCGGTTGACGTCAAGGAGGCCGTCCGGCAAATCAACAACGATCTTTTCCGGGCCGATTTCCACTAAAAATTCCGGCAGACTGGGGATAAGCAATTCTTCGTCCCGGTCCCGGACCACCATCACCTCGCCGCCACCGGCAGACATAAGCGATGCCAGTCGGCCCAACACCTGGCCCTGGCGATCAACGACCTCGGCTCCCATGACAGTATGCCAATAAAATTCGTCATCCGCCAGAGGGGCCAGATACTCGGGGGGCACCCAGACCTGACAACCGACAAGCTCCTCTGCCTGGTTCCGGTCAGTGACACCGGCCAGGGCGACAATGGCAAAGTTTCCCTTGATGCGAACCTTTGCCACCTCATACTCATGCGGCTCACCGGCCTCGGCAAGAAGGATCAGGTGCCGGTATGTCAAAAAGTTACTGGGCCGATCGGCCAGACTGTATATCTTCAACTCACCCCGGAGGCCGTGCGGCTTGCCGATCTTGCCGACCTGGATAAGGCCTCCCGGTTTTGTCATTTTATCTACGGTCACGAGCTATTCAACAATTTCCAGACGCGTTTCCTTATCACGACCAGCAGTGGCAGCCGTCAGCAACGAGCGCATGGCCCGGGCCGTGCGGCCCTGCTTGCCGATAACCTTGCCGAGATCATCAGGGGCCACCCGGAGCTCTATAACCAGAGCATCCTCCTGGTCCAACTCCTTGACTTCGACTCCGGCGGCATCATCCACCAGGGCCGTGGCAATATGGCGAATGAGCTCCTGCATTTACTCTGCAGTAACCTTTGCCATCAGGCTCTTGACCGTGGTGGAGGGCACGGCACCCTTGTCCAGCCAATGCTGAAGTTTGTCCTGATGCAGGTTGATCAAGGCCGGCTCCTGCATGGGGTCATAGGTGCCGACAACATCCAGAAATTTACCGTCCCGCGGCGCCTCTGTATTTGCCGCGACAATACGATAAAAGGGCTTTTTCTTCCTACCCATTCTGGTCAAACGAATTTTTACAGCCATCTTTTTCTCCTTCGAGAGCTACCAGGGCATAAACAGCTGAACGGTCAGCTACCTACCGGCACCTGCATACCCTTTTATTATAAATTACAACCTGTTTTCTACCATAGAGGACGCCGCATGCACATGGGGCGTCCCTTACCTCATTAAACCCTTGGGCCGCTTACGTCGTTTCTTGCCGCCCATCACCTTGCCCATGCCGGTGCTCTTGCCCTTCATCTTTTTCATCATCTTGAGCATTTCGGTGTAACTCTTGATCACCTTGTTGACATCCTGCACAGAGGTGCCGCTACCGCGGGCAATGCGTTGACGCCGACTGGCGGTGATAATCTGATGTTTACGACGTTCATCGGCGGTCATGGAACGAATCACCGCCTCCACCTTGCCAAGCTCCTTCTCATCGGGCTTGGGCATATTCTGCATCTGCTTCATGCGATTCAGACCGGGGATCATGCCCATGATCTGTTCCAGGGAGCCCATTTTCTTGATCTGCTGGATCTGATCAAGAAAGTCCTCCATGGTAAAGGCGTCTTTGCGGATCTTCTTGGCCAGTTTGTCGGCCTTCTTTTTGTCGACAACCTCCTCAGCCTTTTCAATGAGACTGAGGATATCGCCCATGCCCAGGATGCGCGAGGCCACCCGATCAGGATGAAAGACCTCCAGGGCATCCAGCTCTTCACCAACACCGACAAACTTGATGGGCCGCCGGGTCACCTTTTTGATGGACAGCGCCGCACCGCCGCGGGCATCACCCTCCATCTTGCTGAGCAGGACACCGGTAATATCCAGGTCCTCGTTAAACTTTTCGGCAACGGTCACCGCATCCTGGCCGGTCATGGCATCGGCCACAAAGAGGATCTCAGCCGGCTTTACCGCCGCCTTGATGTTCTGCAGCTCCGCCATGAGATTTTCATCAACATGGAGACGGCCGGCCGTATCGATGAGCAGGGTGTCGTAGTTGCTCTTCTCGGCCACCAGCACGGCATTTTTGGCAATGGTCACCGGGTCCTGATCCACCTTGGAGGGGTGGACCGGGATGTCCAGATTGTTACCAAGAACGGTGAGCTGCTCAATAGCGGCCGGTCGGTAGACATCGGCCGGCACCAGGTAAGGTCGGCGCCCCTGCTTGGTCAATAGTTTGGCCAGCTTGCCGGAAGAGGTTGTCTTACCGGAGCCCTGCAAACCAACCATCATGATAATGGCCGGCCCCTTGCCGCCCAGCTCCAGCGGTTCGGCCTGGCCGCCAAGAAGCTTAACAAGCTCGTCATGGACAATCTTGATCACCTGCTGGCCAGGCGAGAGACTGACGGCAACCTCGCGGCCCACTGCCTTTTCCTGGACAGCGGCAATGAAATCCTTGACCACCTTGAAGTTGACATCTGCCTCCAGCAAGGCCATGCGCACCTCTTTCAAGGCATCCTGAATATTTTTTTCAGAAAGCTTGCCGTGGCCGCGCAGGTCACGGAAGACCTTATTTAGGCGATCAGAGAGATTATCAAACATTTTTTATAGTGGTAAGCGCCTGCGGCGCTGTTTGTATCAATATATAAAGGTCACCTTAAAGAGACCCGACTCCGGGCGCACCCATAGCCCGGGTATGGAAACAGGTGAAAATACTTGTTTCGCCTGTGGATGTCAAGGTTTTATAGCCTCTCCCTCCACTGCCCCAAAAGTTCTTGTTGCCCAGGACAAAGGCACAACGTTTCTGGTTCGTCACTGCCTGCGGTGGCTGATGGTGGAATTCTGTCTATGGAGCCACAAAGGGGGTATCGGGGACCGCTGAAGGGACAAAAACTGTGAATTTTTCAGTTCAGCCTCCTCTTTTCCACCACGAACACGTCTTGCCCTCTTTGTCTCTGTATCTTTGTGTTGCGGAGATCAGTCCAAAAATCGAACCGAAAAACCCAACAAGCTACAATTTCTCCAAGCAGGTCGCCAGTGAAGCCGGATCTTCCACCTGCAGACAGGTGCAGTCGTGGCCGGCCGGCAGCAGCTTCTTCATCAGACCGGTAAGCACCTTTTTGGGACCCACCTCAATAAAGATGGTGGCGCCCTGATCATACATATTCATGATGCTCTCATACCACCTGACCATGGCGGCGATCTGTCGGCTCATGATGGTGCGGATGGCCTCGGGGTCGCTTTCCGGGGCGGCCGTGACGTTAAACAGCATGGTGCTCTGCGGCGGTTTAAAGGTAACAGCGGCCATGGCCTTTTCAAAATCAGGGATAGCGCCGGCAATGAGCTTGGAGTGCCAGGCGCCGGAAACCGGCAGGGGCACAGCCTTGCCACCCTTGTCGGCAGCCAGGGCACCGGCGGCAGCCACCGCCTCCTTTGCGCCGGAAATAACAATCTGCTGCGCCGAATTATAGTTGGCCGCCGTGACCTCACCCCTGTCCTTGCAGGCCGTGACAATCTCCTCCACATCCTTGATACCCAGCTTCAGAATGGCACTCATGGCGCCCGGATTGGCCGTGGCCTCGCGCTCCATGAGCCGGCCCCTTTCAGTGACCAGCTTCAGGGTATCTTCGACAGAGAGCACGCCCGCGGCATGCAGCGCCGAATACTCGCCCAGGGAATGGCCGGCAAAAAAATCTCCTTTGACTCCAGCTTTGGCCATGGCCTGCCAGCAGATGAGGTTGAGCACGGTGATGGCCGGCTGCAGATGCAGGGTGCGGGTCAAATCCTCCATGGGCCCCTCCAGGCAGAGTTTGCCTAAGGGAAAG
Organism: Desulfobulbaceae bacterium; assembly: GCA_002868945.1. GTDB lineage: Bacteria > Desulfobacterota > Desulfobulbia > Desulfobulbales > SURF-16 > BM506. Next base: position 55,612 of record PKTX01000010.1, read on the forward strand.
CCGGAGATCTCCTCGGCCGTAGCCATGAGCGCCTGGGCATCGCTGTCGCTCTCCAGGAATTCCTTACCCATCCCCACAAACTGGGAGCCCTGACCGGGAAAGAGAATAGCTATCTTCGACATTTTTTTGCTCCTTTCATATCAAAGCGCCACCCAAGAGGCGGCGCTGATTGTTCAGCTCCGCCACGGATCCCTCGGCAGACTCGGAATTAAAAAAATAGTTTCCGTGCCTTCCGTGGATTCCGTGGCCCTAAATTGTGTCTGTCCAGAAATGGCCCTCTCGGAGTCTCGCAAACTCGCTTACCGGCCCGATCTCGGCGTCATGCTCAAAAAATAATGCTCGGAGGTAAGCGAAACGAA
>PKTX01000003.1 GCA_002868945.1 Desulfobulbaceae bacterium
GTTATCGCTGCAGTCAGAGTGGTCTTACCATGGTCGACATGACCGATGGTACCGATGTTTACATGGGGTTTGGTGCGTTCAAATTTCTCTCTAGCCATTGCTTTCTCCTCAGCCTGATGTGCAGTTCTGATTTATACTGACTGTATTAAGTACAGCGGATAGACAAAAAAAATGGAGCTCACGACCGGAATTGAACCGGTGACCTCATCCTTACCAAGGATGTGCTCTACCGACTGAGCTACGTGAGCTTCCCACAAATAAACTGGAGCGGGAAACGAGAATCGAACTCGCGACCCTCAGCTTGGAAGGCTGATGCTCTACCAATTGAGCTATTCCCGCTGACAACCTCTTTCTATAAAATATAGAACAAGGAATATCGAACAGTGCAGCCGCCAAGCCGACTATTCGCCATTCCTTGTTCCATATGAACCCGTCAAGGGGTTAACAAGTGGTGGAGGGGGAAGGATTCGAACCTTCGAAGGCGTCGCCGACAGATTTACAGTCTGTTCCCTTTGGCCACTCGGGAACCCCTCCACATATAACAAAAGAGATACAGGTCATAATACCCGTACTCCATTCCACAACAGCTGGAACGTCCCTCTTTCTCTCACTTTTTCCGACCGATCTTTCCGGTTCGGATATTCATGAAGTGAGCCTTATAGCATAAGGCTGAAAAATCATAAAGTAAAAAATGGAGCTGGCGATGGGACTCGAACCCGCAACCTGCTGATTACAAATCAGCTGCTCTACCAATTGAGCTACGCCAGCAGAGCCGAAATAAGTTAATCGCTCAGGTGGTAAAATGCAACACCTTTTTCACATTATTCACGAGAGATACCGGCACAACAAAAAAGAGGGGCGGGGAGTCTTCCCCACCCCTCTTCGACACTGCCGGAAAACTTATCCTTCCTGCTTCTGAGTCACAAAGGCAGAATTGCGATAACGCTCAAAGGCGTAGGCAAAGGTCCGATAAACCAGATGGGCAAACTTGGTATAGGGCATGTACAAGAAGAGCATCAGGACGGAAACAAGATGCAGGTAGTACATGAAGTAGGCCAAGGGCGGCACACCGATAAGGCGACAAAGCTCGGCGCCAAGACCGGTGACACCGACAGCCATGATCTCGTAAATCAGGAACCAGTCGTAATAAGAGCCCTTTACGCCGCTTTTCTCCTCGGCAGCGGCCCGGTTCCCCCAAAGGATACCGATACCGACAATGAGGGCAATGGCCGAGACATTGGCCAGAATCTTGACTGGATTGAGCAGGCTCATGGGGCCATGCATGCCTTCAACAAAAAGGCCGACCACGTCCTGGGAGATGGCACTGTAGGCGGTAACAAAGAGCAGACCGATAAAGGCCAGCATCAGGGGCTTATGACCACGCACTCGATCGGCGTTTTCCGTACACTCGCGGAAACGCTTATGATCGATAATCTCCTTTATGGAAGGGACAAGGAAATCAACAACAAACTGCTTGGTGGAGGGCCGAAATTCTGCTGAAACATTATACTGTTTCTCCATCTCTTTCCACAGGGTGCTTACCCCACGGAACACCGAGAAAAGAGCAAGTCCCACGGCCGGCAGCATTATGAGATCGATGAAAAAGACGTTCTTCGCCAACCAGGGCCAGTCCCAATGGCCGAAGAATTGACTGAACCCCTGGTCCACCAGCTGATCCGATGAGGGCAGGTGCATGCCACCGGAAATAAACCACATGACCAGGACGATAATGGCAGGCAGACCCACTGTCATGGGCAACATCTTCGGATCGCTTACCATCTTGGCCAGGCCGCTGGGAAAACCATAGTGGGTGTACATATAGGCACGGATAGCGCCGAGTACGTCACCAGGTTTGGCGCCACGGGGACAGTAGGCCGTACAGTCTCCGCATTGATGGCAGAGAAGCACATCCGCATCGGCAACCAGCTTATCCTTGAGTCCCCACTGGGCCCAGATCATCTCCTTTCTGGGAAAGGGCTTCTTGTCGTCGGACAGCGGACAGACCACGGAACAGGTGGCGCATTGATAGCACTTTTTCAGCGTATCGCCACCGGCGTTTTTCATATATTTGATGAAATCTAAATCAGGACTTACCCTCATTTTATCTCTCCTCTCTTGGTTATCCCGGCCTTCACCGGGTCAACCGGTGCCGAGTTCATCTTAAAAAAATTTGGTTGGCCATCGCCGCGAAGGGCAATGGCCAACCAAAAAGAGTAGCAACAAAGGACTAGAAGCCTTTAAAAGGATTCGGTCCGAGCTCGAGGATTTCCTCAACAAACTCTTCGATGACCTCGGGCACCTTATTGTAGTCAGATATGGCAACCTGACGTACACCACAGCGCTCAGGTTCAAGGCCCAGGGTGCTCAAGGTATCACCGATGTTCTCCATACGCTTGGTGGCGATCTCGGAACCCTTGACAAAGTGACACTGGTAATCGTCACCATACTTACAGCCGAGCAGCAGGGCACCGTCCATACCGGCGGACAGGGCGTCACGGATCCAGGCCATATTGACCGAGCCAAGGCAACGCACCGGAATAACCCTGATCAGGTTATTGACGGAATGCTTGCGCATGGCCGCCATATCCAGGGTCGGGTAGGCGTCGTTCTCACAGGCAAAGACGAGGATACGCAGCTTGTCGTCCTCATCCTCGGGAACCTCGATGGACTTCAGCATGGAGCCGACCAGGTCGATATTGTAATTCTTGAAGCCGATGATACGCTCGGGACAGGCACCCATACAGGTACCGCAACGACGACAACGGGTCGGGTTAGGTTTCGGGGTGCCCTTGGCATCGTCGTCCAGAGCGCCGAAAGGACATTCCTCTGTACAACGCTTACACTGGGTACAACGCTGAAAGAAGAACTCCGGATAGGTGGCGTCACCGGAACGGGGATGGACTGCCACACCACGGTCGGCACACACCATGGCCTGAATGGCCTTGAGGGCGGCGCCGGTGGCGTCATCGATGGTCTCATCCATGTTCATGGCCTTGCGCACACCACCACAGGTGTAGACACCGGTGCGGCGGGTCTCGTAGGGGAAGCAGATGAAGTGAGAATCGGCATAGCCATCAAAGAGGTCAAGGTCGAGGAAGGCTGGCCCCTGACGATAGGCCAGGTTGATGGAATGCTCATGCTTGGTGGTGGGCTCCATACCGGCGGCCAGAACAACCAGATCCACATCAAGCTCCAGATCCTCACCCAGCAGGGTATCCTTGGCCTTGACCGTGCCACCCTCAACGCCGGTGACTGTGGCCTTGGTCAGGAAGATACCATCATCCTGCTGGACGCCCTTGTAGAACAGCTCCATGTGACCGGGGGTGCGCATATGCTGATAAAGGACATAGGCCTTGGCATCGGGGTTGCTCTCCCGAACATACTTGGCCTGCTTCAGGGCTACCATGGAGGTCACCGAGTTGGCATAGGGAAAGTCCATGTCATGCTCTTCGCCGCCGGGGCTCATCACAAAGGCCACGGAATTGACACCGGAGAGCTTGCCCTCTTTGGCCATCTTCTCGAATTCGGCGTTGGTGACCACCTTGTCATTGCTGCCATGGCCAAGATGCTCATACTCGGAGACATCGGCGGGAACCCAACCGGTGGCCAGGATAACAGCGCCGAACTTCTGGGCCTCGGGATTCTCTTCCATATAGCCCTTATATCCCTTGTTGGGATCTTCCATTTCACCCTTGTCGATCTTATCCTGCTCATCAACACCGACCTTGGCCGGCGCATCCCACTCTGTGCTGGTGCCGGTAGGCTTCAGGGTCACGGAAAAATCACCGGGTGCGCCGCCAATACGGGCAACTTCCGTACCGGTGATAATGGAGATGTTGTCATGTGCCTCAACAGCAGCGATCATGGCACCGATGGTGGGCTCCTCAAGCTCGGCATAAGGTGCCTTGGTGGGGAACTGCTTGGCCCAACCCAAGGCCTTACCGCCGATCTGGTCGGCCTTTTCAACGATGGTGACCTTGTAGCCGGCCTTGGCGGCCTCGGTGGCAGCGGTAATACCGGCAATACCACCACCCATCACCAGAATCTCCCGGTTCAGGGTCTCAAGCTTATAGGGCTCGGGCAGCTCGGTCTTCTTGGCCTCGGTGCAGGCCATGCGAACATTGTCGGCAGCCTGCTCGGTGGTGAATTCCTTGACCGTATCGGCATCGCGCTCCTCGGAAGGCTTCTCGGCACACCAGGCCGCACCCTCACGGATATTAGCACGCACCGTGATTTTATCATCACCGAAATTGAACTCCTGCTGCATGACGCGGGGGGAACAGGCACAAACGACAACGGTATTGACACCGCCGTCAACATCGGCCTGGATCATCTCACGACCGGCGGCGGAGCAGAGGGCATCATGGGTCTTGGCCTCAAAGCCAAGCTCGGAAGCTGCCCCTACCAGGGCCTCCATATCAACGGCATCAGCGATGCCGCAACCTGAACATATATATGTACCAAATACTTTTGACATTGATCTTCCTCCTAGCGTCCAGCCTGAATGGCTTTCATTGCGGCCGCAGTAGAACTCTGGGCGCAGGTTACAACGTCAGCTGCCTTTTTCGCGCAGCCACATGAAATCATGCCGGCATCCGGGTTGCTGACGATGAATCCGGAAGAATCCACATCAAGACCAAGTTCAGCAGCCTGGGCCTTGGCAGCAGGCTCCATACCGGTTGCCAGCACGCAGAGATCAACCTTCTGGCTGACCTTGTCACCTGTCACGGCATTCTCGGCGATCATGGTAACACCACCATCCTCTTCCGCAACAATATCGGCCACCTTGCCCTTGATAAAATGGACATTCTCATCGGCCATGATCTTTTCACGGAACTTCTCATACTTACCCGGCGTACGAAGATCTATGTAGAACACATAGATGGGCGCCTCGGGGTACCGTTCACGGATATAGGTGATCTGCTTCATGGTGGCCATGCAGCAGATATAGGAGCAATACTCAAGATGATTTTCATCACGAGAGCCGGCACACTGGACAAAACCAAAGCTCTCGGGTTCCTTGTCATCACCGGGCCGGAGAATCTTGCCGGTGGTGGGACCATTGGGAGAGGCAAGGCGCTCCATCTGCATATTGGTGATAATGGCCTTGGAGGAGTTTACCTTGAGGTTTTCAAGCTTTTCGGCATCATAGGGCGTCCAACCGGTGGCCCAGACAACGGAGTCGACATTCAGGGTGAATTCCTCCTCAGTCATATCGGTATCAATGGCATCATACTTACAGGCGCCCTTGATCGCCTCCAGGGTTTCGGCGCTACAGGCATCCTTGTCAAGGACATACTTGGCAGGAAAGGCCATGTCATGGGGACGATAGATGGCCTTGGACTTGTTCATGCCGAAGTTGAAATCATTGTCACGCTCATCAGCGCAGGCATCCACACAGTCCCCGCAGCAGGTGCAGTTGTTGTTGACATAACGAGGAGCAGTCACACAGGTCACCTCGTAGTTACCTGCGGAACCGGAAACGCTCTTCACGGTCGTCATGTTGTACATGCGGATATTACGATTGGCTCTTATTCTTTTGAATTGAATCTCAAGACCGCACGTGGGGGGGCAAAGTTTAGGAAAATACTGATTGAGCTGGGCTACACGGCCGCCCATATAGGGATTCTTCTCAACCAGAAAAACGTCCTTTCCTACCTCTGCGGCTTCCAGGGCTGCAGTGAGACCGCTGATGCCTCCACCAACGACCAGCACTGATCCAGAACTCTGATCTGTCATGCCACTCCTCCATTTAGGAAAAAAGTATTAATAAAACCCTATCCTTTCCCACAAATGCCTCTCGTCATGCCATCTCTCCTCCGGGGCAGACAAAAGAAATCTTATTATGCGTGGGACGTTCAGGAAATTAACAATTTAGCCATAGTCCTTTACCAGAAACTGAATGGCAAATCAATAAGAAAGAAGCCCTTGGCGCGGCTCTCATCCAGCTTGGGCGCAGCAGGGCAAAATCCGCCTTGCCCGACCCACCAGGCAGCCTCTGACAGACAGACCACGGCCCCTGTTTCAGGGTGGCGGAAAAAAGACAAAAAAAACCCGGTCGCCTTACGGCGACCGGGTTTTTCTAAGCAACGAGTAAATAATCGCTTATCGGTACTGGATTAGATCCAGGGCTCAGTCTCAACGATGTTGATACACTCAACCTTCTCGCACTTCCACTCCTGGGTCTTAGGATCGAAAGTGGAGTTAACAAACGCCTTCCAGTTCTCGTCATCACAGACGGGATAGTCAGAGCGATAGTAGAATCCGGGGTAACGAGATTCCTTACGGAACTCGATGTGACGGATATGGGTCTCAACACACCAGATGCGGTGGTAGTTCTCCCAGCAGCGCAGCAGCTCATGGAGGTCGCCGGCAGCCATCTTCTCGGCATCTTCGCGGAGCAGACGGAGGAGGTCAAGACAGATATTGAGAAGCTTGCCTGAGGTCATGTAGTAGGTGGCAACACCACCACCATACTCATCAGTGGCCTTCATGAGACGCATCATGATGCCGGCAGGCTTGCAGTAGTTGGGGTTAACGTCGGCAGCAGTGGTGGCACCAACATGCTCATGGTAACGCTTAACCGGTGCGTAAACCTCGTCGGCCAGCTCCTGAGCGGTCTGGGCAAGCTCAGGGGTAAAGTCGGCGTTGTCGCGGCAGTACTTAACCATCTGCTTGGCAACAATACGACCCTCGGCATGAGAACCGGAGGAGAACTTATGACCGGAAGCACCAACACCGTCACCGGCGGTGAACAGACCGTCAACAGTGGTCATACGGTTGTAGCCCCACTTGTACTTGTGAGAACGGGGACCATCAACGTCCGGTACCCAATCCTCATCCGGACCGGAGGTCCAGATACCACAGCAACCGGAGTGAGATCCGAGCATGTAAGGTTCGGTGGGCATAATCTCGGAACCAATCTTCTCAGGCTCGATGTCCATACCGGCCCACAGACCAGCCTGACCAACAGACATATCCAGGAAGTCTTCCCAAGCCTCTGACTCAAGATGCTTCCAGAACTTCTTAACGGCCTTCTCGTCCATACCAGCCTCACGGCGCTCGTCCAGGAAGGCGTTGAGGGCAACGTCTGTAGCCATGTAGATGGGACCGCGACCCTCTTTCAGCTCGTTGAGCATCAGATGGTTACGCAGACAGGTGGGGGTAACGGCGGACTGACCGTAAGGCATGAACTTGGAAAGCTCGTCCTTGACGGAGTCGCTGTTTGCATAGAACTCACCAAGACCATTCTGTACCTTGGCCTTGAAGAGGAGGAACCATGCACCAACCGGACCATAACCATCCTTGAAGCGGGCCGGGGTGAAACGATTCTCCATCATGGTCAGAGTGGCGCCGACCTGAGCACACATGGTGTAGGTGGAACCGGCATTCCATACGGGATACCAGGCACGACCTTTACCCTCACCAGTGGAACGGGGACGGAAGATGTTAACCGCGCCACCGCAGGCTACCAGGGCAGTCTTGCAGGTGAAGACATATACCTTGTTCTCACGGGTGGAGAAACCAACCGCACCAGCGATCTGATTCTCTTTGTTTTTGTCAAGAAGCATCTTAACGATGAAAACACGCTCAAGGCAATTGTCTTCACCAAGAGCAGTCTTGGCAGGCTCGGCAACGATGCACTTGTAGGACTCACCGTTGATCATGATCTGCCACTTACCGGTACGTACCGGCTGGCCGCCTTCACGCAGGGAAGGAGCAGGCTTGGCACCATCAAGGTTCTCGCCGTCAGCGTCTTTCTTCCAGATGGGCAGGCCCCACTCTTCGAAAAGCTTAACAGACTCATCAACGTGACGACCGAGGTCGTAGATGAGGTCTTCGCGAACAACACCCATGAGATCGTTACGAACCATTTTCACGTAGTTCTCGATAACGTTCTCACCGATGTAGGTATTGATAGCGGACAGACCCTGGGCAACTGCACCGGAACGCTCCATGGAGGCCTTGTCAACCAGAGTAATCTTGAGGCTGTCATCGGCCCACTTTTTGATCTCAAAAGCGGTACCACAAGCAGCCATACCACCACCAACGATCAGGACGTCGGTAGCGATCTCAACTACTTCCGGATTAGGATCAGCGTTGATCTCACCTTTTGGTTTATTAGGTAATGCCATATTGAAATCTCCTTAAAATAGAAATTTTAAAATTAATTTAGATTCCGTTAACCCGCAGATTACTTTGCAAGCATAGTGGGCTGGGGAAGCTCGGCCTCGAGGAGCAGACGCTCGTCATCAAGGTTGTCGCCTTTCTCACCAACGTAGGCGTTGGCAGCACCTTCAGCGGTGGTACGTACAGGGAACTTGAAGCGCTTCATGGCACCGTTACGGAACTTGACAGTCCACATAATGGAGTCAGCACTTCTCATGGGATGAACCTGACCACCCATGGGTACGAAGTCATCGTAACCACGAACAGCGATTGCACCCTGAGGGCAGATCTTAACACAGGAGTAGCATTCCCAACAGGCATCAGGCTCCTGATTGTAGGCCTTCATCTCCTCTTTGTTAAGAACCATCAGGTCGTTCGGGCAAATGTACATACAAGCAGTCTTGTCACCACCCTTGCAACCGTCACATTTGGAAGGATCAACATAACTTGGCATTAAAATACCTCCTCAAAGGATTAATTTTTGATCTCACTTCTAGGGCGAAATCTGTCTTCTAAACCAATCGACTAAAAAATGCCGGAATACCTGCAGCAGGTAAACCTTACCTGCCGACCCAACACCTCGAAGCCGTAAAAAGCACCATTATCACGTAAATGGGCGGCCAAAAACCGAAGCTCATCTCCACCAACTAACACACTGTTATCATGAACTTTTTCCAGAACGTCCCTGATAATCTGCGTGGAACAGGTGCAAAAAATGAGTAGGGCTTCATTTTCTAGCCCTTAGTTCTATAAAATTTCGCCATCATAATGTCAAGAGAAAAACTACCGGGCAAACGGGCAAAGAAGCCGGCCAAGACAGCAGCCCTTCAGGGGCCAACCGCCACACCATTTGAGTCGGATGGCCCAACAAAATCACATGGATACGGCTATTTCTTTTTTTCAATCTATAAATACAATTGACAACCCCCCCCTGCCGTGCTTACTTGTTTGACCTTGTTAAAACAGGAGTGAACAGGCATTCAACCAAACTCTACTAGAATCCTATCCGCCTGATATCAAGTTATTTATTTTTCGATTTAACTCACCACGTCAAGAGGTTGCTTTTATGGCTGACACATCATCCAATATGTTTGGTTACGATAAAAACCCAAGCAATATTATTCCCACCAAATATACACTGGACTCAAAAATCAAATTTCGCTGCCACCCCGGTGTCTCCTGTTTCACGGCGTGCTGCGGTAATATTGATATAATTTTGACTCCCTTTGACATTCTCAGGCTGCGCAGGCTGCTCAACATTACATCCGATGAGCTCCTGCTGCGCTATACCACACCGACCTATATAGAAAAAACCGACATGCCGGGCGTCAAGATCCTCCTGGACGAGGAGGGGCGTTGCCCCTTTGTCACGGACCAGGGCTGTACCATCTATGAAGAACGCCCCTCTGCCTGCCGCTACTACCCCGTTGGTATGGCCAATTTTCATCAGGCCGGTGACGAAGGCGCTGATGCTGAAAAGTTTTTCTTCGTGGTTAAGGAACCGCACTGCAAGGGCCATGAGGAAGACAAGGAGTGGACCATCCGCGAATGGCGGGCCGACCAGGGCGTGGATCTCTGTGATGAGATGAACAACGAATGGATGCAGCTTGTCATGCGCCGCAAATCCTATGGTTTCCAGGCCAACCTCAGCGAGCAGGGCCAGAAGATGTTCTTCATGGTCTCCACCAATCTTGAAAAATTCAAATCCTTTGTCTTTGAGTCATCCTTTCTCGACACCTACGAGATTGATGACGAAACCCTGGAAAAGATCAAAAACGATGATGTCGAATTGATGTTCTTCGGCTTCACCTATCTGGCCGGCGCCCTTTTTGGGGCCAAGACCTTAAAGATCAAAAAGGAGAAGATCCAGGCCAAGGTTCAAGAGATAAAGGCCAGCCAGGGCGACCGTGAAAAGGAGGCGGAAAAGGTCTATGAGCAGTTGGTGGCCGACCGTGACGCCCTGATGCAGGAATTGCAAAGCGACAATAAAAAATAGATCTCCTGCCCTCCCCCTCTCCATAAAAAAAGAGGCTGTCCCAAAAGGGGCAGCCTCTTTTTTTATGCTTCAAGGTTCAAGGCGCAAGGCAACGTTTCCCCAACAGGCCGGAATGCAGAGGGTCGGCGAAAGTCAGAACGACTGATTTTCTTTTCAGCCTTTCTGCTGCCTCCTGACTCCTGACTCCTGACTCCTGAATTCTGAATTCTGAATTCTTTTTACCGTCTTTTGACTCGTTGCATGTCGGAGAGTTGTCCAGTGCTAGCCATTACGGCACGATAAAGCGTGCGTTATGGCAATGGAAATCTGGAGGCTGCTATTTTCTTGCCACGGGAAAGGCAAGGGTAAAGGTCGTACCCCGTCCCTCGTTGCTCTCTACGGTAATCTCGGCGTGGTGCTGCTCAACGATATTTTTGACAATGGCCAATCCCAAACCGGTTCCGCGGCTCTTGGTGGTAAAAAAAGGGTTAAAGGCCTGCTCCACGGCCTTGGCATCCATACCGCAGCCCTGATCAGCGATCTCAACCAGCAACCTGTGGCCATGCAAGCGGCTGGTGATGCGCACCTCGCCGCCCTGCGGCATGGCCTGGGCCCCATTGACCACTATATTCATAACCGCCTGATAGAGCTGATCATAATCCCCCATAATCCAGGGCAGATTATCGGCAAGATTCAGCCTGACGGTCACGCCGCGTTTGGCCAGATTCGCCCCCATAAAGGAAGAGGCCTTGCGGATGATATCATTAATGGCCACGTTTTTAAGCTTGGGGGAGCGCGGTCGGGCAAAGTCGAGAAATTCGCGGACAATGCCGTCGAGCCGGGTTGTCTCATCAATGATAATGGTGGCCAGATGCTCCTTGCCCGGCGCCACCTTGGCGATACGCTTGCCGAGAATTTCCGCGGTGGAGTGGATAATACCCAAGGGGTTTTTGATCTCGTGGGAAACCGAGGCCACCATCTTACCCAGGGAGGCCAGGCGCTGATTGGCGTTCAATTTTTCTTCCAGCCGCCGGCGTTCCCTGGCCCGCTCTTCAATGATCAGATCGGCCCGATGGACGATCATGGACAAGACCCCGAAGAGGGCCGCCATGATGACGATGGAGGTGATCAGAATGGTCCCTTGCAGATTGATCAGTGCCTCCAGGTCATCGGAGAGGTCCTGAACAATCTCAATAACCCCCATCACCGATTCATCCACACTAAAGGGTCTTTCCTTGCGCAAGGGGATGGAGGTCTTGATGATACAGGAGACATCCGGACTGCCGGGCAACAGATTGAGCAGGGAACCGCGCACCTCAAAGCTCGAGGTACTCTCGCCCTCTATGGCCAGGTCATAGCCTTCGCCGGCCAGGCCTTTTTTCCCCATCCTGTCGCTATTGGTGGAATAGGAGACAATATTTTCCTTTTTGGAATAGATGGTCACCGACTTGATATTGACACCATGGGTGGCATTGCGAACAATATCATCAAGCTTTTTAAACTGACGCGGATCCTGCACGGCGATCTGCCGGTTCTGCAGGGCCAGAGGCAGAACAAACTGCTGAAAAATCTGGTGGCTGAGATTCTTGGCCAGAACAAGATTATACTCCTTACTGCGATCCAGGAGGGCCTTGGTGGTGTAATTGGAGATAACCCAGGCCAGCACCAGGGTGGTTACGATCACCACCCCGATGGAGGTATAGGAAAAAAATTTCACCAGGCGGAAGGGCTTCGAGCCCGCCTGCTCTTCCTGGTCGCTCTTCAGATCAGTCACCGCATACTCCACAGCGCCGGCAGCGTATCGTGTCACACGGCCGGGTAGTTTTTTCAGCAAGGGCCTTGCCATATTCCTGCCACAGGTAGTCATCGACCATGCCGTGGTCAACAACCTGCCAACAGAATCTCTCATCCCGACCACGGGCCCGGACAATGGCCAGGGGGTCGATTCCGTGACCCTTGAGAACCTGACGCCAGTTGCGACCGGTCTGGGCCATGTCCAGCAGGGCATATGCCAAACGGCGATCACCACGGGCCAGTACCGCCTGAAAAAAGGCGTTATCCGGTTTGTCCACCTTCAATTTGACATTGGCAAGGGTCTTCAGCTCCCGACGAATGTACTTTATGCGTTCCTTCAAGGTTGCCACTCCGGCAAAGGCGGCGTATTGGAAAGGCGTGCACGCCTTTGGCACAAAGGAGTTGAGGCTGACGGTAATGGTGGCCAGGCGCCCCCGGGCCCGGCCCACCTCATCAATGGCGACCTTGACCTCCTCCACCAACTCAACCAGGCTACCGAGATCTTCCCTGGTCTCGGTGGGCAGGCCAACCATAAAATAGAGCTTCAGATTGCTGACCCCTGCCTTCACCAGAATGCGGGCCGCCGTGATAATATCCTGCCGGGTGAGCCCCTTGTTGATCACCCGACGCAAGCGTTCCGAGGCACCATCCGGGGCAATGGCCGCACTTTTCAGCTTACTGCTCTCAAGCAGGGAAACCAGCTCATCCGTAAGGGCATCGGCCCGCAGTGAGGAAAAGGAAAGGGCGCAGCCCCGGCCCTCCAGAAAACGGGCCACTGCAGCCAGCTCATCGGCATGGGCCATCTCCATACCGAGCAGGCCCACCCGTGTGCAGCCGGCCGGCATCTCTTGCAGGGCCCTGATGATGGCCTTGCTCCGCCACAGCCTGGGCGGTCGATAGACAAAACCGGCGGCGCAAAAACGACAGGCACGACTGCAACCCCGGCCAAGCTCGGCGAGGTAGAGGTCGGCAAACTCGGTGTTGGGGGTCAACAACTCGGAATGGCCGGCCTGCTCCGGGGCCGAACAGACCCTCTTTTCCACCGGCAGCAGTGCGCCGCCAGCCGCCTCCATTCCGGCAAAGTCGCCGCTGTCGTCATAGCGATAACGGTAGTTGGCCGGCACATAATAGCCGGGCCTGGCCGCATACTCCTGCAACACCACGGTCGGCCAATCAGGCCGGTCAAAATCTACACCAGCGAGGCTTTCGAGCAGACCGGGCAACAGCACCTCGGCATCACCGACCGCATAGAGATCAATAAAAGGCGCCATGGGTTCGGGGTTGATAAAGGTGGCAACCCCACCAGCGATAAGCAGGGGCGGCCTGCCCCGCCGCTCTGCGGCAAGGGGTTCCACACCGGCCTGCAGCAACATCTTGATCAGGTTGAGAAAATCACTCTCAAAACTGAGACTGCAGAGGATGACAGGGAAATCGGTGAGCAGCCGCCCCGACTCCACCGACACCGGCACGGCCCCCTTTTCCTCCGGCAGGAAGACGCGTTCACAGACAATATCAGGATGACCACCGGCAATCCGGTAGACCAGCTGCATGCCGAGATTGGACATGGCCAGGTGGTAAACATTGGGGAAGAGCAGGGCAACGGGCACTTTACCCTTCCACTTCTTGATAATGGTGCCCCATTCCCGGGCAAGCAACTCGGCGGAGTTTTTCATAGATCAAAGAGTACCATAAAAAAGCCACAAGGCCCACGAAGAGAGAGGGGTATCTCCGGGGCCTTGTGGCTTCAAGGGACAAGGACGCATGGGCACGGCCCAGGCTAGCCCCACGCACCTGCAGGGCAGCAATACAAAAGGTTAATTGGCATTCTTCCTTATCCAGGCGGGCACATCCAGGGTCTCCTCGTCCAGGGGATTAACATCTGCGCCGAAGAGACTGGCCTGCTTCATCTGGTTCAGATGGCCGGAATGAAACGAGGGGGCATTATCCGTCTCATTGCGATAATAGCGATCAGGCCGGTTGTCACCGTTGGCCACAAGGGGCGTTACCTCGGCCAGGGGAGCCAGTTTATTCTCCTCCTTGATGCCGGTGGCAACCACGGTCACCCGCATCTCATCACCGGCATTCTCGTCAAAGATAACACCCATGATGATATTGGCATCCTCATGCACCTCGTTCTGGATACGGCTGGTGACCTCGGTGACCTCATGCATGGCCAGTGAATCCTGACGGGCCGTCATATTGACCAGGACACCGCGTGCCCCCTGGATGGAGACATCCTTGAGCAGCGGGCTTTCAATGGCCTGCTTTACCGCCTCCTTGGCCCGGTTGTCGCCGCTACTGGAGCCGGAGCCCATCAGGGCGGTGCCCATCTCATTCATCACCGCGCAGACATCGGCAAAATCGGGATTGATATAGCCGTCCATATTGATGAGATCGGTGATACCCTTGATCGCCTTGACCAGGACATCATCCACCATCTTCATGGAGTCCATGAACATGGTGGACTTCTGGGACAGGGCCAGGACCCGGTCATTGGGAATGGTGATAATGGTATCAACATTTTCCTTGAGTTCATCCCAACCCGCCTCCGCCTTTTTCATGCGGGCCTTGCCCTCAAAGGTAAAGGGCTTGGTAACAACCGCCACGGTAAGGGCGCCGACCTCCTTGGCGATCCGTGCGATAATGGGCGCGGCGCCGGTACCGGTACCGCCGCCCAGACCGGCTGCCACAAAGACCATCTCCGAATCCTTCAGGGCCTCGCGGATGACGTCACGACTCTCCTCGGCGGATAGACGGCCAATCTCGGGATTGGCGCCGGCGCCGCGCCCCTTACTGGTCTCCACGCCGAGCTGGATCTGGACATCGGCCCGCGATCGCTCCAAGGCCTGGACATCGGTATTGCCGGAGATAAACTCAACGCCG
This sequence comes from Desulfobulbaceae bacterium, assembly GCA_002868945.1. GTDB lineage: Bacteria > Desulfobacterota > Desulfobulbia > Desulfobulbales > SURF-16 > BM506. The sequence continues at coordinate 14,822 of PKTX01000003.1, forward strand.
GTGATGCCGTTTTCCACCATGGTGTTCACGGCATTTCCGCCGCCGCCGCCGACGCCGAACACCTTGATGCGGGCTCGACCTTCTATTGTTGCCATTTTAAAATCTGCCATAATCTACACCCCTCATGAGTCGCCTTGTTCACACATTGCTACGTTCAGTCATCTTTTTTACTTGTCTTACCGCCAAATCACCGGGCTGCCGCGTCCTCCCCAGGGACGCCGCCCTACATGACACGCTTGAAAAAACTCTTTATCTTTTTACTGATCTTGCCCAGCATGGGACCGTTGTCCACCAGGAACTGGCCCGGTTCATGCTTGGCGCCATAGAGCAGAAGGCCGACACCTGTGGCACATTGCGGTGTGTTGACCAGATCGGTGACGCCGCCCACATGGCGCGGATAGCCGATACGTACCGGCATATCAAAAATCTGCTCGGCCAGGTCGACCATGTGGGCCAGCAGCGAGCTGCCGCCGGTCATGACAATGCCGGCATGCACCTTGCTTTTCACCTTGTTGTCAATCATCTGCTGATTGATCAGGGTCAGCATCTCCTCCACCCGGGGTTCAAGGATCTCACCCATAACGCGCTGGGAGAGCTTGCGTGGTTTCTTTTCCCCCACTGACGGCACCTCGATGACCTGATCCTTGTCAATGAGCGATGCAATGGCGCAGCCATACTTCTCTTTGAGGCGCTCCGCGTCCTGAAGCGGCGTACGCAGCCCATGGGACAGGTCATTGGTGAGATTGTCGCCGCCGATACCCAGCACAAAGGTCTGCCGGATGCAATTGTCGGCAAACACGGCCAGATCACTGGTGCCGCCGCCTATATCAAGCAATCCGACACCGAGTTCCTGTTCCTCCTCGGTCAAAACGGCATGGGCCGAGGCCACCGGCTCCAACACCACATCATCAACATCCAGACCCGCCTTGTTGCAGCATTTGACAATGTTATGGATGGCTGTGGCCGAACCGGTGACGATATGCACCTCGGCCTCCAGCCGCACCCCGGCCATACCGAGGGGATCCTGAATGCCGCCCTGGCCGTCGACAATAAACTCCTGGGGCAGGACATGGAGCACCTCCTGTTCCTGGGTGAGAGGAATGGCCTTGGCGTTTTCCACCACCCTGGCAATATCATCCTGGCTGATTTCATGATTTTTGAGGGCGATAACCCCGTCACTGTTGACCCCCTTGACATGGGAGCCGGCAATGCCCACGAACACCGAAGAGATCTGACAGCCGGCCATGACCTCCGCCTCTTTGACGGAACGCTTAATGGAGTTGACCGTTGCCTCGATGTTGACCACCACCCCTTTGCGCATGCCGATGGAGGGATGCACGCCAATGCCGATGATGTCCACCTGATCAGGGAACACTTCCCCGACAATGGTACAGATCTTGGTGGTGCCGATATCCAGCCCCACCACTATTTCGCCCCGTTTTCTTTCCTGGCCCGTCGGCTTTGTCACTTTCTTCTCTTTCTCTTTTTTTGGCATAATTGCTACCGTGCTCTGCTTTTGCCAGAGTTAGCCGTTAAACTTCACAAGAACACGGCCTTCCAGATATTCCATATCAATGGAGGCCACCGTGCTGAATTTTTTCTTCTTATAGAGCCAGGCAAGCACCCTGGTTAAGCGCTTGTATTTTGTCCACATCTTGTCCCGCCCCAAAACCACGGGGAAGGGATTGTCGGCCAGAAAGAGGGTCATCGCCCCACTCTGGTCCAGCACAATCTGCGAGATATTCTGTTTGGGCAGATCAGGATTGCCATGGCTGGCGTAGCGCAGCATGTCCAGGGGCCCCTTCATGGTTTGCTGATCAGCCAGCATCTTCTCTTCAGGCACCTGCAGGACCGGATAATCAAGATCATCGCCGGCAGTAACCGGTGCAAAAATCCGACCCCTGCCGTCCATGTAGGACAACAGGCCGTTCACACTGATCATGGCAGCGGGTTTGCGTTCATTAACCACCAGGACAATAGTGTTGGGCCATTTTTTATGGACCTCCACGCCATCTATCCAGCCCGTCTTCCGCAGGGCCGCCTCAACCTCCTTTTTGCGGATCGCCACCAGGTTGCTCTTGTTGTCCAGGCGGGCCAGGCTGGCGACCTCTTCGGCGGAAAAGCGACTGGAACCCTCCACAACAATGGATTCCAGCTGAAAAAAAGAGCTGTGGCTGACACCGACATAGATCCCCCAGCCCACCATAAAGAGTAACCCCACGGCCAGGGCAAGTCCGGCGATAAGGGCATAGAGTTGGCGACGTTCGGAACGCTGGTCCGCCATTTTCTTCTGCAGGGGTGAAGAGTAGCCCCCCCTTCTCTTTTTCATCAATTTCCACCCGCAAAGCCAAGCAATCGCACTTCAGGTTCCAACAACACGCCAAACTTCTCATTGACCGTGCTCTGCACCAGGTGCATGAGACGGACAAGATCATGGGCCGTGGCGCTGCCGGTATTAATCAGAAAATTGCCGTGCTTCTCTGAGACCATGGCACCGCCCAGCCGCTTGCCCTTGAGACCGGCCAGCTCGATAAGCTCGCCGGCGCTCCTGCCCTGGGGCGGATTTTTAAAAAAAGAACCGCAACTTGCCTCCTGGGGCTGCTGCTTCATGCGGGCAGCCACCACCTTACGGCACTTTTCTTTTATGGCTGCCTTATCACCCCGCTGCAAACCGAAGACACCGGCCACAGCGATCAGACCGGCATCCTCGCCCCAGGAACGGTAGCCATAGTGCAGCTGGCCGGCTTCCTTGTCACAACACTCGCCATATTCATCCATCACCGTTATGGAGCGTATCACCTGGGAAATATCACCGCCCCAAGCCCCGGCATTCATAACCAGAGCGCCACCGACGCTGCCGGGGATACCTGCGGCAAACTCCAGGCCGCTTAAGCCCTGCTCCGCACACCAATTCACCAGACGCGCCAAGCTGCAGCCCGCCTCCACCCGAACGTCCACCAGGCCATCCTTCTCCCCCACCACCTCAATAGTGGCAAAGCGCTTGCCAAAGATCAGGGTGATGCCCTTGAGCCCCTCATCCGCCACGAGAATGTTGGAGCCGCCACCCACCAGACGCCAGGGAATATTCAGCCGCCGGATTCCCTTGAGCAGCAGGCTGAGCTCCCTGACACTGGCGGGCCAGATAATCGCCTCGGCGCAGCCCCCCACCCCGTAGCTGGTGAACTTGGCCATGTCCTGATTCCAAAGGACCTCGCCCAGCCAGAAATCGATCATCTCGTCGTTAAAATAATCAGCCCAGGCCGGCCGCGTCTCTGCCGCCGCCTCAACCGCCATATTCTCTTGCCATGTTGTCATTGCCACCGCTGCCATGCTGCCTCCCCTTCTTTGCCACGCTGAACCTCTACTGCCACCTGGGACCATACGCCGTCGGCGCCTTACCCATTTTCCCCAAGAAGCCGGAGAAGCTCTTCACCGGCCTGGTATATATTGCCGGCACCCAGCGTCACCACCACATCTCCCTCGCTCAGCAGAGGAAAGGCAACGGCGGCCAGCTCTGCCACCCCCTCGGCCAAAAGAACGTCACGCTGGCCCCTTTCTTTAATGGCGGCAACGAGCCGGGCCGAATCGACCCCCTCGATGGGCGGTTCACTGGCCGGATAGATCTCGGTCATCACCAACAGATCCGCGGCATGAAACGCTGTACAGAACTCTTTAAAGAGTGACTGGGTGCGTGTGTAGCGATGGGGTTGAAAAAGCACGACAACCCTTCTCTTGGGCCAGGCGTCCTTGATGGCGCCCAGGGTGGCCTTGATCTCGGTGGGATGATGACCATAGTCGTCAATCACCGTGATCCCCCTCTCTTCACCTTTTATCTGCAGACGGCGCTGCACACCTCCCCATTTGCCGAGACCGGCGGCAATGGTGGCAAAATCGATGCCGATTTCAAGGGCCACCGCCACGCTGGCCAGAGCATTATAGACATTATGAAGACCTGGAAACTTCAGGCTGATCTCACCCAGCACCTCGCGGCCCCGACAGACATCAAAGCGGCAACCAAAACCCTGTTTATCGATGGTACGGGTATGGATATCGGCTTGGGCGGTGAGGCCATAGGTAATCACCCTTTTTTTGATCTGCGGCAGCAGTTCAACAATATTATCATCGTCAAGACAGAGGATTGCCGCGCCATAAAAGGGAATCTTGCTGACAAACTGCAGGAATACATCCTTGATCTCGTCGATGTTCCGGTAATAGTCGAGGTGCTCAAGGTCGATATTGGTCACCACCTCCACCACCGGAGCCAGGTGCAGAAAAGAGCCGTCGCTCTCATCCGCTTCGGCCACCAGAAACTCCCCTTCTCCCAGTTTGGCATTGCTGCCCAGGCTGTTGACCTGACCACCGATGACCACAGTAGGATCAAGCTTGGCCTCGGCCAGTACAGCACCCACCAGGGAGGTGGTTGAGGTCTTGCCGTGCGAGCCGGCAATGGCGATGCCGAACTTCTTGAGGCGCATGAGCTCAGCCAGCATCTCGGCCCTGGGGATGACCGGTATACCGGCCTCGCCGGCGGCCAACACCTCTGGATTGTCCCGACGAATGGCCGTGGAGGTGACCACCACCTCGGCCCCCTCCACCCAGGCCGCATCATGGCCCTGATATATTGTCCCCCCCAGATCCTCAAGGCGCCTGGTAATGGGGGTGGTTGCCAGGTCGGATCCACTTACCCGGTAACCCAGGTTGAGGAGAAGCTCGGCAATACCGCTCATGCCGATGCCGCCGATGCCCACGAAATGAATATGTTTATTTTTCTTGTACACTTTTTTTGCCTGTTACATGATTGCGTTGTCACCGCACAGATCGAGACAGTGGCGGACGATTTTTTTGGCGGCAGCCGGCTCACCCAACCTGTGGGCCCTATCCGCCATTTCCCGCCTCTTCCGGTCATTGTCGGCCAGCTCTACAATGAGTGCGGCCAGCTCCGCGCCGCTTGTCTCGTCTTCACGGCACTTTATGGCCGCACCTGCCTCCACCAACCAATCCGCATTGATCTCCTGATGGTTGTCCGCCGCATGGGGGTATGGGATAAGAATCATCGGTTTCCCCATCACCGTCAATTCGGCCAGGCTGGTGGCACCAGCCCGCCCCACGACAAGATCAGCCTTGGCCAGCACAAAGGGCATCTGACTGAAGAAGGAGGCCACCCTGGCCGGAATCCCCGCCTCCTTGTAGGCCTGGCGCACGGATTTGCTGTCTTGCCTGCCTGTTTGATGAATAACAACAAAACCGGCCGGCACGGTTGTCCGCATGATCTGGGCCGCTTCCATCATCATGGTGTTGATGCTGTGGGCCCCCAGAGATCCGCCCATGACCACCAAGGTAAAATTATCACCGATCTTTTCGCCGCCGGACAGGGCCCGCACCTCTTTGCGCACCGGGTTTCCGGTAAAAAAACACTTTCGGGCAGGAAATCGCTGCTCGCTGCCGGGAAAGGAGACAAATATCCTCTTCACCAGCCGTCCCAGGAGTCGATTGGCCAGACCGGGCACGGAGTTCTGCTCATGGATACAGGTCGGTATGCGTCGCAGCCAGGCCGCCAACAGGGGCGGACCGGTGACATAGCCGCCCACTCCCAGGACCACATCCGGCCTGAATCGGCTGATGATCCGCCAGGCGTCCCACAGGCTGGCCGGCATTCTCAGCAGGGCGCCCAGCTTCTGCCGCACTGTTTTACCCTTGATTCCCTCACTCTTCAAGACCACAAAGGGAAAGGGCTTGTCGCGCAAGACCTTGGCATCGGTCTCCCGCTCGGTGGCCACATAGAGGACCTCACTGCGGGGCACGGAATCAAGGACCTCTTCTGCCACGGCAATACCCGGAAAAAGATGGCCGCCCGTGCCACCGCCACATATCAGCATTCGCATGATACCGGCACCTCCCTCTTCATGTCCCTGCCCGGGCTGCCAGATGAGGCCCGGCCTCCAAGGCCGCCACCGCCTCCTGAAAAGCCCTGCCCCGTTCGCTATAACTGCTGAACATATCAAAACTGGCGCAGGCCGGTGACAGCAAAACCGTCTCGCCGCTTTGCGCCTGCCCGGCGGCCAGTCTGACGGCCTCCTCCAGGGAGGCGGCCCGCACGACTCGGACATCCTCCCCCCAGGCGGCTGCCATTTTGTCGGCTGCCTCGCCTATCAAAATCAGACTCTTCACCCGGCGGCTCACATCGCCACTGACCCGGCTGTAATCGCCGCCCTTATCACGCCCCCCGGCAATCAGATGCACCGGTCCGGTCATGCCGGCCAGAGCCGACTGCAGGGCGCCGATATTGGTCGCCTTGGAATCATCAATATAGGTAACGCCCCTGATGATGGCGACTGTGCGCAGACGGTGCTCCAGCAGCCTAAAGGCGGCAAGCCCCTGTGCCACCGCCTCGGCCCTGCATGCCATGAGCCTGGCAACCATGATGGCGGCCAGGCAATTGTCACAGTTGGGATAGGTGCTGATCTCCTCGGGCAAGGAATATTCCTCCACCGCCTCTGCAGGCAGCTGCAAAAGGGCCGTGTTACCGGCCATCCTGGCCTGACAGCTCTTTTTCCGGCCAAATTCCCTGATGGTGGAGGGAATGGCGCTCAGTCTGCCGACAATCTCCGGGTCATCGCCGTTTATCACGGCAAAATCATGGCGCCGCTGCCGCTTGAAGATCTGCATTTTAGCTTCTGCATAGGCGGCATAGGAGGCGTAGCGGTCCAGATGGTCAGGGCTGATATTGAGCAGTACCGCAACATGGGGCCGAAAAGCGGCACAGCTGTCCAGCTGAAAGCTGCTCACCTCAAGTACCAGAACATCCGCCTTCCCTTCCCGGGCGACAAAGTCACAGAGGGGAGTGCCGATATTGCCGCCCACAAAAACCCGTTTACCGTCAGCAGCCAGCATGGCGCCGATCATTGTGGTCACCGTGGTCTTGCCGTTTGTGCCGGTGACAGCGACGATGTCCACATCGGTGAAAAGGGCGCCAAGCTCCAGCTCGCCGATAACCGGGATACCACTCTGGCGGGCCTCCGCCAGTTGCGGCAAATCCAGGGGCACCCCGGGACTGACGATGATGCAGTGCGACCGGCAAAAGGTCTCTGTCCGATGGCCGTCAAATTCCAGGGCCACCTGCTTGTCGAGCAGCCATTGTTGCTGCTCGGCGTCCAGGCGGTCCAATGGGCCGCCGTCGCTGACGGCAAGACGGCAACCCTGCCGGGCCAGGAGACGCAAGGCCGCCATGCCGGACCGACCGGCCCCCACCACCAGGATATTCTTGTTGTTGGTGAAGAATTTCGCCTCAATCATGATAAGCAACCATCAGCGCAGTTTCAGGGTGGCCAGGGCAATAAGACCCAAAACAATGGAGACAATCCAAAAGCGCACCACCACCTTGGGTTCCACCCAGCCCTTTTTTTCAAAGTGGTGATGAAAGGGGGCCATGAGAAAGATACGTTTGCCGCCCGACATCTTAAAATAGCCGACCTGCAGAATCACGGAAATAGCCTCCATGACAAAGACACCGCCCACCAGGGCCAAGAGCACCTCCTGCTTGGTGACAATGGCCACTGTGCCGAGGGCGCCGCCAATGGAGAGCGACCCCACGTCCCCCATGAACATCTGTGCAGGAAAGGTGTTATACCACAGGAAGCCGAGGCTGGCGCCGGCCAGGGCGCCGCAGAAGATAACCACCTCGCCGGCACCGGCCACATGCGGAATCTGCAGATAGGTGGCCAGGCCCACATGCCCGGCCAGATAAGAAAAAAGCAGGTAGACGGCGCTGGTCACCACGGTTGGTCCGGTGGCCAGGCCATCAAGGCCGTCGGTCAGGTTGACGGCATTTGAGGCGCCCACCACCACAAACATGACAAAGGGGATATAAAACGCCCCCAGATCCGGCTGAAACCCCTTGAAAAAAGGGATGGTGAGCGTGGTGAGATAGGAGGGCTGATTAGCGATGAAAACACCGGCCACCAGGGCACCCGCCACCTGCAGAAGCAGCTTGCCCTTGGCACTGAGCCCCCTGGAATTCTGTTTCTTGATCTTGCAATAGTCGTCCCAGGCACCGATCATGCCGTACCAGACGGTAATGCCCAGGATGATCCAGACATAGATATTGGTGAGATCGACCCAGAGCAGGGTCCCGGCCAGTACTCCACCGAGGATAAGGACCCCACCCATGGTGGGCACACCCTGTTTACTGAAATGGGACTCGGGCCCGTCATCCCGCACCACCTGCCCCACCTGATGGCGTTGCAACAGGCGGATAAACGGCCCGGCAAAACAAACCACCAGCAAAAAGGCGGTAATGGTCGCCCCTATACCGCGCAGACTGATGTAGCGGAAGACATTAAAGCCGCTGAAAACGGTATGGAGCGGATAGAGCAGATGATATAACATTAGTAGTCAGGATTCAGGTTTCAGATTACAGGACTCGTTTCAGGTCGTTTTTTCCCTTAACAGCCCGTTGAAAAAGGTAGCGAGCGAAGCTGAGGCTAGAAAAAATGAGGCGAAAAATGCCCGCCCGCAGGAGGTAAGGGAGCCTGCGACACTTCGAGCACCCTTGGGGTGCAGTCTACATGGGGTTTAGGAGCATTTCGGAGTCTCGCTCCGCTCGCTTAGCTCCAGCCGAATTCTGACACGCATCAGCAGATAGCGAACAAAGAGAGACCTTCGAGCGCAGCAGCTTTTCAACAGGCTGTTAACCCAGTTCACGCTGCAGTCCCTCAATGATCTTTTCCATGCACATTCCGCGCGATCCTTTCACCAGGAAATAGTCGCCCGGCCCAAAGGATTTTTCCTCCATACATTCAAAGATGGTCTGCAGTATGGCTTCCTTGTCAGGTAACTGATGGACCTGGCGCCTGGCCATGGAGGCATCCATGGCCCCCTGGGCGACAATCTTGGAATATTCGCCATAAACCAGCAGATAATCAAAGCCCTTACAGGCAACCATCTCGCCCAGTCGGCGATGTGCCTTTTCACTCTCCTCCCCCAGTTCCAGCATATCGCCGAGGATGGCAATGGTCTTGCGGCTCCCCCGCATGGCCTGCACGGTATCAAAGGCGGCCATCATGGAGGCGGGATTGGCGTTATAACAGTCATTAACGATTTTCAGGCCGCCGATATCCATGATTTCCAAGCGCTTATCAAAGGCCTTGAATTTTTCCAGGCCCTCGACAATCTGACTGATATCAAGACCGGCGGCATGGCCGATGGCGGCGGCGGCCAAGGCGTTTGAAACATTGTGTTCACCCATGACACTCATCTGCAGACGCTGACGCTCACCACCGACATGCAGAGTAAAGGCCATGCCTTTTTCACCCATGTTCTTGACATGGGTGGCCCTGATCAGGGCCTTGCAGTGGCGACCATAGGGGATCTTGTCCTGATGGAGCTTACGAGCCAGGGCCCTGACCATCTTGTCGTCGTAGTTAACGCAGAGCCGGGCCCAGGAGCTGCACCCTCTGAAGAGCTCACCCTTGGCCCGCGCCACACCCTCCACCGAACCGAGCCCGGCCAGATGGGCGGCCTGAATATTGACAATACAGGCAATGTCAGGATCGGCAATCTCCGCCATCCGGGCTATTTCACCGGGGCGGTTCATCCCCATCTCCAAAACCGCCACGTCGTGCTGGTTATCCACCGGCAGCAGCGACAACGGCATGCCGATCAGGTTGTTAAAATTGCCCTTTGTCTTTAAGACATTAAATTCGTCGGCCAGGATGGCGGCGCTCATCTCCTTCACCGTGGTCTTTCCGGAGCTGCCGGTGATCGCCACCACCTTCAAATCGGTCACCTCGGCGCGGCGATAGGCGGCAAGGTCGCCTAAGGCATGCAGGGTGTCATCAACCTGGATAACCGGCACGTCAAGAACCTCATCCGGCACCACATCAACGACAATCCCTCCGGCTCCCTTTTGGACGGCCTCCAGGGCAAACTCGGCCCCATCAAAATTGGCGCCGCTCAAGGCGACAAAGAGATCTCCTTTTTTGATGGTCCTGGTATCCGTGGATACCCCGCCGAATTTAGCCTTGGCCGGACCGGAGACAAACCTGCCGCCGGTGGCAAGGAGAACATCGCTTAACCTCCAGGTCACGTCTTCCACCACGGCATCTCCTTGGTTGACTTCCGGCATGCCGGCCGACACTGCCGCACCAGTTGATCTCGCTTCTCTACATCGCAAAATTTCCATTTTTTTCTCCTCGAACCTGTACGAAGTTTCAGGCTGCCCCCACAGCCTTCCCCCAAACCTTCTCAAGTTCTCTTTTTGCCTCAAGGCGATCATCAAAATGCACCCTACCTGATCGCGTCAGCTGATAATCTTCGTGCCCCTTGCCGCTTATCAACACCACATCGTCCCTGTGGGCAAGGCGGATGGCGGCGGCAATGGCCTGGTGCCGTGATTCAATAACAAGGTATTGCCCGGCCCTTGTGCCGACCTCATCCCCGTCAACTCTTCTGGCGCCCCGTTCCTGCATACCTGCTTCTATATCGGCTATGATCCGGCCCGGCTCCTCACTGCGCGGATTATCGGATGTAATAATGGCCAGATCAGCATACCGTACCGCTATGCCCCCCATTATCGGCCTCTTGCCTCGATCACGGTCGCCGCCACAACCAAACACGACGATGAGCCGGCCGCGGGTCAAGGATTTGATGGTCTGCAGGACATTCCGCAGGGCATCCGGGCTATGGGCATAATCGACAAGAACCTTGGGGTGGACGCCTCCGGTCAACGCCACACTCTCCATACGCCCCGGCGCTCCGCCACTCCGAGCAATGGCCTGCTGCATGGCCGGCACGGAAAAGCCGAGGCCGAGACCAAGCCCCAGGACAGCGAGGATATTACGCGTATTGAATGCGCCCACCAGCGGCGAGGAAAACAGCGCCTGGCGACCGGCCAGATCAACAGTCATGCTGATACCGCTCAGGGTTATCTTTTCCCGGCTGCTGCTGATCATCTGGCCCGGCCCGCAGGTCATGACCCGGGCATGGCCCTGCTCGCAGAGGCCTTTTGCCAGTTGATCACCCCATCCCCGGCGGCCATCACAGACAATCACCGCCAGGCCGCCCGGCTTCAAATAGCACTCAAACAGTTCTTTTTTGGCGGCAAAATAGTCCTCCATGGTGCCATGATAATCAAGGTGGTCGCGGCTCAGGTTGGTGAAGAGGGCACCATCAAAGTCAACACCCGCCACCCGGCCCTGCTGCAAGGCATGGGAGGAAACCTCCATGATCACATGAGTGACACCAGCCTCGACCATCTCCGCCAGCAGTTGCTGGAGCTGGACCGGATCCGGTGTGGTATGGCTTGCCGTCCGACAGACGCCTGGGTAACGAAAATTCACCGTGCCAAGGACGCCGGGCCTGCCACCGTCGCAGCGCACCATCTCCTCAAGAAGATAGGAGCAGGTGGTCTTGCCATTGGTGCCGGTGATGGCAATGACATGCAGTCCGGCGGCCGGATGGCCATAAAAGGTTGCAGCCAAAGGGCCTAAAAGCCGGGCGCTATCCTCCACGCCGAATTGCGGTACGCCAAGACCAGCCACCTCCCGGCCCCGATTGACGACAACCGCCCTGGCCCCGGCCGCCACCGCCTGGCGCAGATAAGCATGGCCATCGCTCTGCATGCCCTTGACGGCAACAAAGAGGGCGCCGGGCTCCACGGTCCGGGAATCGGCGGTAAGACTCAGCACCTGCGGATCGGCACCATCAGCGGGCCCGACATAGGGCAGGCCGACCAGCAGATCTGTTACCTTGCGGGCCTTCATGGCTTGGCGCCCTCCTGAACCTGCTCCTGCACGGCCAGACGAAGCTGGACGCGTTCACCGCACTCTTGGCCAGGCTCCGGCTGCTGCCCGACCACCCTGCCGGCCCCGACAATCTCCACCTCCACCCGGCAGGCCATCAACTGCCGCAGGGCCTTACGCAAACTCTTCCCCAGCAGATCCGGCATTTTGCCGGAGGCAGTCGGCGCCAGGGTCTCGCCGGTAACGACCAGCTTCTGTTGCTGCTGCCATGCCTGAAAAAGCCGTGAGGTATCGGGCAGCCCGGCAACATCACTCGAGGTGTTGCCGGATTCCATCTTTTTGGCGGCCTCTTCCAGGAAGGTATTGGCAAATCGGCGCATGGGCGAGGCGGCCCTCACATCAAAATCACCATTTTGCACCGAGACCAAAAGCACCAGCTGCGGCTTTTTAATCGGCGCCACGGCAACAAGCAGACCGTCAAAGGTCTGCTCGCCCTCCACCACACTGCTGGCCTGATCCCCCTCTTGGCTCTCCAACACAAAGTCGTCATCCCGGCCCAGGGGGAAGAGATATTCCGCCGCAAAGAAAGGCGCCTCTGCACCGGCACTTGCCGCAAAGGATTCTCGCAAGACCGCACTTACCTCAGGCATCTCGCGGCCGTTGCCGGTAAAGCGGCGCGCCGCAAAACGACCCTCACCATCCATGGTGCCCCTTAAAAAATGGAGCGGCACCACCTTGCCGCCATTCACCAGACGGGCAAAGGCACCCAGCAGCGAAACACCGTTTAATCGGCCACCGGCGCAGGGATCCTCATCCAGGTTTGAGGCCGCCTTGGCCGGCAAATCGACAAGGTCGGCACAACTGATGCCCAGATCGCGCTGAAAGCCGAGAAGGGCCTCCTCGGCAATGCTGGGATCGGGCAACTCCGCCAGTTCATCAGAGATAAAACCGCCGCCGGGCCACGGCCACCAGTATCCGGCCCGTGCCCGGGTGCCGCTTTTCAACTGCCGCGGCTTAACGACCGGCACAGGCTCATCTGCCACGGAGCGCATGCGGACATCAACACCGGCATGGACCGCGGCCCCATAGCGCAATATCCCGGAAATACCGCCCGGGTTCATGGTCCTGGAGACCATGTCCATCTTCTGGCTTTGCGGTGGGGCATTCCAGAAGGAATTGGGATTAAAGGAGGGAAGTTGAGCAGAGGCGATAATTTCACCGGTGGCGGGATCCACCGCCATGGCTGCCACGGAACTGGCCTGTGTCTTGTCCAGCAATAATGCCATCTGCTTCTCCAGGATGGTCTGGATTTTCAGATCAAGGGTGAGAACGAGATGGCTGCCCTCACGAAAGAGCTGATCTCCGGCGTGCGCTGTAATCCCCTGAATAGTTCGGGGCCGCAACTCCTTGTCGTAGAAGAGCTCCACCCCATCCAAGCCCTGTTCATCCTTGACATAGCCGAGGACCTGGGCAGCTGTTTCACCATGGGGATAAAAGCGGACCGGCGCTTTCTGAAAGTAGAGACCGGCTATATTATGCCTTATCAATTCGGCAACCTTTTCCTTGGCAACTCGATGACCAAGCCAGATGAAGCTTTGTTCCTTACGGAGTCGCTTGACCAGCTCTTCCCGGTCAAGATCCAGGATTGTTGCAAGGATCTCTCCTGTCCTAAAACTGTCCTCCACCTCCAACGGTTTTACATAGACTGCATATAGCTCAAAACTTACGGCAAGCGGCTCCAGGGAGCGATCATAAATACTTTTCCGAACCTCATAGGAGTAGTCACCCAAGACGGCCATGGCCGATTCTTTCTGCTGCCGACCGGCAATAACCATCCACAAAACTGCTCCGCCAACCACAAGAATCAGCAAAAAGGCCCGCGCCCTGATGCGTGTTTTCCAGCCAGGCTTTTTCTTCTGCCCATACCGCTTGTAATCGATGGGCATGTTGCGTCTTTGATAGCCCATGACGCCTTTCCCTCCGGGCAAAAAATACGGCTGCCCTTTTCACATTGCCGGGCAACATGTCTCTTTTGTGTCTGACCGGAACGAGGCCCTTTCGTTCAAGACCAGGGAGCGCGTATAAAATAAACAGTGCATCCACGTGCTATTTCCGAGCATTATTTTTTCTGATTACCATGGTCATCTGCACCGATGTGCAAGGCGACAGCGATGATCAAACCGGCAGAGATCGGCCTGGTACGCAACTCTGCCGGACGCCGAAAAGCGCGAAGGTGAACAGACTCTCCCTAAAAGGCAACCTTTTGCCGTTTATCCGGGCTGTACAGACCGACCTGCACAGCGGCCAGGGCCTCAAGGCGCTGACCCTGCAGGAGACGGTCCTGCTCCCGGAGCAGGGTTGTCTTGACCTGCTCCTTCTCACTGCGCAGCTCCTGGGCCTGGGCGATTTCCGTCAGACTTTCCTGAATACAATGCCCCACCCAATAGCTTGCCGTTACCCCGACCAGTGCGGCAAAAAGCATGATGCCCCCCAGGCTTTTCCAGAATAAAACGGAGTTGCCGCTGGTGCGGCTCATGCTCCGCCAGCCCCGGCGTTGCCGGACAACAGACCGCCTGGTCCTGGTCTGATAATAGTTCCCTGCATAATCACGCATGATTTATTCTCCGATAACCTCTGCAACCCTTAACTTTGCACTTCTGGAGCGGGGATTGGCCGCCACCTCGCTACTGCCGGCCACCACAGGTCGGGCAGTCAGCACCTGCAAGCGCGGATGATCCCGGAAGGCCCGCTTCACCAGCCTGTCCTCCAGGGAGTGAAAGGAGATCACGCAAAAACGACCACCGGGGCGTAAAACCTCCGGACCGTCGGCCAGGACCCGCACCAAATTGTCAAGCTCCCTGTTGACCGCGATGCGCAACCCCTGAAAAACCTTGGTGGCCATGTGAATCCTGCGGGGGTGGAAACGCCTGGGCACGGTACGCTCCACCAACTCTGCCAGCTCCCGGCTGCTTTCCAGGGGGTGCCGTATACGCCGCTCAACAATGGCCCGGGCAATGGGCCGCGCCTGCCTCTCCTCGCCGAAGAGATAAAAAATATCAGCCAGCTCCTCGACGCTGGCCGTGGCCAGTATATGGGCCGCCGTCACCTCCTGCCTGGTATCCATGCGCATGTCCAGGGGCTCATCACCCTTGAAACTAAAGCCCCGACCGCTGTCATCCAGATGCAGGGAGGAGAGGCCCAGATCGAGTAAAAGGCCATCCACCTCGCCTATCTGCCTTCTGGCCAGCTCATCCTTAAGCTCGGCGAAATTGGTGCGGACAAACACCACCTGATCACCGAAGCCGGCCAGGTTCCGCCGGGCCCGCTGCTGGGCCGCTTCATCCCAATCAAAACCAATGAGCCGGCAACGCGGTCCGCCCGCCTCCAGGATAGCACCGGCATGACCGCCCAGCCCCAGATTGCCGTCTACATAAATGCCGCCGGGTCTGGGTTGCAAAAACTCAACAACTTCCTTGACTAAAACCGGGGCATGGAGGGGGTCATGGGCATACATACACTGTTAAAAAAAGCCCAGATCACTGCACTCACCGGCCAGATCATCAAACTCGTCATCAGCAATAATATTTTCGGCCAGATGGATTTCCTTGTCCCACACCTCAAAAAAGGTGGTCATACCGAGCAGGACCACCTCTTTGTCGATATTGCCCATGGTCCGCAAGGTGATGGGCAGCAGGATACGGCCGTTTTTATCCAGCTGCACCTCGGCGGAATTACCAACCAGGTGCCGCACCAGCTTGGCGGTCTTGGCATTTTGTTGACCGCGGCTCAGGATGGCGTATTCGATCCTGGCCCACTCCGGCAGGGGATAGATGCGCAGACATTTGCGCCAGGGGGTGATAAGCAGACGATCGTCATACTTCCGAGACAAGACATCCTTGAAGCGGGCGGGGATATTCAGCCTGCCCTTACTGTCAAGGCCGTGCTCGGAGCTTCCCCGGAAGCTATTGATCTGCTCTAGAACACCTTCAGTCACTCTCCACCCCTTCAGGCCACTTTGAACCACTTTACACCACAATACCTTCCCTTATAGCCACCACAGCTTTCCAGAGTCAAGAAAAAATCCATACCACCTTATAGGTGACCAAAAGACCGGTTAGCCAGCGACACAACATCTTGCCAAAGGACATCCTTAAATACACCATGGGATGTAAAAGATGGCCATGAATACCGGGCTTCTCAAATTAAAATATTTTTCACAGCCAAGGTGGGTACAAAGTGGTGGGGTAAAAAGCAAGCCAAGGGTCGCTCCGATATGGACACGGCTCGCACCAGGGACAAGGGGTCCCGGCAAGACGGGCCTCCTGGCCGCACCAGGCCATGCTTGCGCCGTTCAACCTTCTTGCTTGCTTAACAGCTCGAAACACCGTCTTTTTAACAATTATCCGGTTTGCCCGCGCCCTTGGGTCAGTGAGACGGCAGGCGGCATGGGAAGCAAAAATTCCGGCCACAGACAACAATGACGCCACCACGACCCAAGGGAACCAGGCGGAATATTGCGTTCGAAAATAGAGAACGCCCCACGGGCGCGATCGGCAACTCGGTGCCGAGGCCCAAAAGCGCCACAGAGTGAAACACTCCTGCCGGACAGGGACAGGACAGGGAAAATGAGGGGAATAAGGCCGGAGAGGAGCCCGAAAGACGGGAAAGGGGAGAAACAGGGGCGCCGTAAACAAGGCGCCGACAGATGCGCTGCCGCGGCACACCCCGGCAAGGCCTCCGGCAGAGGCGGGCAGCTGCCTGCTCCGCCTTCTTAACGGGCTTTCAGGTGGGGGCTGTCCAGAACCAGGACATTTGAGAGGCTGGCAGGCTCGCTTGCCTGTGCGACATCAAGGATGTGCGAAAACAATAAGCACGACCTGACAGAAGGGCCCTTGGGGAGCAGTCATCTATTCGACATTGCAACTATTATTTTTTGGGGACAGAACGAGGTAAGCGAGCTCGCCGGAATCCGGGAGCTCGGCCCGTAAGCGAGTTTACGAGACTCCGAGAGGGCCATCTCCGGACAGGCACTAGATGATCACGGTGCGTTTAATATAGCGGATAATCTCATCCGGGTCATCCAGGATCTGAAAGATATGCAGATCATCCTCTTCAATGGTGGGGTGGCTCTGGAGCATCTGCTCGCGCACCCAGTCGATGAGGCCGGACCAGTAGGAAGTGCCGACCATGACAATGGGAAAACTCTTGATCCGTCTGGTCTGGATCAGGGTGATGGCCTCAAAGAGTTCATCCAGGGTGCCGAAGCCGCCCGGCATGGCAATAAAGGCCATGGCATACTTGACCAGCATGACCTTGCGGACAAAGAAGTATTTAAACTTGAGGGGCAGGTTGGCATAGGGGTTTCCCTCCTGCTCAAAGGGCAGATCAATATTGAGACCGATGGAAATGCCGTCCGCATCAGCGGCGCCGCGGTTGCCCGCCTCCATGATACCGGGGCCGCCGCCGGTCATAATGGCATAGCCCGCCTCGGACAGCCCTTTGCCCACGGCACGGGCGACCTTGTAATACTCATGATTCTCATCAAAGCGGGCCGAACCAAAGATGGAAACCGCCGGTCTCTTTACCGCGGCCAGGGAATCAAACCCCTCGACAAATTCAGCCATGATCCTGAAAAGGCGCCAGGAATCGCCGACATTAAACGTATCCAGCCAATACTGCTGGGCATCTTCAACCTTATTGCCATTCCGTACTACCATGTAACACCTTTTCTCTATACGGGCCGGCCTGCTTCATCAGGTCGGCATCATTTCAGTCATTACCGCCAAGCCTTTTAATACCCTGGCGGGCCTGCTCATTGCCCTGGTCAAGCTGCAGGGCGCGCTGGTAAGCCTTGCGGGCCGCAGCCTCTTTCTGCTCCACCTCCAGGATACGGCCCTGCAGCAGGAGAATATCCAGCCGGTCACGTTCCAGACGCATGGCCTCCCGCAAGGCCTCATGGGCAGCAACCACATCGCCGTAGGCCAACTCAACCCGGGCCAGACGCAGCCAGTTGCGCCAGTCCCGGTCATCAATCTCCACGGCCTGGCGGCAGAAGGTGCAGGCTATATCACTGCCCTGCTCTTCCAGACTATATAGCTCACCCAGGGCGCTAAGGGAAGAGGCATCTTGCGGATTGTGACGGATGGCTCGCTGCAGACTGGCCATGGCATTCTTGCGGATGCCGAGACAATAGTAGGCCTCGCCCAGATAGCGGTGTACGGCGCCATGACTGACGTCCCGCACATCGCGGGGACCGATCTTCTCGGCCCGCAACAAGACCTCCACCGCGTCACCATAACGCTGCCTGCGACAATAGAGCTTGCCGAGCTGCAAGAGAAGGTCGAAATGGTCATCGCGGCAGCTCAGGGCCTCCTCAAAACTGGCCAGGGCCTTATTCTCACGGCCCCGGGCCAGGTAGGCGAAACCAAGATTACAGAGCGCCATGAAATTGCCGTGATCAATGGCCAGCACCTCCTCGAAACAGGGAATGGCCTTGTTGTAACGAGCCATCTGGGCCAGGGTGACCCCGTAGGAGTTGAGCAGGTTGACGTTTCTGGGATCAAGCTCAAGGCCGCGCTGATACTCCCGGGCCGCCTTCACCATATCCCCCTCATTATAATAGATGTCGCCGCTGATATTGAGACTTACTCCGTCAAAGACAGTAAAGGTGCCCGGCCCGAAAAAGGCGGTATGCAGCAGGGCCTTGCGACTGTTGGCGATCATCTCGGACTTTTTGAAATCCATACAGGGATAGAGGGCAAGACCACAGGAGTAACTGAGACCGGTGGCCGCCAGATCATTCTTGGCCTGCCGACACCACTCCAGGGCCTCCTCCTCGCCATAGTCGGCCAGAAGAACGTAGCCCCTTGCCGGTGCCGCTCCGGTAACAAGGGCACGGTTGTCTGCCGACGCCGCCAGGATCTCTTCAGGAAAAGCGGCGGGTGGCTCCCCGTCGCACTGCATCTCCACCAGACAGAACCTCTTGAGGCCCTTCATCTGCCGGTGCAGGATGGAGGTGATCCGGCGGGGAGGCGGATAGAGAGGATGAGAGGCGCGATTGGCCACACTGCGAAAGGAGCAGAGACCAAAAGGCCCCCGCTTGTAGGCGGTCTGCAGGGCCAGCCATGCCTCTTCCAGGATGTCGTCCGGCTCTTTGGCCTCTGTGGTGCACTGGGAGATACCGATATGCACCCTGGGCATATTCTCCCTTTTCAGCCACTGGAGAAGCTGGTCCGCCACCTTGAGGGCCTTGGCCTCATCCACCCCTTCCCAGAGCAAGGAAAAAAGGCCGTTGCACAGATGACAGGGGGGGGACAGGTGGCCGATCAGGGCGTCAAGATAGGCGCCGGCCCGACTCACCTCAGCCAGGGCGTGGCCGGCATTCTTGGCCTTGGGAAAGATCTCCAGGAACAAAAGGCAATGGCTGATCACCTCGCGACCGGTGTCACGGTCGGCCGCTCCCTGCTCGCGCATTGCCGCCAAACGGGCCTGCAAGACCTTGACATTACCCAGGCCGGTTTGCGGATCAATGGCCCCCTGTTTGGCAAACTCAAGCTCGCGGGAGATCAACCTGCTCTTATCCAGGAGAGTGGCGGCGGCAAGGTCCATCACCCAGGCCGCCACATCGGTGAGCACCGCCACACCGCAGAGTGCCTCCCCGGACCAGAGCGGCAGATAAAGCGAGGCCTGACGGCCATTATCCCGCACCGGCTGCTGACCGTTACGCACCACTTCAATACCCGCCTTCCACTGCACCGGCAATCCATCGCCGCTGATCTGCGGTCCGACAAAATAGACGGCTCCACAGGGACAAAAGGCCTTCACCGTGCCGGAAAAAATAGGGGCCAACAGGTCAAGGTCCTTCTGGGCCAGAGGGGTATAGTGCGGCAGAAAGGGAAAACTCATGGCAGCTCCTTGCAGACAGCGACAATGGCGGCAGCCAGCTCTGCCACCTCTTTGTCGGCCACGGTCCGCATATCAAGAAGCAGGCTATCGTTGTCAATGCGGCCGATGACCGGGATGGGACCTGAGCGGAGAGCGCTCTCCAGTCCATTGAGACTGACAGAGGTGGGTTTGAGGGCCACGGCCCGGCTCGGCAACCCCTGTTCAGGCAAGGCGCCGCCCCCCACCCTGGACTCGGTATCCACGCTAGCCACACGGCAGGGCAAGTCCCCCGCCTTTTTCAGGAGGCGCAGCAGGCGGCTGGCCTTTTTCTTAATGGCGGCATAATCCATACTGAGCATGGCCAGAGTGGGAATACCGGCCAGGGCCGCTGCCTCGTCAAGGTAGAGCCGGAAAACAGCCTCCAGGCCGGCCAGGGTAAACTTATCAATGCGCAGGGCCCGGTTAAGCGGATTCTTCTTGATCCGGTTGATGATATCAGCCCGCCCGACAATGAGACCGGCCTGGGGACCGCCCAGCAGCTTATCACCGGAAAAAGTTACCACATCGGCACCGGCCTTGACCACCTCCTGGACAGTGGGTTCCCTGGCCAGTCCGAAGCGGGAAAGATCAACCAGGGAGCCGCTGCCCAGATCCTCCATCACCACAATATTGCGTTGCCGGCCCAGGGCCACCAGCTCCTCCAGGGGCACCTCCGAGGTAAAGCCGATCATCTTGTAATTACTGGTGTGGACCTTGAGCAGCAGGGCGGTCTCCTCGGTAATGGCCTGCTCATAGTCGTAGAAATGGGTGCGATTGGTGGCCCCCACCTCGACAAGGCGCGCGCCGCTCTTCTGCATGACATCGGGAATACGAAAGGAACCGCCGATTTCAACGAGCTGACCGCGGGAGACAATGGCCTCGCGCTCCTTGGCCAGGGTGTCAAGGCAGAGCAGCACGGCAGCGGCATTGTTGTTGACCACCAGACCGGCTTCGGCCCCGGTGAGCTCGCAGAGCAGCTCCTCCACCAGACTGTAGCGGCTGCCACGCTTACCGGTGCGCAGATCAAACTCCAGATTGGAATAGCGGCCGCCGGCCGCCAGCAGGCCGGCCATGGCCGACTCGGGTAACAGCGACCTGCCCATATTGGTATGCACCACCACACCGGTGCCGTTGATAACAGTACGGAAGCAGGGAGACATGAGAGCGGTCAGCCTCTTTTCGAAGAGGGGCATGAGCGCCTGTCTGGTCAAGGCCGCCTCACTCTGTTCAGCACCGGCAAGAATAGCCTGTCGCACCTCTGCCAATACCTGGCGAACCGCCTTCTTCACCAGGCGCAACGGCGCCCGGCACTCTTCATCGACCCAACCGAGAAACTCATCCACCTTGGGAATGGCCTGCAGCAATTGTTGATTGGCCTGCACGGCCTTGTCTTTTTTCATAGCACCATCTTCCCTGAAGCGAGATGGATCATGACAGCCCACCCGCTCCGTCTAGCACCTGTAACAAAAAATTCAAACCAGATCCTGCCCGAAAAGAAAACGTCTCCTTGGCGACCACGGCGTGCAAGAAAAACAAACATCGGACTTCTATTTGAGATTCCGAGCATTAATTCTTGAGCATACCGAGGTAGCCGAGCTCGCGAGACTCCGGCAGATCGGCCCGGTAAGCCAGTTTACGAGACTCCGAGAGGGCCATCTTTGGACAGACACTGGGATATCTTGATACACATGAGGGTATCTTGAATAATGAGATATTTCGGAGTCTCGCTCCGCTTGCTTACCTTTTCGAGTTTGACACACATAACATCAACAAATACAGCCCCGGCACGCAGGAGTGTCGCTGGCGCCCTCACCTCAACAGGCACTCAGCATAGCAGGGCTCTGTGAGGGATTCTTCCTTTCGTGGCGCCGAAAAAAGTCCCCCACCTGGTCAAGACGGCCTCAAGCCAATATCAATGACTTACACCACAACTACAGGAAAGTATAAGTATTTTTTTGGGATTTCCACAGAATCCGGCCGGCCGTTATGTCGGGCACCAATAATCAGGTCTCAACTTTTCGACCTGGTTCCTCTCTCGAAATTTCCTCTTTTTACGACCTCTTTCGTTTGTTTCAACGGCCGCGAGGATAAGAAGCGAGGTCTAAGACGGCAGGGGAATCACGAAAACCGCTGCGCGAGAGATTTTTTACACCTCTCCCCTTAGCAGCCCGTTGAAAAAATACTACGCTTGCTGATGCGTCGTCAAAATTCGGCTCAAAATGCTCATTTACCCCATGTAAACTGCACCCCAAGGCTACTTCCTCCGGGCGCGCATTTTTTCGCCTCATTTTTCCTTGCCTCAGCTGTGCTCGCTACGTTTTTCAACGGGCTGTTAGTTTGTGCCTATCCAGAAATAGGTCATTTCGTTCGAGATCAAGGAGTGCGAGAAAAATAAGCACGCCCTGAAAGAGGTAAGGGAGCCTGCGACACTCCTGGTGCCCTTGGGGTGCAGGCATATATGCGATATCGGAGTCTCCACTTCGTTTCGCTTACCTCCAAGCATTATTTTTTTCGCCTGACGAGGTAAGCGAGCTCGCGAGACTCCGGGAGATCGGCCCGGTAAGCCAGTTGACGAGACTCCGAGAGGGCCATTTCTGAACAGGCACTAGTTTATGAGCCAGACGGCCAGATCATTGGTATGGGCCAGCAAGCGGTCACTGACGCCACCCAAGACCCCTTTGCGTTCAGCCGCGTCTCGACGTCCCATGACAATGGTGCCGAAATTTTTATGCCAGGCCTGCAGGGCAATGTCTCGGGCCGGGTCAAGGCCGCGGCCCTCCTCCAGACGATGAACATGAGTCATGTCGAAACCGCTTTCCCGCAGGAGCTGCTCCGCCGGATGGAAGAGATAATCCTCACGGCGGAGATGATCGTGACACCAGTCGGTGCCAAAGGTCTGTTCACATCGCCCAAATTGCCGTTCCGCCTTACTGGCAAACAGGGCGCTTGAATGAAAAAGAGTGATCTCCACCCCCGGAATATCCTTAAAGACATGGCCGAGATGGTCCACGGCCCGCAAGGTATGAATGGAACCATCCACCGGCACAAGAATCTTACGGGAATCAACATGACCGTCAACCACCCAGATGGGAATATCCCAACATTTTTCCAGAACCTCTCTGGTCACACTGCCCATGAGCAGGGCCTGCAAGCGACCGATCCCCCGTCTGCCCACCAGCAGGGCATCGTAATAACCGGAGCGGGCCAGCTTGATCAGATCCGCGGCCACCCCCATGCGGGAGAGCTCCACCGAGGCGGTCAGCTGCTCCTTGGCGAAACCATGGCGCTCCAGATGATGGGTGGCCCGCTTCAGATGCTCCTTGGCACCGGCAAACTCCTTCTTGACCCCGGGGGACATGCTCGCCTCCGTCTCTCCACCCTCCAACCAGTCGGAGCCGGCCGGCAGCTTGCCCACCGGGACAATACAGACCAGCTGCAGAAAAATATCGCGGGCCCCTTCAAACATCTGGCCCAGGTAATGCACCTCATTAAGGGAGCGGAACGAACCATCCACCGCCACTAAAATCTTCTTTTCCATGCGCGCGTCCTCACAAAATATCCTGCCGCCCGGCAGCGGGGCAAGGGCCGCCGGCCAAGACAATTTCACTGCAACAAACTGCTGTCCATCACCCGGCCGACCGCAGAAGTCCGGCAGCACGATCCCCTGCTGCCGAAGAACATTACGGTGGACCCACACTACTTAATGGCAACATGAACCAAGGCGCCGGCCCCGTCCTCCTGCTGCGAGCCGAGCCCCTGCGGTTCCACAACAAAGAGCCGTCCGGCGTCAACCTTGCCGGTTTCCACAAGAGAGTGCACCACCTGATTGGCCCGGGCCAGAGCCAGGAGGCGAAGCTGATCATCCGGCACCTCAAGATCGGCCAGGATAAACTCCCGCATTGCACTGTCCGTCGGTACCGGGTCGGCTGCCGGCCGGCCGGCAGCCTTGAGGCGCAGGCTATAGATCTCTTGGATAATACGGCTGTACTCCTCAGGGCTCAGTGCCACATCCTTCACTTCAGCCTTGGCAGCCGACGGCTTCTTGGCCTCCTGCAGTTTCCGCAGCTTGACCATCTGCTCAAAAAGCTGTTCAGCCAGGGCCTGGCGATCGCCTTCTCTATCCACCTGACCGGTGAGGCTCATTTTCAGGGCAGGCCTCTCATACAGGACATGGGCCAGGGTCTCGACTTTGTCGGCCGCCTCCGGGGAGAGTTCCGAACTGCCTGCGGCAAAGGCAATGGTCTGCAGATCCTCACCCTCCGGTATCAATGAGCCGAGCAGGGCAAAGGGTGAGGTGGCGGCCTTGGCCACCAGATTGATCAAGACCTTGACAATGACGCCACCGAGACTGAACTCAGGGTCATCAAGATTACCGGCCACGGGAATATCCAGATGAATCTCGCCTTTCCTGTTTTGCAAGAGGGCAATGGCCAGGGAAACAGGAAGGTTTATGTCATCGGGGCTCTCCACCGTCTCTCCCAGGGTAAACTGATCCAGGAACACCTTGTTTTTTCCGGCCAGTTCCCGATTCTCCACAAGATAATTCAGGCCGAGGTTAAGCTTGCCCTTTTCCGTTTTATAGCCCAGGTAGGTACCGGTATAGGGTGTGATATGACTCAGGTCAAGATCCCCGACATCCACCTGCAGATCCACAAAGATATCATCCTGGAGGGGATTGATCTTCCCGCGCACCTCCAGGGGAGCATGTTGGTTGATCCGGCCGCTGATCTCGACAGTGGCCTGGCTCTGCCTGACCGAGGAAAGACCCGCTATAGTGCCGCTCACATCCTCGATGGTGGCGCCGTAAAAAGGCGTCACCTTTTTATCGACAAACTCAAAGGCGCCACCATCCACCCTGAGCAGGTCAACCATGACCTGCAGGGGCTGGGCATTGCCGGCCCCTTCCTCCTCCAAGACGGCGGCGCGCTGTTGTTCCTCCGGCGCTGCCGTCGACAAGGAGGCAATGTTGGTCGAACCGTTTGCAAAAATAACCACTTTGCCCTTTATCTTGTGCAGGGCCACCTCGTCCATGCGCAGCCGGTGCGCCTGACTGTCGAAATCAAGACCCTGGACAGCGACGCTCTGCCAGGCCAGCAAGGTATCACCCTGCACTGTGTCCACCATATTGAACTCATCCAGGCGAGCCTCACCCTGCAGAGTAAAAAGCAGCTCCCCTTCTGCCCGGCGGGCCTCCAGAATGCCACGGCTCGCCAGGGTGCCGTCGGCAATGGCAACATGAACATGTTGTTGAATGTAGGGCTGATAGGGCTTAACAGCCAGGTCAGCCACCTCGAAATCCAGCCGGGCAGCAGGCGGCACGGCGCTGACACGGCCCTGCGCCCTGATACTACCGATCTCATTAACCTGCACGGCAAGATCAATATCGGCCATACTGTCCGGGCTGGTGGAAAAATTGCTGAGCTGCAGATTAAAGTTTGTGAGCTCCTGGACGCTCGGCCGGGCGGCGCCACTGGCCGCATCATGAAAACGGGCCGAGGCATTGACCATCTCCAAGAGATCGACAGTGAGGGTGACAGCCGGCTGATCGCTCTCCGTCTCCTGCGGAACGCTTGGTGTCTCAGCCCCCTCGCCATCCTGGTCGCCTTTCGCCAGATAGGCCAGGGGCAACAGGTCACCACTTTCCAGACGACGGGCCTGCAGGGCCATATCCTGCAGGACGACCCTCTTTAAGTGCACCTTTTTGTCGAGCAGATTGGCGTCGCCGAACTCCAGGGTGAGACGGGGCAGACGCAGATAGCTGTGCTGCGCATCATCAAGAACCTCCACATCACGCACCACCAGCTCACCGGTCAGGGCAAGACGGGAACCGTTGCCGTCACCGGCAACATAGGAAAACTCAACATCAAGATCAACAAGGCCGGAATGGAGGATCAGCCCTGTTTCATTAGGGATATAGGCCAGATAGGAGGGGATATCAATGCCGCTCATCCGCAGGTCGATGGTGGTTTCCTGTGAGTCGGCAAAGGGCTTGGACATGCCGGCCAAATCAAGCTGGGAGCCGTTCACCAGCGCGGCAAATGAGGGTTGCACATAGCTTTCAACATTATAGGGCAGGTTGGAGATGGCCGGCATGGTCAAATGCAGGGCGGCAATCTCATGGCGGCTCTCCTTGGGCCGGTCATCCAGGATGATTTCGCCGTCGGCAATCTCGATATTATTGATGGAAAAGAGCAGGGGCCGGTGGCCAGGTTCGCTTCCCTCCTGCGGCGCATCAGCGGCACCTTGGAGCAGATCCGAGAAATTATAGCTCTTATCAAGGTTGCGACAAAGGTATATGCGGGGCCCACTGACGGAGAAACTCTTGACGATTATGGCCCTTTTAAAAAGGGAGACTATCTGCAGATTGGCGGCAAGTTCATCAAAGGCAACAAAATGCCCATCACCCTGCCGGGCGGCCAGCTGAAGGCCCTGCATGCGAAGATGAAGGGTATAGGGGTTGAAGTAGACCTTGTCGATGACAAGCTGGCGCTGCAGAACCGGCGGCACTTTTTTGACCAGGGCATATCTGAGCAAGGCCGGCAGGACAAAAAATCCGCACAGGCTGTAAACAAGCAGGGCAATGGCGGCCCACAAGAAAAACCTCTGCAGACGGCTGCCACCGCTCAGCACATTTCTCATTATTCAGCCCTCATATCTTTTTTACGGGCGCGGCAAAAGATGATACTTGCCTGGCTCAATTCAGGTGTGCTAGAAAAAACCATGTCAGACGAACTTTCCACCCTACAGAACCTTTATCAGGTTGCGGCTGAATTCCTGGTCACGTACAGTTTCCAGATCATCGGCGCCCTGATCATCCTGCTGGTCGGTCTGAAACTGGCGAGCTGGGCGTCCGGCTTCACCAGCCGGCTCTGCGAAAAGCATGGGCTGGACATTACCCTGTCCAGATTCATCGGCAATGTCAGCAAAATCGTCGTGCTGACCTTTGTGGTGATCATCGCCATCGGCAAATTCGGCATCTCCATTGCACCGTTTATTGCCGCGGTCAGTGCCCTGGCCTTTGGCGCCAGCTTTGCCATTCAGGGTCCATTATCCAATTACGGCGCCGGTCTGTCCATTATTTTATCCCGCCCCTTTGTCGTGGGCAATACCATCACCATCAGCGGCGTCAGCGGCGTGGTGGAGGAAATCAGGTTGGCAGCCACCATCCTCAGCACCGAGGATGGCGAAGAAATCTTGATCCCCAACAAGCATATTGTCGGCGAAATCCTCAAGAACTCCTTTGCCAACAAAATCATTGAGGCGGCGGTGGGCATCTCCTATGGCGATGATCCTGCCCCGGCCATTAGCGCCATCAAGACTATCCTGGCCGACCATCCCCACGTCTGCGACGATCCTGCTCCCCAGGTAGGCATTGCCGAATTTGCCGACTCGGCCATCACCATTGCCTACCGCTGCTGGGTTCCCACAAAGGAATATTTTCAGATCCGCTATCAGATTAACGGGGCAATCCACCAGGCCTTCCAGGAAAAGGGCATCACCATCCCCTTTCCACAGCGCGATATTCACCTCATCAAGGAAAACCAATAGAGGGACAGGCAGCCCACAACACTCTACGTAAACGGCAAAGCGCCTGGCGGCCCTCCGAGGCTCTGCCGCCTGGTCTCCGCTGAACGGGACAGCACTCCCACCTGCTCATCGACATAGTCAAAGACCATGGCCTTTTTGCCTGGCGACGGTCGCAGGATACGGCCCACCACCTGCAACAACCTGCCGCTGAACTTAATGGGTGTCGTCAGGAAAAGGCTGGCCAGGCCCGGGCAATCAAAACCCTCGCCAATGAGCTGCAGGGTGGAGATGAGAATGCGCACTTCACCCCGATGCACCTCTTCCACCGTGGCGCTGCGTTCCTCGGAAGCGGTACGACCGGTAAGGACCTTGCACTGAACGCCGCGTTCGGCCAGCATTTCAGCCAGCAGGTCGCAGTGGGCCACCCGATCACTGACCACCAGAATGCCGCCCTCACTGCTGTGGCTCTGGGCCACCACATCGTCGACGATCTGACGGTTGCGCTGCTCATCCGTGGTCAGGGCCTTGAGCAGATCCTGATAGTTATCGCGGAAACGGAAGCGAAAGGCGGTGGGGCGCTGGATAAGCTCCGGCTTGAGCACCGCGCCCATGGCGGTCAATTCATCCTTGTCGACCCGATGAACCAGATCTCCCAGGAAGATATAAATCAGTTGCGACATGCCGTCGCGGCGAAAGGCGGTGGCCGACAGACCGAGCATGTAGAGGCAATCAAAGGCGGTCACCACATCCGTAAAGAGTGAGGCCGGCACCCGGTGACACTCATCCACGCAGATCTGACCGAAATGGTCGGTGAGTTCAGCCAGTCGCTTGCGGGCCGTATTGACGATGGCCACCGACACCGGGGCAATGTCAAAATGGCCGTCACCGATCAGCCCCGGTTCAATGGCAAGGAATTGCCTGATCCGCTCCTGCCACTGGTAGAGCAGCTCTTTGTTGTGGACGATGATCAGGGTGGGTTGTTGCCGACCTGCTATAATGGCCAGCGCCATGACGGTCTTGCCGGAACCGGTGCCTGACTCCAACACGCCGAACTGGCGATCCATCACCGCCTCTACCGCCTCCTGCTGATAGGGACGCAGCTCGGCCTGGAAGTGAAAATCCACCGCCGGACAGCGTTTTCGCTTGTCGATCACCGCAGGGGGGACGCCGTCATGGCGCCGCACCAGACGTACCGCCTCATTGGCAAAGCCGCGCGGAAAGCGCACTCCCTGCTTACTCTGCCGGTAAAAGGTAAGTTTGGGCTTCAATCTTTTCCCCACCCAGCGGCCATACTTGACGGCATCGACATACTTGGGATTGTCTATGGTGAGTCTCTTGCGGATGACAGCCATTGCCCCGGCCGTGGTTCCCTCCAGGAGACACTCATGGTTCACGGTAAGCGTGCTTGTCGTCTGTTGTTGCGATTGAATGGCCGGCACCAGGTATACTCCTGCGGTTCCCGACCCAGCCCGCATTGCCCTCCTGCAATCCGCGGCAAAGACCTCACTCCAGCGGCCGGCAATGGCCGCTGCAGATGCCGGCCGCTTGCCGCGGGCGCTGTACGAGCTCACCCCCCGCAGAGAGGGAGAAGAGTCGGGATAACCCTCTTGTTTTCGTTACATTCTCTTCTTATCGGTAAATCCGTAATTATGTCTACCACATAACGAGAAAAGAAGGACAAAAGAGATGCAAAAAATCCACAGACGCCTTGTATGCGTGCCGCCAGAGTTCAGCAGTGAAAAGTCAGGAGTCAGGAGTCAGGAATCAGAAGAAAAGCTTAAAAAGCAGTGGTTCTGACTTGTTTAATTCCGGCATGTTGAAAAAAAGTTTTTTTTGCCGAAAGGCGGCAATCGTGCAAAACGGCATTTTTCCCAGACGGCCTATATTTTTTTATAGAGGGCCGGCTGCACATAGGTGAAGAGGCCGCTGTCGCGGCTTACTGTTTCGGAATGGCCGACAAAGAGATAGCCGCCCGGCTCCAGGGCGGCATGAAATTTGGCAATAAGCCGCTCACGGGTCACCCGGTCAAAATAGATCATGACATTCCGACAAAAAATGACCTGAAAGGGTGTCTTAAAGGGAAAGGGATTCATCAGGTTGAAGCGGCGAATCACCACCTCCTGTTTCACCTTCTCCGCCACGGCCAGCTCACCGCCCCGTTGCTGAAAATAGCGCTGCCGCAGAGCAGGGGGGGCCTGGGCCACCCTGTCCGCCGCATAGACACCTCGCCTGGCCACTTTCAGTACCCGCTCCGAGATATCGGTGGCCAGGACACCGGCATCCCAGGCGCTGTAGTCCAGACCGAAATACTCCATCATCAGCATGACCAGGGTATATGGTTCCTCGCAGGTGGAACACCCGGCGCACCAGATGCGCAGATCTTTTGAGTTGCGCTGCCTGAGACGCTTGACCAGCTCCGGCAACAGTGTTGAGCTGAAAAACTCAAAATGGGCCTTTTCGCGATAAAAAAAGGAGTAGTTGGTGGAGATGCGATCAATCAGGCGTGAAAAGGCCTCCGCCGAAGGATTTTTCATGAGATGGCGATAATAGTCGCCAAAGGTTTGAAAGCCGCTGCTTTGCAGATCCTTTTGCAGCCGGCCCACCACCAGGCTCTTTTTCTGCTCGGAAAGATGGATACCGAAACGCTGATAGACAAGATCACGCAGGAGCTGAAACTCCTCATCGGAAATGGCCATGGATCGGCCCGAAACATTGTGGTTCATGGAAAGCTCACCCTACACATCTGCCTGCTGCTGATCGGCCAGGTAAAACTGGACCGTGAAGAAAAAGGTGCTCCCCGTGCCCGGCGCGCTCTCCAGCCAGATTTTGCCGCCGAGCAGCTCAACCAGGCGGGCGGCTACAGTCAAGCCGAGCCCTGCGCCCTGATATTTTCTGGTCATATACTCCTCTGCCTGGGTAAAGGCGTCAAAGATGACCTTCTGCTTGTCCGGGGCAATGGCGCATCCGCTGTCCTTAATGGCGACCTCCAGCTCCACCTGGCCCGGCTGCCGGCCCGGCCGTTGCCTCGCCTTAAACGAGATCCCCCCTCTCTCCGTGTATTTTACGGCATTTTCAAGGATATTGGAGATAATCTGCTGCAAGACAACATGATCACCGTGCAGCATGGCCGGCAGGTCGTCGGCCATATCGCTGGTGAGGGAGAGCCCCTTTGCCCTTGCCTGGGCCTGGAAATGCTTCAGGATGGGACAGACAACCTCGGCAAAATTAAAATCCGTGCTTTGCAGGTCCCGGCGGCTTGCCGCCACACTGGAAAAATTCAAGAGCTGGGCAATAAGGGCCATGAGGCGATCCGCGGATTTCTGCAGCAGAGAAAGATAGTTCCGCTGTTTCTCCGAGAGCTCGGAGCCCTTCAGGAGGGCGGCAAAGCCGATAATCCCGTTCATGGGGGTACGCAGCTCATGGCTGATGGTATTCATAAAATCTGATTTGGCCTTACTGGCCGCCTCGGCAACAGCCTTGGCCCGGCGCAACTCCGCCTCAACAATCTTGCGCTTGGTAATGTCCTTCAACAGACCCACGGCATGCCACTCCCCCTTGACCAAGACGCCGGCCAGGGAAAGTTCCACGGGAAATTCCTCGCCGTTTTTGCGCAGGCAGCCCAGTTCAATATTCGTTCCCCAGGCGTGACCATGCCCTGACTTGCGAAAGAGCTCAAAGCCGTTACGCAACATATCATGATAGCGGCTGGGCACAATAAGGTCGTAGATATCGCCCCCCATCACCTCATCGCCCTTGTAGCCGAAGATCTGCTCGGCCGCCTGATTCCAGAAGGTGATGAGCCCCTCCCCGTCCATCATAATAATAGCGTCATTGGCGGTTGAGGTGATGGTCTGCAGCTTGTCCTGCTCCTCCTGGCGACGCAGAAACTCCAACTTGTGGGCCCTGATTTCGTTATGGAGATCAGCGATGAGCATGCGCTCCCGATAGATGCGCTTGAGCTTGGCCTTCAGCTCGTCTCGCTCAAAGGGCTTAACGACAAAATCCGTGGCACCGGCCGTAATGACATCGGTAAAGCTGTACACCTTGCTATAGCCGGAGACAACCAGGACATCGGTGGCCGGATGGTGGTCGCTGATATAGTGCAGCAGTTCCATGCCGTCCATCTCCGGCATCATCATATCGGTAATAACAACGCCATACTCCTGCTGCTGCAGGAGGGCTACGGCCTCCTTGCCGTTTGCAGCCTGATCCGCCTCCAGGCCGAAGGAGTGGAGGTAGCGGCCCATGAGCTGCAAAAAACTGCTATCGTCATCAACAAGGAGGGCGCGCTCCGCCCAGAAGGAAAATTCCTTATCACCTACTTCCGCCATCATACAAGAACCTCACTCCTACTGTCTTTTTTGACGATTGTGCCTGCTCCTGAGCACCTCTTTTATTTCTTGGGCCAGGGTTGTCAGATTAAGTGGTTTTTCCATATATCGACTGATGCCGAGCCCTTCAATTCGGCTGGTGTCAAGGCTCGAACTATAACCGGAGCAGAGAAAGATGGGAAAATCAGGCCGCAGGGCGAGAATCTCCTTGCTCAGTTCCATGCCGGTTAAAAACGGCATGGTCTGATCCGTTATCAGCAGATCGAATCCATCCGGTTTGGCCCGAAAAAGATCCAGGGCATAGCGACCGTTGGCGGCAGTGGTCACCATATAGCCACGCGCCTCCAGGCTTTTCTTATACATGCCGAGAATCGCCTCCTCATCATCCACCACCAGGAGATGACCAATCCCTGCCAGATCCGTTTCCACGGAAAGGGGCCGCTCCCCTTCATGCTGCAAATCCTGCGCTGCAACTGGCAGAAAAACCGTAAAGAGGGTGCCGTGGCCGGGAGTGCTGCGCACCGTTATCATGCCGTCATGCTCCGTCACCACGCCATGCACCACGGCAAGCCCCATGCCGGTACCCACCCCCACCTCCTTGGTGGTGAAAAAGGGATCAAAGATGCGGGGCAGATCCTCCGCCGCTATACCGGCACCGGTATCCTCCACCGACAGGCGCACGTAAGAGCCGGCGACCATGTCCGGCTGATGGGAAATCTCGGCATCAGCCAACTCCACCATCTCCAGGCTGATGGTCAAGGTTCCCTTTTCAGCCATGGCATGGACCGCATTGACGCAGAGATTCAAGAGCACCTGGTGAATCTGGGTGGGATCGGCCATAATCGGTCGGCACTCATTACTGATCGCCGTGCGCATCTCGACACTGCTGGGCAGGGTGGCCCTTAAAAGACGAATGGTCTCCTTGATGATCTGCTGGGGATAAACCGGCAGCTTTTCACCGGGAGACTGCCGACTGAAGGCCAGGAGCTGTCTGACCAACTCCTGGGCGCGCCGGCCCGCCACCAGGATCTGGTCAATATCACCGCGCACCGGACTCTCTTTGGCAAGTTCGGCCTGGGCCAATTCACCGAAACCGAGGATGGCGGCCAAGACATTGTTGAAATCATGGGCAATGCCGCCGGCCAGGGTGCCCACCGCCTCCATCTTCTGGGCCTGTTGCAGCTTTTTCTCAAGCTCTCTCTTCTCATCTTCCGCCCTCTGGCGTTCTTCGATGTCACGGGCAATGGCAATAAAAAAGTCGTCATCATCCTCCTGCCGGACATACTGCATGATGATCTCCACCGGAATGGGACGACCGTCCTTATGCTGATGAATAGTCTTGAAATTCAAAAAATCCTTGTCGCCCCGCATCAGCGGGGCAAGGAGTCGTCGAAAGCGCTCTTGGCTGAACTCCGGCTTCACCTCAACAGAGGTCATGGTCAAGAGTTCCTCGACACTGTAGCCCAGGTGCCGCACCGCCCCTTGATTGACGTAAAAAAATCGCAAGGTATCAGGCCGGAACATAAAAACACCATCCAGGCTTTGGTCCAGGGCATGGATGAGACGCTCCGCCTTCTTAAAGGCCGTGTGGCGATGAAAGGCCTCATTCCGCAAGGCCTCATTGCTGCGCTGCAGCTCCCTGGTACGCTCCGCTACCTGCAGCTCCAGCTGCGCCTGACTGCGGGCCTGCTCCTGATCATGGCGCTGTTGAGCGGCACTGAGTTTCTCCATGCTGCGCGCCAGACAGCCGAGTTCATCATCGGAATGGACCTCCACCACTTTCACCGGATGGTGATCGGCAATTTCCCTGGCAGCCCTTTGCAGGAGGGTCACCGGTTTGACAAAGAGGTGGCGCATGACAAGGGCGAGCAGGGCAAAGGCGCCCAGCACCGTAATCAGGGTGGCAGCGGCCGTGGCCCGCTGCATGCTGCCGATAAGGGCATGTAGCTCCTGATCTTTTATGGTGGAGATGACCACCCACTGCCACGGCTCAAAAAAGGCGGCCGAATAGAGGACGTCGCCGCCCGCCAGATGGGCATGGCCCTGCAGCATGCGGGTGGTGCCCCGCATGACCTCTTTGTCACCGGCCGTCACCCCCCTGAGCAACCCATGCCGATGCTTTTCCCCTGTGAAAATATCACTGGCGGAATTCGCCTTATTGCTGACAAAACGGACCACCGGCAACCAGATGTGGGCGGCAAGCAGGTGATCATGACCACGGCTGCAGAAGAGCAGCTCGCCCTGCCGGTCTACAATAAAAATGTGGCCGGTTTCCAGAAGATGCTCTTTTTTGGCCTCGGCAAAGGCCCGCTGCTGGGCGGCAAGCAGGGCGGCGGGATCTTCCGGATCGTTGGCTTCGGCAACGATATTCTCCAGGGTGGAACCCATATAGACATCCAGGTTGGTGCCGATGATTTCATGCATGACCGTGACAAAGAATTTGTCGCTGGTGCGCATGGCCCACAACCCCAAGAGAAGAATGACTGCCGCCACGCAGGGCAGCACGATCAGGCTGATTTTATTCTGCAGCTTCATGATGCAACCGTTGTTTCGAAATAAGTATCTTCACAAGCTCACCATTCTCCAGGGCATTGGGGATACGAGGTGCAAGGTTCAAGGTTCAAGGTCCAAGATACAAGGGGCAAGGGGGAGGCAGGGCAGGTACCTGGGCAGTGGCACCTGCCGGACCGTCCTCCCCCCTCACGGTAAAAAGCGCAGGGACGTGGCCAGGGAAGTGCATGGCGGTAACACGGCAGCAAAACCCTCCTGGAGTGCTTGGCGCCACCCGCAATGACCGCGGCCCCGAGCCTGCCGCGGGGCCGCCCCCCCTTGCATCCTGCATCTTGAACCTTGAACCTTGCATCTTGAACCTTGTATTCAAAAAAAAAGCCAACCCCGCCCGCAGGGAGGGATAGAGAGGAACCGGGCGGGGCTGGCAGGGAGAGGAAGCAAAAGGCAGGCAGGCCCACCCCGCCGCCATTGCCGAACAACCTGTCCTTAAAATTTGCCGAACTCCTGATCATCAAGGTTGATGACATCCGCCGGGTTCACCGACGCAGTCGGCTTGGCGGCGGTTGTGAGCTGCCGTGGCCCCGCCTCATGCCGCTGCGCGTCGCCCTGCATGCTGCCGGGCAGCGGCCGCCGACCACTACCCTGCCCCTTGATATGGAAACGGCTCATCATCTCCTTGAGGTGTTCGGCCTGGCTGGAGAGCTCCTCGGCCGCAGAGGCGCCCTCTTCGGCATTGGCCGTGTTCTGCTGGGTCACCTGGTCGATCTGGCTGATACCGATATTGACCTGGCCGATGCCCTCGGCCTGTTCATTGGAGGCCGCCGCTATCTCGGCCACCAGGTCGGTGACCTTGCCCACCGAGGTGACGATCTCGTCCAGGGCCTCGGCCGTGCGACCGGCGATCTCCGAGCCGTTATTGGTCTTGGCCACCGTGCCCTCGATGAGCGCCGCCGTCTCCTTGGCTGCCTTGGCGCTGCGCGCCGCCAGATTGCGCACCTCCTCGGCCACCACGGCAAAGCCCTTGCCGTGCCGACCGGCCCGCGCCGCTTCCACGGCTGCGTTCAAGGCCAACAGGTTGGTCTGGAAGGCTATCTCGTCA
>PKTX01000050.1 GCA_002868945.1 Desulfobulbaceae bacterium
TTGAGCCGTTTTTCGACTCAATTTAACCCACGCTTGCAAGGATGGCAGGTCTCTTTTCTCTACTAAGGTGTCAACCATATTGTCTCACTCCTCACTCCTGCCTCCCTCACACCGGCTTCTGATAGCGTCGCATGCGCACACTCATCAGAATGCCGATGCCTGCCATGGTGGTAAGAAGTGAGGAACCACCGTAGCTGAAGAGCGGCAACGGCATACCCACCACCGGCAGTAATCCCATGACCATGGCCAGATTGATAAAGGCCTGCCAAAAGATAAGCGACACCACACCGACGCAGAGCAGGGTACCGAATTTGTCCCGGGAGGCCACGGCGATATTGAGGCCGCGAAAGATAATCGAAAAATAGACGGCAAAGAAGAAGAGGGTGCCCATGAAGCCCCACTCCTCGGCCCAGATGGAAAAGGCGAAGTCGGTATGGCGTTCGGGCAGGAAGTCGAGGTGGCCCTGGGTGCCCTGCAGATAACCGGTGCCAAAGAGGCGGCCGCTACCCACGGCAATCTTTGACTGGATGATGTGGTAGCCGGTGCCCAGGCTGTCGGCGCCGGGGTTGAGAAAGGTCTCGATACGTTGGCGCTGATAGGGTTTGAGCAGATACTGCCAGCCAAGGCCGCCGATAAGCAGGGCCGTGGTGACCAGGGTCCCCAGGGTGGACCAGCGCAGTTTAACGAAAAGGGTCATGGAGACAAAGATAAAACCAAGCATGAGGGCGGTGCCCAGGTCGGGCTGGATGACAATAAGCAGAAAGGGCAGGCCGGCCAGCATGATGGGAACCAGCAGCTCCTTGAGGGTAAAGCCCTTGCCGGTATCCTTGCGGAAATAATAGCTGGCCAGGGTGATGACCAGCATCAGTTTAGCCGGTTCCGATGGCTGCAATCGCATAAAACCGAGATCAACCCAGCGTCTGGTGCCGGCCAGATCGCGGCCAAAGAGAAGGGAGGAGAGGAGCAGGCAGACAATGACGGCGTAAACGGGGTAGTTGATATCCACCAGTACCCGGTAGTCGAAACTGATAATGACAAAAATGGCCGCAAAGCCGATGATGAAGTGATAGAGCTGCTTGATATAGACCGGCGTGCCGCGAAAGCTGTCCGGCGTGGCGCTGTAGAGGTTGGCCAGGCACATGCCGGCCACCAGGCATACCAGGCCGAGGAGCACCCAGTCAAAGTTTTGTAATAGTCTGCGGTCGAATCGAAACATGTTCTCTCTTCTAAATCACCGGAAAATTCCGTTGTCAGGCCTGCTTCTTATTTCTCAGTTTTGAGTTCTGCATTTTCAATTTTTTTCCTAAAATACTCTTCCAGCACTGCCTTGGCAATGGGGGCGGCGGCGGAGCCGCCATGGCCGCCATGCTCGTTGAGCACGGTGACGGCGATCTCGGGATTCTCCGCCGGTGCATAACAGGTGAACCAGGCATGGTCGCGGAACCTGTAGGGAATCTCTTCTTCCTCGGTCTCGCTGAAGTGGGCCAGCCGTACAACTTGGGCCGTGCCGGTCTTGCCGGCCACGGTGATGTCGTCCATTCTGGCCTGGGAGGCGGTTGCATGCTCACCGTTAACGGCCGCCACCAGACCATGCTTGATGAGCCTGATGGCCCGCTCATCGGCAAAGGCGCGTCCTGTCTCCTGCGGTTCAAATTCCTGCAGGGTGTTGCCTTCCTGATCCTTTACGGCCTGAACAACCTGCGGTTTGTAGAGGATGCCGCCATTGGCAATGGCGGCGGTCATCCGGCAGATCTGCAGGGGGGTTGCCAGATTAAAACCCTGGCCGATGGAGACGGAGACGGTTTCGCCCTGCTGCCAGCTTTCGTGGCGTTTTCTTCTTTTCCAATCCTTGGTGGGCACCAGGCCCGGCTTTTCATTTTCCAGGATAAAACCGGTGGTTTCACCGAGACCGAGGCTCTTGGCATAGATGGCCAGTTTGTCCACCCCCACCTCCTGGCCTATATGGTAAAAATAGACATCGCAGGATTCGGCCAGGGCCTTTTCCAGGTCGATATCCGGGCCATGACCCCATTTTTTCCAACAGCCGTAGCGATGGCCATGCAGGGTAAATGAGCCGGTGCAGGGAAAGGTGGTTTCCGGGGTGATAACCCCCTCCATGAGGCCGGCCAGGGCCGTCACTATTTTATAGGTGGAGCCGGGCGGATACTGGCCCTGAATGGTTTTGTTGAGCAGGGGCTTGAGCGGGTCGTTGAGCATACGGTCCCACGACTTCTGCGAGATGCCGCCGATAAACTCCTCCAGATGGAGGGCCGGGGCACTGGTCAGGGCCAGGAGGCGACCGGTCTTGACATCCATGGCAATAACCGCACCCGCCTTGCCTGCCATTTCCTGTTCCGCCACCTGCTGCAGGTTGAGGTCAAGGGTCAGCTGCAGGTCATTGCCCGGCAGGGGTTCGGTGCGGCGCAGCTGCTGCTGTTCCAGACCGTGCACATCCACCTCAAAGACCCGCTGGCCCTTTTCGCCGCGCAGCTCCTTTTCGAATATCTTCTCAAGGCCCATCTTGCCGATGAGATCGCCGCCCATATAGAGGGAGCTCTCCTTTGTGCGGAGCTCCTGCTTGCTGATCTCGCCGAGATAACCGATGAGGTGCGAGGCGAGATTGCCATAGTCGTACTTGCGGGAGGGCATTGCCTCAATACGGATACCGGGCAGCTCCAGGCGGTGATTCTCCACAAAGGCCACGGTCTCCCAATCGACATCCTCCTTGAGACGGATGGGGACAAAGTTGGGTTGGTTGCCCTTGTCGCGAATGCGGGCCAGGATGTCGGAGATGTCTTCGTTGAGGATATGGGCCATTCTCTTTAAGACCAGATCAGGATCTTCGGCGTCATCCCGGGTCCAGAGGATGTTAAAAAGGGGGCGGTTGCTGATGATAATGCGGTTGTGACGATCAAGAATATTGCCGCGCGGCGCAACAATCTGCAGTTGCCGAACCCGGTTGTTGAGGGCGAGATTGGTGTATTTGTCACCCTCGTGGATCTGCAAATACCAGAGGCGTACCACCAGCAGGGCAATAAAGGTGACCATGACGATTGTGGCAATCTCCACCCTTTTTTTGAGGACAAGAAGTTCCTCCTCGTCCAGGGTGTGTATCTGTTCAATAAATCGGCGCATGACGGCAGCTTAAAAGTCGTCCCGGAACCTGTTTTTGTTCCGGGGCCGAATGAGAATCCCCAGGGCCTTTTTGGGGGAGAGGCGCTCCAGGGTCAGATCGTAGAAACGAAAGAGGGGCATGGTAATGATGGCCAGCAGCAGCAATCGGACAATAATCTCCTTCCAGTTCCACAGAGAGGCGACCTCGGGGGCCAGGCTGCTGGTGATCAGGTGGATAATGCCCATGACAAAGACATAGCCGCCCAGGACAAGGGGGATCTGGTGCGGTGGTTCGTTTAGGACCAGGGGCCTGGAGAGGAGCTGGATCATGAGGTGCAGGGCCAGGTAGGCCACCGGGTGCAGGCCGGAATAGATGCCGGAGAAGATGTCGGTGATCATGCCGAAATAGATGACCAGCAGGGCGGCGCGGTAGGGGTCGAGACGGATGATAACATAGACCACCAGGACAAAGAGGGGGTCTATCTTGGCAAACCAGCCCGGCAGTACGCTGAAGAACGAGGTCTGCAGAATGAGCAGCAGGGAGCCGAGAATAATAAAGGGGATGCAGGGCATGGTCACTCGGTGAGGGATTCTTGCTTGAGGATGACGATGAGGTACTCGAGCTGGCTGAAGTTGACTGCCGGTGTCACGGTGATATTCTGGAACATACCCCGTTTTGTCTTGGTGACAGAGGAGACGGTGCCCACCGGGATTCCCTTGGGAAAGGAGCCGCCCAGCCCCGAGGTGACAATGGTGTCGCCCTCTTCAATATCGGCATTTTTCAGGATGTAGAGCATCTTGTAGGATGGGGTGCCTTCACCCTTGATAATACCCTGCACCCGGTTTTTCTGGACCAGGCCGTTCACCGCGGAGTTGGGATCATGGGCCAGCAGGATTTTCTAGGTGGTGCGCGAGGTCTCCAGGATCTGGCCGACAACACCCTCGACAGTGACCACCGGCATACCCTTTTTGATGCCGTCGCTGGAGCCGCGATCAATGGTGAGGGTGCGAAACCAGAGGGAGGGGTCGCGGCCGATAATCTGGGCGGTCAGGGTGGGGGGCTTGAGATTTTCCTTGACCTGGAGGAGTTTACGCAGCCGGATGTTCTCGGCCATGGCCTCGCGAAACTCCTGGTTGGTGGTGATGACCCGGTCCAGCTCCTCCCGAAGGAGTTCGTTTTCACGACGGACATGAATCAGGGCGATGTAACCGGACCAGACATTATCAATGCCGTCCAGAATGCGGGTGATGACGTACTGCCCCTTGCCCAGCACGTCCATGCCGAACTTCTGGGTCATGTTGAAGTGGCTGCGGCCCACCGTGGTCACCACCAGCATGAGCAGCACGGTGATGACAAGGCCGTATATGAAATAGGCGCGCAGTCTGTTTGGTCTGGTCCGACGTTTTTTCATGGAGTAATCGGTTCAGCTGGTTGCGGATGGGCGGTGCATCAAAAGCGGCGTGCAGCCCCAAAAAAAGAAAGGATGAAGGCGGCAGGCCGCAAGGCGAGCAATCGCCGGTAGCCTTTCCCCTCCATCCCCCGGGCGGCATCCTGCACGGCGCGGGCCATTGCCTGACGGCCGCGCCACAAGGCCGCAAAAAAGAGAGGTCGAGTCGATCTTCTGCAAATCAGGAGACCATGACCTCCTTGAGGACATCGATGTTTTCCAGGGCCTTGCCGGACCCGAGAACAACGGAGGATAAGGGGTCGTCGGCAATAATGATGGGCAGGCCGGTTTCTTCCTTCAAACGCTTGTCAAGATTGGTGAGCAGGGCGCCGCCGCCGGTGAGGACAATACCCTGATCGACAATGTCGGCGGAAAGTTCAGGTGGTGTAAGCTCCAGGGCCATCTTCACCGCATCAATGATGGCATCAACCTGTTCGTTGATGGCGGTCTGGATTTCAGCCGAGTCAATGCTCAGGGTTTTGGGAACACCGGAGACCAGATCGCGCCCCTTGATGTCCATGGTCTCGTACGGGCTTTCCGGCATGACGTTGCCGATGGTGGTTTTAATGACCTCGGCCGAGTGCTCGCCGATGGCCAGGTTGTGCTTGCGTTTGATGTATTGCAGGATGGCGTCGTCCATCTTGTCGCCCCCCACCCGCACCGATTTGGCATAGACCACGCCGGCCAGGGAGATAACCGCCACCTCGGTGGTGCCGCCGCCGATATCAACGATCATGTTGGCGGTGGGTTCGGTGATGGGCAGGCCGGCGCCGATGGCTGCGGCCATGGGCTCCTCGATGAGATAGACCTCCCGGGCGCCGGCCGACTCGGCCGATTCCTTCACCGCCCTTTTTTCCACCTGGGTGATGCCGGAAGGGACACTGACGATAATGCGCGGATGCACCAGGGTGCGGCGGTTGTGAACCTTGTTGATAAAGTAGCGCAACATGGCCTCGGTGACTTCAAAGTCGGCAATAACGCCATCCTTTATCGGTCTGATTGCCTGGATATTGCCCGGCGTCCTGCCCAGCATGGATTTGGCCTCCTTGCCCACGGCCAGAACCTTGCTGGTCCGACCATCCTGGCGCACTGCCACCACGGAGGGTTCACGGAGGACAATACCTTTTCCCTTGACATAAACCAGGGTGTTGGCGGTGCCGAGATCAATGGCCAGGTCGTTGGAGAGCCAGCCAAACAATGAGTCAAAAGGTGAAAACATAAGAAGGATCCTTCGCCTGAATGAAGATGCGGTGAGTGTTATAAGGGGTTGCCGGTTTTGTCAAAATGGAACGGCCATACGAGCTGGGGAGCCTCTTGGAGCCTCTTGTGCGGGTATGATCGGAAAGAATAAAATATACGTAATAATAATATGTTAAAAACATACGTTTAACGATTATTAAATAGCCGGCGCGGAAAAGTCAATGGTGATGATGGCCAAACCACAAACAAAGGGGAGCGGTCGCTCCTGTCGGGCCAGTCGCCGGGCCGGCCGGCGCAGCTGCGACAGCCGGAGAACCATCGATAACAACTTAATAAACAACAAAAAAAACGGCAACAAAAATGGCGGCTGCCTGCCATCTCTTTGGTCTTATGGTTGACACGCTCTCCTGAAAAGTATTTGATAGGCCGAAGAGGCGCAGCTCAGGGGGTCAGCGGCCTGTCAGGCCTGCCGGCATGCGGGCGCTTGAAAAACGGTTCAGGAGGGAAAATGGATCTGCAAACGCTTATACCGAGTCCGGATGTGTTGCCGGTGCATTGGGCCTGGTTCCAGGGGCTTCTCAGTGTCACCTTTGTTCTGCATCTCGTTCTGATGAACCTGATGTTGGGCGGGGTGTTGATCGCCTTTGTCAATCAGCTGCGCGGCACCACCTCGGCAACAGACCGCTTCGTGGTGGGCAAACTGCCCTTTGTCATTGCCTTTACCGTCAATTTCGGCGTGGCGCCGCTCCTCTTTCTGCAGGTGCTTTACGGCCAGTTTATCTATACCAGTTCCGTGCTCATGGCCTGGCCCTGGCTTTCCGTCTTTGTGGTGCTCATTGTCGCCTATTATGGAGTCTACATCCATGCCAGCAAGTGGGAGGCGCTGGGCTCGGCCCGTGGTTTTGTCGGCGGCACGGTGGCCTGCTGTCTGCTGCTCATCGCCTTTGTCTTTGTCAACAACATGACCCTGATGCTGGAGCCCCACTCCTGGCTGCGCTATTTTGAAAAGCCCGGCGGCCTGTTGCTCAACCTGGCCGAGCCGACCCTCTGGCCCCGTTATCTCCACTTTGTCCTCGCCTCCACGGCAGTGGCCGGCCTGGCTCTGGCCCTTTATGGTGATCACCAGGTGCGGCGCGGCCAGACGGAAAAGATGCACATGCGCCGGCAGGGGCTGCATTGGTTTATGGG
The DNA here is from genome assembly GCA_002868945.1 of Desulfobulbaceae bacterium. Classification (GTDB taxonomy): domain Bacteria; phylum Desulfobacterota; class Desulfobulbia; order Desulfobulbales; family SURF-16; genus BM506. The sequence goes on from PKTX01000050.1 coordinate 6,951, forward strand.
CTCCACCCTTGCCCAGATCGGCGTCGGGCTCTGGTTTTTCAAGACACTGCCGCCGCATGTGCGCAGCTTCAGCGGTTCCCTGGAGGCCTGGCTCTTTACCCTGTTTTTGAGTGCCGCCATCATCGGCACCCTCCTGTCACTGGTCTTTGCCCTGGGCCGGCGTGTGCGGGCCACGGCCCTGACCACCCTGCTCACCATTATCTTTATGGTGGCGGTGCGTGATCTGGTCCGCATCCAGTACCTAAGCCCGTTTTTTTCGCCCGCTGAGCTGCCGGTGGCTCCGCAATACTCGCCGCTGCTTGTTTTTCTCCTCTTCTTTGCAGGTGGTATTGCCCTGATCTGGTACATGATCCGTCTGGTTGTAACCGGCCTGGAGGTGAAGTCATGAACTATCCTGTCTGGCAGCTCGATTGGGCCGGCGGCGGCTTGCTTATCGCCGTTATTGCCGTGATCCATGTCTATGTGGCCCACTTTGCCGTGGGTGGCGGCCTCTTTCTTGTTCTCCTGGAGCGCAAGGCCCTGGCGGCAAAGTCAACGGCCCTCATGGAATACGCCCGGAAAAATGCCCGTTTTTTCCTGTTGCTCACCATGGTGCTGGGCGGCATGACCGGTGTCGGTATCTGGTTTACCATAGCCCTGCTGAATCCGGCCGCCACCTCTGTTCTCATCCACACCTTTGTCTTTGGCTGGGCCGTGGAGTGGGTCTTTTTCCTGGGCGAGATTGTCGCCCTTTTTCTTTATTACTATACCTTTGGCCGCCTCAGCCCCGGCCGTCATCTGATCTTGGGCTGGATCTACTTTATCTGCGCCTGGATGTCGCTCTTTGTCATAAACGGCATCATCGACTTCATGCTCACCCCGGGTGATTGGCTGGTGGACCGCTCCTTCTGGTCGGGATTCTTTAATCCCACCTTCTGGCCGGCCCTTTTCTTCAGGACCTTTCTCGCCTTTATGATTGCCGGCCTCTTCGGCTTTGTCACTGCCGTCTTTATCAAAGAGGAGCAGGCCCGCCATACCATGGTGCGCTTCAGCGGCAAGTGGCTGCTTGCTCCCTTTGTCCTGCTCATGCTGTCGGCCTGGTGGTATAAGGCGGCCCTGCCCGGCGAGCTGCAGGAGCTGATCTTTGCCGATATGCCGGAGCTCACTTTTTTTATTCAGACCTTTTTTGTCCTGTCGCCGGTGCTGGTTGTCGGCGGCCTGGTCATGGCTGTCTGGCGGCCGGACAAGGTGCGTTTTGCCCTGGCCGCACTCCTGCTGCTGATCGGCTTTGTCTATATGGGCTGCTTTGAGTTTATCCGCGAGGGCGGTCGCCGGCCCTATATTATCCGGGACTATATGTACTCCACCTCCATCCTCAAGGAGGACCAGGAGGCGGTTCGGCAGCAGGGTGTTCTGGCCGCCGGCCGGTGGGTGAAAAACCGCACAGTGGATCAGGACAACAGGATGGCGGCAGGTCGGGAGATTTACAATCTGCTCTGCCTCTCCTGCCACTCCATTGGTGGGCCGCTCAACGATATCCTGCCCATTGCCGAGCGTTTTTCGCCCAGCGGCATGAACGCCGTGCTGGCCTCCATGGGCAAGGCCAACAGCTATATGCCGCCCTTTGCCGGTAACGCCGCAGAGCGCGAGATCCTGGCCGACTATCTCACCCTTGGTCTGGTGCACCGGCTGCCGGCGGTCAAACCGCTGGTGGCCCTGGAGGATGTCGCGCCCTTTGCCCATGAGCCGGAGAGCCGCTATCTCTTGTCCGCCTGGGCCCTGGACGGCATGAGCTTTACCTCCAATCCCGAGGAGTCGGGTATCGATTTTTCACCGGCCCTGCCTATAATTCGCGCCCAGCTCATTGGCCGCGCCGAGGCGCCGGAGCTGCTCCGCGACGGAGTCACCGTCACCTACCGCCTGCGGCTGGCCGACAGGGAGGTCACGGGCGACATGCAGCCGCGGGAGGGCGCCTTTGTTGCTGAACTGGCCGAGCTGGCCAATGTGGAACAGCCCTACCATCTGGTCACGGTGGCGGCGCATCTGCACGGCGAGCAGGTGGCTCGCACCCGGCTGATGGTGGCCCAGTCCGCCGAGGTGGATTGCAACCACTGCCACGGCGCTGCCAAGGCTGCCGAGCAGCAGGGGCTGAGCCGGGCCACGGCCGCCAATATCCTTGAGCGCCACGACCGGCGCAGCAATACCGAGCTTGTGGCCCGCTTTGACCAGGGCGACACCATTGTCTGCGCCGAGTGTCATGCCGACTCCTCCCGCAATATGGCGGGCAGGGACGAGGTGCTCAACCTGTCCGCCTCCCTGCACGGTTTCCATGCCGCCTATATGGCGGACCAGGGCGCGGCGGCCTGTGCCTTCTGTCATCCCACCGCAGCCCAGGGCGCCAGTCAGAGCCTGCGCGGCATCCACCACAGCCTCGGCCTTGACTGTCTCAACTGCCACGGCTCCATCAGCGACCATGGTGCCGCCCTGCTCAAGGCGGAGCAGGCCGCCGGCAAGGCGCGGGCCAGTGAGCTGCTGGCCATGATCGACAACACCACTCTGCCGGTGGAGTCCATTGTTGCCCGTCAGCCGTGGCTCAACATGCCGGATTGCCTGGCCTGCCACGAGGATTTTCAGCCGCCTGAGACCGATTCCGCCTTTAACCGGTGGACCACGGAGAAGGAGGAGATCTTCCATAACCGCCTGGCCGATGAGGGCTCCCTCTATTGCGGCGCCTGTCATAACGAGGCCCATGTCCTCTATCCGGCTGTCAATCCCTATGGCGCCCATCTTGATATCCAGCAGCCCATGCAGTATCAGGGCGATTCCCTGCCCCTGGGTGCCAATCGCCAGTGCAAGACCTGCCACACCATTGACATGGAGTATGAGATGCACCATGCCAATTCCCTGGCCGACTTAAGGAATGATCCGGGGGAGTGATTGCTGGCTGGGATAGGTGAGGGCCGAAAGGCCCGGATGACCTTTTGCTTGTCCGGGTCTTTTTGTTTTTAGGGTGCCAGATCCTTTGTTCCTTTTTGCTCGCCCAAAAAGGAACCGAAAAAGGGCGTCCCAGCAGCACTGGCCTGACGGCGCGCTCGTTTGTGTGCAGGAAAGGGGAATTGCAGAAACTCACACCCTGCGGGTGTTCAGACATGCTGCAATTCAAATCCCTTTCCTGCACACAAACGAGCTCAGTGCTGAATGGGGAAGGGCCATAAGGATGCCCTGCGGGCACTGTTAATCATATATATTGTTTATGGAGCAGGATTTGAGGTCACGCGCGAAGCCGGAGGTATGGAGAACGTATGAAGATCATTGAGGCGGATGAGTCACACATTGCCTATCTGGCTGATTTCGGCAGCACATCATTTATCCATGCCTATCAATGCACCCTGCCCCTGCAGGAGCTGCAGAAATACATCAAAATCGCCTTTTCAGAAGCCACCCTGCGCGAGGAGATAAACGGTTCTCTGGCCACCTATTTCATCTGTGAGGATCCGGGCCAGGCTCCCTGCGGCTACGCCAAACTGATCAGCTCGCCGCCGCCGTCATGTCTTCACGCCACGAGCGGCATTGAACTGCAACGCTTGTATGTGGCCAGTGCCTATCGGGGCCAGGGTGTTGGCAGGCTTTTGATGTCGCATGCCGAGTCGTATGCGCGCAAGCGGCACAGAGGCGACCTCTGGCTGCGCGTCTGGGACGGCAATGTGGTTGCCCGGGATATCTATGCGCAGTGGGGCTTTGCCACTGTCGGCCGGGAGTTGTATCAGGTGGGTGAGGAGCAGCGAACCGTGCTGGTGATGGGGAAATCCTTGGATGTTTGAAGTGTGGGGGCGGGCTTGCTTGATGCGGTTGATTGGTTGGAAGGCTGTTGAGGGTGTCCGGGGCTTTTTTTGATGAGAAGTTTTTTGTTTTTTGGGTGTCGGTTGATGTTTTACTCCTTTTCGCCCGCTTCGCTGGCTGCTTGCCCAAAAAGGAGTGCAAAAAGGGCACCCCAACAGCCCTGGCCTGACGGCCCGCTCGTTTTCTTTCGTGAAAGGGGAATTTCAGAAACTCACACCCTGCGGCTGTTCAGACATGCTGAAATTCAAATCCCTTTCACGAAAGAAAACGAGCTCAGGGCTGGATGGGGAACTGTAATAAGGATGCCCTGCGGGCTCTATGGGATTTTCCGATATCGGCCCATCCATTCCGGGGCCGCAATCGCGCCGCACTCTTTCTTCGTACTGATTGGCAGGACAAACAGAAATGCCACCAACAGCAGGAAATAAGTTGTCAGGTTCTTGGTTACGCAGTAGCGTGCGGGATTATACACCCCGGTCAGACCAGCAACTCCGCCTTACAATCCGCTTTTTAACGCCCAAAAAGGCCCTTTAAGCCTCAATAACGCCTGGTTGAGGGACATATAATAAATAAATTCAAGTTGTTAGCTTGGTCCGACCCCGGGTCAGAAACCCCGGATCAGAACCCAGATCAGACAAATCAGAGCATTCCTGAACCGAATCCCGACAAGGCATCAGCAGATCGCAAACAGAGTAAGACCTTCGAGCCCAGGAAAGGGGCTGCCAAACCACGTTGTGCCCTCTGCCCTCATCCACCTCGGACTGAAACACTCGTCTGCTCTGAAGCCCTCCCCCCCCCCNCCCCCCCCCCCCCCGAAAAAACTCTTTCTCCCCTCCCTTCATTTTTATCAAAAAAAAACAGACCTCGGACGCTATTTGTCCTACCAGTGCCGCTATGATCTGGGCTGAAGACGGCCTGGTTCTCCCTCCATGAAATAAAAAAAATCACCATTGGAATCCAGCCCTTGCCTTAGCAGTTGCCCATGATGCCTGGGTAAAGTATGGTGCAGGCATCCTGTCTAACTTTTAGAGTCTCCACGGAGAAAGCCTACAATGAGCGAAGGGACGAGCTATTTCAGATACTGGGGAAAAACGACGCCGGCAGGTGAGCCAGGGGTCTCGGTGTACGAGCACATGGTTAATGTCGGATGTGTGGCGCAATGTGTTGCAGCAATGTCACCTGACCTTCTGGAACGATTTCATTTGCAGGACAGAGAGGTAGGATTATTAGCAGCACTTCACGATCTCGGCAAAATATCTCCAGGTTTCCAACGGAAATGTGCGACCTGGCTTGAAAAAAACGGCTTAACAAAAATAGCCCGCAATAGTTGCTGGGACACCGCCATGGAATCTGACCATGGGAAAATTTCGCATTCAGCAGTCCAGAAGTTCCTTTCGCAGAAAAAATTCTCAAGAAAAACAGCCAAGTTTCTTTCCGCCGTCCTGGGCGCCCATCATGGTCGATTGAACTTCCCAAGCGATCGTAAGGGACTAGGGTCAGGTCTTGAAAAATAAGTTTTTTGAGTAAGGGCTCAGGTCCACTTTAGCTTCTTTGGCGAGGCAGGCATACGAAGAAGGGTGGGCAAGATTCACCACCATGCGTGTGTATGGCTCGGATAGTGAATTTGGATGAGTACCCATGCTGTTTCTCCCCATTGCAGAGTTGAGTGAGCCGGGAGGCGTGAAAAGGAAACGAATTGCAGCATGTCTGAACACCCGCAGGGTGTGAGTTTCTGCAATTCCCTTTTCACGGCGGAAGGCGAGCGCGCCGGAGGCCAACTTTGCCTGGGGTGCCGTTTCTTTTGGTTACTTTTCTTTGGGCAAGCAAAGAAAAGTAACGATGGGAGGGCGACTCCCACGCATAAAGTCAAGCACCTCTCGATCCACTTACTCTCAAAAAACAAAACGGGGGCGGATTTATTTTTAACCAGGCGATAATGAAAATTACACCTTGCTATAAGTTAACACGCGAGTTAACTTATTTGTATGCCTGAAATTACCTTTTATAAAAAAGCGAATGGCAAAAGCCCAGTTGAGGAATTCCTTGATTCATTAACGGCAAAGCAGGCACAAAAAGTTGTTTGGACCTTACAAATAATTGAGGAGCTACCCAAAGTACCAACCACATACCTTAAAAAACTTGTTAACACGGATGATATTTGGGAGGTCAGAGTAAAATCGGGGAATGACACATTTCGCCTATTAGGCTTTTTCGATGGCCCCAGACTGATAGTGCTCAATCATGCTTTTCAAAAGAAAACCCAGAAAACACCGAAGCAAGCCATAAAGCTGGCGGAAGAAAGGAAACGGGATTACTTCAAAAGGAGGTAAAACATGAGTGATTTAAAGAAATACATAAAAAATCGCAAGGGCCGTGACCACGAATTCGCTAATGGCTATGATTCCGGCTACGAACAATTTAAAATTGGAGTTATGCTCAAAATTGCCAGGGAAGAAGCAGGTCTCACCCAGGAGCAATTAGCACAAAAACTACAAACCAAAAAATCAGCCATTTCTCGTATTGAGAATCATGCAGAGGATATTAAATTATCCACCTTGGAGAAATTTGCCCAAGCGCTTGGCAAGAAACTACTTCTCAAGGTCGCATAGTTTAAAGTTTTTCCTAACAATGCGCAGTGCCTGGGTCAGGTCTTGAGAAATAAGTTTTTTTGGTGCTATCGCTTCTGTATGGCCCGTCCTCTCCGAGGTGCATATCCCGGCGCTCTGTATCACATCACGTCGCGCGGCAAAGCGCAGCAGGCGATTTTTTCACCGACCAGGACCGCTATTCCTTTGCTGTTTTCCCCATTGCAGAGTTGAGCGAGCAGGGTGCCATGCCCCTTCGACAGGCTCAGGGACCGGACTCTGAGCCTGTCGAAGAACAATTCCCTTTTCACGGCGGAAGGCGAGAGGGCCGGAGGCCAACTCTGCCGGGGTCCCATTTCTTTCGCCGCTTTGCTGCTTGTTACTTTTCTTTGGGCAAGCAGCCAGCGAAGTGGGCGAAGAAAAGTAACAGGGTACAGACGACTCCCAAGCATAAAGGCCATCTTGAATAATTGCTTTTTTGTCCGATTTTTTCGTCGCCACGAAAAATAAAAATCCTCACATATACCTGATATGCTGCACCCCAAGGGCACTTCTTTCAGGGCGCGCTTTTTATTTTCTATGCTTCTCAAACTCGAACAGGTAAGCGAGCTTGCGAGACTCCGAAATATCTAATAATTCAAGATACCCTAAAGTCGAGCAATGGCTTATGAGACAAGGCGTTGCTGTCGGGCAATTTTCCGCTGCGCTCCAATGAGCCGCAGAGCGCGGCGTTATGCAATCATTTCCAAAGCCACTTGACACGCGTCACGTGACAGTATACACTTTCAGGCATGATCAAATCCTTCGCTGACAAACGCTCTCAAGAGCTGTACTCCAAAGGTAAGTCAAAGAAGTTTCCCGCGGATGTCGCGCCGCGAGCTGCCAGAAAACTTGAATACGTAAAATGATCAGTGGCGTATCTGTTTTCGATTTGAAGATGGCGATGCGTATGAGGTTGAAGTGTGTGACTACCACTGAGGGAGGTGATGACTATGGCTATTCCTAACACTAACGGCATGCAGCGCAAGCCGACTCATCCTGGTGAAATGTTGAGGGAGGACTTTTTGCCGGACTATGGCCTGACCGTTGCGGGGCTGGCTGAATCTCTGGGTGTCTCACGCCAGTCAGTTAATGAGTTATTGCGCGAGCGCCGTGCTGTCAGTCCTGAAATGGCGCTTCGGCTTGCCCGTTTGTTTGGTAACTCTCCGGAATTCTGGCTGAACGCGCAGCAATCGGTTGATCTGTGGGCGGCGGCTCAGTCGGTTAAGGAAGAGGTTGATCGGATCAAACCGTTACATGCTGCATAAGCAAGCCATGCAGCCGACCTCGCTGGCGTTTTAGTGAGGTCAGCGAGGGGCGGATTCGCTGTTAGTTTTTTTGGGCGAAGCCGGCACACGAAGAAGGGGAGGGCCAGATTCACCACCATGCTTGTGCATAGCTCGAATGGTGAATCCGGATGAGTACCCATGCCGTTTATCCCCATCGCAGAATTGAGTGAGCAGGGAGCTGTGCCCCTTCGACAGACTCAGGGACCGGTCCCTGAGCCTGTCGAAGGGTGAAAGTCACTGTGACGCTCTGTGGTGCATCAAGGAAAAGGAGACCGTATGAAAGGCGCCAGTGCAGCATGCGTGGCCCTGGCTGCCCTGGGCTGGGGAGTGTCCGGCGGCATCGGCGGTATGCTCATGGCCGCTGGCTGGGACCCTTTCGTGGTATCGCTCTACCGCGGTGCCATCGGTCTGCTCTTTGTCCTGGTTTGGCTGGCCGTGCGGCCGCGCCAGAGCGGCTTGTCAAATCGCCGCTTATGGTTCTGGTCAATGATTGCCGGTATCGGTGTGGCCGGCAACTTTGCCTTCTATTTTGTCAGCATTGCAGAGGGCAGTGTGGCGGTGGCGGCAACGCTGATGTATTGCGCCCCGGTGTTCGTCTATCTCGTGTCGTTTGCGCTCAAACTTGAAAGCGCCACTGGGCTGAAGTGGGCCGCCATGGCTGTGGTGATGGTCGGCATTGTATTGCTTACCCGCATTCACGACATGGGCAGCGGCGGCGTTACCTGGCTCGGCGTGGGCGCCGGTTTGCTGGCCGGGCTCTTTTACGCACTCTTTATTTTCGGTTTCAAGTATGCGGCGCCGCACGGCAGCCCGCAGGCCATTCTTCTGATAGCATTCGCGGCACTTGTTGCCCTGCTCATTTGGCCGAGCGATAGCCACCAGACCATTGCGGTCCTGAGCACACCGGACTGGCCGCTCTTTGTGGCACTGGGGCTTTTTGGCGCGGGTTTGTCGTTTTTTCTTTATATTGTCGGTCTGCGGCATACCGCGCCGACCGTGGCCGCAATTGTTGCAATGGTCGAACCTGTTACCGCGACGCTCTTCGGCGTCGTGGTTTTAAGTGAAAGCTTGCTTGGCTCGCAAATTTTCGGCATGGCACTGATATTGGTCACCGTCACCGCACTCAGTGTTTATCCAGGGGCTCGGCACGGATAACAGGCATGCCCAGGCATCCACGCCATCAAAAAAACAGCCATCTTCCCACCCTCATCTTTTTGCATTATCATAGGGCGCATCAACCTTCCCCATTGCGTCCCTCACCTCCATGAAAGAAAAATGGCTGGCAAATATCGAGCAGATCGTCCACGAGCTTGTTGCGGTGGTCAGTGACAGGCTGCACCTCTTTCTCTATACAGAGCAAGAACCGGACGGTCTCATCACCACGGCCAGCCGCGTCTGCAGCTACAACGGCGAGGCTTACCTGCTCCTGCAGAATGATGGCAGCCTCCGGGCCGGCCAGCAGGGTTTTGCCCTCTATCGCCGGCCCGGCAGGGAGTTGAGCCGCGGCTTTCACCTGGAGGTGCGGCGGTCCACCGCAAAACAGGTTGCCGTCAGCCTGCCCAGGCAGATCTTTAAGATTCAGCGCCGCCAACATCCGCGCATCATGGTGCCGGGAGACTCCCTGGTGGATTTCTTTATCAACGACAGCCCGATTGCCACCACCATGACCGTGGTGGATCTTGCCAAGGCAAGTGCCCGCTTTTCCGGCCTGCCCATGGCAGGCCTGGCGGCGGCCACCAGGCTGGAGAGGCTGAGCCTGCATCTGCGGCGCACCCTCTACCGGCATGACAGCTTCACCATCGCCCTGGGCTCGGCCATGGTGAAAAGGGTGCAGCGCAGCCGCCGTACGGCGGGTGAGGTGGAGGTGGTGGTCTGCTTCCAACCAACCCTGGTGGAGGAGGAACAGCTCACCCTCTACATCGAATCACAGCTCTGGCAAGCCAGCCTCTATGACAAGCGCTGAGGTGTGCTGAGGTGTAAGGTTCAAGGCGCAAGGATTTAGAGGGGCGGCGGGACAGGTGAGCGGGCTGAGGCAGCTGCTGTTTCCTGAATTCTCAATACCGACTTCTGCATTCTTGTGTTATTCCAGAAGGTCGAAGCCATAAAAAAAAAGAGCCACCAGACGGTGACTCCTTTTTTTGTGCATTGTTTTCTTTTGAGCCGGCGGCGGGGGTGAGGAGCAGTGGAAGAGGTCAGGGCAATCAAGAAAACCGCCCAAGAAGGGCTTTTTTACTCCTCACTCCTAACGCCTCACCCTGCACCGGCATAACAAAGGTGCTGTGCTGCCCAAATCTATTGCGCTGTTACGGCAGGAGAAAACTCTGTCGGGGAGTTGGGGAGCAATTATTGAAGATGGCCTTTTTACGATTTTCCGGAGGCCTTAATCCGCCTTCCAGAAATCCGCCTTTTCGGCACCACACTTGGGACAGACCCAGTCGTTGGGGACATCTTCCCATTTGGTGCCCGGCTCCACGCCGTTTTCGTAGTCGCCTTCCGCCGGATCGTATATATAGCCGCAGGGGCATTCCCACTTGTCCATAGTCATCTCCTTTTAATGTTGAAGGCCATCTTGAATAATTGCTTTTTTGTCCGATTTTTTCGTCGCTACGAAAATAAAAATCCTCACATATGCCCGATATGCTGCACCCCAAGGGCACTTCTTTCAGGGCGCGCTTTTTATTTTCTATGCTTCTCAAACTCGAACAGGTAAGCGAGCTTGCGAGACTCCGAAAAATCTAATAATTCAAGATACCCTGAATAGTGAAAAACTGGGGGGGATTAGTCCAGGTTTTCCATGACCTTGCCACAACAGGTGGGGAGTCCCTCACCCTTGGCAACCTTCATGTACTTATTGCAGGTGGCGCAGTAGTAGGTGGCATCCATGGCCGCTGTTTCCTCCACCCGCTGGGTGACGCCGCCAGGCACGCCTTCAATGACAAAGCGGGCCTGGTCGCTCTTGCCGGGCAGAAACTCGCCGATGGGGGAGAGCCGCTTATTGTCATTCAAGCAGTCCACCGTTATGCGCCACAGGGTTTCAAGATCTTGGCTTTCTGCTGCGTTCTCCGGGACAAACTCGACCACATTCTTGTCAATTGAAATCTTCATACCTTTCCTCGCTGGTTTATGTGTTTAGTTGGTAATAATAATAATTCCTAATTAAGAACGGGTCAATACAATTCTTGAAAAAACAGCAGGGCTGGCTTCAGCCCTTCTGGCGCTCGGCCTCGGCGCTGACGCCCACTGCCCCGTAATGGCTGGCGCCGCACTCGTTCTTGCCGAGATCCATGATGTTGCGTTGCTCGCTATCGACGCTGAGCCAGCCGGCATTGATGCGGCGTATTTCCTTGTAGACCTCGGGTTGCGGCCGCAGATTTTCGCGGATAAATTGGGCAAACCTGCCCTCATGGACAAAATGAAAGGCGACATTGCTTTTCTTGAGCTCTCCCAGGGGGGCGGCAAAGAGCAGGTCGTCACTGGCCTCCTGCCAGGAGGTGAAGTGGCCCGGCAGGATGAGGACTTCGTCGTCAATGTCGCGCAGGGTAACCATCAGGGTGAGGTAGAGGATGCGGGACCATTCCTCGCTCTTGCCGCCTAAGTCTGGTCGGCCGGCCGATTGGATAAAGATGGTGTCGCCGGTGAGCAGGTATTTGCCGTCAATGAAGTAGCTTGCGGAACCCAGGGTATGGCCCGGCGTATGGATAACCTTGATATCGGGGCCTTGGGCCAGGGAGATGGTCTGGCCGTTTTCCAGGGTGGTGAAGGGGAAATCCGCACCGATAAAATCAGGGGCCATGACCATGACCTCGGCACCGATCTCCTTCTGCAGGAGAATACTGCCGGCAATATAGTCGGCCTGACGATGGGTCTCAAAGGTCTTGCTGATGGTGGCACCGCGTTCCTTGGCAAAATCTTGATAGAACTGGATGTTGGCCGAGGGGTCAAAGACCAGGGCCTCGGATCCGGCAATGAGCATATAGCTGCAGGAGGCCTTGCCCGGCCGAATTATCTGGTAGAGCTCGTAGGGGGCCTCGGCACCGCTTATTTTCCGGGGGGCCAGCATGTTCCCCCAGGAGACAATGCCCTCCTTGAGGTAACCCACGTCCGTAAAGCCGTTGGCCAGGAGCTGCTCGCTGACAAATTTGGCCGAGGCCTCTTTGGCGCAGACCACCCGAATTTTTTCATTGGCCGGTATCTTGGCGATGCTCTCTTCAATATCCTCGATAAAGTCGTAATAGGGAATGTTTATGTAGGGGATAAAGGAGGGGCCCTCAACGGCAAAGTTGAGGAATTCCTTTTCGTTGCGCACATCAAGGAGGACAAAATCGGCCTTGCCGGTGAGTCGGTCAAAGAGATCGTCCGCAGTGTAAACATAAGGTTCAGGGGCGGGCATGGGCTTCTCCGGAGTAAATGTTAATAGTAATCAGTATCGAATAATTATCTTTTTTACTAAAATTTCCCAAAAAATGTAAGGGGGAAGTGTCATAAAAGTCAACAAAAATGCCGGCCAGCCGTTCCTGGGCATGGGGAAAAGCTCTCTCTTGCGACGCTGTGAACAGGGTGATGAAAAAATGTTGACATGCCCCTCTCCATCGGCTTTAATGGCCCTCACCTTTTCGCAAGAACTTGAGTGGGGCTATAGCTCAGCTGGGAGAGCGCTTGAATGGCATTCAAGAGGTCGGCGGTTCGATCCCGCCTAGCTCCACCACTCCATACGTATCTTCTGTTGCGATCCAACAGAGAAAACCTGCCCCTTGGTGTGTTGATCCACGCAAGGGGCTTTTTTTATGCCCCTCGCTCCCATTCATTACCCGCCCAAGCACAAGGCGCTGCCGCACCGGACCGGCAGACCGTACCGGCACGACAGCACAACCGGCCAACCTGAGGCCGGCAGAGTATGGCCATGGTCGGTAAAAAAAAGTGGTTCAGGCCAGGTCTCTGTGTTATCAATTATCTTGAAGACGAACCGGGCCTCGCTTTGCAAGCGCAAGCGGCCCTGCTCGTCTTCCGTCTCAAGGATCTTTAATCGGGGAGGGCCCGTTAAGTTTTTCCCAATATTAAAGATAAGCCTCTGCTGGCAATGTTGAATTGGCCTTCTTCCTGCCTCAGAGGCTTTTTTTGTTTTTACGTGTGGAGCCGTCTATGTCACAGCAAACCAAAAAGGAAGTTGCCGTTGCCAAGGGCTGCAAGCCTGTCACCGATGAGTTGATCATGAAAATCACCAAGGAGGTGGTAATCAAATTCATCGAGGTGGGGCGCCTGTCGCCGACAAAATTCGAAGAGACCTTCCAGGAGGTGCATCGGACGGTGAGCGGCGTGGCAAGAGGGGGAGCGCCTGACAGGGAGGAGGCATGAACCACGGCCCTTTCCACCAGTTGGACCCGGAGCGTAACTACTTTCCCGCCACTGCCCACCATATTCATCTTATGGGCATCTGCGGCACCGGCATGGGGGCCATGGCCGGTCTCTTAAAGAAGGCCGGTTATCGGATCACCGGTTCCGACAATCAGGTCTATCCCCCCATGAGTGATTATCTGGCCGCAGCCGGCATCATCGTGCAAAACGGCTATGACCCCGAGAACCTGACGCCGCCACCCGATCTTGTTGTGGTGGGCAATGTTATTCGGCGCGATAATACCGAGGCCCTTGAGCTTGCCCGGCTCGCTCTTCCCTATGTCTCCTTTCCCCAAGCCCTGGCGCACAAATTCCTCAGCAATAAAAAATCACTGGTGGTTGCCGGCACCCACGGCAAGACAACCACAGCCTCGCTGCTGGCCACCATGCTGGCAGGCGCCGGCTATGATCCCGGCTTTATGATCGGTGGTATTGTCCAGGCCTTTCAGGCCAATTTTCGTCTGGGTGGCGGCGACTACTTTGTCGTGGAGGGCGATGAGTATGACACGGCCTTTTTCGACAAGGGGCCCAAGTTTCTCCACTATCAACCGCAGATAGCCATCCTGACATCGGTGGAGTTCGATCATGCCGACATCTACGCCGATTTCCAGGCGGTGCAGGATGCCTTTGCCCGGTTGGTGGCCATTATGCCGGCTGACGGTGTCCTGGTCGCCTGTTTTGATGATCAGGTGGTGCGCAAGCTGGCGGCAGCCGCGCCCTGTCGGGTGGTTTCTTACGGCCGGGATCATGCCGCGGCCTGGTCCTTTGCGGAGATGCGCAGCAGCGAGGGGCAGACCTCTTTTACCCTGTTGCGGCAGGGCCGCCCCTCCGGCAGGTTTACCGGGATCATGGCCGGCCGCCATAATGTTTTAAACAGCCTGGCCGTGCTGGCCGTGCTGGACGAAATCGGCGTGCCCGCCGAGGTCATGGCCCGCGAGCTTGCCGCCTTTCAGGGGGTGCGCCGTCGTCAGGAGGTACGCGGCGTCGTGGCGGGCGTCACCGTGATTGATGATTTTGCCCATCATCCCACTGCCGTGCACGAGACCCTGCAAGCCCTCAGGGAGGCCTATGCCGGCCAACGTCTGGTCGCGGTTTTTGAGCCGCGCACCAATTCCAGTCGACGCACCATCTTTCAGGAGCAGTATGCCCGGGCCTTTTCCGGGGCGGACGAGGTTGTCGTAAAGGAGCCGGAGCCGCTGCCGGGGGTGGCGCCGGAAGAGCATTTTTCGGCCGATCGATTGGCTGATGATCTGCAGGGGCAGGGGATCAGGGCGGCCGGCTTCACGAATACGCAGCAGATTCTCGCTTATCTGGGAGACACACTCCGTTCAGGTGATGTGGTTGCTATTCTTTCCAATGGCGGTTTTGACAACATTCACCAGCGACTTCTTGACATTCTGCAGTCGCGTTAGGGTGCGATGGTTTTGTTAAGTAATTACGTAAAAACAATATGTTGTATGTCGGATGTCGGGCTTGTTGTAAAATGAATGGCCATTCAGCATTTTGTGAATAGGTATTCATTTTTTTAGTTGACACAGGTAGGTGATTCGACTAGAAGTGTTCTCTAATTGAGCAGAATTACGGATGCTCAACAGCGTGAATTTGTCGCGTGGTCGATTCCTCTCGGGCTCGGCCTGAAATGGGAGTTTCAGCGGCAAATACATATTTACAAGGAGTGAAAGTCGTGGATATGTCAGCAGCTTCTCTTGGCGATCTTTTCTATGTCGCCGCCTTCTTTCTCGGAGGCCTTGGTTTCGCCATAGGCCCGTTCATTCTTGTTTATTTCATCAGTCCCCGACAAACAAGAAATGTTGCCAACAAGACCGAACAGTTCATTGAGTGCGGCATGGAGCCCATCGGCTCCGCCTGGATCCGTTATGGCGTGGTCTTTTATCTCTACGCCCTGATGTTCCTTGCCTTTGATGTGGATGTTCTTTTTCTCTTTCCCGTGGCCGTGGCCTACAACTCCGGTCAGTTTGCCGGCGGCATGCGGGATTTTGTTGAGGTCGTTATATTTGTAGGAATTCTGTCACTGGCACTCGTTTATGCCTGGAAAAAGGGAGTCTTCAAGTGGGATCGGAAAGTATACCCTCGTCAATAGTTCAGCTGTCCACGGTCGACAAGGTTCTTGAACTCGGTCGGGCAAATTCATTGTGGCCCATGACCTTTGGTCTGGCCTGCTGTGCCATTGAGATGATGGCGGCCGGCGCCAGCCGCTTTGACCTCTCCCGCTTCGGGGCCGAGGTCTTCCGGCCGTCACCGCGCCAGTGTGATGTGATGATTGTGGCCGGCACCATCTCCAAGAAGATGTATCCAGCCGTAAAAACCCTCTACGACCAGATGCCGGAACCCAAGTGGGTTATTGCCATGGGCAATTGCGCCATATCCGGGGGGCCTTTCAAGTTTGAAGGTCAATACGGCATCATTGAAGGGGCGGACACCTTCCTGCCGGTGGATGTCTATATTCCAGGCTGTCCTCCTCGGCCCGAGGCCTTGATTGAGGGTATTCTGGAACTTGAAGAAAAGATTACCGGCAACCGCAGGTGGCCGAGAGTCGAATCCGGATTGAGTCAGCCATGAATAAAGCAAACGTCATTCAGGAATTAAAGGCCCTGGCTTCCGAAGGTATGCCTGAAGAGCCGGAAGTGGCAGCCGTTGCCGAAGAGGCAGCTCCCGAGGCTGAGGAAGGAGGCAAGGCCAAGAAGGCTGCGCCGCCCGAGCCCCGCAAAAACGGCCTGCTTGAGGTTGATTATGCCCGCAGGGGCGTGCATGTCGATGTCCAGGTGGCCGCCGACCAGGTGGTACGGGCCGCCGAGATTGTCGACGCCGCCGGCATGACCCTGGAGGCGGTCACCGGGGTTGATTGGATCAACGATAAAGAATTGGAAGTGGTTTACGACTACGCCTATACCGGAGGCGAATGCTTTCGTGTCGTGGTTCGGGCCCGCATCCCCAGGGATGAAGCCAATATTCCCACCATCACCGAGGTTTTTGCCGGTGCCAACTGGCATGAGCGTGAAACCTTTGACTTCTTCGGCATCAACTTTGAAGGCCACCCGCAGCTGGAGTACCTGCTGCTGCCGGAGGATTGTGATTTCCATCCCTTGCTCAAAGATTTCAAAGGATGTTAAGCCATGAGTAGCCAAGCACTCAGCCAAAACAATGAACGTTTCGAGGTCAATCTGGGTCCTCAACATCCAGCTACCCATGGTGTGCTCCGGGTCAAGCTGCTGATGGACGGCGAGTACATCGTCGATGCCGAGCCGGTTCTCGGTTATATCCACCGCATGCATGAACTCATGGGCGAGAATCGCACCTGGGCCCAATTCCTGCCCAACATGGGACGCCTCGACTACCTCTCTGCCCTGTCATACAACCTTGGCTATGTGGAGCTTGTGGAGAAGATGGCCGGTATCGAGGTGCCGGAGCGGGCCGAGTATATTCGCGTCATTACCACGGAGATGAATCGCATCTCCAGCCACCTTCTCTGGTTCGGCGCCTTTGTCCTTGATCTCGGCGGTTTTACGCCCCTGCTCTATGCCTTTACCGATCGTGAGGAGATTCTTGACCTCCTGGAGTCGGTTACCGGCGCCCGTCTCACCTATTGCTACTATCGTTTCGGCGGCTGTTACAACGACGTCGAGGACGAATTCCTGAGTGGCTGCCTGGCCTTTATCAAGCGCCTACGGGCCAGGATGCCCATGTATCACAATCTTGTCACGAAAAACGTTATCCTCAGGCAACGTCTTGAGAGGGTGGGTCCGGTTTCGGCCGAGATGTGCCGCAAGTACGGCGCCACCGGCCCGGTGCTGCGCGGCTCCGGTGTCAACTACGACGTGCGTAAAAACGAACCCTACTCTATATACCCTGAGCTTGACTTTGACGTGCCGGTTTACCACGAGGGTGATTCCATGGCCCGCTACATGGTGCGCATGGATGAGATTGAGCAATGCATGCGCATTATCGAGCAGGCCATTGCCAAGATTCCGAGCGGACCGGTCATGGCCGAAAAGGTGCCGAAAATGATTAAGCCTGAACCGGGTGATTACTATCACGCCGTGGAAGCGGCCCGGGGCACCTTTTCCATCAGGGCCGTCAGTGACGGCAAGAATCAGGCCTATCGTATGAAGTTGCGGTCGCCGACATTCTCCAACCTCAGCCTCTTTCAGGAGGCAAGTAAAGGCATGTTGCTGGCAGATGCCCTGGCGCTCATGGGCAGCCTTGACCTGGTCATCCCAGAGATTGATCGCTAAGGAGAGATAATAATGGATCTTGGTATCAATGTAATTGAAATGCTGCTCTACCTGGTGGCGATTATTGGCTTTGCCGCCATTAATGCCGCTTACCTGGTGTGGGTGGAGCGTAAGGGCGCCGGCCATATTCAGCGCCGGACCGGACCAAAAGAGGTGGGTCCCTACGGACTCCTGCAGCCCTTGGCCGACGGCGCCAAGCTCATGAGTAAACAGCTCATTATCCCTGCCGGCGTCGACAAGCCTCTCTTTATGGTGGCGCCGCTCCTGGCCATGGTGCCGGCCGTGATGATCTTTGTCACCATTCCCTTTTCCGAAAACCTGGTGGCCCGCGACATTAATATCGGCCTGCTGGTTATCTTTGCCTTTGCCTCCGTCAATGTCCTCTCCCTGCTCATGGGCGGCTGGGCCTCACGCAACAAGTATGCTGTGATCTCGGCAGCCCGTGCGGTGTCACAGAATGTCGCCTACGAGATTCCCCTGCTGGTTATGACCATTACCATTGTCCTGGTCTCAGGCAGCCTCAATCTGCGGGAGATCGTCTTCAGTCAGGCCGGCGCCTTCTGGCATTGGAACTGGCTGCCCACCAACGGTAATTTTCTGGGGCCCATCACCTTTATCATGTTCTTCATCTGTTACCTGGCAGAGACGAACCGCGCCCCCTTTGATCTCGGCGAGGCCGAATCAGAGCTTATTGCCGGTTTTCATACCGAGTACGGCTCCATGGGCTTCGGCCTCTTCTTCATGGGGGAGTATGCCAATATCGTTATCGGCTCCGCCCTTATCGTTATCCTCTTTCTGGGAGGGTGGTACAGCCCCTTTCCTGAAGTGGTTCCCTTTCTGGGCAGTGCCGGGGTCTGGTGGTTTCTCCTGAAGATGTACCTGTTGATCTGGTTAGTGGTGTTGATTCGCTGGACCTTTCCGCGTGTAACGCTCTGGTCGCTGCTCAACCTTTCCTGGAAAATTTTGATTCCTTTCTCTCTCTTCAACCTGCTGGCCAGTGCCGGACTTGTCAAGTTCCTGGGCTAGGTGTGAGAGGCTGATCGAGATATCTTTACAAAGCTGAACAAGGACAAGAGGCCGTCTTATGGCTGGATATTTCACCAACATACTGAGTGGTACCAAGAGTCTTCTTGTGGGGCTCTCCATCACGCAAAAAGAGTTTTTCAAAAAACCGGTTACCCTGCAATATCCCTGGGAATCCCTGGAGATGACGCCGCGCTATCGGGGCCATATCCAGCTCATCAAGGATCCTGAAACCGGCAGCCACAAGTGCATCTCCTGCGGCATGTGTCAGCGTGGCTGTCCCTCCAACTGTATAACCATTCACAGTGAAAAACAGGAGGGGGTGAAGGGCAAGGTGCTGGTCAAGTATGAGCTTGATTTTACCAAGTGCAGTCTCTGCGGTCAGTGCATCGAAAATTGTAAGCCGAGTGCCATCGAGTTTTCCAAGGAGTACAACCTGGCAAGTACCCGTAAGGAAGATTTTCACTACGACTTGTTGAAAAGACTGAAGGAGCAGAAGTAATGAATCTTTCTATTTCACCCGAGGCGGTCCCGCTGATCAGGGAAGGGATATTCGTCGGGTTGATCATTGTCACAGTTTTTGGTGCCTTGCTCGCCACCCTGGCAAAGCGAATGACCCGCGCCGTCCTCGGGCTGGTTGTCTGCTTCCTCGGCATTGCCGGCATCTATTATTTTCTGAACAGCCCCTTTGTCGCCCTGATGCAGCTCCTCATCTACGTGGGGGCGGTGGCCGTCACCATCTGTTTTGCCATTATGCTTGCCGAACCGGATGAGAGGAAGCTGGCCGCCAAGACGCCGGGCATGGCCGGCCCCCTTGCCGTACTGCTTGGCGCCACCGTGACCTGGGTACTGGCCGGCACCGCCATCAAGGCGGAGTGGATGGCACCGGCCGTCAAGATTAATGAAGGATCGGTAAAGGACGTTGGTGTGTCGCTGTTGACCACCTACAGCATGGTTTTTGAGCTGGTCTCCATAGTTCTTCTCATAGCCATTCTCGGTTCGCTGGTCATCGCCAGATCTGGGAGGGATAAAGCAGAATGTTAATGTTAAGCACGCAACTCAACACGTACCTTTTTATCGGCGCCATGCTCTTTGGCTTCGGCATTTTCGGTCTGGTGAGACGCCCCAGCCTTATCGGCATGCTGATCTCGGCTGAGCTGGTCCTGTGCGGCGCCTCGGTCAACTTCATGGCCTTTAACAATTTTCTGGCCCCCGACCCCACCGTCGGCCAGATCTTCACCCTGTTTATCATGGCTATCGCCGCTGCCGAGGCTGCCATTGCCATGAGTATTGTCGTTGCCGTGTATCGAAACTATAAGTCCATCGAAACCGAGGACTTGGTAGATCTCCAAGGTTAATAGAAGGTTAGGGATATGGAAATTACCGCGCCAACCATAATCAACTCATCAATACTGCTCTGGGCATTATTGATCCCCCTTGTCGGAGCGTTAGGTGTCTTCAGCTTTGGCAAGGACAGCCCTAACTTTCGGGAGGGCAGTTCGATCATCGCCGCAGTTGGTCTTTTTCTGACCATCTTCTCCATGAAAGAGACGGTGCTGGCCGGCAATATGTACCAGTGGCAGATGTTTGATATCCTGCCCGGTCTGTCCCTCACCCTGCGGGCCGATGCCTTTTCCATGATCTTTGCCCTGATCGCCTCGGGGCTGTGGATTGCCGCGGCCTTTTATTCCATGGGCTACATGCGCGGCCTGCACGAGCATGCCCAGACCAGGTTCAATACCTGTTTTGCCCTGGCCATCTTCGGTGCCATTGGCGTCGCCTTTTCCGACAACCTCTTTACCATGTATCTCTTTTATGAGTTTGTCTCCATAAGCACCTACCCCCTCGTTGCCCACCACCAGGATGAGGAGGCCTATGAAGGGGCCAAGAAGTATATCGTCTACCTGACCACCACGGCCAAGGGCCTGCTGCTGCCGGCCATGATCCTCATCTATGTGATCACCGGCACCCTGGACTTTCCCACCAATATCTACGAGGGCATGCTGGGCGCCGATGTGGAGAGCTGGCTGGTTATCATGCTCTTTATCTTCTGCCTCTTCGGTTTTGCCAAGAACGGTGTCATGCCGTTCCATCACTGGCTGCCGGGTGCCATGGTCGCCCCCACCCCTGTTTCCGCCCTGCTGCATGCCGTGGCCGTTGTTAAGGTTGGTGTCTTCTGTACCTCGCGGGCCTTCCTCTACATCTTCGGCGTTGATTTGATGACCAAACTCAACCTCGGCATTCCCACCGCCTACTTTGTCGGCTTTACCATTGTCATGGCCTCGGTGATCGCCCTGACCAAGGATAATCTCAAGGCCCGGTTGGCCTACTCAACGGTCAGTCAGCTCTCCTACATTATTCTCGGTGTCTGCCTGTTGACTCCGAACGGTATGGCAGGCGGCCTCATTCACATCGCCAATCATGCCTTTTCCAAGATTACCCTGTTCTTCTGCGCCGGCGCCATCTACGTGGCCACCCACAAGAAGTACATCTCCGAGATGAGCGGTCTCGGCCGCACCATGCCATGGACCTTCGGCGCCTTTGCCGTGGCCTCCCTGAGCATGATCGGCGCACCGCCGGTGGCCGGTTTTGTCACCAAGTGGAAACTGCTGGTGGGCACCATAGAGTCGGGGGCCCTGGGGATTATCTTTATTCTGCTGGCCAGTACCCTGCTTAATGTCGGTTATTTCGCACCGGTTACCTATAAGGCCTTCTTCGGCAAGCGTCCGGAGGGGGAGGTGGATGCCGGTGTTAAAGAGGCACCCTTGAGCATGGTTATTCCGCTCTGCGTGGCCTGCGCCATTTCGGTTTATATCGGTATTCAACCAGACTTTTTCATGGATTTTGTTAAGGCGGTGATAGGATGATACTTGTCCAATTAATCGATTACCTGCGAGAGCGGCTCAAATATGTGAACCGCATCTGCTATGTGATCCTGGCCGGCATCGCTGTCTGGGGATCCCGGGTGGCCTATACCAGCCATCATGCCCATACGGCCATGGAGAAATGGCCCTTTTTCTGGTCTGTTTTCGGCTTCCTGGCCTGCGTTATTATAATTGTGTTCTCCAAGTGGTATGGCCACTCTGGTGTCATGACTCGGGAGGATTACTACGATGATTGATTTCTGGATGCACCCGTCAGCTATTCTGATTGTAGGTGCCTTACTCTTGCCGTTTATGCAGAATCCGGTGGTGCGCCGTCCCTTTCTGCTCATCGTACCTGCCCTGACCTTTCTGCAGGTGATCATTGTCAACAGTGCCCCGGGCACCTATGGCGTGGTCAACTGGATGGATTGGTACCTCACCTTCGGACGAGTCGATAATCTCAGTATCATCTTCGGCTTTATCATGAGCCTGATGTGCTGCATCGGTACCATCTACGGTCTGCATGTCAAGAATCCCTATGAACACATGGCCGCCTGGATTTATGTGGCCGGTTCCCTGGGGGCCATCTACTGTGGCGACTATCTGGTGCTCTTCCTCTTCTGGGAGCTGATGGCCTTTTCCTCGGTCTTTCTGATCTGGTTCAGGAAGCGGCAGCAGTCACAGAAGATCGGTTATCGCTACCTGTTGGTCCATACGGCCGGCGGCCTCTTTCTGCTGGCCGGTTTTGTCCTGCGCTACTACGCCACGGGCGGCGACTACTCCTTTGGCCAGCTTGATGTCGATCATCCCACCCTCTATACCTATCTGATCGGTATTGGCTTGATTTTGAATGCTGCGGTGCCGCCTTTCCACTCCTGGCTGCCCGATGCCTATGGCGAGGCCACGGTAACCGGCTCGGTCTTCATGTGCGCCTTTACCACCAAGACGGCCATCTATGCCATGGCCCGCTCCCTGGCCGGCTTTGACATTCTCATCCCCATGGGTGTGATCATGGCACTCTATGGTGTTGTCTACGCCGTGTTGGAAAATGACTCACGCCGGCTGCTGGCCTGGCATATTATCTCCCAGGTCGGCTACATGGTCACCGGTGTCGGCATCGGCACGGCTTTGGCCATTAACGGTACGGCAGCCCATGCCTTTGCCCATATCCTTTATAAGGGGCTGCTCTTCATGGGCACCGGTTCCGTCCTCTATATGACTGGCAAGTCCAAGTTTACCGAACTGGGCGGCCTTTACAAAAAGATGCCGTGGACCTTTGTCTTTACCATGATCGGCGGCCTGTCGATCTCGGCCTGGCCCCTCTTTTCCGGCTTTGTCTCCAAATCGATGATTGTTGCCGCCGCCTTTCAGGATCATATTCTTTGGGCCGCTTTTCTCCTTACCCTGGCCTCGGCCGGTACCTTTCTGCATACCGGACTCAAGGTGCCGTACTATATCTGGTTCGGCAAGAACAACTGCTCCGAGGAGACCTGGGAGAAGGCCCAGGATCCGCCACTCAACATGATGGTGGCCATGGGCATTGCCTCCTTTCTCTGTCTGTTGATCGGTGTCTATCTGCCCTTCATGTATGACATGCTGCCCTATCAGTGGGCCGAGTATCAGCCTTATACCGCCTATCATCTGGCGGAAACCCTGCAGATCCTCTGTTTTACCGCCCTGGGCTTCTTCCTGATGCTTTCCAAGCTGACACCCGAGGCCAAGATATCCATTGATCTTGACTGGTTCTACCGCAAGGGCGGAGGCCTCTTCATGTGGGTTGACCGGGTGGTCTTCCAGACCGTTGATAACTGGGTGGGCCGTGTCTGGGACAAGCTGGGCATCCTGCCGCTCATGACCGTTTCCAGGTTCTGGTCATGGTTTGACTGGCATGGCATTGACGGCGTTGTCGATGGTGTCGCCCGTGGTGTCCGGGGTATTGGCGGCCAGGTCCGCCGCCTGCAGTTCGGCCAGATCCAATACAATATTTATTTTGCGGCAACGGTTGTGGTTGTTGCTATTATCGCCTACGTCTTTGCGTAACGTGAACAAGAGGTTTTAAGGAATGGAACTGATATTAAGTAGCAGCCACCTCCTCAGCTGGCTTATCTTCATACCTCTCATTGGTGCAGCCCTGATGTTTATCACTCCAGGGGAGGAAAACCAGAGACGTCTGGCCTTTGTGGTCACCACCTTTAATGCGCTCTTATCCTTGAAGCTGTGGAACGGCTTTGACGCCTCCACTGCCGCCCTGCAGTTTGGTGAGCGGTTCAGCTGGATACCTTCCCTGAACATCGAGTATGCCCTGGGTGTGGATGGTATCAGCCTCCTTCTGGTCATGCTGACCACCTTTATCATGCCTCTCTGTGTGCTGGGGTCATGGACCTATATCACCAAGCGGGTCAAGGAGTTCATGATCTGTCTGCTGGTCATGGAAACCGCCATGGTCGGCGTCTTCTGCGCCCTTGATTTTGTCCTCTTTTACGTACTGTGGGAGATGATGCTCATCCCCATGTATCTGCTCATCGGTGTCTGGGGCGGGCCTCGCAAGAAATACGCATCCATAAAGTTCTTTCTCTACACCCTGGCCGGTTCCGTCATGCTTCTGGTGGCCATCATCGCCCTCTACCTGTGGAATGGCCAGCATACCTGGTATATCCCCGACCTGATGAGCCAGCCCTACAGCATGACCTTCCAGGTCTGGGTCTTTATGGCCTTTTTCCTGGCCTTTGCCATCAAGGTACCCATGTTCCCCTTCCACACATGGTTGCCTGCCGCGCATGTTGAGGCGCCTGGTGCCGGTTCCGTCATCCTGGCCTCCGTGCTGCTGAAGATGGGTACCTACGGTTTTCTGCGCTTCTGCCTGCCCATTACGCCGGACGCCACCCTGGCCATTGGCCCGTATATGCTGTGGCTCTCCATTGCCGGCATCTTGTATGGTGGTTTCACCGCCCTGGCCCAGTCGGATATGAAGAAGCTTATCGCCTACTCATCGGTGGGACATATGGGCTTTGTCACCCTGGGTATCTTTGTCCTGAACCAGAGCGGTATCGAAGGCGCCATCATTCAGATGGTCAACCATGGTATCACCACCGGCGCCCTCTTTCTGATGATTGGTATGATCTATGAGCGTACCCATAGCCGTGAGATCAAGGATCATTCCGGCCTGGCCTATAACCTGCCCATCTTTGTCACCTTTATAACCATCTTTTCGCTCAGCTCCCTGGCATTCCCTGCCACCAACAGCTTTATCGGCGAGTTCCTTATTCTGGCCGGCGGTTTCAGCCATAACAAGATTATTGCCGGGGCTGCAATTCCCGGTGCCATTCTGGCGGCAGCCTATATGCTGCGCCTCCTGCAGTATGTCCTCTTTAAGGGGGAGGGGCGGCCCGATATCAGCGATTTGAATTTCCGCGAGACCATGACCCTGGTGCCCTTATTGATCTTTGTCTTCTGGATCGGTCTTTCGCCGGAGCCTTTTATGAATGTGATGCACACCAGTGTAGAGTTTCTCCTGGCCCAGGTGAACAGCTCACAGGCTGTTGCCGCACTTGCCTTACCATAAGAATGGATTGATCGATCTGTTGGTCGAAAACTGCTGGCGTCCTGGCCTGCGACTGGACAGGGTGCATTTAAACATCAGGTTGATAATTAAACATTAGGAATAGACCATGTTGTTCTTACCAGAATTGTTCCTCCTCGGCGGCAGCCTCATACTCTTCTTTATCACCCTCGGAGAGAATAAGGGTACTCTGGCCAAAAACGTCACCATTGCCATCGGCCTGCTCTTCAGTATTCTCTGCGTGGTGGGAATAAACAAGAGCGGCTCGCTGTTTTTCGGCGCCTATGGAATAGATTTCTACTCGCAGTTCTTTAAGCTGATTATCGGGCTGGCCATGACCTTTGTGGTCTTCCTGGCGCCCGAGACCAAGGGCATAAACAGGAGCACCAGGCCGGAATATTACCTCTTCATGATGCTCTCCGTGCTGGGGCTGGTTATGCTGATGTCAAGCGCCGAGCTTCTGACCCTCTTTGTCGCCCTGGAATTGTCCTCCTATGCCCTCTATCTCATGGTGCCCATGCGTGATGACACCACAGGTGAGAGGCGACAGATGGAGGCCGCCATCAAGTACGTCATGTTCGGAGTGATTTCCACCGGTGTCATGCTCTTTGGCATGTCATACCTCTTCGGTCTCACCGGCACCACCTATCTGGACGAGTTGGTGCCGCAGATTCGCAACATGACCGACAATCCCGTCGCCCTCCTTGCCGTACTTATGGTGCTGGCCGGCTTTTTTTACAAGCTTGCCATCTTTCCCTTTCATCTCTGGGTGCCGGATGTCTATCAGGGTGCCGCCAACCCCACCACCGCTTTTATCGCCACAGTGCCGAAGATCGGTGCGGTGGCCATTATGATCCGCATTGTTACCCTTGCCAACCCGGCATCCTCCGAATGGCTCGTACTCTTTCTGATGATTGCGGCTGTGGCCTCCATGTTTTACGGCAATCTGGCCGCCCTGGTGCAGACTGATGTCAAACGGATGCTCGGTTTTTCCGGTATCGCCCATGCCGGTTTTGTTCTCCTCGGTCTGTTGACCATGGATCAGATGGGCTATACCCGGGCCACCTTTTATATTATCGGGTATCTGTTGATGAACCTGGCCTGTTTCCTGGTTATCTGCAACGTCTCGGTGCAGGGGGAGAATGTCAGTCGTGACGACCTGAAGGGACTCTACAAGCGGTCCCCCTTCCTGGCTCTGGTCCTGCTGGTGGGCATGTTTGCCCTGGCAGGGATTCCTCCCTTTGTCGGCTTTATCGGTAAATTCATGCTGCTGGCCGGCGCCCTGCAGGCCGATCATCTGACCCTGGTTATTCTGGCGGCCTTGAATACGGCCATTGCTATCTTCTACTACTTGTCGGTGGTGCGGGTTGCCTTTACCTCTGATCCGGAAGATCGCCCGGATGTGCAGGTGGGTGCCTCCACCTGGGCCGTGGGTATGATTCTCATGGTGCTTATCGTCTATATGGGTGTTGCCCCCAACAAGATCCTCGGCGTTGCCAGCCAGGCCATGCAGGTTTTGATGTAAGGATTCCAGGGCGCTATCCGTACGCCAGAGGGCCGCTGATGAGCAATCAGCGGCCCTTTCTATTGGTAGCCCAGCAGGAGAGTGCTATTATTGAGAGCTTGACAAAGTGCGAATAGTTGTTTAGATAAATAAAATTATCTCACTGACGCCAGTGTGTCGGTGGGTATGAGAGGTGTGCGACATTCCCTCTGCTTGTTTGGTGATTGAGCGGACATAGCTCAGTTGGTAGAGTACAAGCTTCCCAAGCTTGGTGTCGCGGGTTCGACCCCCGTTGTCCGCTCCAGCCTCCAGCCGTTTTTTCTACGGCCTGTTCTCTCTTCGTGGTAGGACAGAAAGAAAGAAGATGTACCTGCAAAGTGGGCTCTGCCCGCTTTTTTTTATTGTATCAACGGCAAGTAGCCCCTCCTGTGTCCAGGGAGGATCCGCCCTCCACCACAGCAGAGATTGTTTTATTAGAATGCTTGTAGATCGGCTGTATGACATTATTGAACCCATAACCAGGCAGCACGGTTTGGAGCTTGTGGAGGTTCAATATCGCCAGGAGCAGCATGGCTGGATATTGCGGATCATCATCCACAAGGATGAGGGTGTCTCGGTTGATGATTGTGCCCGAGTCAGTCGTGAAGTAGGCCACATCCTGGATGTCGAGGATGTCATCCCCTATCGCTATCAGCTTGAGGTCTCCTCTCCCGGTCTGGATCGGCCCCTGACCGTTCCCCGTGACTTTGAGAGAAATCTCGGCAAAAAAATAAAGGTATCCCTTCTTGATGATCAGACGGTTGTGGTCAGAGAAGGGACAATCCACGCAGTAGACGGTAATGAAATTACCTTAAAGTCCGCCGATGAACCCCTGAAATTTTCCTGCGACCAGGTAAAAAAGGCCAGATTGGTCATCGAGTTTTAAAGGCGTGTCTCGGTAATTTAGGAAATATCTTTACTCCACCTGGAGAAGTCTGATGATAACAGAACTTAAAAGAATAATAGACCAGATCAGCCGTGATAAGGGCTTTGATCGTGCCATCCTTGTCGAAGCCATTGAGGCTGCTGTTCTGTCTGCCGCCCATAAGAAGTTCGGTCAGCGGCGAGACCTTGATGTCCGTTTCAACGAGGAGTTGGGCGAGGTGGAGCTCTTTCAGTTCCGTACCGTGGTGGAGGAGGTAGAGGACGAGCAGACCGAGGTTGGCCTGGATGAGGCCCTCTCCCTTGATCCCGAGGTGGAACTTGGTGATGAGCTGGGCTCCAAGATGGATGATGTCGGAGACCTGGGCCGTATTGCCGCCCAGTCCGCCAAGCAGGTAATTATTCAGAAGATGCGCGATGCGGAACGGGATGTCATCTATGACCTGTACAAGGATCGCGAGGGTGATATCGTCAACGGCATTGTTCAGCGGTTTGAACGGGGCAACATGGTCGTCAATCTGGGGCGCACCGATGCCCTGCTGCCCAAGAATGAGATGATGCCGCGCCGTTCCTATCGGCAGGGTGATCGCATTCGCGCCCTGCTCCTTGAGGTTCGCGATTCCGCCCGGGATCATCAATTGGTTTTGTCACGGATCAGTAACGACTTCCTGGTCAAGCTCTTCACCCTTGAGGTCCCGGAGATCAGCGAAGGTATCGTCAAGATCGTCAATGCCGTCCGCGAACCGGGTATGCGGGCCAAGATCGGTGTGGTTTCCTCTGAAACCGATGTTGATCCGGTGGGGGCCTGCGTGGGCATGAAGGGGTCCAGGGTCCAGAATGTCGTGCAGGAGCTGCAGGGTGAAAAGATAGACATTGTGCCCTGGAGTCCTGATCCGGCCAAGTATGTCTCCAATGCCCTGTCACCGGCCCAGGTCTCCATGGTCTCCGTGGATGAGGATAATAAGGCCCTCTTGGTGATTGTGCCGGATGATCAGCTCTCCCTGGCCATTGGCCGTGGTGGCCAGAACGTCAGGCTTGCCTCCATGCTCCTGGGCTGGAAGATTGATGTGAAGAGCGAATCGCGCTATGCCAAGATGGAGGAGCAGGGCTTCCAGAGCTTGATGCGTGTTGCCGGCATGACGGAAAAGAATGCCGAGATATTGTTTGATAACGGCGTTGATCACATTGAGGAGCTTCTCAAGACGGATGCGGCAACCATTGCCGAATTGCTGAAGTGTGACGAGGAGCAGGCCGGCCTCATTCTGGAGGCGGCCGCCACGGTCGATTTCTCCGATCTGGCGGAGAGCCGCGATGATGGGCAGGCAGAGGAAGAGGCAACGCCTGAGGCAGAAGCGCTAGAATCGGTAGAAACCGCGGAACCGGCAGAAGCGGCAGAATCCGCAGAACCCACCGAGGTTCCGGCAGATGGTGCGGCTGGGGAGACTGTCGAAGAGGAAGGGGATGACACAAGAAGTGACGACCAGGAAATCAGCCAATAGGGTCAAGTTTCCCCACGGCCCCATACGCACCTGTGTCATCTGCCGGAAAAAGGCGCCCAAGCGAGAGCTGCGGAGCTTTTCGCTGCCAAGGCAGAGGGCTGCCGGGCTAAAAACGGGCCGCAGCGCCTACGTCTGTCTGGAACATGAGGCCGGGCAGATCGAAAAAAATAAAAAAAAATTAGCCAAGGCCTTACGTTGTGACGCCCAGGCAATGCATATTCATTTGAACGGCGAGATCAGGAGCTGAGTAATGAGAAAAATCAGAGTTTACGAGTTGGCAAAAGAAGCTGGCATGGACAGCAAGGATTTGACCGCCAAACTCATTGAAATGGGCTATAGCGTCAAGGCCTATAATTCGACTCTTGATGAAGAGACTGCCGCGGACGTACGCCAGAAGCTCGGGTTTGTAAAGGTCGATGTCAAGGAGACCAGGATTCAGACAAAGGGCAAAACCACCATTATCAGGAGGCGCTCCAAGGTCGTTCCTGAACCGGCTGCCAAGCCGGAGCCGGTGGCCGAGGAGGAGGCGCCGCAGGAGGATGTTGCGGCGCCTGCCGACGCTGCGGCCGAGGCCGTCAACGAGGCGGTCGAGACGGCTGAGTCCGAGGGTGCACCGGAAGAGACGGTGTCTGCCGAGGCGCCGCAGGCCGAGGAGTCGAAGGAGGCCGAGGAAGCCGTTGCCCCGGTTGAAGAGACACAACCGCACGAGGCAGAGGCCCGCACCGAGGTACCGGAAGAGGAAGAAAAGCCGGTGCAGTCCGAATCCGAGGCAACACAGGAGACGGTCAAAAAAGAGCCTGCCAAACCCAAGAAGAGCGGCTATGCCAAGATTGTCGGCCAGGCTGTCCTGCCCATCCAGGATGAGGCCCCGACGCGTCGCCCCAAGAAGAAGGACAAGAAGAAGGCCCGCACCGATGAAGGCTTTGTCCAGCCGCGCCAGCCCGTGGCCCCTGATGCGGCAGATGCCGGTCGTAAGGGGAAAAAAGGCAAGCGCATCGTCAAGTTTACCACTGACAACGATCATGTCCGGAAGGGTGGTATTCGTCGTAAGAATCAAGGCGATGTTGAGGCAGCCGATCTTGACGGCTTCGGCGGCCGTCTCTCCACCAAGGTCAAGGTGGGTCGCGGACCGCGCGGCGGCAAGAGAGGCAAGCAGCGTGCTGTTGAGTCATCCACCATTGAGATGAAGGCCAGCAAGAAAAAAATTGCCATGTTCGAGGCGATCAGTGTCGGTGATCTGGCCCATAAGATGGGTGTTAAGGCCAATGAAGTCATTGGTCAGCTCATGGGCATGGGTATGATGGCCACGGTGAATCAGGCCATTGACTTTGACACCGCCAGTCTGGTGGCCGGCGAGTTTGGCTATGAGGTGGAGCAGAAATTCACCGAAGAGCAGTCAATCCTAGACCTCCAGGAGCAGCAGGGCGGCGGCAAAGAGGTTCCCAGACCTCCGGTTGTCACGGTGATGGGTCATGTTGACCATGGCAAGACCTCTATCCTGGATGCCATCAGAAAAACGGATGTGGCCGCCGGTGAAGCGGGCGGTATCACCCAGCATATCGGTGCCCATTACGTGCGCTCGGCCCAGGGTGACCTGGTCTTTCTTGATACGCCGGGACATGCCGCCTTTACAGAGATGCGTTCCCGTGGCGCCCAGGTCACCGACGTGGTTGTCCTGGTGGTGGCCGCGGATGACGGTGTCATGGATCAGACCCGTGAGGCCATTAATCATGCCAAGGCCGCCGGAGTCCCCATTCTGGTGGCAGTGAATAAGATTGATAAGGATAATGCCGATCCCATGCGTGTCATGAGCGAGCTTGCCGATTATGAGCTGATCCCGGAAGAGTGGGGCGGCGACACCATTTTCTGTAAGACCTCGGCCGAGACGGGTGAGGGAATTGAGGAGCTGGTGGAGAGTATCCTGCTGCAGACCGAGGTTCTTGAACTGAAGGCGGATCCCAAACGCAAGGCGGCTGGTCATGTCATTGAAGCCCAGCTCCATAAGGGGCGTGGGCCGCTGGCCACCATTCTGGTACAGCAGGGCACCCTGCATCAGGGCGATTGCTTTGTTGTGGGCGACTTTTACGGCAAGGTCCGTTCCATGCACGATGACAAGGGCAAGATCATCGACGAGGCCGGCCCCGCAACTCCGGTGGAAGTGCAGGGCCTGGCCGGTGTGCCCATGGCCGGTGATGAGTTTGTCGTGGTGAATGACGAAAAGATGGCCAAGAACGTTGCCCAGCAGCGCCAGATGAAGAAGCGCGAGATCGATCTGGCCGCCGGTACCAAGATTTCCCTGGACAATCTTTTTGAGAAGCTGCAGGAAGGCGACATGAAGGAGTTGTGCATCCTGCTGCGTTCCGATGTCCAGGGTACCCTGGAGGCCTTTTCCAAGGCGGTGGAGAAGCTTTCCACCGATGAGATCAAGGTCAAGATCCTCCACGCCGGTACCGGCACCATCACCACCAGCGATGTCCTGCTGGCGGCGGCATCGGATGCCCTGATCATTGCCTTCAACGTCCGGCCCACCTCGCAGGTCACGGAGCTTGCCAAGAGCGAATCCGTGGATCTGCGCACCTATGATGTTATTTATCATGCCCTGGAGGACATTGAGGCCGCCATGGTCGGCATGCTTGAACCGACCTATGAAGAGGAGGTTATTGGTTCCGCGGAGGTTCGCGAGGTCTTTTCCGTGCCCAAGGTCGGCAATATCGCCGGTTGTATGGTGGTGAGCGGGCGGGTTGAACGCAACGCCGGTGTCCGGCTGGTTCGAGACGGCGTGGTGGTATACACCGGCAAGATCTCCTCCTTACGTCGGGTTAAGGATGACGTCAAAGAGGTCCAGAACGGCTATGAGTGTGGTATTGGCCTGGAAAACTTTAATGACGTCAAGCGTGGCGACATGATCGAGGCCTATATTATGAACGAGGTGGCCCGAACCTTGTAAAAAGGTCGCCAAGGCACTTTTTTAATCGTCGACGGCAAGGCGCATGGAGAGGTTTTTTCTTCCTGCGCTTTGTTTGTTTGCCGGTATTATTTGCCGTGTCATCCATCGTGCGCTGACCGGGTCGCCGCCCGGCGCCGCTCCATGCTTCGCCGTCTGATCGCAGCGCAGCATGGAGCATGGCCGAAACAGATACGCTTTGGCGGCTTTCGTCACTTCCGGCACCTGGCTGGCTAGTCACCTTTGTCGCAAATAATCAAATCCGCATCCCTATATTATGACTCGTAAAAAATCACGATATACCCTGCCCGAGGAGTTGGCCGCACGTCCCAAGCGACGACCGGCCAGGGTGGCTGATATGATCCGCAATGAGGTGGCCTCCCTGCTGCTCTTCAGCACCAAGGACCCGCGTCTGCAGAGTATTACCGTGGTCCGGGCCCGGGTCACCGACGATCTGCGTACCGCCCGTATTTTTTTCACCTGCCCCACGGAGCAGGTTGAGGAGGCCAAGGCCGGCTTGGCTTCGGCCCGTGGCTTTATTCGCAGTCATCTGGCCAAGGAAATAAAAATGCGCTATGTTCCGGAGCTTATATTCGAGTATGATACTGGTCAGGATGAGAGTGATCGCTTAAATTCCATCTTTGCGGAGATCAAAAAAGAACATGAGTCAACCTCCTGAGGAGATTCTGCAGATCCTGCGTCAGGCAGAGCGGGTGCTCATTGCCGCCCATGTCTTTCCTGATGGCGATGCCCTGGGGTCCCAACTCGCCCTGGGCAATGCCCTGGAGTCTGCCGGCAAGGAAGTATACCTCTATAGCGAAGAGCCGGTGAGCTATATCCTTGAGTTCATGCCGGGCTCGGAGCGTCTCATCAGCCGGCTGCCGGCCGATAACGACTTTGATTGTGCCGTCTCCCTTGATTGCGGCGACAAGAGGCGTCTGGGCATCGGTGCTGATGATCTGTTGCGCCATAAACCCTTTATTGCCATCGACCATCATACCGGTCATCAATTCTTTGCCGACCATACCTGGGTTGATGCGCAGCGCTCCTCCACCGGCGAGATGATCTACGATCTGCTGCGGTGTCTTGATTACGAGATCAGCAAGGACACGGCCTACTGTCTCTACACCGCCATCCTGACGGATACGGGCTCCTTTAAATATGAGTCCACCACCTCCCACACCATGCGGGTTGCTGCGGACCTGCTCGATTACGGCATTAAGCCGGCAGAGATCTGTGAACAGATCTTTGATAATTACTCGACAAATCGCCTCCACCTCCTGCAGGCCGTCTTGGGCACTCTCTCCATGCATGCCGATGATCAAATAGCCTTTATCTCCGTGACACGTCAGATGCTGGAGGCCACCGACACCGTGCCGGCCGATACAGAGCTTTTTATCAACTTCCCCAGGTCGCTGCGCACCGTAAAGGCCGCTGTCTTTCTGAAGGAAACCGGCAATGATCTGGTCGGCGTCTCCATGCGGGCCAAGGGCGAGGTGGACGTGGCCGAGGTGGCGCGTTCCTTCGGCGGCGGCGGTCACCGTAATGCCGCGGGTTTCAAGGTGCCGGCCATCTCCCTGGCCACCCTTCGACAGCAGCTTCTTGACAGACTCCTTCCCCTTGTCTAAGCAACGATCGTGAGTGATGTAATCCAGCCGGCAGGCGTTATTCTGGTGGACAAGCCGGTGGGCCCCACCTCCTTTCGCATGGTGCAGCAGGTGCGCCGCGCCCTGGCCATAAAAAAGGTGGGCCATGCCGGCACCCTCGACCCCTTTGCCTCCGGCCTGCTGGTAATCTGTGTGGGGCGCTCGGCCACGCGCATGATTTCGCAGCTCATGGAGGGTGATAAGGAATATCTCGGCATCCTGCGCCTGGGGCAGGAAACCGATACCCTGGACCGCCAGGGCGCCCTTGTGGCCGAGCACGAGGTGCCTGGGCTGGATGATGAACAGATAGAGCGTTGTCTGGCCCGCTTTCGCGGCACCCAGCTCCAGCAGCCGCCGCAGTTTTCCGCCCTGAAGCACAAGGGCAAGCCCCTCTATCATTATGCCCGAAAGGGCATTGTTGTGGAGAAGGAACCGCGCCGCATAACTATTTTTTCGCTGGAATGTCTAAAATATTGTCAAGAGTATTTGCATATCCGCGTGGTATGCAGTAAAGGGACCTATGTCAGAAGTCTTGCCGCTGATATCGGCACGGCCCTGGGCTGCGGTGCCCACCTCCACGAGCTGAGGCGCACCCGGTCCGGCTCGTTTCATGTCGCTGACGCTCTTGATGGAGCCCTGCTGGCTGATCAGGAGAGGGCCCGACAACTGCTGACTGACAGGATGCTCTCCGTGGAAGAGGCGATGGCCTTGGTGCGGGAGTTGACTGACAAATAAAGGCCATCTTGAATACGTGCTCTTTGGCCCCGGTTTGTTCGTCGCTACGAAAATAAAAATACTCACATATATTTGATATGCTGCGTACCGCAGGAGCTGAGAGAGCCTGCGACACTCCGAATAGCCTTGGGGTGCTTTTTATTTTCCATGCTTCTCAAATTCGAAGAGTAAGCGAGCCTGCGAGACTCCGAAATGTCTCATTGTATCAAGATACCCTGAAGAATATGGCCGCGTCCTGTGGAAGGGCGTCGGCTCTTTGTAACGTGTACCGATAAATCTAAACACGCTGCCGGATGATGGAATAATCACCAGGCGGCCTGGTTTTTTGGTATGGGGCATTTTTTATTGCTCCAGCCCTTATGCCATGCCCCGGTGTTCATGTTCGGCGGCATAAGGGAGGTCGTTATGACCCTGGAAACAAATCAGAAACAGGAAATTATTGCCAAATACGGCAAAACACCCACCGATACCGGTTCTCCTGCTGTACAGGTCGCCCTGCTTACAGCCCGCATTATCTATCTTACCGAGCATTTTAAGACTCATAAGAAGGATCATCATTCCCGGCGTGGTCTTCTCAAGCTTGTTGGCCAGCGCCGTCGTCTTTTGCACTATATCAGACAGAAGGACGTAACCCAGTATCGCGAGCTGATTGCCGATCTCGGTATCAGGAAATAGATTGTTCCGCTGGGCCGGCCATGGGGTCGGCCCAGCTTTTTTTAAAGGTGTTGCAGAAATAGAGATCACGGTGGTGCGAAACTCCACGGAGATCACAAAGGTCACGAAGCCGCCGCCTGCGGCGGTGTCGCGCCCTTTGTGAGCTTCGTGGAAAAACATAACACCGCGCCACAGAATCCAGGGCACGCCATGCCGAAGGGCATGGCGTGCCCTGGGGTCTGTGGCTTGTATTTATCTCTGCGCCATAAATACAGGAGATTCCATGTATAAAAAAGTTGAAGTTGATGTCGGCGGTCGTATCCTGACCATTGAAACCGGAAAAATGGCTAAACAGGCCAGCGGCGCAGCCCTGGTCACCTACGGTGAAACCGTTGTGCTGGTCACAGCGGTCGGCGCCAAGGAACCCAAGCCTGATGCCAGTTTCCTGCCCCTCACCGTTGAGTACCAGGAGCGTTTTTACGCCGTGGGTCGGATTCCGGGAAGTTTTTTCCGGCGTGAGATCGGCCGCCCCACTGAAAAGGAGACCCTGACCTGTCGCTTTATTGACCGGCCCCTGCGGCCCCTCTTTGCTGACGGCTATTCCTGCGAGACCCAGGTCATCGCCACGGTCATGTCGGCCGACAAGGAGAATGATGCTGATCTGCTGGCCATGATCGGCGCCTCCGCGGCCCTGTCCATCTCCCATATTCCCTTCAACGGCCCCATTGCCGGTGTACGGGTCGGTATGCTTGATGGTGAGTATGTGATCAATCCCACCACCACCCAGCAGTTGGATTCCAGCCTGGATCTTATTGTGGCCGGCACCAAGAATGCCGTGGTCATGGTTGAGGGCGGCGCGGATATGCTCAGCGAGGATGTTGTCCTGGATGGCATTTATGCCGGTCACGAGGCCCTGAAGGCCATTATTGCCGCCCAGGAGGAGATGCAGGCTGCCGTTGGTGTCACCAAGATGGAAGTGACACCGCCCCAGGTGGATGTTGAACTGCAGCAACAGGTGGCCGAGATTGCCGCCGCTCCCATGGAGAAGGTGATCACCACTGCCGACAAGATGGAGCGTTACGCCGCCTTTGATGCCCTGAAGAGCGAGGTGGTGGCAAAGTTTGAGGAGGATCCCGACTTCTGCCGTCAGGGCGAGGTCAAGGCCCTGCTCAAGGATCTGCAGAAGAGCATGATGCGGGACCGCATTGTCCAAAAGGGCGAACGCATCGGCGGCCGCAAGTTTGACGAGGTACGTGACATCGCCACTGAGGTGAGTGTCTTGCCCCGGGCCCACGGCTCCTCCCTCTTTACCCGCGGTGAGACCCAGGCCATGGTGACCACCACCCTGGGCTCCGGTGCCGATGAGCAGCGGATCGAGACCCTGGAGGGTATGAATTTCCGGAATTTCATGCTCCATTACAACTTCCCGCCCTTTTGTGTGGGGGAGGCCCGTTTCATGCGCGGTCCCAGCCGCCGTGATATCGGTCATGGCGCCCTGGCCACCCGGGCCCTGGAAAAGGTCCTGCCCGGCGTTGATGAATTCCCCTATACCATTCGTATTGTCTCCGATATCCTCGAGTCCAACGGTTCCTCATCCATGGCCTCGGTCTGTGGCGGCTCCCTCTCCCTGATGGATGCCGGTGTACCGATCAAGGCGCCGGTCTCCGGCGTGGCAATGGGGCTGATCAAGGATGACGATAAGGTGGTTGTGCTCACCGATATTCTCGGCGACGAAGATCATCTGGGCGACATGGATTTCAAGGTGACCGGTACTGCCGAAGGTATCACCGCCCTGCAGATGGATATCAAGATCGAAGGCGTTACCCGCGAAATCATGACCACTGCCCTGGCCCAGGCCAAGGATGGTCGTCTTCATATCTTAAATGAGATGGC
The DNA here is from genome assembly GCA_002868945.1 of Desulfobulbaceae bacterium. GTDB lineage: Bacteria > Desulfobacterota > Desulfobulbia > Desulfobulbales > SURF-16 > BM506. The sequence continues at coordinate 43,569 of PKTX01000050.1, forward strand.
CAAATCCTTGTCCGCCTCCCGTGAAGAGATGTCGGCCTATGCCCCCAAGATTATCACCATGCAGATTAACCCGGACAAGATCCGCGATCTCATCGGCCCCGGTGGTAAGATTATCCGCGGTATTCAGGCAGAGCTCGATGTCAAGATCGATGTTGATGACTCCGGTGAGGTGAAGATCTTCGCCTCCGGCGAGGAGCTGGCCAAAAAGGCCATGGATATGGTGGGCGAGGTTACCGCCGAGGCAGAGGTGGGCAAGGTCTATAACGGCGTGGTCAAGACCATTGTCGATTTTGGCGCCTTTGTTGAAATCCTGCCCGGCACCGACGGCCTGGTCCACATCTCCGAGCTGGAAAATCGTCGGGTCGACAAGGTCACCGACATTCTCAAGGAGGGTGACGAGGTTCAGGTCAAGGTGCTGGCAGTGGATCAGCGCGGCAAAATACGTCTGAGTCGTAAGGCCTGTCTCGAAGAGTAAAGGCCAGGACATTGTGTTGTCTGTTGCTGTCTGTTTCTGCAACTTCCTTGTTGAGGTTTGCGATCAGGGAGTGCAAAATAAATAGGCTCCGGCTTGTTTTTCTGAGTACGGCGGAAGGTCGGATCTCAGGTCCATTGCCGGATAGACATCGTTAAAAAAAGGGTAGGGGCATATGTTCCCCTGCCCTTTTTTATTGTTTTGAAACAGTAGAATTTTTTTGGCCACAGGGCTCGCGGTTTTTGCAGCTTCTCCCAGGGAGGAAATGCGGGGTGATTCTTGGTGGCGGATAGGGGTTGCATGCATAACAAGACAGTTTTTCGTAACGGTCTGCGGGTGGTGAGTGAAAGGGTGGCAGGCGCCCACACCGTTGCCCTGGGGATTTGGGTGGATGTCGGCAGCCGTGATGAGACGGCGGACGTCAACGGCACCTCACACTTTGTCGAGCACATGTTCTTCAAGGGCACGGCGCGTCGTTCCGCCCATCAGATTTCCAGGCAACTCGACAGCTTCGGAGGTATGGCAAACGCCTTTACCTCCAAGGACACCACCTGTCTTCATGCCACGGTTCTGGTGGATAAACTGCCGGAGCTTATTGACCTGTTTGCCGACATGTTTCATCATTCACGCTTTGCCGATGATGAGGTGGAGCGAGAGCGGCAGGTTATCCTGCAGGAGATCTCCATGGTCGAGGATATTCCCGAGGACCAGGTCCATGATCTGTTTGAGGCGTTGTTCTGGGGAGAGCATGCCCTGGCCCGTCCGGTCCTGGGTGATCCGCAGGTGGTGAGTGGCATGACGGGCAAGCGGCTGCACGACTATGTGGGGGAGATGTATGATCCGGGCAGAATTGTCATCAGTTGCGCCGGCAAGGTGGACCATGGAGAACTGTGCACACTTCTGGAACCGCTCTTTGGCGAATTTTCCGGCCCCCCTGGCGGGCCCGGCAGATCGGCGCCGGCTGCCGAGCGGCCTCTGCGCCGCCGGGCAGTGACCAAGGAGATTGAACAGGTGCAGCTGATGATGGGGGTCAAGGCCCTGGAAATCACCGCGCCGGAGCGTTATGCCCTGGTGCTGCTTAACACCATTCTGGGGGGTAATATGAGCTCCCGACTCTTCCAGGAGATCCGCGAGAAAAGAGGCCTGGCCTATTCCATTACCTCCTTTATCGAGTCATACATAGATTGCGGTTATCTCGGCATTTCCTGCGGGGTTGGCCCCCGGGCGGTAAACGACACCATGGCCCTTATCAACGAACAGCTGCAGCAGGTGACCCTGGAGAAAAATCTGCTGGCCGACGAGATGCGCCATGCCTTGGACTATGCCCACGGCAGCCTCTATCTGGCCGCGGAAAGCCTGGACTCACGCATGGCCAGAAATGCCAGGAATGAGCTCTACTTCGGCAGGGATATCCCCTTGAACGAGGTGGTGGATCAGTTCAGTAAGGTGAGGGCCGCCGATATTGCCGATCTGGCGGCCCGGCTCTTTAGTGGACCGCTCTGCATCGTGGCCATGGGCCCGCTGACTGAGATCGAGGTGGTCTGGCCCTCATAAATCGGATAAGGGTGATAGTTCAACCTTTTGCCTGACCGGCACGAGGGCGGGGCGCCGTACTCCGGAATGCCCCATCGGCACCAACCGTGTCTGCCCGACAGGCGCCATGTCTCTTGCGCTGCATATATTTCTGAAGGCAATAAAAAAAGGCCGGGACTGTTACGGTCCCGGCCTTTTTTTATGGAGGCATCAAAGAGGAAGGCGGCCTGCCTTGTCAGGCCTTGACGCCGGTTTTCTTGTCAGACTTGTCGATATATTTGAAGAATATCGGGAAGGCGATAAAGAAGGCACCTGCCATCAGATATTCAACGCCCTTGATGTGGGTGTAGAAATCGACCAAGGTCTCATACTCGCCAAGATTACCGGTGGCAACCAGAAATTGCCGCATCATCTCGCCAACCTGGAAGTTGACGGAAGACAATCCTGTCATAAAGGCCATCATGGCCCAGATGCCGAAGGCCCCTGCCAATCCAGCCATAATCCCCAAGAATGCGCCTGATCCTTTGTTTTCGTTCCTGTCAGTCATGATCGTGCTCCTTTGTAGTTTTTCGCAGTGTGGCCGCTGGCTCGAATCTGCTTTTATTTTTTTGTGAAACTTACTAGATACCGGTGATGGCGGTCATAAATCCTTTGACCACACCGCCGATGCCTGCCGTGCTCAGGGCACCTGCCAGACATGCGACGCTCCAGGCGCCGATAAGTCCGGCCAGCGCGACAACGATTCCCAAACCGATTTTGCTGGCCTGGTTAATGTCTGCATTGGTGTCATGGGTGTCCTGGGTTACCAATCTTGTTTTTGTGTTCTCTTTCATGGCCGTTCTCCTTGTCGTTGTTCTTTATTGCCGTTTTTTTCTCTGCTGTTGGCTAGTGTAAGAGCATGGGCCATGCCACAAAGAGGCGGTAGTGTTGGTTAAAAATGCAAAAGCGCGATTTTTCAACGAGATAAAACTGTCTATGCCACATTAGTGTGCTGCCTGTCTCAAAAAGGCGGACAGGCCGATGCCACAAAATATGTAGCAAAGGGTGTGCGACAGAAGTGTTGATGCAACAGTTTTTGCCACAGGTGATGGGGCGGGAAATTGCCGGACAAGATGGCTGCAGTGCAAAAAATGAAGATGGGAATCAGTTGTCTTCGACGTTGGTTTTGGTACAACTGATCAGGCTGAGAAAGAGAGGTGCGGAGACGCCGGTGAAAGGAGGAAAGTATGACTGAAGAGGTGTGTGTACAGGTAAAATGGCTTGATCATGATAATAGGGCAGGGCTGCGGCTGCCGGCCTATCATTCCGATCTGGCTGCCGGTATGGATATTCAGGCCGCCATCGAGGCGGACGTCATTTTGGCACCGGGTGAGAGGGTTCTGCTGCCCACCAATGTGGCCATGGCCATAGCTCCGGGCTACGAGATCCAGGTGCGACCGCGCAGTGGTCTGGCCATCAAGCACGGCGTTACGGTGGTTAACAGTCCCGGAACCATTGATGCCGACTATCGCGGTGAAATAAAGGTGGGGCTGATTAATCTGGGCGACAAGGACTTTGCCATATCGAGGGGGGATCGGATTGCGCAACTGGTGCTGGCGCCGGTCTGTCGGGCCTCTTTGTTGCAGGTCGAGGAGTTGCCGGAGACCGGCCGCGGCGTCGGCGGTTTTGGTCATACAGGTTTGTGACGACTGACGCGGTGGGCGCCGGGGTGATGGTAAACAGCTGGGCCGCCACACTCAGACAGGTCAGGCTCATTACTTTCATGGTTTTTCTCCTTGTGGGGGTGAATAAACTATGCTTTTATTCCTTTCAACGCACCAGGCACGGATCGGTTGACATGTTTTTGTTTTTTCTGGAGAGGCTGGTGGCGAATCGGCAGCTCTCAAAAAGTTTACACGGCAAGAAGCCGGATTGTTATTGATATGAAATTCTGTGTGTTGGGCAGTGGCAGCAAGGGGAATGCCACCTATGTGGAGGCCGGCGGCCGGGCCCTGCTCATCGATGCCGGTTTTTCCGGTCGGGAAATCTCTCAGCGACTGGAGAGGGTCGGTGCCTCCATGGCCCGGGTTGAGGGGATCCTGCTCACCCACGAACATAACGACCATATCCAGGGGGCCGGTGTTCTCAGCCGTAAGTATAAAACCGCACTTTTGGCCAACCAAGCCACCTTTCAGGCCGCTGGCCCACGCCTGGGCAAGGTTGCCATGTTTCAGCCCTTTCAGACCGGTGAAAAATTCACCTTTGCCGGTTTTTCCATCCACCCCTTTGCCACCAGCCACGATACCGCCGAGCCCGTGGGCTTTGTCATCGAACATCAGGGGCTGACACTGGGGTTCTGCACGGATACCGGCATGGTCAGCCGTCTCCTGCAGCAGCGCCTGGCCGGCTGCCACGGCCTGGTTCTGGAGTGTAACCATGATCTGCAGATGCTGGCCGCCGGTCCCTATCCCCTCCATCTTCAGCAGCGTGTTCGTTCCCGGCAGGGTCATCTGGCCAATAATGACGCGGCCCGTTTCCTGGGCGATCTGCTCCATGCCCACCTGCAGCATGTGGTGCTGGCCCATCTCAGTGAGACCAATAATCAGCCTGAGTTGGCGCTGGAGGCGGTTACCGGTTTCCTGGCCACTACAAAAAACGGTTTTCCCCTGCCGGAGATTTCCCTCTCCTGGCAGAAAAGCCCCGGGGTGATGGTACAGCTATGCCCCTCCTAGATCTGCCTGAGGCGCCATCCTATCCCTGGCTGCTCGGTACCACCTCCTTTGTACTGCCTGCCGGTGTCGAGGAGAACGTCCGAGTCCTGGCCGGCCAGGTGGATGCGGTGCAGCTTCTTTTTTTTGAGTCAAGGGTCAACAGCCACCTTGCGCATCAGGTGGATGTCAATCTGTTGGCTCGACTGGCCGACGATCATGCCCTGGCTTATACGGTTCATCTACCCCTTGACCTGGAGCTGGGCAGTCACGACAAGGTCGTGCGTCGCCAGGGCGTTGATGAGGTATGCCGGTTGCTGGAAGAGCTTGCGCCCCTTTCACCGCGCGCCTTTGACCTGCATCTGCGGCCCGCCCCTGATGTTGAACGGGTGGCCTGGCAGGCCAATCTGGCCGAATCTTTGCAGAGCCTGGCGACCCGCTGCAGTGAATGGCGCTCGAAAATCGGTATTGAAAATATCGGCTATGACTTTGCCCTGGTGGAAGAGGTGGTCAGGGAGAGCGGCTTTGGTATTTGTGTCGATTTCGGCCATCGGCTCCGTTATAATCAGCGCACCGATTTTTGGGCGTTGCCCCATTGGCGCCATATCCACCTGCATGGCGCAGAGCCGGGTCGGGACCATCTCCCTTTTCAAGACAAGGATATTGATTTTCTGCACAACCTTGGCCATGCCTTGCAGAGGGAGGAGTATCGGGGCGTGGTGACGTTGGAACTCTATGATGCAACGCAGGTGCGCGACTCGCTTGCCACGCTCCATCAAGCCTGGCAACCATTTCAACAAGGAGCATGATTATGCTGAGAAGAGTACTCCTCCTGTTTCTGTTCGCTTTTGTCAGCCCGGCCATGGCCGGGGAGAGCGCTTCCCCCGGCCTCTTGCCGCCGCCTCCGCCGCCGTTGCCCGGCATGGACACGGACAGGGTCAGGGACCAGCAGCGGCACATCATTGAGCGCTATTACAGGAGCGGTGAGCGAGATCACCGTTATGACGATAAGGATGACGGCTCCGCATATGCAGGCAAGGGCAAAAGGGGGCGACACAAAAGGCAGCTGCCCCCCGGCCTTCAAAAAAAAGAGGCGCGCGGCAAGGAGCTTCCCCCCGGCTGGCGTATGAAGATTGCCCGTGGCGCAGTGTTGCCCCGGGATCTGCGGCCCCATATCAGGGACCTGCCCCATGACCTGGAGCGCGACCTGCCCCGGCCCCCTCGGGGCACCAGGTTTTATCAGCTGGAGGATAAGATAATCCGGGTGGTGGAGGCCACCTTTGAAATTGTTGATGTCTTTAACATCGGCAGATAAACGGGAGTGGTATGTCTTTTCAGAAGAATGATTTAGAGGAATTAGTGGCCGCCATCAGCCCGGTTGATCGGCAGGCCATGGCCCAGGCCCAGGAGCGCCTGGATAGTCTGACCAAGCCCCTGGGTGCCCTCGGGCTGCTGGAGGAAATGGCCAAACGGCTCTGCGGTATCCAGGGCAGCCTGGAACCGGCTGTGACCCGGAAGACCATTCTCACCTTTGCCGGTGATCATGGCGTGGTGGTGGAGGGGGTCAGTGCGGTGCCGGCCGAGGTCACCCAGCAGATGGTGGCCAACTTCCTGGCCGGCGGGGCCGGTGTTAATGTCCTGGCCAACCACGTCGGCGCCGAGGTACGGGTGATTGATGTGGGGGTGGCCGTGCCCATGAGCGCTGCCGGTCTTATTGAGGCCAAGGTCAGACCGGGTACCGCCAATATCCGTCTGGGGCCGGCCATGAGCGAGGCCGAGGCCCTGGCAGCCCTGGGTGTTGGAGTGCGGGTGGCCGCTGATGCCATTGCTGACGGTGCCCAGATCCTGGGTACCGGTGAGATGGGCATCGGCAACACCACGTCGGCCGCTGCCCTGTTTGCCGCCTTTCTGGGGCTGCCGGCCGGGCAGATTACCGGCCGGGGTACCGGTATTTCCGAGCAGGCCCTCAGCCACAAGATCAGGGTGGTGGAGGATGCCGTGGTCGTTAATCGAGAACGTTGCCGAACGCCGCTCTCCACCCTGGCCGCCCTGGGGGGGCTGGAAATTGCCGCCATCACCGGTATGGTTCTGGAGGCCTGCCGGCAGCGGCGGCCGGTGGTGGTGGACGGTTTTATCTCCAGTGCCGCCGCCCTTACTGCCATCGAAATGGAGCCCATGGTGCGCGACTACTGTTTTTTCAGCCACATGTCGGCTGAACAGGGGCATCGACTCTTCTTTGAGAAGCTCGGCATTACCCCCATCCTTCATCTCGGTCTGCGTCTGGGTGAGGGGACCGGGGCGGCCCTGGCCATGAACCTTATTGATGCCGGGGCCAAGATTCTCACCCAGATGGCCACCTTTGCCGAGGCCGGCGTCAGTTCCGGCGAGATCCTTGACTGCCACGGCAAGGCCTAGGCCTGCACCCTTCTGGTAAAACAATGTTGACCCCTCTGCGAACAGCTCTCGCCTTTCTCACCATCATGCCGGTGGCTGCAGCCACGGTCAGTGATGATGATATGGCAAGGAGCATGACCTTTTTTCCGGCCGCCGGTCTTCTTGTCGGCGCCCTTCTTGCGGCCCTGGCCTGGGGCGGTCTGTGCCTCGGTATACCGAGGCTGGGCCTGGCCGTGCTGCTGGTTGCGGCCTCGGCCTGGCTCAGTCGCGCTCTCCACCTTGATGGTGTTGCCGATCTGTGCGACGGCCTGGGCGGCGCTTTTGAAGTGGAGCGGCGTCTGCAGATCATGAAGGATTCCCATATCGGCGCCTTTGGCGTGGTGGGGCTGGTCCTGCTTTTACTGCTCAAGGTCGCCGGACTGCACGCCCTGCTGGCCGGCGGCACGGCCGGTCTTGGCCTTCTGGCCATGGTGCCGGCCACGGCTCGCCTTGTCATGCTGGTGACGGCTTACCGGGCGTGTTATCCGCGCCAGGCAGGTACCGGCCACTTTGTGGTGGGGAAAATTTCGGGTGGTCGCCTCCTGGCCGGCGGCCTCTTTCTTCTGCCCCTGGCCTGGTATGGCTGGTCCGGTCTGTTGCTGGTTTCGGCCTGTCTGCTGCCTGGCCTCTGGTTGCGCCTCAAGGCGCAGACCGCCCTGGGCGGGGTGACCGGCGATGTGCTGGGCGCGGTTATTGAGTGGAGTGAGGCGGCCGGGTGGCTCGTTGCCGCGCTTCTGCTTGCCGGAGGTGGTGGATGAAGGACTACTATAAGATTCTGGGGCTTACTCCCGGGGCCGGCGACGACCAGATTCGCCAGAGCTATCGCCGCCTGGCCATGCAGTATCACCCTGATCGCAATCCCGATAATCCACAGGCCGAGGAACAGTTCAAGGAGATTGCCGAGGCCTATGGTGTGCTTACCGATCCGGTTAAGCGTCGCCGGTATGAGGCGGCCCGCCGCAGTGGTAAGCAGCATGGCGCAGGAGGTCGGGACAGCGGCTTTCATTATAGCCAGGAGGATATCCTGCGTGATCTTTTTCAGGATCCGCGCTTCCATCTGGTCCTGCAGGGAGTGCTCCGGCAGTTTCAGCGCTCCGGATTCCGGGCCGGGCCCACTTTTTTGCGACGTACCTTTTTTGGCGGGCGGGCCGGTTTTCTGGTGGGCGGCCTTTTTTTCGTCGGCAGCCTGGTGGGGCCTGCTGTCCTGGGTACGTTAAAGAGTCAGGGAAAAGCGGCAGGGCAGGGTGGCGGTCTGGTGGGCGGCTTGGCCCGGGGCTTCGGCTCTCTGCTGTCCGGCCGCTCCACGGCGCCGGCCTCGGCCAGGCATGACGATCTTCATATTGTTTATCATATCCCGGTGTCGGCCAGAGAGCTGCAGGATGGCAAATGGGTACAGGTTGCCGTGGTCAATGAGCGGCAGGAGCAGGAACTCTTAAAGGTGAAGATCCCGCCGGGCAGCTGCCATGGCCGGAAGCTGCGGCTCAAGGGCAAGGGCCGCATGGTCGGCAGCGCCAGGCGCGGCGATCTTTTTCTGATACTTGATAAACCTGCGGATTGATGTAACCCCGGTGGGCGGCAGAGCTGCCCGCCGGGGTGGCTTTTTTCGCGGTCTGTCCGGAAATGAGCCTCTCGGAGTCTCGTAAAATCCCTTGCCGGGCTGATCTCCCGCAATCTCTGGACTCGCTTACCTCGTCATGCTCAAAAAATAATACCTGCAATATCATATGTATGTCTGCACCCCACGGCTACTTCTTGTAGGGCGTGCTTGTTTTTCTCGTACTCCTTGCCCGCAAACAGGTAAGCGAGGCGGCGCGACTCCGAAATGGCCTATTTGGGGACAGACAGTTTCGAGTCTTTGTTGTCCGGCAGGAAAAAGGCCACGGCCATGAAGGCCATGGCAAGGGCCAGGGCCACCACCAGGCCGGGGATGGAGCCGAGCAGGGCCGGGTAGTGCGTGGGGGTTGCCGCCAAGGTGCTTTTGCCGCCGGCAATGGCGTGCAGCAGCCGGCCTCCTTCCAGGTTGGCGTAGACCAGCATATAGATGAAGGCACCCAGCAGGCCGCCGGCGGTAAAAAACACGGCATCCTTCCTGCCGTCACCCAGGGCCACCAGGCCGGTGCCCGGACAGTAGCCGGCAATAGCCCAGCCGGCGCCAAGCAGCATGCCGCCCACCAGAACGCCCCAGTAACTCTCCTTAATACTGATATGGCCGGGATTGATAAGTCCCAGTGTCAGGCCGATGAAGAGAACGGCGCTGGCAATGCCGATGGCCAGCAGGATGGTCTTCATCAGGTGGAGATCCTTGAGGCGCAGCATGTTGATGATGTTCTCCGGGTTGGAGGCCCCTACCCGGTGCAGGACAAAGCCGAAAAGGGTGCCGAGCACAAGGGCCAGAAAAATTTCCATGTCACGTTCCTCCTATTTCCTGCCGTAGATAATGATTGCCAGAGGGATTCCGGCCATAAAGGCGCCCAAGGCAAAGAGGTAACAGCTCACCGAGGTCTGCATCATACCGCTCATCATATGGCCGCTGGTGCAGCCGCCGGCCAGTCTGGCGCCGATCAGCACCAGGACACCGCCGACAAAGGCCAGGGCGTAGCGTCTGCCGCTCTTGTCGCCGAATCGTCGGCGCCAGGAGGCTGGCGCCACCCTGTCCCGGGCAGAGGGCGTAGGCCCGGCCAGCAATCTGGAGAGGATGCCGCCCAAGATCATGCTCAGGGCAAAGATGAAGCTGTAGTTGGCCGGATTTTTGATGTTTGCGGCATACTTGCCGCCGCTTTTGTCAAGATAGGCATTGCTGCTGGCATAGCCGGATTTGGCCGTGGAATCGGGCCGGATCAGCTCCTTGGAGAAGGTGTTCCAGATCAGGCCGTCCAGAATGACAAACTGCGTTGACACTCCGATGGGCTTGACCAGGATAACGGCCAGCAGAAAGGTGAGACCCAGGGCAATCCCGCCCTTGAGCCAGTCAAGTTGTCCTGTCATCTTCTGTCTCCTTTTTTTTGCGGAAATTGAAAAAAAATGATGTGACTTGTAGCCAGGTCAAGGATTTCCTACTCTGGTCATGGTAGCTTTTTTTCATATCAACCATTCCCCCATTCAAGGAGCAGAGCATGAAAAAAATCAGCCTGGCAGAAAGTAGAGAGTTCAAAGATAGCGGATTTGCCCGGTTCCTGTTGCATGATTCGCCCTATTTCCGGGTACTGAATTTCAACTTGGCAGCCGGTCAGATCTTTCCGGTCCATTCCCATCCGGCCGAGGGGCAGCTCACCATCCATGTTGTGGAAGGGGAGGGCGAATTCCTGGCCGACAATGACGAGAGTATGCCGGCTGTCACCGGTGATATCCTGGTGAGCGACATCAGTGAGCCGCATGGTGTGCAGGCCGGAACCGATATGCGCATAGTGGTGACCATTGCGCCGCCGTTCTAGGGCGGTGCAATGGCAAGAGACGTGATCAGTCAATCTCCGTGACCAGACAGGCGCCGGTGGGGCAGACCTCCATGCAGGTTCCACAGCCGATGCACTCGTCGGCGTTTGTCGGCACAGCCTTGCCCTCCACCATCTCATATACGCTGGTGGGGCAGTTTTCAACGCACAGCTCCGCCCCTGTACATTTATCGGCATCCACGACAACTTCCCACATAACAGACCTCCTTGTTGGATATTCTTGGTTACTGCCTGTCCGGAAATGGCCCTCTCGGGGTCTTGTAAGCTCGCTTACCTCGTCATGCTCAAAAAATAATGCCCGGCATGTGGCATTTATGCCTGCGCTTTCTTTCCGTACATCCTTGATGTCGAATAGGTAAGCGGGTCTGCGGGACTCCGAAATGAGCTGTTTCTGGATGGACACTGGTTAGGCAAACCTTTGACATTATGCTCACAAGAGCCTGATCTCTGTCAAATGGAAAAGAGCTGTGCGGCATATAAGTTAGGTTGTCCTAATAAATAACGGCACCTCCAAAAAAAGTGTTGCGTTTTGTCGCAGGCGTCGTTATTTTCTCAGGCTCAAGCACGTTGTAAGAATACAAGACGCAGGAGGTGTGTCATGACCATTGATACTTTGCTGACCGGCGCCGTGGTGCTGGTGGCCCTCATCTTTGTGGTGCGCCGTTTCATGAAGCCGAGCTGTTCATGTTGCGCGAACAAGGGGGGCGGTTGCCGGGAGAGTGACGGCTCCTGTCCTCCCCCGGCCACGGATGACAAGGAAAATCAGGAGAGGCAGGATTAAGAAATGGCAAGAATATTATTGCGAAAGATGGCAAAGAACCAGACCGGCACCATTGCCGCGGTAAAGGTGGGTGGTGAGCTGGGTCAGCGTATTCGTGACATGGGCCTGGTGCCCGGCACGGATATATCCATACAGGGCAGGGCCCCCCTCAACGACCCGGTGGCCCTGCGTGTCATGGGCGGCACCCTGAGCCTGCGCAACAATGAGGCGGATTTTATAGAGGTGGAAGTTGACGATGAGTAACGACATAACAATTGCCCTGGCTGGTAACCCCAATGCCGGCAAAACAACCCTGTTCAATGCCCTGACCGGATCCCGCCAGCATGTCGGCAATTATCCGGGTGTCACCGTGGAGACCAAGGAGGGCTTTTACGCCAAAGATGGCCGACGCTGTCGTCTGGTTGATCTGCCCGGGATCTATTCGCTGTCGCCCTACTCGGAGGAAGAGGTGGTTGCCCGTGACTACCTGGTCAATGAGCGACCCGGGGTCATCATTAATATAGTGGACGCCTCCAACCTGGAGCGCAACCTCTACCTCTCCTGCCAGTTCATGGAAATGGGGGTGCCCATGGTGATTGCCCTCAATATGGTTGATGTCGCCAAAAAGCGGGGCATTGTCATTGACCATGAGCGGCTCAGCGAGTTGATCGGCCAGCCGGTCTGCCCCATTGTCGCCCGTTCCGGCCAGGGCATTGAACAGCTCATGGCCACGGCCATGGCCCATGCCATGGAGCATGGCAAGTGGCGGCCCGCCAAGATCTCCTATGGGGATGATCTTGATGCGGTAATGATTGACCTTACGAAAATTATTGAAGATAAGCACTTTTTGACAAAGGACTATCCGGCCCGCTGGACCGCCTTGAAATACCTGGAAAAGGATGACCGTCATCTCAGTATCGGTGATGCCGCTGATGTGGAGGTATCCAGACAGCTCGTCGAAAAGGTGGAAGAGGTGGCCAAACACCTTGAGCAGACCATGGGCACGGAGCCGGATGCCATGATCGCCGACCATCGCTATGGTTTTATTAAATCGATTGCCAAGCAGAATGTTGTTCAGCGTTCCGTGGATCAGGATCGGCTCTACACCTCGGACCGGATCGACAGGGTGCTCACCAATCGCTTTGCCGGGCCGCTCATCATGCTGCTCATCCTTTGGGGCCTCTATGATTTCACCTTCACTTACTCCGCCCTGCCGGTGGCCTGGGGAGAGGCCTTTTTTTCCTGGCTGGGCAATCTGGCCGAGCTCTATGTGCCGGATGGTTATTTCAAGTCCATGCTCATCTCCGGAGTGATAGACGGCATAGGCGGTGTCCTGGGTTTTGTGCCGATTATCATGTTTATGTTCTTCGGTATCGCCCTGCTGGAGGATAGCGGCTATCTGGCCCGGGTGGCCTTTATGATGGACCGTATCTTCCGGATATTCGGCCTGCATGGCAGTTCGGTGATGGCCTATATCATCTCCGGCGGCATTGCCGGCGGCTGTGCCGTGCCCGGCGTGATGGCCACCCGGACCCTGCGCTCTCCCAAGGAGCGCATGGCCACCATGCTCACCGTGCCCTTCATGAACTGCGGTGCCAAGCTGCCGGTGCTGGCCCTCCTGGTGGGCGCCTTTTTCACCAAAAACCAGGCGCGCTACATGTTTCTCTTCACCCTGTTGGCCTGGCTCACCGCCTTGGTGGCGGCCAAGATCCTCAGAATGACGGTGTTGCGGGGCGAACCAACCCCCTTTGTCCTGGAGCTGCCGCCCTATCGTTTCCCCACCTTTCAAGGCTTGCTTATCCATACCTGGGAAAAGACCTGGCAGTATATCAAGAAGGCGGGCACTGTTATCCTCGGGATCTCCATCCTCCTCTGGGCCATGATGACCTTTCCGGTGCTGCCCGCCGGGGAACGGCAGCACTTTGAGGAGCAACGTCAACAGCTCATGGCGCAAAGCGCCCCGGCACTGGTGGCGGAGTTGCAGCAGGAGGATGCCTTAAGCCCGGCCGCCCTGCGGCTGCGCCAGGAGCTGCTGACCCTGGATGGGGCGGAGGCTGAGGCGGGGCTACGCCACTCACTGGCCGGTCGCATCGGTATGGGCCTGGAAAAGCTGAGCTGGTTACCCGGTTTTGATTGGCAGACCAATATTGCCCTGGTGGGCGGTTTTGCCGCCAAAGAGGTGATTATCTCCACCCTGGGTACCTCCTATTCCCTGGGGGCGGTGGATCCTGAAGAAAGTGATTCCCTGGGGGCGGTGCTGGCCAAAGATCCGCGCTGGGACAGGGTCAAGGCCATGTCCGTCATTATCTTTGTCATGTTCTATGCGCCCTGTTTCGTGACAGTGGCCTGTATTATCAAGGAGTCGGGCAGCTGGAAGTGGGGCGTTTTCTCCATGGCCTTTAATACCAGCTTTGCCTTTCTCCTCTCCACTTTGGTCTACCAGCTCGGCAGCCGTCTGCTCTAGCCCCATTTCGACAGTAAACGGGCGAAAAGCCGTTGCGGACGTATGATGTTGCGAGAATTCAGGAGTCAGGACAGAGCAGAACAGCTTACAAAGCCGTTGTTCCGACTCCTGAAGTGCGGCATGTTGCAGAAAACGTCGCCATATCACAGGTAATCTGCCTTGTGTCAAGAAGATAGCACAAGTGGAAAAGTTGAGTCTGTGGGAAATGCGGGCCAGGGCTGTCACGAGACAGCCACCTTGTCCGGGCGGGGTTGGTGGCCCGGCTCTTTACTGCCCGAGGAGAAGGGGTGGCAGCACGCCTGGGCAGGGGGGTGAGTGGTGCAGCACAGGCGCCGCAGTTTTTTCGGGCGGGCTGTTAGAGCCAGTCGGCCAGCATCAGACCGATGCCGATCCGCTCCACCGAGGCGTCATAGTCGATCAGCGATTCACCGTAGCCGTTAAAGTAGTGCAGGTAGCCCTTGAGATTGTCACTTTTAATAAAGGGGATCTTAAAGGACCAGCCCAGCTGTATGGCGCCCTTGTTATCGTGATACCGGAGATTATTGCGCAGCATGAAGCTGAGGGTGTTGCTGTTGATCTTGAGTGCACCGCTTACTTCGCCATAGCCGAGATAATCGGAAATGTCGGGATTGTCGTCCCCCTCGGAGATGCCCAGGGAATTGTTGTGTTTCTCCGGAATTCGGTACCACGGCTTGATGCTTATCTTGAAGTTTTCCCCCTCCAGCACGAGATTGACATAGAGGCGGTTCCAGCTCCGCGACAGCGGCTCGCTGCGGCCGTTGGACTGGTGAACAAGACCGCCCGTCAGCGAGATTCGCTCCAGACCGGGGATTTGCGAATCCATGGGATAGACAACAAAGAGTTCCGGTTCGTTATTGGTTTCGCGAAAGGGGCTGGAGAGGGTCTTGTTGTAGGCCTGCCAGAATGACGTAGCCGTGTAGGCCGCCATCAGGTAGGTGTCGGTGTCGCCCAGTTGAAAGGAGAGCACCGGAAACTTGAGGCTGACCTGGAAGGTGACTTCATCGTGGTCGATGCGGTCATTGCCCGGATAGGGAGTGTTGTTGGGGTTCGTGTTGTGGCTGTAGAGCAGGATATAATTCTGTCTATGGGGTGTTACGGAAAAATCATCGGCATAGGTGGTGGGGACCGCTTCCTCCTGCTCCTCCTCAGGGGCACCGCTGCTTTCTCTGTCGGCGGTGCGGTCGGCGCCAGCCCTCTGCTCGGCCCGGCAGGCCGCCTTGACCTCGCCGAGGGTAAGAGTATCCTGTCCTGCGGCAATGGCATGCAGCAGGCACTCCTCATAAGTTGTCGCTGCCAGCGGCGCCTCAGCCGGACCCAAGAGGAGTACCGCCAGGAGCAGGCCGACAAGGGGTCGGGTGAATAACGACATGGAGGGCCTAGATATCCTGAAGAATTTCCTTGACCAGATTGCCGTCCGCCCGCCCGGCAAAGTGGCTCATGATCGGTTTCATGGCCTGCATCTTGTTGGCAAAGGCGGCAAAGTCGATATTGGCCTCAATCCATGCGCCGATCTCCTCTTTGGTGGCCTGTCGGGGCAGGTACGACTCAAGAATGGTTATATAGTCGGATTGATCGGCCGACTCGTGGCCGGCGGCCAGCAGTTCCGTCTCCGACTTGATCAGCTTTCTGATTATGGCAATCACCTCGGCATCGCTCAGCTCCTTTTTGGGCTGGCGCTGAAATTCACCGATAATAATGCGGATTGCCGCTGTCTTGGCCTGGTTTTTGGCCTTCATGGAGTCTTTAAGCTCCGACCTGATCTGTTCTTGGAGAGACATGCATACTCCTCATGCTGTTTGATGGAGAGAACTGGATTTGGTAAAAAGCAGGATCAATGATACGCCTTTTGCCGCACAGGTCAAGAAATAGCGGCAAGGGCGGCTAAAATTGCGGCCAGGGCGAGGCCGACCACATGAGAGCGGCCGTGTCCAGACAAATGCTGGTCCGGGACATGGGACTCTGTCTCAGTTGTTTTCGGCTGTTTTCGGGTAGACGCAGATCCGGTTTTTACCCTGCTCCTTGGCAAGATAGAGGGCCTCGTCCGCCGACTCCGCGATTTTACAGGTCAGCTTATAGTGCGGTTCACTGTTGTCGGGGTTGCAGATCAGCGAGGCGCCGATGAGCTTGTGGGCGGCAACATCCTTCCAGCCATAATCAAGTTCGCTGACACCTATGCTGACCGTGATGGCAAAAGAGATGTCGCGGTCGCGACCGGAGTCATCCTGGCGGCTGAAGAGAATCTCCTTTGCGGCGATCTGCTCCCTGATCGCTTGGGCCTTGTGCGCGGCAAGCTTTTGGTCGGCGCCGATCAGGAAAAGGGCGAATTCATCACCTCCCAGGCGGATGGGTGAATCGATGCCGGCCCGGCAATTTTTCTGGAGTATTTCAGCGACACGCTGCAGGGCGTAATCACCGACAAAATGGCCGTACCGGTCATTAATCTCTTTGAAGTTGTCAATGTCAAGGGCAAGCATTGAAAAGGGTTTCAGACCTTTTTGGGCCAGGAAGGTGTGGACGATTTTGGGGAGCTCCTGGTCATAAAAGCGGCGGTTGAAAATGCTGCACAGCGGATCGATAAGGGCCTTTGATTCCAGATCAAGCATGGAATCAAGGGAGTCCTTGATGGCCGTCATGTTGTGTTTGACTGCCTCGCCCACCTTGTCAAAAGCGTCTTCGACTATGGCCAGAATCGAGGCCTTGTCCACGGCGTCCTGCATGGCGGCAAGTGTCTGCTCCTTAAAGGCGTTGACCGCCTGCGTGGAGTTATGGTTGCGCAGGTCCGTGTATAATCTGTGCAGATTCTTGTTGACGGTCATCAGGAGTTCGGCGGCAAACTCTTTTTCCTCTTGCAGGTGAGAGTGGATGCGGGCCTGTTGAATAGCCCTGATTTCGTTCAACAGGTGCAGGCCCTGTTTCCGTATGGTGTGAGGGGCGTGGAGATTTTTGACGATCTCCAGATACTCGTGGCAGAGATCGGTGATGGCCTGCCGTTCCTGGTCGGTGAGGTTGGGGTCGGCGTCGAGGTTGTGGACAAGGTGGTTGATGTAAAGCCAGACCGAGTTGTGCGGCAGTCCTTTATCCTTGATGGCCTTGCATATCTTGTTGCAGGCGATGTTGGAGCTTACCAGGAGGATTTCTGATTTTTTAGGCATGGGCATGCAGAGCAGCGGTTAAGGTGTACCTGGCCGGTCATGGCCCTTTCGGAGTCTGGCAGGCTTGCTTGTCTGCTTAATCTCGGCGTCAGGTTTGAAAAAAATAATGCTCGGATATATGCCTACACTCGAGGGCACTTCTAGCAGGGCGTCTTCTCTTGCCCCCTTGATCTCCAATTTCAACGAGCCCTTTGTCAGAGACAGGTGCTCAGGTGTTTGGCCGGAAGCGATCATACGATTTGAGGGTATCCTACCATTCTCCTTGGTTGCCGCCAACACTATTTGCGCCGCAGCGAGTATGACGTTTCGGCCATGATGGCGCGACAAGGTTTAGTGCCGTTCTTTATGGCAATTCTTCCACGCCTCAAATGGCCTGTTTCGGGAGAGAGACTAATGAATCTTCTGGGTCTCGTCATCGCTGAACAGGTGGCGGGTCTGGCCGTTCACCTCTTTGCTGCGCAGCCTGTCGGAGAGCGTCTCTGGGGAGGTTTGCAGGGCTTCGGCCAGGGATTCTATGTCGTAGAGTGGGCTGCCGTCCGGGCTGTAGCCGGCCGGCTTGAGTTCGGGGAAATAGCGGCTGGTGGCCATGGAAGAGGCCTTGTTGAGCATCTCCTTGATATGGTCCGGTCCATGGAGCATGAGCCACTCCACCGCCTCGGCCCATAGTTTGCTGTCCACGCTTTTGCTGGCCAAAACAGTCATGGCCATTTCTTCATCCCACTGTTCTTTGAAGTCGGTCATGGTTCCTCTCTCTTTGTTGTTCCATTTTCTGGTATGTCGCCTGCGGGCGGAATTGATGATGCCCGGCGGGCCTCTTCTCTTCGACGATTAGCAGCCCGTTGAAAAACGTAGCGAGCGCAGCTGAGGCAAGGAAAAATAGGGCGAAAAAATGCGCGCCCGGAGGAGGTAAGGGAGCCTGCGACACTCCGAGTACCCTTGGGGTGCGGTTTACATCGAGTAGATGGGCATTTTAAGCCGAATTTTGACGCCGCATCTAGAGTACTATAAGAAGAAATAACGTCAAGGCAAGCCGCTGGTGGTCGCCTATCCGATCTAAGGACTGGTTGGTTTTTTGCAAAAATGTTTTTTTGTCTATTTCCGTTCTGGACTGCTATACTGTTTTTTTAGCATTTCTCGCTGCTTTTACCTGAAAGTGGTGTCCCCCCTGCTCAGCAAGTAACCTGTATGGCCACAGAAAAAAAATAATCAAGGTCCTGGTGGTGGATGACTCCTCCCTGGTGCGCCAGATTTTGAGCGAAGGTCTGGCAGCTGATCCGGGCATTGAGGTGGTGGGGGCCGCTCCGGATCCCTTTGCGGCCCGCGACATGATCGTTCGTCTGCAGCCCGATGTCCTGACCCTGGACGTGGAGATGCCGCGTATGGATGGCGTGGAATTTCTGCGGCGGCTCATGCCGCAGTACCCCCTGCCGGTGATCATGGTCTCCTCCCTGACCCAGAAAGGCAAACAGGTCACCATGGACGCCCTGGATGCCGGTGCCGTTGATTTTGTCGCCAAGCCGGGCACTGGTCTGGCCCAGGGGCTCAAGGACATGATGATGGAGCTGCGTACCAAGGTGAAGATTGCCGCCTCGGCCAATGTCAGCCACTGGAAGCATAAACGCCGCAGCCTGTTGCCTTCGGAGCGACAACGCCTGGCCGATACCGCCCTGGCCGAGACCACCGACAAGGTCATTGCCATCGGTGCCTCCACCGGTGGCACCGAGGCCATCCGCCAGGTCGTTACCTGTTTTCCCGCCGCCATGCCCGGCGTCATCATTGTCCAGCACATGCCGCCCGGTTTTACGGCCATGTTTGCCGAACGGCTCAACTCCCTCTGCGCCATGGAGGTTCGGGAGGCACGGGATGGCGACCGGGTGCGGTCCGGCCTTATTTTAATCGGTGAAGGGGGCAAGCATCTCAGCCTCAACAGATCGGGCGGCATCTACAAAGTCCAGTGCGCGGCCGGGGAGAATGTCTGCGGCCACTGCCCCTCGGTGGAGGTGCTGATGCAGTCGGTGGCCCGGGTGGCCGGCGCCAATGCCATCGGCGTCATGCTTACCGGCATGGGCCGCGACGGCGCCGACGGCATGGTGGCCATGCGCCGGGCCGGGGCCCGCACCCTGGCCCAGGATGAAAAGAGTTCGGTGGTTTTCGGCATGCCCAAGGAGGCCTGGCTCCGGGGCGGCGCCGAACGGCTCGTGCCCCTCCCTGATATCGGCAAGGAGGTGATCGGCCTTGTGGAAGAGATGGGGCGGCAGACATAACGGTAAGGGGGGGTGAGACAGCATGATGCAATATCCGGCCAGTCTTGAACAGCGACCAGCCTTGTTGGCTCTGACGGTAACCGCCTGTTATCTCGCTATTGCCGTGACAGCCATGTATGTCACGGATTTCGTCCTGTGGCTTTACTCACCAGGGCAATCACTATCCCTTCTCGGCCATACCGGCCATGAATCCTTCTTCATCATTATCACGGCGATCTTCTTCTTTTTTTTGGCCTTTTTTCTGATCAGGAGGCTCCATCTGTCCCACCAGGTCACACTGGCCAGTGAAGAGCGTTTTCGCACCCTCTTTGCCCAGCTCAACGTTGGTGCTGCTATCTACCGGCCTCTGGCCGGCTGTGAAGATTTTCAGATTGTCGATTTTAACGACAAGGCCGCCGAGATTGAGGCTGTCAGGCGCCAAGAGGTGATTGGCCGCCTGGTCACCGGTGTCTTCCCCGGCATAGGCGATTTCGGGCTTCTCGACGTTCTCCGGGAGGTGTGCCGCACCGGGGAGGCCAGAGAGCACCCGGTCTCCTTCTACGAGGATGGCCGTTTGCAGGGCTATCGCGAAAATTATGTCTTCAGGCTGCCTAGCGGCGACCTGGTCACCATCTATAACGACGCCACTGGAAAAATGGCCAACCTGCAGGCCTTAGAGCAATCACGCCGTGATCTGGAGATTGACCGGCGGATCAGCAGTGTCTTTCTCACCGTGCCCGATGAGCAGGTCTATGACAAGATCCTGGCCGAGATCCAGGATATTCTGGAGAGTCCCTTTGGCTTTCTCGGCTATATCAATAGCGAGGGTTCCCTTGTCTGCCCAACCTTCAGCCGTGATATCTGGCCGCGCTGTCGGGTGGAAGAGAAAACAAACGTCTTTCCGGCGGAGAGCTGGGCCGGCCTGTGGGGCAAGTCCCTGCTTTTAAAGAAGACCATGTGGCGCAATGAAGACCTGACGACACCGGCCGGTCACGTGCCGCTGGCGGCCTGTCTGGCCGTGCCTCTCCTCCACAAGAACAGACTCATCGGCCAGGTCTGTCTGGCCAACAGGGAAGGCGGCTATGGCCATGGGGAAGCACGCATGCTGGAGAGGATCTGCGCCTATCTGGCGCCCTTGCTGGAGGCGCGCCTGACCGCCCTGGAAAGTGCCCGGCAGCAGGAAGCCACCCTGGCCGGTTTGCGGCGCGGCAAGGCCCGTCTCAAGGAGGCGGAGGAGCTGGCCATCATGGGCAGCTGGCATTTTGCTATCAAGAGCGGCATCAGCCGTTGGTCGGATGGCCTCTATCATCTGCTGGGGCTTTCTGTCGGTGAAGTGGAGGCGGATTATCGTAATTTTCTGGACAAGGTCCATCCGGCGGACCGGGCTGTGGCTGCGGAAGGGTATCAGGAGGCCCTGGCCGGCAGGCATGAGGGTGATTATATCTTCCGTCTGTTGCCGGAGGGCGGTGCCTGTCGTTTCGTCAACGCCCGTTTTCGCACCATCAAGGCGGATGACGGCAGCCCGGTCACCCTCTTCGGCACCATTATTGACATAAGTCAGCGGATGGCGGTGGAAGAAGAGTTGCGCCAGGAGAAACTCTTCTCCGATACCATCATAAACAGTCTGCCCGGACTCTTTTATGTCTATGATGAGGATTTCCGCCTTATCCGCTGGAACGGCAAACACGAGACACGACTGGGATATGACGGCCGGCAACTCCTGCACAAGGCAGGGGTCGATTTTGTCGGGTCCGCGGACAGAAGAAGGGTGATGGAGGCGGTGCAACGGGTCATGCTGGGTGAGGAGATGCATATGGAGGTGGATCTGGTGGCCCGGGACGGCAGCACCGCCCCCTACCTCTGCACCGGTACTCGCGTGGAGATAAAGGGCAAGAAATATATGCTGGGCATGGCCATGGATGTCAGTGATCGCAAGCGTTTGGAGGGGGAGCTGCGCCAGGCCCAGAAGATGGAGGCCATCGGCACCCTGGCCGGCGGCATTGCCCATGATTTCAACAATATTCTGGCCGCCATTCTCGGCTATGGCGAGATGGCCTTGGAAGAGCTGTCCAGCGACAGTGTGGCCCGCCAGGATCTTGAACATGTCATTGATGCGGGTCGCCGGGCCTCGGCCCTGGTCCAGCAGATTCTGGCCTTCAGCCGGCAGGGTGAGGTGGAGTTTATCCCGGTCCAGATACAGCATATTATCAAAGAGGCCTTGAAGATGTTACGTGCCTCGCTGCCCTCCTCCATTGACATCACCACCCATATCGACAATCAGTGTCCCCTGTTACATGCCGATCCCACCCAGATCCATCAGATCCTCATGAATCTCTGCACCAATGCCAAGCAGGCCATGGGCCATGGCGGCGGCCTGCTGACCGTCTCCCTGCGCCAGGTAAACCTGCCCCTTGCCGATCAGCCCGAGCTCAGCCTGGCGCCTGGGCCCTGTCTTGAGCTGATGGTTGCCGATAGCGGCTGCGGCATGGATGAGGCGGTGCAGGCCCGTATATTTGACCCTTTTTTTTCCACCAAGACGGTGGGGGAGGGAACAGGCCTGGGGCTCTCGGTGGTGCACGGCATTGTCAGCAATCATGGCGGCCAGATTATCGTGGAGAGCAGGCCGGGGCAGGGCACCTCCTTTTTGATTTACCTGCCCGTCTCCGATCAGGATGCGGCGCAACCGCCGGCGGTGCAGTCGGAACTGCCCAGGGGCAGTGAAAGGATCATGGTGATTGATGACGAGGAGTGGCTTGCCCAGATCATGCAGCGTTCTCTGACCAAGCTCGGCTATCAGGTGACAAAGTTTGTTGACAGTCGCGAGGCCCTCGGGGCCTGGCAGCAGCAGCCCGAATTCTATGACCTGGTGATCACCGATATGACCATGCCACATATGTCGGGTGCTGATCTGGCCCGAAAGATGTTGGCGCAGAGGCCGCAAACCGCGTTGATCATCTGTACCGGTTTCAGCGAGGTGATTGATGAAGAACAGGCCAAGGCCCTGGGGGTGCGGGAGTACCTTCTGAAACCGGTGGTGACCGGTGACTTGGCGGAAATCGTTCGAAAGGTGCTAGATCATGGCTAACGTCTTAGTGGTGGATGATGACCAAAATTTGAGCCGTATGCTCGGCGAACAGAGCCGGCGTATGGGCCATGTCGCTGCCACGGCCGCCACCCTGCGCCAGGGTCTGGAACATGCCCGCCAGGGTGACTTTGATCTGGTCCTTCTGGATGTGCAGATGCCGGATGGTAATGGCCTGGAGTTTCTCTCCGGCTTCAAGGAGGTGGCCTCCGCCCCGGAGGTGATCATCATCACCGGCAAGGGTGATCAGGACGGCGCCTCCAAGGCCATCAAAAGCGGGGCCTGGGGCTATATTGAGAAACCGCATGTCATCAAGGATCTCAACCTGCATATGATGCGCGCCCTGCAGTACCGCTCCGAAAAGCGGCGGGCGGCCAGGGTGCCGGTGGTCTTGCAGCGCCAGGATATTATCGGCGCCAGCGCCGCCCTCAATCATTGCCTTGATGAGCTGGCCCAGGCAACCATGAGTGATGTTGCCGTGCTTATCAGCGGCGAGACCGGTACCGGCAAGGAGCTTTTTGCGCGGGCCATCCATGCCAACAGCAGCCGCGCGGTGAAAAACTTCGTGGTGGTGGACTGCGCCGCCCTGCCGGAAAATCTCATCGAATCAACCCTGTTCGGTTACGAGAAGGGCGCCTTTACCGGCGCCGACAAAGGCATGAGCGGCCTGGTCAAGCAGGCCGATGGCGGTACCCTGTTTTTAGACGAGGTGGGCGAGATGCCCCCCCAGACCCAGAAGGCCTTTTTGCGGGTCTTGCAGGAGCACAGCTATCGGCCGGTGGGCGGCAGCGCCGAGATAACGAGTGATTTCCGTCTGGTGGCGGCCACCAATCGTGACCTGGAACAAATGGTTGGCCAGGGCTCCTTTCGCACCGATCTTCTCTTTCGGCTGCAGGGCTCTGTTATCCATCTGCCGCCCCTGCGCGAGCGCCTCGACGATCTGCGGCCCTTGGCCGATTATTTCATCGGTAAACTCTGTGAACGGTACGGCCAGGAGGACAAGGCCTTTGGGGCCGATTTTGTCGCCGGCCTGGCCGCCTACCACTGGCCCGGCAATGTCCGTGAGCTGGCCCAGACCCTGGAGCATGCCTTTACCGCTGCCTTTCATTCTCCCACCCTCTATGCCAATCACCTGCCCGAGCATATTCGCATCCTCCTGGCCCAGAGTTCGGTACGGCGGACACAAAAGAGACAAGCGGCGGCAGGGGAGCAGGATGGGCAGACGGCCACCATGCTCCCCTGGCGTCAATTTCGGGACCACTGTGAAAAGGAGTATCTCCGCAACCTGCTGGCCGCCAGTCACGGCAACATCTCCGCGGCAAGCCGGGTTGCCGACCTGTCGCGTACCCATCTCTATCAACTGCTGGCCAAGCATGGCCTGCAGTAAGCGCCGCCTTGCGCCAGCCTGTCTTATTTTTCTGACGCTGTAATCTTTTCTTTACAGTTTGCGGCAGGCGTGGCCGCAGCAACGCACTCCTCTGTTCTTGCCTGTCTCTGGCTAACTAGTGCCTGTCCGGAAATGGCCCTTTCGCCCGATCTCGGCGTCATGCTCAAAAAATAATGCTCGGAATATCAAATATATGCCTGCGCTTATTTTTCTCGCAGTCCTTGATCTCGTACGAAATGACCTATTTCTGGACAGACACTAACTATCTATTTTTTTAAAGTTTTTTGTTTTTCAGAGGCCATTTCGGCCTGCGGTATGCTTGTTGCTCTCCTTGTTGGTTGAGGAGGCAATGATGGCCATATTCATCACCCCGTGTCAGGGCCGGGAATCAGAGAGTTTGCTCAGGCTGGTGGCTGATCTGGCCCCGGGCCAACAGGTCATCTGCTGTGCAGGTCTCGGCCAACTGAGCGCCCGCCTGGTCGGCAGCCTGCAGGACCATGATATTGTCATTGTCCGGGCGGATCGCAGCCTACTGGCAGAATTGCTGGCCTGCCGCACTATCCTGGAGAGGGGGCGGCTCATTCTCATTCTCACTGATGTTGATGAAGAAACCATTGCCATGGCTCACCGGCTCGGGCCCCGCTTCCTCACCGGTGCCGGCGCCGAGCATGCCAGGGTCGGCGCCGTGCTGGTCAAGATGCTTGCCGGGGCAAGAGGTAAGGTTCAAGGTTCAAGGTCCAAGGTGCAAGGGGTGAGAGGTGAGGAGGGGGTGCCGTGCCGTGAGCCCGGCGAAAGGCAGGGTGGAATCAAGAGCAGGCAAGGCAGGTGCCACAGCCGGGTGGCCTGCCCACCTCCGCCTTGGACCTTGCACCTTGAACCTTGAACCTGTTTGCCGGCGGCAGGTGCGGTGTACATTTTTTCTGACAGGTGGTGCGGGCATGGTTTGTGGTCTGAATTGGTCAAGGCCTCGGCTTTATAAAGAAAAGAGTGAAGGAGACGAACATGGCTGAGCAGACACGACAGCGGGATGATGACGATCTCTATGATGATGAGGATACCCAGAAGGATAAGTATCTGACCTTTCATCTGGCCGGCGAGGATTACGGTATTGATATCGCCTATGTCACCGAGATCATCGGTATCCAGAAGATCACCGAGGTCCCTGATATGCCGGAATTTATCAGAGGTGTCATTAATCTGCGCGGCAAGGTGATTCCGGTGATGGACGTCCGCCTCCGTTTTGCCATGGCGGAGCGCGACTATGACGAACGGACCTGCATCATTGTCGTGGACATCAACGGTACGGCCGTGGGCCTGGTGGTGGATGAGGTGCGCGAGGTGGCGGATATCCCCGAGGATCAGGTGGAGCCGCCGCCAGAGACCGGCAAGGGCAAGAGCAGCCGTTACCTGAAGGGTATGGGCAAGATGGATGATGAGGTAAAGATCCTCCTGAATGTGGAAAAAATGCTCTACGACGACGCCTTGGCCGCCCAGGGCAGCCTGGCCGGGGCGTCGCCAAACCAGGACAGGTAAAGGAAGGGCGAATTTTTAAAGGCGGAGATAGTTGGATAACAGCGGTCCCAAGGGTTTTGCCTGGAAAGTGAATGGCCCGACCGAGCGCTCGTTCGACAAAGAGTACCCTCTGCTCGGGGCAGCAGTCATGCCGCCCAGAAAATTGCAGTTTGCAAGGAGCATGAAGATGAGCCTGAAAAAACGATTCGACGTGAGCCTGAAGCAAAAGATGATGATACCCCTGCTGGCCTCGGTGTTGGTTTCCGCCCTGCTGGCCATGCCCCTGGTGCAATGGGAGTTGGAGGAGCTGCGCAGTGGCTTTATAGCCACCAACGTCCGGGACAAACAGGGGGAGATTGAACGCTCCATTGAGCGGGCTGCCCAGGAGGCCCTGGAAAAAGCAGCTGTTTTCACGCGGTTGCCGGTAGTGCGGAACGCCTATGATATTGCCCACCAGGGTGACATGGATGCCGAGGCCGATCCGTATGCCCAACAGGCCCGCGACCTGTTACGCCAAGAGTTGGATGCTGCGACGCAAGGCTTTGCCGATGCGGCCGGACAACCGATGAAGCTGCATTTTCACCTGCCGAACGGTCGCAGCCTGGTTCGTCTGTGGCGGGACCGCCAGGTCCAGCGCAATGGGGCCTGGGTGGATATCTCCGATGACATCTCCGGCTTTCGGCCAACCGTGCTTGATGTCAACCGAACCGGTCAGCCGGTGCGGGGGATTGAGGTGGGCCGGGGTGGCTTTGTGGTGCGCGGTGTTGCCCCCATTAAATCAGAGACCGGTCGCCAGCTTGGTTCAGTGGAGATGCTGGCCGATTTCGAACAGCTCTTTCAGGCCGCGGCCGGCACCGGCCAGCAGCTCCTGCTCTATATCAACGCCGACCTGCTGCAGGTGGCAAACAGGCTGCAAGATCCGCAAAAATATCCGGTGCTCGATAACCGCTATGTTCTGGTTTCCGGTACCAGCGCCGGCCAGGTGGAAAAGATGGTCAGCCTCGACCTCCTTGAAAAGGGCAGCCTGGGCCGGGAGATTCGCCAGGCCGAAGGAGCCCTGGCCCTGGCCGCCTTTCCGGTCAACGATTATCGGGGCAACCAGATAGGAGTGACGGTTCTCGCCACTGACACGAGCGGTGTCAACGCCGGTATTCGCGGCGTTTTCACTGTTCTGGGCGCCATTACCGCACTGATCATGCTGTTGATCGTGGGCATCAACTACTTCACCACCCGCGCCATCACCGGGCCCATTGAAAAAACCGTGGCCATGATCAGGGCAATGGGCCGTGGCCGCCTGGACTCCCGTCTGCACATGGAGAGCAGCGATGAGATAGGCCAGATGGCCAAGACCATGGATCAGTTTGCCGACAACCTGCAGAACCAGGTGGTGGTTGCCCTCCAGAGCCTGGCCCAAGGAGACCTGACCTATGAGGCCAAGCCCTTTGACGATGAGGATCTCATCGGCAATGCCCTGCTCAAGACCCGTGAAGATTTGAATCGTATTGTCGGCGATATCCTGGCCGCCACCGAGCAGATTGCCGCCGGTTCCGGCCAGGTGTCAAGCTCCAGCCAGTCCCTGTCCCAGGGCGCCACCGAATCGGCCGCCTCGCTGGAACAGATCACCAGCTCCATGACCGAGATGGCCTCGCAGACCAAGACCAATGCCGAGAATGCCGGCCAGGCCAACATCCTGGCCGGGCAGACCAAGGAGGTGGCCCTGCGCGGCAATGAGCAGATGCAGGATATGGTGACGGCCATGGCCGAGATCACGGAATCGGGCCAGAATAT
>PKTX01000065.1 GCA_002868945.1 Desulfobulbaceae bacterium
ATTTTGAGGCTGAAAAGGGCGATATAGGGCCTGAAAACACCTATTGTTGGAACATTACTGATTGAAAATCAATGACTTATCGTGGCCCGACCCCAAGGGTGAACCGCCAAGGGTGAACCGACAGGATATAAGAAAACACAACAGTATACTGTGAAGACAAAAATAGCAGATCTCATAAAACTACCCTAAATAATTATTGAGGTTCAGGAGTGGGCTTAAATCCCAGATAAACTCTTTCAACATTTTCAAGCCGGAAAACATTCTTTCTTTTCTCAAATGGTATTTCTGGAAAAAAAGATATCCTAATGTGGAAGTAATTATCTCTTCTCTCTTTCCTTGTCTTTAATTTAGGCAGGGTGATGTTCACATATTCATTAACTGGCAAAATATGCGACGTACCTTCGACAAGTATATCCGACTTGGTGCCTTGATGATGTGGAAAGATGCCATAACCAGGTTTGAAAACTCGCACTACAGGCTCTGGTTTCCATAGGTGGCCGAGTCTAAAAGTGGTTACCCGTAGCTCCAGGTGGAATTCACCGTGCTGGTCTGTAAGAACTTCCTTGAAGTCGGCATAATGGCTTGTGATACCACCGGGATTAGGGGTTTTGGTGGAACACGTTATATAAACTGCCGCCCCCTCGATAGGGGCTTTGGTTTCAGCATCGACAACCTTGCCAATATATGGACCAAAATTATGGGTGACAGCACAGCCCGTAAGCACCTGAAGAAGTAATAGGCCCACAATATTTCTGAGGATCTTCTGCATGGTGTTCCTCTCATTGTTAATATTTATAAATCTTGAGTTGACCATCTACGTCAGCAAATTCCGGGGACACCAGCAAATTCCGGGGACATCAATACTAATTAATGGTGGATTATGTACACGTAACGTAGTTAAGTTAATTAGTATGGCACGAGTGAAAAGAGTAGAGGAGAAATATGGCACAGACCACGTTTTTCAAAGGTGGCTTGGCCAGATCATTGAGGTGTGAATAACCCTTAAAATATAGATTGTGTCGTTTTGACGAGTGTAGGGAAGGATAAATGGCAGGTTGGCTATGATCAGTTCCCGCGTCCCATCCACCCTGCCTGGCCGACCTAGTCCAGGTTGAAGGGCAAGCATCTGTGAGTTTTCCCAAATTTTTCGAGCCACCTTGTTGGCTGCGATTGGGTTGTCGTTGGCTATGTGGTTAACTGCATCGTCCACGTTGAGCAGAGCTTTTTTCGTCCATTTAACTCGCATCTACATCCCACTTGTTGAAGGCTTTTTTTACCTCATCTTCAGTTGCAACCTCATCTCGCTTAATCTCGGCAAGCCCCTCACTTACTTCGAGTTTGAACCACTCTTCGTAATTGACAAAACGTTCCAGGGCCTGGTTAATAACCCATGATCTGGAACGGCTCTGCGACTTTGCTATCCCGTCCACTCGCTGTAAGAGTTGATCATCCATCCGGACAGTTGTTGCTTTCATAGCTTCCTCCAAAAAGTACAAAGTAATCTTTTGTATTCATAAAGAATACTCATGGATACACAAAAGATCAACACCGAAGGAAGAGGGGGCCAGGTCCTCTTTTGGCTTTTGCCGGCGAAGCACGAACACGAAGAAGGAGCGCCGCAAACGTTGAGAATTCCAGAAATTTCAGGGACACAAGACGGTGAGAAAGACCATTTTCTCACAAAATGAGAAAACAGCACGATGTGGATATAGTGCTGTTTTGGGGTAAATATGGTGCGCCCGGCAGGATTCGAACCTGCGACTCTCGGCTTCGAAGGCCGATGCTCTATCCAGCTGAGCTACGGGCGCTTGCTACATACGTGCCTGTCCGGAAAAGGTCCTTTCGACCGAAATGACCAGACACCCCATAGTATAAATGTCATTTTGAATAATTGCTATTTCGTGCCTGTCCAGAAATGGCCCTTTCACCCGATCTCGGCGTCATGCTCAAAAAATAATGCTCGGAATATCGCATATATGCCTGTGCTTATTTTTCTCGCAGTCCTTGATCTCGAACGAAATGACCTATTTCTGGACAGACACTATTTCGGAGTTTCGCAGGCTCGCTTACCTACCCGATTTTTTCGTCGCTCTGAAAATAAAATATCTAATTATTCAAGATACCCTGATTTGCGGGCCTTTCTTCTGTTTTCTGACTCCTGACTCCTGAATTCTCGTTGAAACAAACGTCATTGACGATATCCTATTAAAGCCGGAAAAGAGAAAAGAGGTGGCCGGGCGCGAAACTGCCGGAAAAGGGCCTTGGTCGCCAAGAAAGGAGGATGATTATGCAGCACATCAAGAGAGCAGAATGGTTCAACTTTGTCGCGGTGGTCTGTCTGGCGGTGATGCTGGCCGCCTGCGCCACAGCCGGGAAAAGTTTCCCTGAGGAGTCGGTCAGGGATATCCGCATTGGCACAACCACCAAACAGGACGTCCTTGACACCTTTGGCCAACCCTGGCGCACAGGTTTGGAGGATGGCCGTGAAACGTGGACGTACGGCAGCTACAGATATCGCGCCTTTCAGGAGAGCGTCTCCAGTGACCTGGTTATCCGTTTTAACCAGGAGGGCGTGGTGATTTCCTACTCCTACAGCACAACAAACCCCAAGGCAGGTGAGTAGCGCCGCCTGCTTCAGGGTGGGGCCCCGGTACGATCACTCCTCCCCGCTGTCGGAGAGAAGATGCGCCGGCACGCCGATGGCCTTTTCAAAGATGGTGCGTTGGCTCTGGACGCCGGTCATGTCGGCGTCGGTGAGATCGGCCTTGTAGAAAAGGGCCTTGACCAGGTAGGCCCGCTCCAGGTTGGCGTTTTTCAGGTTGGCCCGGCTGAGATCGGCCCAGTGCAGGTTGGCGTCGGCAAGATTGGCCCCTTCCAGATCGGCCTTGATCAAGATGGCGTCGGTGAGGCGGGCATTGCTGAGGTTGGCGCCCTTGAGGTTGGCGCCGATCAGGTTGGTCTCCTGCAGATTGGCGCCTGACAGGTCGGCGCCTTGCAGATCCGCCCCCTTGAGTTTCACACCGGTAAAATCAAGACCGGCCAGTGCGCAGCCCGGGCACCTGCCGCTGTCCAAGAGCTGCTGATGCTCTTTGGAGCGCAGTTCCTCCGGGGGCAGGGGCTGGCTGATCACCTCAGGCGCCGGTCCTGATTCGGCCGGCGGTTCGGCACTGTTGCCGCCATTGCCGAGCAGGCCAAGGGTCAGGGTGGAAAGGAGGCTGCTGTTTTCTTCCGGTGACGGCGTGGGCTCTGGTCTGCGCCGTTTTTTTTGGGCAGGCTGTGCCGGGGAGCTGGCGCGTGAGCCGGGCGGCGGCTGGGCCAGGGCGCCGGCATTGATATCCGCCAGGGTGTAGTTAACCTCCTTTTCCGGCACAAAGGTCTGGGCCAGGGTGCCGTCGTTATTGAAGAGGAGATAGCGGTCCTTGTCTTGAAAGACCTTGTAGCAGTTGGTGTCGCCGGCGCCCCAGAATTTGAACTGCATGCAGAGCATGTGGCGTTCGTTATCAGTGTGCCAGCGACCAAAGGTCTTGTCGCCCACCGAGTTGACAGCATTGAGTTTGCCGTTTTCGGCAAAGTCGACATCCGCCTCAATGGAGTTGTCCCAGGCCACCATGTGCAGGGAGTTGCCGGAAACCAGGGTGTCGAGGTTGTCGGCGCTGAGCTGCTTGGCCCCAGCCTTGGCGGCCTCTTCAACGTTGATGCGGCCTGCACAGGCGCTGAGGGTGAGAAGAACAACAAAAGTGAGAAAAAGTGAAATTTGTTTCATGGAGCCCCGTTTTTCTAATAAATACAACTGGCTAATTGTTCAAGCTTACGCCTAAGCTTTTCTACAGATTCCTGATTTCTCGTGGAATTACACGTCCGAAACGGCTTTCAACTCGGTTAATATCGAAGCGTTATCTTCGACACAGAACGTTGCATTCTAAAGAAGATACGTCATCCTTATAAACAAAGGCGCCGGCAAACGCAAAAGAAAAGGTAACTAGCCGGTTTGGTGCCGGAAATGCCTAAAAGACTTCAAGCGACCTCTTGGAGTAGTACCACAGATTGCCGCAGGCGGCACGGCGCGGAGAACACGGCCGCTAAAGGGCCTGAAGCAGGGCGCGTAAATCCGCCGGGCTCTGCACCGGTTGTCGGCAGGTAAAGTTTTGGCAGACATAGGCGGTGGCTCTCTTGTCCAGGGGACGCATGGCGGCAATCCAGGGCAGTCTGTCAGCCAGATAGGCCTGGCCCGAGTCGTTATCGGCCAGCAGGAGTGTGGTGCCGGGCAGGTAGCGGCGGTTGACCAGGGTGAGCATCTCTTCGGTATCCCTGGCGCCGGGCCGACCGGCAATAACGATCTGGCGCGGTTCTTGTTCGGCAAAATCATAGGCCGCGGCCAGGGCCGGCCGGCCAAAGGGGTTTTCCATCAAGCCTTCGGCAAAGAAGGAGAAAATCTCCTCGGCCAGGCTGCGCCACCCGGCATTGTCGGTGATTTGGCCCAGGCGCAGGAGGTTCATGGCGGTGATGGCATTACCGGATGGTTCGGCGCCGTCATAGTCGTTGCGCAGGCGGATCAAGAGTTGTTGGCCGTTCTGGGGGCTGTCAAAAAAGGCGCCATGATCCGGATCACCGAAAAGCTCGATCTGCCGTTGGGTGAGCTGCACGGCCAGGGCCAGCCAGTGACTGTCAAAAGCGGCGCTATAGAGATCAAGGAGACCTTGGCTGAAAAAGGCGTAATCGTCGAGCTGGCCGGCGAAATTAGCCTCGCCGTCACAAAAACGGCGCCGGAGGCTGTTGCGGTCCGGACTCAGCATATTTTTTTCGATAAAGACGGCGGCATTGGTGGCGGCGCGCAGATAGCGCTCGTTGCCGGTGACCCGATAGCCCTTGGCCAGGGCGGAGATCATCAGGCCGTTCCAGGCGGTGATGATCTTGTCGTCCAGGTGGGGGCGGGGCCTTTGTTGACGGGCCTGCAAGAGCGTGCCCTTTGCCTGCCTGGTGATGGCGCGGATCTCTGCCTCGCTCCTTGCGAAGTGCCGGGCGGCCTCGGCGCTGCTCTGTTTGCGGTAGAGGATGTTTTTGCCGGTAAACTCGGCCATGGGATCTGCCAAGGCATTGCCGTCCGCTTCGACGCCGTGTAGAAAGTTGAAAATGGCGGCCTGCTCCTCGCCGAGAAGTTCTATGATTTCCGAGTACTCCCAGAGATAAAAAAGGCCCTCGCCGGATTGATTGTCGTTGTTGGCGGCAACGCTGTCGGCGTCTTCGGCGGAAAAGAAGGCATGGTCAGCCGCGCTCATGTCGCGCAGGACATAGTCAAGGGTGCTGTCGGCAATGGCGGCAAAAAAGGGGTCGTCACTGACCAGAAAGGCGTCAAGGTAGAGGGAGGCGAGCTGGGCCTGGTCGTAGAGCATTTTTTCAAAGTGGGGTACGCGCCACTGCCTGTCGACGCTGTAGCGGTGAAAGCCGCCGCCCAGATGATCATACATGCCGCCGGCCGCCATCTGTCTAAGGCTGGCAAGCACCATCTCCCTGGCCTCCGGGTTGGGACGCAGGTGGTCGCAACGCAGCAGAAAATCAAAAAGAGCGGGACGGGGAAACTTGGGGTCTCTGCCAAAGCCGCCGAATTGCCGGTCATAGCTTTTGGCGGCCTGTTTGAGGCAGAGGTCGAGCAGATCGCCGGACAGGGCGGTTGGAGCTACGCTACCGGCTGCCTCCGCTGTCAGGCGCTCGGTCAGGGCCCGGGCATTGCTGGTGAGACGGGGCCGCTCTTCCTGCCAGATGCGCTGGATCTGCTTGAGCAGGTCCAGAAAACCGGGGCGGCCGTAGCTGGCCCGGGGCGGAAAGTAGGTGCCGGCATAGAAGGGTCTCTGGTCGGGCAGCAGAAAGACCGACATGGGCCAGCCGCCGCTGCCGGTAATGGCCTGGGTGGCGGTCATATAGAGCTGATCGATATCGGGTCGTTCCTCCCGATCCACCTTGACGGCAATGAAGTGTTGATTGAGAAAGGCGGCCACCTCCTCATCCTCAAAGGATTCATGGGCCATGACATGGCACCAGTGGCAGGTGGAGTAGCCCACTGATAGAAAGACGGCTTTGTCGAGCCGGGCCGCTTCTGCAAAGGCCTCATCTCCCCAGGGCTGCCACTGCACGGGATTAAAGGCGTGCTGCAGGAGGTAGGGGCTTTTTTCGTTGATCAGCCGGTTGGCCTCTTTGCCTGCGGCCAGCTGGCGGCGGACAAAGGTGGCGTTTGGGGAGGGAGCAGGAGCGGCAGGCATAAACAAGGCACCATGGTTGAGGTGATAATGGCAAGAGCACGTGGCGGACGTGTCTTGTAGGAATTTTTATCAACTGAAACTATGGTGATGATACGCTTATTGTCAATGGCGGAGTAGAATCTGTGTGGCCAGTTGCCGAGGCGGTTTCGGCAGGGCTGCGCAAAAAAAGAGAGGCGGTTCCGGTGTCCGACCGCAGGCTGGATGAACAAAAGGCAGCCCACAAAAACCGGTGCCGATTTTTGTGGGCTGCCTTTTTGTTGCATGCCTACCGCCGCTTTGCGGCATCCGCGCAAGGAGGCGCGCCGCAGGTTTTTGTGGCAAAGGGCAGGGGTCAGTGGGGGATTTTGGCATCCACGTCATTCATCAATTGCCGCAGAGAGTTATATTTATCCGCATCAACCTCCATGAAGCCGCTTAAGCCCTTTTTGATTGCACCCAGCACGGCCGGATCCTTGAGGTTTAATACCGCGAGCCGCAACTTTTTCAGGGTCTCGTCGTCCACAGAGGAACTGGCCACCAGCACATGCTCGTATACCGGCTCGGATTCGGCAATAATCTTGAGGCCCTGGCCGGTATACTTGGCCGCCACCGCCGGCTTGATGCCACCGGCATCAAACATGCCGAGCTGCACGGCCTTGGCCACATTGTCGTGTGAGCCGAGAAATTTATACTCCAGGCTCTCAAAGATGCCGGCCTGCATCAGCATGTGGGCCGGAACGTAGCAGGAGAGGGTGGATTCCCGGTCGCCAAAGGCGAATTTTTTGCCTTTGAGATCAGCCAGAGAGTTGATGGACGAGCCCTCCTTGGCGATGATGACCCCCTTGAAGGTGGGATTGCCGTCTTTGGATGCTGTGCCGAGGAGATGGATTTTGTCGGCGTGTTGGCCGCTGGCAATGGCAAAAAGTGAGGGGCCCATAAAGGAGATGTGCATGTCACCGGCAAGAAGGGCGTTCAGGGCGGCATCATAATTTTTGGCCGTGCGGAAAGATATGCTGCTCCCCGTCTCCTTTTCCAGATAGTCGATCAGGGGCCGGAACATTTTTGCCAGTTCACTGGTTGATTTGAATGGATGAACACCAAACACCAGGGATTGGCCGGCCTGGGCCGGCATGGCAAACAGTGCCGCAAAAAAGGCAAGACCAACCACAAAAGACAAGTATCTCCTGACCATAATCACATCTCCTTGTTGTAAATAGGCTTCGCAAGTATTGCTTGCGTAACGTGGCTTCGTCCAGGCAGCAACCCTGGTGAGAGACAGCGGCGCTCACTGGAGAAGGCATAAATGGAACAGGGGCCCACTGCCCACCAGATGTTCCAGAAAAAGGCTATCTGGTTGGCGGAATTATTGTCAATCTGAAAAACGGAA
Organism: Desulfobulbaceae bacterium; assembly: GCA_002868945.1. Taxonomy (GTDB): domain Bacteria; phylum Desulfobacterota; class Desulfobulbia; order Desulfobulbales; family SURF-16; genus BM506. Next base: position 7,621 of record PKTX01000065.1, read on the forward strand.
AAATGGCGGCCAGACCGGGCCCTGTAGGGTTTTACCTGTCAGGAGTGTCGGCTGCCAGGGTGATGGTGATGATGCCGTTGTTGTCGATGTTGAAGTGGTAGACATAGCTCTGCGCCTGGTTGTCCGGCATCTCGGTGCAGAGTCTGGGAATGGCGAGGTTGAACTGCTGGTCGGGCAGCACCTCGCTGAGCAGGCTGCCGGTGATGGTGTTGAGCAGCTCGGTCATCATGTCGGCCACCGCCTCCAGGGTCAACTCTTCAAGGCCGTAGAGGTTCTCGGCGATGGTCCAGCCCAATTGGCGGGGGGCGGAAAAAAAGAGCTGGGCGTGAAAGGGGGCGAGAATCTCGATGCGGGCACAGATTCTGTCTGCCGCGGCCGGTTCTTCCTCGGTGAGGCGGGCCTCCATGAAGCCCATTTTTTCAAAGGTGGAGCTCACCACCCGGCTGAGAATCTCCTCCTGGGGCCTTTTCTTGCCTGCTTCAATATTAAAGAGATCATTCTCCCCAGCCATCGTCCTCCTCCTCATCCTTTAAAAAGGCTTTTAAAACGTCAAACAGTTCAGCAGTTGAAAAGGGCTTGGCCACCACATTGAGGGCGCCCATGGCCAACAGGGCATCTTTACGGGCAATGTTGCCGGCACTGGAAACAACCAACACCGGGATGTGCTGCAGGGCCGGATCCGCCTTGATTTCCCGCAACAGGCTTTCGCCGTCCATCTCAGGCATCATCAGGTCGGTGAGAATGAGGTCAGGCGGCATCTCCCGTATCTTGGCCAGGGCATCACGGCCATGCACCGCCTGGACAAAATCGGCATCATGAAAACCGATATTGGCCAGACATTTCTGGGCAAAAATGCGGGCCGTGGTGGCGTCGTCTACAATGAGAATACGAAGTGGCATAACCTGTTACTCGTTCATGGATTCTTTAAGTTTTTGAAATTCTTGATCCGTCTCAAGGATGATGCGGGCCAGGTCGTTCTCCTTAATGGCGATATAGTCGCTGTAGGTGCTGTCCAGCTGATAACGCATGGCATCGGCGCCGGTGTCGTAGCCGGTCATCATGGCCACCATGTCGCCGAGATGGACGGCATAGACCAGGGAGCGATGTTGTGCCGGGGCCTTGCTCGGTTCATGATGATAGCGCATGGCCGACGGCAGCGGTTCCGGCAGCTGCCAATGAAGGGCCAGGGCGTGGCCCGCCTGGGTATGGTCAATGCCCAGCATTTTCTCCTCGGCAGAGGCAAAGTTGCTGACCTCGCCCGATTCCACGGCGTTCAGGGCGGCGCTGGAGGAATCTATGAGAAAGTCGGAGATAATCGCCTTGCCAAGGTCGTGGAGCAGGCCGCAGGTAAAGGCGATATTGCTGTTTACCGGTTCATGGCACAGTTCGGCAATCTTTTTTGAGGCCAGGGCAGTGAGCAGGTTGTGGTTCCAGAGGTCGCCCTTGTGGCCCATATAGCCGGCCAGGTCCGAGTCGTAGATCATTTTGGCGGCCTCGGAGACCACCAGGGAGAGCAGGTAGTTTTCACCGATATAGGTGATGGCCCGGTCGATATCGCTGATTTTGCTGTGCAGGGCAAAGGCGGCGGAGTTGACCAGCTGCAGGGTCTTGGCCGTGAGGGCAGCGTCATACTTGATCACCCCGGCAATGTCCTTGAGGTCATGCTCCGGGCGGCTGGCCACCTCCAGCAGGGCACCGGCGCTGGGGGAGAGGATTTTGATATTCTCGACAACCTTGAGTATTTCTTTTTTGCTTGCTGCCATTTATAACCTCCAGTCCTCTTTGCCGGGAGACGAAAGGGTGACTCTCCCCGTTTTGGCACTGACGGTCACGGTCCTGCTGATCACCCCGCCCACATCTTCGGCACGGGGGCCGACCCCATATTTCCAGAGAATTTTTTTAACGGCCAGAATGTTGCGGTTGCCGATATTAAAGACGTTGTTGGGATCCATGATCTTGGCGCCGCCGGCAATTTTGGCCACCATCTGTTTAGGGCCGCCGCTGCACCCCAGGCCCATCATTTCCCTGATCAGGGCAGGAATGCCGGTGTCGGCAAAATAGCCGGGCTTGGTACGGGCCTTTTGCGGGTTGATGGTGGAGTCGGGCAGGGCAACATGCACCATGCCCACCACCCGCGTTTTGGGGTGGATGAGGATAACAGCGACACAGGAGCCGAGAGCATAGGTTTTGATAAGCTCGGGAGGATTTTTGGAAGCCCCGAGATCGCCAACGCCAAGTACTAAAATGGTATACCCCCGGAAAAGTGGAAAATGAATACTATTTTCGACAATCGTCGCGAGCTTGTCAAACGGAATTTTCAGGCAGGCGGCCATGTTGCGGCCGCCGGAGCGCCTTTGTGCCAGGGTGCTTGCGCCGCGTCTGACTGCCAAAAGAGGCTGACAGACATTTTTGTAACAGACGCAGTGTGAAAATTTGCCGCACATCCCTCCTTTTTGCTACACTTGTTGTTGGCTCATCACATCAGACAAGGAGGGGGATATGAAGCTTTCACTCAAGGCAAAGGTGTTGGTTGTACCGGTGCTGTTAATGTTTCTTTCCACAGTGCTGCTGCTCAACGTCTCGCTGTGGCTGCAGAATAAGCTGTGGAACGACTATGTCTCCGACCTTTCCCAGAGCCAGGCCGGCCTGGCGGAAAAGAGTCTGCACAGTCTTCAGACCCAGGCCTTGACCATTGCCGCCATGGCCAGTGAGATACCTGGTGTGGAAGAGGCCTATGAGCTGGCGCGCGCCGGTGACGAAGCAGGCGGTCGTGCCATGCTGCGCGGGGGCCTGGATGCCATTCATGAACAAGTGACCAAGACCATGGGGGTGAAAGATTTCAAGATCCACTATCATCTGCCGCCGGCCAAAAGCTTTCTGCGCATCTGGCGCACTGCCGGGGTCAGGGATGGCGGCGATGATATCTCCAGCTTCAGAAAGACCGTTTTGACGGTCAATCGGGAGAAGAAGCCCCTGTCCGGTATTGAGGTGGGCCGGGGTGGTTTTGCCATCCGGGGCCTGGTGCCGGTGACGACCGGCAGCGGTCGCCACCTCGGTTCCGTGGAAACCCTTCTTGATTTCAATAAAATTTTTGAAACCGCCCGTTTTGTGGATAGCGATCACGTGGCGGTCTACATGGCCAATGAAGAGCTTGATATCGCCCGCAATCTCAAGGAAAAACAACTTCCGCAGCTGGGCGGCATGGTGCGCATCTTTTCCTCTGACAGCGCGGCCACCGATCCCTATGTGGATGCCGACTTCCTCAAAGCCGCCGCCCTGGAAAGGGTGTCGAGCACCACACAGGGCCGGTTGCTCACCGGTCTTCCCATCAGGGACTATTCCGGCAACGTCAAAGGCTCCCTGGTCTTTGTCCGGGACGCCAGTGCCCAGATCCGTCTCAATACCATTATTAAATGGGCCCTGGTGGCGGGCGGTTCCGCCTTTATCCTTCTGCTCTGCGTGGTCCTCATTCTGTCGAGTTCGTCGCTGGTCCGTTGTCTTACCGGCGTGATGAATGATCTTACCGGCGGCAGCAGTACCCTGTCCATGCTTTCCCAGAGTATCAGTTCATCCAGCAATTCCCTGGCCAACGGCGCCACGGAGCAGGCCGCCGCCATTGAGGAGGTGTCCGCCTCCATGGAGGAGACCTCCTCAATGGTGAGCAATAATGCCGACAACGCCCGCCAGGCCAACAGCCTGATGGGCAAGATGGGTGAGATGACGGAGCAGGCCAGCTCTGAAATGGGCAATCTGACCACGGCCATGGCCGAGATTTCCCATGCCAGTGAGGAGACCTCCAAGATCATCAAGACCATTGACGAGATTGCCTTTCAGACCAACCTCCTGGCCCTGAATGCCGCGGTGGAGGCGGCCCGGGCCGGCGAGGCCGGCGCCGGGTTTGCCGTGGTGGCCGATGAGGTGCGCAACCTGGCCATGCGGGCCAAGGAGGCGGCCTATAACACCTCGGTGCTCATTGAGGGGACCATTGACAAGGTGGGTCGGGGTGAAAAAATAGTCAACGAGACCGGCCAGACCTTTGCGGGTGTGGCGCAGGAGGCCAGGGAGGTGGGGCGCCTGATCAATGAGATTTCCACGGCCTCCACCGAACAGGCCGAAGGGGTCAAGCAGATAGGCAAGGCCATCGGCGAAATGGAGAGCGTTACCCAGCAGAACAGTGCGGCGGCCGAGGAATCCGCCGCCGCTGCCACGCAGCTTGAGGGCCAGGCAGATACCTTGGCCGCCATGGTCACCACCATGGAAAGTATCCTGGCCGGCACCTGTCGCTTTACCGGCGGCAACAAGGGAGGCGATAATCTTGAGCGGGACAGCGACGTCAAACTGCTGCGCTGAAGCTGGCTCTCGTGTCGTTGCTCCCTAACAAGTGTCTGTCCAGAAATAGGTCATTTCGTACGAGATCAAGGACTGCGAGAAAAATAAGCGCAGGCATATATTTGATATTCCGAGCATTATTTTTTGAGC
>PKTX01000007.1:0-47860 GCA_002868945.1 Desulfobulbaceae bacterium
CAGAGTTCAGAAACGGGTGTGCCGGTCTCGGCCTGCTTGAGAATTTTAAGGATCTGGTTGTCGGTATAACGTGATTTTTTCATGCAGAATCTCCTCAGGCTTTATTACGAGAAAATTCTACTTTTGTATTTTAAGGGGTAAGCGCATAACTAATATATTGTGTCAATTAGCATGGCGATAACACTCCTGTCAATATCTTTTTGCAAGGCTTCCTTTTTGTGCTTACTGACGTTTGGGGGGGGGACATGTGTTAGATAGAGCGATGGCTTTGTCGTGGTTCTGTTTGGAAAAGATGCTGCAGTTAAGGCAACGTGTTGAGTTGGCTCAGACGATTTTTTTGGACTTTTAATTTGTAAGTCATTGAATTGTTCATATAAGGTTCGTTTTTTTCTATAAACTCAAAATCATAAAATCCTCCATTCATGATCCATTGGCAATCTTAACCGTATTGCACCAAGCGCAGGTTAAGATTGTTCCTGAAAGTGTCAGCTCAAGTCAAAATTCCCTGGCAATTCTGTCAGGTCAAGTTTGCGCAACTACAAATCAATCACCCTGGCCAGGGTGGCCACCTCCACCCGGGCGGCACCGGACTTTTTCAGGCTCTTGGCGCACTCGTTCACCGTGGTGCCGGTGGTGAAGACATCATCCACCAGGCATACGGATCGACCCCGGACCATATCCGGTTCAGGCACGGCAAAGGCACCAGCCACATTTTGACGGCGCTCAACGCCCCGCAGGCCGAGCTGCGGTCTGGTCGGTCTGGTTCTGATCAGGTAGGATTGTATCTTATGGCCTTGATCGGCAAACAACACAGAGGCCAAAAGCTGCGATTGATTGAAACCGCGCCCCCGCAGTTTCTTGGGATGGAGGGGCACCGGGATGATGATATCCGGGCAGGAGAGTTGCGTCAGGAGAGAGTGCTCTGCCAGGGCGGCCATGGTACGCAGGCCGGTGCGTTTGCCTGAAAACTTGAGGCTGTGGATCATCTTGGCCACCACCTTATTATAAGCAAAAACCGCCCGGGCCCGGTCAAAGGCATATTTGCCATGGCCGCACACGGTACAGGGATGACTGTCACCCGCGCTCTTGGGATACATCAGGCCGCACACCGGACAGAAGGGCGCTCCAATAAAAAGCAGCCGTGCCAAACAGGCGGGGCAGAGATCAATTGCACCGGGACGCTCCAGCAGTATGGCACAGTTCAGACAGTGGCGCGGAAAGATGATATCAGCTGCGGCCTGCAGCAATTTTTTCAGCATCATATGTGGATGTTGCGACAATCGAGGAAGCGCTGTATCTTAAACAAGCGGCGGAAAAGAACGGATTTGACACTATTACCCTAACAATAAATAATATGTTAAAAACACTCTTTTTTCTTTTTATAGCCGGTCTGGCGGCCATTGCCACCTTTATCACCATTCAGAAAAAGGCGGAGGACGGCTGCATTCCCTGACTGCTTATTTACGGCTCCCTCGGTGCGGGAGCACTCACCTACTACCTGCTCAATCTCATTTTTTAACCCTACCCCGGCGCCATCCCATGCTTGTTCAATCAAAACCGTACAGAACCATCTGGCCCCACCCGCACAACAAAGAGGTGGTGCAGATTATTGATCAGCGCCTGCTGCCCCACGAGTTTGTTGTTGTCGACCTGCACAGCGTTGATGAGTATGCCACGGCCATCCGGGATATGTATGTGCGCGGCGCCGGGCTCATCGGCGCCACGGCCGGCTTTGCCATGTACGCCGCAGCCCTGCAGAGCCGCGATGATCATTTTGCCGGCGACATGCAAAAGTTTGCCGACAGCCTGGTGGCCACCCGGCCCACTGCCAAGAATCTCAGCTGGGCCGTGGAGAGGCAGCTTGCCGCCGTCCAGGGGCTGTCGACACCGGCTGAAAAACGCCGAAAATCTTTTCAGGTGGCCTGTGACATTGCAGACGAGGATGCCGCCTTCTGCAAGCGGATCGGTGAACACGGAGTGACTATCATTCGTGAGATAAGCCGCCGCAAGGGAGGTGGCCCGGTAAACATCCTCACCCACTGCAATGCCGGCTGGCTGGCCTTTGTTGACTATGGTTCAGCCACCGCCCCGATCTACGAGGCCCAGGCCCAGGGTATTGATGTCCATGTCTGGGTGGACGAAACCAGACCCTGGCTGCAGGGGGCCAGACTCACCACCTGGGAACTGAAAGAGCAGGGCGTGCCCCACACCCTTATTGCCGATAACAGCGGCGGTCATCTCATGCAGCATGTCCTGGTGGACCTGGTTCTTGTCGGCACGGATCGCACCACCTGTTGCGGCGATGTGGCCAATAAGATAGGTACCTATCTCAAGGCCCTGGCCGCCCATGACAACAAGGTGCCTTTCTATGTGGCCCTGCCCTCATCCACCTTTGACTGGCAGATCTGCGACGGCGTGGCCGACATCCCCATTGAGGAGCGCTCCGGCGACGAGGTCAACCTGGTGCGTGGTTTAAGCGCCCACGGCCTGACCACCGTGGCCATCAGTCCGGCCCATACCCCGGCCGCCAACTATAGCTTTGATGTTACCCCGGCCCGACTGGTCAGCGGTTTGATCACCGAACGGGGCATCACCAAGGCCGACAAACAGAGCATTCTCGCTCTCTTCCCTGAAAAGGGATAAGAATTCAGAATATTCCAACAAAAAAACCTCTCGCCGATCCTGAATTCTGAATTCTGTTTTTTCCCCATTCAGGCCAAACTCTGAAAAACCAGGTCATGGAAGGCGGGCCGGAAGGCCTTTATTTTATTATTCTCGACACTGGGATGGATACGGTTTGTGAGCAGTACCACCGTGATATCCCTGTCAAAATCGTGCCAGAAGGAGGTGCCGGTAAAGCCGAGATGACCAAAGCTGTGCGGGGAAATAAAGCGGCCGGCCGATGAAGCGCCGGCCGATGGCGTGTCAAAACCAAGACCCCAGCTGCTGGCCGATACAAGGCCCTGACGAGTCATGGCTGATCTAAGCAGGTCGGCATCGAGATAGGGGTGTTTTTCCTCTCCAGCGGCTATCTTGCTCAGTTGCCGCACCATATAAAAAACATCCGTGGCCCTGCCAAAGAGGCCGGCCTGTCCGCTTACTCCACCCATGATCCAGGTGTTTTGATCATCCACCTCGCCCACCAGGACCCTTTGCCGCCAAGGGCAGAGCTGTCCGGCAGCAATATCTTTTATCCCCCTGCGGCGCGGATTATAAAGCAGCCTGTCCGCCAGACCAAGGGGAGCCAGGACATAGTGACGGACCGCCTCTTCAAGGGTGAGGCCGCTGCAGCGCTCAATGAGAGAGCCAAGGATAATAAAACCAAGATCACTGTAAATATCACGGCTGCCCGGTCTGGCCACCAAGGGCTCGGACAGGACCAGGCGCAGCATCTCGGCGGGCCGCTCTTGCGGCTCCAGCTCTTCCAGTATGGTATAAAAGGAGCGATGCGCCGCCAAACCGGCACAGTGGTTGAGGAGGTGAAAGAGGGTGATAGCCCTTTTGTCATCCGTCAGCCTCTGATCAACAAGATCGGCCAGATAATCGTTGAGACGAATCTTCTCCTCTTTAATCAGGGCCAATATCACAAGGGTGGTGGCCAGGGCCTTGCTGAGCGAGGCCAGGTCAAAAAAGGTATCCGCTGTGACAGGCCTGCCATCCTGCCTGTTTCCGACCCCTGCATTTTCAAAAAGGCTATCGGCACCCTGACCAATGGCAACCGCACAACCGGGAAAAACACCTTCAGCCATGGCCCTCTCCAATAAGATCCTTATATTTTCATGCAGAATCGGCAAACGGTCCATGGATTATGTTGACTCTTTTCAGGCGGTCCGGCAGGCCTCTTTCCGAGACAGACCTTTATTTTTTAAGTAATAATTTTCTATACTTTCTTCTTTTATCAACAACCATTCCAGCCCCTCTGATTACAGTGGTGAGAGGCTCGTTGTCGCGCACGATCTCCAGGCCAAGCCTCTTTTTTAAAAAGCTTTCAAGTCCGCTGAGCAGGGAACCGCCACCCACCAGCAGGATACCATCTTCCTTGGCATCTTTGCGGTGCTGGGCGGCAATTGTAGCCAGAGAATCCCTGATAAAATCAGCAAGCACATGCAATGGTTCGCTTATGGCCCGGCCGAGAGCACCACTTTCCACCTCAATATGGCGCGGTGCATTGCTCTTCATATCCTTGCCGGTCAGGGAAAAGGATATACCAGGTTCGGCCTCGGCGGCAGCAATGGCTATTTTACACTTTTCCGCAGTGTTTTCACCTATATGAACACCATGTTCCTCTCTGAGGTGCTTTATGATGGCATCATCAACCGCATCGCCGGCAAAACTCGTCACACGGCTGAAGGTGACGGTGGAGTTTATAACAACCGCCACCTCACAGGTGGAGCCGCCTATATTTATAATAAGCCTGCCCCGATTGGCACCGACATCAAGGCCGGCACCCAGGGCTGCCGCCATTACCTCAGGAAGAAAGAAGAGCTTTTTACAACCAACCTTCCGACCGGCCTGGCACAGTGCTTTTTTTTCATCAGGGCTGATGGCGGTGGGCACTGTGAAAACACATTGTGAAGCGCTGTTTTTTTTGCCGTTAATTTTCTTAAAGAATTCCACAAGCATGAATGTGGCGGCCTTAAAGTCCACCAGCAGGCCATCCTTCAGGGGTCGGAAAGATTTTATATGTTTGGGGGTTCTGCCCATAAAACCCTTGGCCTCTTTGCCGACGGCAATGGCTTTTTTATCCCAGTAATTAATGGCAACAACAGAGGGCTCGGCCAGGATAATGCCCTTGCCCTTCTGATACAGAAGGGTATTGGCGGAACCAAGATCCACTGCCATTTTTTTTGCAAACATTTCTGCCTTATATCTCTTTATTAATTAAAATTTCTGAATTGTTTCATCGTACCGCAATGGCGGTATAACCATGCGCATTTCCGGCTTTTTTGTGGAAGAATGGTAAGGTGTACCGGAAAGAGCACGTCTTCAAGATGGCCTGAAAAAAGTGGTTCGCCAGGATAATACCATTTCCGGATGATCGAACAATAATTTTACCGGGGCGGTTGGAAATGATCCTCTTTCAAGGGGCTATTACCGGAAAAATTTGCCAATAAAAAAGGAATCATCGCCACCCCGGCCCAGCGCTTGTTTTCTCCGCCATAAAAAATCAAAAAAATGGCGTATTTTTAAGTATTTTTTACCTTATAACTTATTGAATTTTTTTTAATTTTCGACTACTATTCCTAACGTCTCCTTAATCCTGACCAGTTATAAAAAAATTGTTTATATCATTTTGATATTATTCAATTTTTATTAAATATACCTGCCACGGGAGACATTTTTTAGTGTTGAGTTGTTCTTGATAACGTGTTGATAAGTTTTCAGGCCGCTTTTCCGACAAAAAAGCCAAAGGTTGTAGTTTGATTTTTTACATAATAATTTTAATTAGTTATGTGTTTTTTCAACATATCAACACCCTTAATAAACATAATATCTTTTAATTAATAAATACTTATTAATTAGGAGTTCTTGATAAAGGCCATCTTGAATAATTGCTCTTTTGTCCGATTTTTTCGTCGCTACGAAAATAAAAATACTCACATATTCCCGATATGCTGCTTTTTTTATTTTCTATGCTTCTCAAGCTCAAACAAAACATCTAATTATTCAAGATACCCTGAAGCTGTTTTCCGCAATATGGGCTTTTGAGAAAAACACTTTTTATAAGGAGCTTAAAACATGTCCATAGTTGTTAATATTGCCAGGGACGATCTGTTACAAGGTCTTGCATCTCTGCAGAATATTACGGCCAAAAAAGGGACCATCGCCATTCTCGCCAATGTTCTTATCAGTACGGGAAACGATGTGGTGGAGCTTACCTGTACCGATCTGGAGATATGTCTGCGCTGTCGTCTGCCGGCCGAGGTTTTATCGCCCGGCTCAATTACCCTGCCCTGTAAAAAGCTTTTTGAGATTGTCAGAGAGGCCGGCAGTGACCATATCCATATTGAGGAAAAGGAAAAAAGCTGGGTTCAGGTATCGGTGGAGACAGGCGATTATAATATTGCCGGTATGGAGAGCGACGAGTTTCCCAATTTCCCTGAGTATGACGCCGAAAATCTGATCAAGGTGCAGTCAGCTGATATCAAGGAGTTGATTGAAAAAACAATCTTTTCCATGGCCAACGAGGGTGAAAGCCAATTTACCCTCACCGGTGTTCTGGTGGAACGCAAAGAGCGGGATAACGTTAATTTTCTGCGTTTCGTCTCCTCGGACGGACACCGACTCTCCCTGATGCAGGTACCCATGTCCGAGGATATAGATAAACTTCATCTGACCAACACCACCCTTATCCCCAAAAAGGGCGTTCAGGAGATGCGCAAGTTTTGCGAGGGTGTTGATGAGCTCCTTTTTGCCATTGAGGAAAAACAGGCGATATTAAAGTCGGATAGTGATATCTTGATTATCCGTCTGATGAATGGCGATTTTCCGGATTATAATCCCCTTGTTGACGTCATTAACCACGAAAAATATGTGGAAATAGCCAAAGAGCCCCTTATCCATGCCTTTCGCCGCATGAATCTCTTTGCCGAAGACAAGTTTAATATTGTCCAGTTTTCCCTGCAGAACAACAAGATAGTCCTGTCGTCCCAGTCCATGGATATAGGTAATGCCCGTGAAGAGATAGAGGTGGAGTATAGTGGCGATGATATGAAGTTGGGCTTTAACGGTAAGTATTTCATCGAAACACTCTCTGTGATGAAGAGTGACAGGGTGCGGCTCTATATTTCATCAAATGAAAGCCCCTGTATGATTCTCTCTGAAAACGATCCGGAATTCATTTCCATCATCATGCCTATGCATCTGTAAATTAACCAGCTGAAAAACCATTATTTTTAACACCTTCTAACTTCTTTACATAAAGAGGAACGTACTTTGTCAGAAGAAATAAAAAAGGATTATGATGCCGGCCAGATCAAGGTTTTGTCCGGCCTTGAGGGCGTTCGTATGCGTCCTTCCATGTATATCGGCAACACCCACGAGGAAGGTCTGCATCACCTGATCTACGAGGTGGTGGACAACTCCATTGACGAGGCGTTGGCCGGCCATTGCAGCAAGATCAAGGTGGTATTTCATAAGGATGAATCGGTCTCGGTGGAGGATAACGGTCGCGGTATTCCAACCGATATGCATCCCTCTGAAGGGGTTTCCGCCCTGGAGCTGGTCATGTGTACCCTGCATGCCGGCGGCAAGTTTGATCACTCCAGTTACAAGGTTTCCGGCGGTCTGCATGGTGTTGGTGTGTCGGTGGTTAATGCCCTTTCCATCTGGGCCAGGGCCACTGTTCATAGAAACGGCACCATTTATGAGCAGACCTACCGGCGCGGAATCAAGGATAGTGAGGTAACTGAAAAAGGGAGCACCGGCAAGACAGGCACCATTATCACCTTTATGCCTGACCCGGAGATCTTCAAGGAAACCACCATCTTTAAATATGAGATCATCCAGACACGTCTGCGCGAGCTTGCCTTTCTTAATAGAGGAGTAAAAATAGTGCTCAAGGATGAGCGGAGCGGCGCGGAAGATGAGTACCACTACAAGGGTGGTATTGTTTCATATGTGGAGTATCTCAACCGCAAACGTACCCTTATCAATCAAAATCCTATTTTTGTAAGCGGTGAAAAAGATGGTGTCGAGGTCGAAATAGCCTTTCAATATTTTGACGGCTATTCGGAACGCCTTTTTTCCTATGTCAATAATATTAATACAAAAGAGGGTGGTACCCATGTCGCCGGCTTCCGCGGCGCCCTGACCAAATGTATTAACCGCTATGCCAGTGATGATATTGTCCCCAAGAACCTGCAGGCCAAGATGAGCGGTGATGATGTTCGCGAGGGTATTACCTGTATAGTCTCGGTTCGCGTCCCCAACCCGCAGTTTGAAGGGCAGACCAAGACCAAGCTCGGTAACGGCGAGGTCAAGTACATTGTCGAATCTATTTGTAATGAAAAACTGGCCATCTACCTGGAACAAAATCCCGGCGAGGCCAAAAAAATCCTCTCCAAGACAGTGGATGCCATGCGGGCCCGCGAGGCGGCGCGTAAGGCCCGGGATCTCACCCGCAAGAAGGGCTCCAGCATTGATCTCCTCATGGCCGGCAAGCTGGCTGAATGCCAGTCAAAAAAACCGGAAGAGCGGGAGATATTCCTGGTGGAGGGTGATTCAGCCGGTGGTTCCGCCAAACAGGGCCGCGATCGGGCCTGTCAGGCAATTTTACCGCTGCGCGGCAAGATCCTGAATGTCGAGAAGGCCCGTTTTGATAAAATTCTCTCCTCCGAGGAGATTAAACAGATTATTTCCGCCCTGGGTACCGGTATCGGCAAGGATGATTTTGATGTGGAAAAGCTGCGTTATCACAAGATCATCATCATGACCGATGCCGATGTGGACGGCGCCCATATCCGTACGCTGCTGCTCACCTTTTTCTACCGACAGATGCCCCTGCTGGTGGAAAATGGCTTTATTTACATCGCCCAGCCCCCCCTCTATCGCCTGGTGCGCGGCAAGAAGGAAACCTATTTTGCCGATGAGATGGAACTCAACGAGTATCTCTTTCAGCAGGCCAGCGACAACATCAGGGTGGAGATAAACAATTCGGAGGAGATCATCACAAAAGAGGATCTGGTGGCCCTGCTTAAGAATCTCTCCCTCTACCGGCGGCTGCTCGATTATCTGCAACGTCTCAATTTATGGGAGGAGGTGGTTGATCTCTTTTTACGGGAGGATATAACCAGCGCCGATCAATTTGATGATGAGGCCTTTGTCCAGCATCTGCACAACACCATGCAGGATATGAATATCACAGTGGGAAATATCAGACCCTGCCGCTGGAAACCGAGCTGTTATGAGTTTGATGCGGCCATGAAAGATAAGGCCCATGTCTTTTTCACGGTGGGACCGCAGATACCGCTCATTAACGAGTACCGCACCGCCATAGGCCTCTATCCCGACATAAAGCGCTACTTCGGCCAGACCTTTACCCTTCATATAAATGAGCGGCAGCTGCAGGTGGTAAACTGGGATGAACTGCTCACCACCATCCGGGCCGAGTCGTTCCGCGGCTCCCATCTGCAACGCTATAAGGGTCTTGGTGAGATGAATCCGGAACAGCTCTGGGATACCACCATGGACCCCACCAACCGCATTCTCCTGCAGGTTGATATTAAGGACGCCGAGGCAGCGGATGATATATTCACCACGCTCATGGGCGACAAGGTTGAACCGCGCCGTGATTTTATCTACAATCACGCCCTGGAAGTGACGGATATTGATATCTAGTGTCTGTCCAGAAATAGGACATTTCGGTCGAGATCAAGGACTGCGAGAAAAATAAGCACAGGCATATATACGATATTCCGAGCATTATTTTTTGAGCATGACGCCGAGATCGGGCGAAAGGGCCATTTCTGGACAGGCACTATCTAGGTAATCTGCCAATTAAGAATGGAGCAAAAGGAGAGGGTAATCTTCGCCAGATTATTCTTTGCTGCTCATATAAATGACGAGCCAAAAAAATATGACCACAGAAGAGCAAAAAGCGCATCCCACCATCAGTATCGAGAAGGAGCTGAAGAAATCCTACCTCGATTATGCCATGAGTGTCATTATCGGCCGGGCCCTTCCGGATATCAGGGACGGCCTCAAACCGGTGCACCGCCGGGCCCTCTTTGCCATGCGGGAGCTCAATAACTATCACAACAGGCCCTATCTGAAGTCTGCCCGTATCGTCGGTGATATCATAGGTAAGTATCATCCCCATGGTGACAGTGCCGCCTATGACACGATTGTTCGCATGGCCCAGGATTTTTCCATGCGCTACCAGTTGGTGGATGGCCAGGGTAACTTTGGTTCGGTGGATGGCGATTCGCCGGCTGCCATGCGTTATACCGAGGCGCGCATGACCAAGCTGGATCAGGAGATCATCGCCGACCTGGACAAGGATACCGTTGATTTCATTCCCACCTATGACAACTCCATGGTGGAACCGTCGGTCATGCCGACCAAGATTCCCAACCTGCTGATAAACGGTTCCTCCGGTATTGCCGTTGGTATGGCCACCAACATCCCGCCCCATAATTTGACAGAGGTGATCAACGGCCTTATCGCCATGATTGAAAACCCCAACATCACCGTCAATCAGCTCATGGAGCATATCACCGGCCCTGATTTTCCCACCGGTGCCTATATCTGCGGCCGGGCCGGTATCCGCGAGGCTTATGAAACAGGGCGCGGTTCCGTGCTGATGCGGGCCAAGACCCATGTGGAAAAGAGCAGGAAGTCAAACAGGGAGTCGATCATCATCACCGAGATTCCCTATATGCAGAACAAGGCAAGACTCGTTGAGAAAATAGCGGAACTGATCAAGGACAAGAAGCTCGAGTCGATCTCCGCCATCCGCGATGAGTCGGATCGCCAGGGCATGCGTATTGTGCTCGATCTGAAAAAGGATGAAATCGCCGAGGTGGTGATCAACCAGCTCTATAAGATGACGCCGTTGCAGAAAAGCTTTGGTATTATTCTGCTCTCCATTGTCAACCAGAAGCCGGAGATTCTCAATCTCAAGCAGATCCTTGAGCATTTTCTCCTGCACCGCAAGACCGTGATTTACCGCCGTACCGCCTTTGAATTGAAAAAGGCCGAGGCTCGGGCCCATATCCTGCAAGGCCTTAAGGTGGCCCTGGATAATATTGACGAGGTGGTGGAGCTCATCAAAAAATCGGCCAACGGCAAAGAGGCGAAAGAGGGTTTGATGAACCGCTTTGCTCTGTCCGAGATTCAGGCCCAGTCGATTCTTGATATGCGTCTGCAGAAACTCACCGGTCTGGAGCAGGAAAAGATCATCAGTGAACTCAAAGAACTGCTCGAACAGATCGAATGGTATAACAAGGTACTCAGCGACGAGTCCCTGGTCATGCAGATCATCCGCGACGAGTTCAGCAATATCCTCGACCAGTACGGCGATGAGCGCCGCACCGAGATCATTGACGCTCCGGACGAGATTTTGCCGGAGGATCTTATCCAGCAGCAGGATATGGTGGTCACTGTTACCCATGCCGGCTATATCAAGCGCAATCCCATTGATCTCTACCGCTCACAACGGCGGGGCGGTAAGGGGATCAAGGGGATCAACGCCGTGGAGGATGATTTTGTCAACTCCCTCTATCTGGCCTCCACCCACGATGCCTTCCTCTTTTTCACCAACTACGGCAAGGTTTTCTGGCGCAAGGTTTATGAGATTCCGCAGGCCAGCCGCATTGCCCGCGGCAAGGCCATTGTCAACTTCCTGGAGCTGGCCCAGGGCGAGAAGGTGGCTGCCATCCTGCCCATCAAGTCCTTTGAGATGAATGAGGGTGAAGAGTATGTGCTGATGGTTACCAAGAAGGGGGTTATCAAAAAGACCATTCTCTCCGAGTTTGCCCGGCCCATGCGCAAGGGCAAGATAGCCCTGAAGATCCGGGAGGATGATGAAATTATCACCGCCGCGGTCACCACCGGCGACAATGAGATCTTCCTGCTGAGCCGCAACGGCATGTCCGTGCGCTTCAGCGAGCATGATGTGCGGGCCATGGGTCGGACGGCAAGCGGTGTGCGCGGCATCCGTCTGGCAGACGATGACGAGGTGGTGGCTGCCGAGGTTCTCTCCGATACCAAGGACTCCATTCTGGTGGTCACGGAAAACGGCTACGGCAAGCGCAGTCCGGTGGATGAGTATCGTGTCACCAAGCGCGGCGGCAAGGGCGTCCGGGCGATAAAACCCAGTGTCCGCAACGGTTTGGTGGTCAAGGCCTGCCAGATAACGGACGAGGAAGAGATCATGCTGATCACCAACGCCGGTAAGATCATTCGTATGAATATGGAGCATATGCGGATCATTGGCCGTAATACCAAAGGTGTGCGGATGATCCGCCTGGCGGATGACGAAAAAGTGGTGGCCATGGACAAGGTACCACCGGACAGCGGCAGTGATGAGGATGATGAGATTGAGGGTATTGTCGAGGAGTAACAGCCCGTTGAAAAAGGTAGCGAGCGCAGCTGAGGCAAGGAAAAAGACGGCGAAAAATGCGCGCCCGCAGGAGGTAAGGGAGCCTGCGACACTCCGAGTACCCTTGGGGTGCAGGAGTTTTTCAACGGGCTGGTAAGAGCGGCCATACTGAAATTTGTCTCTGCATGCAAGGTTTGCGCAGCCACTATTATCCAGGGCGCCCGATTCAAGTGTTTTGCGTTTTGAGGCGACCTGACCGCACAGGAGATCGGTAATGAAAAAGAAACTGATGGGTGTTGTTCTGCTCTGTACGTGTTTGACACTGATCGCGGCTCCGGCCATGGCCCGCGGCGGCGGTGGCCGCGGTAGTGGGGCGCCTGCCGGCATGGGCTTTGAGAATCAGAACCGACACCGTTATGAACATCAAAATGAACATAGGTATGAGCATTCCAGGGGCGATGTCGACCAGGGCGAACAGGATCGAGATCGCGAACGGCTTCGAGAGGCCACTCCCAGTCTGGAAAGACAGGATGGCAAACAGAAGGCCAAAGAGAAAATGATGGGTCAATAGGCCGTCGACAATAGAGCAGTTATTCGGTGGTCCGCAGCACAAAAAAAGTCCGGTTGAGAATGATCTCAACCGGACTTTTTTTTGTGCTGCTAAAGGCGGACTCCGCCAGAGTGACGATCAGGCCACCTTTTCAAAAATATGGGCCTTGGCACCGCAGATGGGGCAGCGTTCCGGCGGGGCGCCAAGCTCTATATGGCCACAAACCGGGCAGAGGTAAATCTCCGAGGTATCGAGATCCACGCCTTTTTGCACGGCCTCCAGGGCCTTGTTGTAAAGCTGGGCATGCACGGCCTCGGCCTTGCTGGCAAACTTGAACATCACCTTGGCCTTGTGGCCCTCCTCCTCGGCCTGGCTGATCATGGGCGGATACATATCTTCAAATTCATGGGTCTCGCCGTTAATGGCGGCCTGCAGATTGTCAGCCGTGGAGCCCACCATGTCCAGAGCCTTGAGATGGCCCTCGGCATGGATGCGTTCCGCCTCTGCCGTGGTCCGGAAGAGCCTGGCAATATTGGCAAAACCTTCCTTTTCCGCCTTTTTGGCAAAGGCGCGATACTTCTGATTGGCCTGACTCTCACCGGCAAAGGCGTTTTCCAGATTCTCGGTGGTTGATGACATGATTTCCTCCTTTTTATGTTTAGAAACAGGTAGTAAATTATTTATTGATAATGATTATTAATAATTTTTATTCAAAAACTCAAGGAAAAAAGTGAAAAAGTCGGCGCTACGCAGACCGCCTTGAGCCTTTGCCTTGTCCCCATGAAAATGGTATGCAGAGAAGCGGACGAACAGCGTAAGTATACAGGAAAAAGTATGACGCTGGCACGGCTTGAGAAAGCTGTCTCGGCAGAATGCCTAAAAAATTTACCAATGAAACAAGGATTTCTTAATGTCTGAGCAGTTGAACAAGGAACTTGGCAGCGCTGATGTGCTCTGGAATCTCGCGGACCTCTATGAGAGCGTCGATGATGAGTTGATCAATGATGATATAGATCTCTGTGAACAGGAGGCCGCCCTTTTAAAGGAATTTGCCGGCCGGCTCACGGAGCTGGAACCAGCCACCTTTGCCAGGGTGGTGCGGCGTCTGGAGCGCATTGCCGTCAATCTGGGACGGGTGGCGACCTTTGCCTATCTCAACTTTGCCACCCAGGTCAAAAACGCCGAGGCCGGTGCCTTTTTGCAGAAGGTGCGCGAGACAGCCAGCCGCATCAGTCGAGACACGGTTTTCTTTGATCTTGAGTGGTCAAAAATGGACAACGAGGAGGCCGGCAGACTGCTTGCGGCCGACGATGTGGCCTCTTACAGACATTATCTGGAGAGCATCAGGCGCTACGCCGATCACCTTTTGTCGCAGGTGGAGGAGACCCTCCTTATTGAAATCAGCCCGGTGGCGGCCGCAAGCTGGACCAGTCTGTTCAGCAAGGTCATGGGCCATCTCACCTTCGGCGACAAAAAACGCAGTCAGGAGGAGGTGTTGGCCGATCTCTACAGCCCGCAGCGTGATGTTCGCCGCCAGGCCGCCCAGGAGATGACCGCCGGTCTCCAGGGCCAACTCCACGTGCTCACCCATATCTTCAACACCCTGCTGGCCGACAAGATGATCGATGACCGACTGCGCGGCTATCCCTCCTGGCTCAGCTCCCGCAACCTGGCCAACGAGGTGGATGACCAGACCGTCCATGCCCTGGTCACGGCGGTCACCGGCCGCTACGATATTGTCCGGCGTTATTACGGCTTGAAAAAGAGGCTGCTCGGCCTTGATGAACTGTATGACTTTGACCGCTACGCTCCCCTGCCCGACCTGCCCGACAAGCGTCTTTCCTGGCAGGAGTGCAGGGAAATGGTTCTTGGCGGCTTTGCCGATTTTTCCCCGGAGATGGCGGAGATTGCCGCGCTCTTTTTCGACAACAACTGGATACACGCGCCACTGCTGGAGGGCAAGCAGGGTGGTGCCTTTGCCCATCCCTGCGTGCCGGACGCCCACCCCTATGTGCTGGTCAACTACACCGGCAATCTGCGCGACGTCTCCACCGTGGCCCATGAGCTGGGCCATGGCGTCCATCAGTATCTGGCCCGTGACAAGGGCTACTTCAACAGCAACACCCCCCTGGTGCTGGCCGAGACCGCCTCGGTCTTTGCCGAACTGCTCATCTTTCATAAACAGCTCGACCTGCTGGATGATGCCGGCCAGCGCCGCGCCTTTATCTGCCAGAAGCTGGAGTCGATCTTTGCCACGGTGTTTCGGCAGATATCCATGAACCGTTTTGAGGATCTGATCCACACCAGCCGCCGTACTGAAGGGGAACTCTCCAGCGCCAGATTCGCCGAGCTCTGGCAGCAGAGCCAGACCGCCATGTTCGGCGACTCCGTCACCTTGAGTGATGGCTATACCTGCTGGTGGTCCTATATCCCACACTTTCTAAGGACACCGGGCTATGTCTATGCCTACGCCTTTGGCGAGTTGTTGGTATTGGCCCTCTACAAGATTTATAGACAGGACGGTGCCGCCTTTGTCCCCAAATATCTGCACCTCCTCAGCCAGGGCGGCAGCCGGTCCCCTTATGATCTCTTGCAGCCCTTTGCCATTGATCTCAGTGATCCCGGCTTCTGGCAGGGTGGCCTGGCCGTCATTGATGAGATGCTCGCTCAGGTGGAGTAGATAAGGGTCCATCCCGATTCCTTGACTTTTACCGGCCAAGGCCGGAAGATGAAAAAGAGAGTCTGGTGCATGGCGCAGCAGGCGTCCGGAGAAGAAGGTTTCAGATCGCAGAAGCGGCCCTGTTCGGCAAGAGAGAGGTGCATGATGAGCAGATATGTGGTGGCAAACTGGAAGTCCAATAAAAGCCTGGTGGAGTCGCGTCAGTGGCTTACCCAGTTTCTGGAGCTCTACCGGCCCCAATCAGAGGTGACGGTTATTATTGCCCCTGCCTTTCCCTTTCTCTTTTCCTTGCAGCAGGAGATCGGCGGCGATAGGGAGGGTGTCCGGCTGGCGGCCCAGGATATTTCCCCCTTTCCCTCGGGTTCCTATACCGGCGCCGTGGCCGCGGAAATGATCACCGAGCTGGTGGACTATGCCTTGGTGGGTCACTCGGAGCGACGCCACTGGTTTCATGAAACCAATCAAGAGGTGGCCAACAAGGTCTATGAGGCCCTGGCCGTGGAGATAACTCCCATCCTCTGTGTTGATCAGCCCGAGGCCCGCAGCCAGTTTGCCGCCCTCTCCGACGATGAACTGCGTCGCTGCCTCATCGGCTATGGTCCAAAGGAGGCGGTGGGCGGCGCCATGCCTCTGCCGGAGCAGCAGATCAGGGCGGCAGTTGAGAAGCTGGCCGCTATGGCCCCGGAAAGCCCCCTGCTCTACGGCGGTTCGGTGAGCGCTGATAATGCCGGAAAATATATGAAAATCCCGGGCCTGGCCGGTCTGATGGTGGGCACGGCCAGTCTGCAACCGCAAGAGTTTGCCGCCATCTGCCACCTGGTTGGCGAGGCCTGAGGCGTCGGCCTCCCCCATTAAAAAGGGGGCTGCAACTTGTCACCCCTGCCCCTGTTCAGGGGCAGGGTCTTTTGGTTCCATATTATGCCAGTTAAAAGCCGTTTCAAGCATGTGAGTCCACGAAAATTCAGAATTCAGGAAAGAGTAAAAAAGCTTGAAAATAAGTAAATTCGTCTTCTCTATTCCGGCATGTTTGGAAAAAGCTTCGTCATTTTTAGTATTAATCACATAATATCAACGAGATATTAGAAGTTGGAAAGTTGAGTTATATACCTCTTTGAGGTTGACAAAGAGGGGGGCATTGCCTCTGATAAGGGGACAGTCCGGACACGGACGCGGCTCACAGATCGCCTGCAGGTGGGGCGGTGAAAATATCAGATACCTAGGAGTCTGTCGGACTTAGAGAATCGTAGCGAAAATTCAAGAAATCGAGGCAAGATTTACATGGATTTGAGGCGAATAGCAGGGCTATTTAACGAAAATCCATGGGAATATGGACCGATTTCTTGAATTTGCAGTAGATTTATGTCTAAGTCCGACAGGCTCCTAGGCAAGGGGAGGAGCAGAGATGGCCAAGGAGATAAAGACCATTGATGAGAAATCAATATGGGATGATGCCCGCCAGATGCTGGCCAAGGCGGCAGAGGATGGCGTGGAAACGGCCTGGGACCGGCTGGATCAGCAGTCGCCCCATTGCCGGTTCGGCGAGAGCGGTGTCTGTTGTCGCAACTGCACCATGGGCCCCTGTCGCATCTCCAAAAAAGCGCCCCTGGGGGTGTGCGGCGCTGATGCGGATGTCATTGTGGCCCGTAATTTCGGCCGTTTTGTGGCAGGCGGTTCAGCCGGCCACTCCGACCATGGCCGTGACTGTATCGAGGCCCTGGAAGAGGTGGCCCACGGCAGGACCGACGATTACGCCATCAAGGACGAGGCCAAGCTGCGGCGCATCGCCGTGGAGCTTGGCCTGCCCGAGGAAGGCCGTGCCACCCTGGAGGTGGCCAAGGATCTGGCGGCGGAGTTTTTCAGCAATTACGGCAGCCGGCGCCAGGAGCTCTCCTTTGCCGGGCGGGTGCCCAGGCAGCGCCGTGATATCTGGCAAAACCTCGGCATGACGCCGCGCGGCGTCGACCGGGAGATTGCCGAGATGATGCACCGCACCCACATGGGTTGCGACAACGATGCGGCCAACACCATGATCCACAGTGCCCGCACCTGTCTGGCCGATGGCTGGGCCGGTTCCATGATCGCCACCGAGATCTCCGATATCCTCTTCGGCACGCCAATGCCGCGCCAGACCATGGTCAACCTCGGCGTCCTCAAGGAGGAGCAGGTCAACATCCTGGTGCACGGCCATAACCCCATTGTCTCGGAGCAGATCGCCCTGGCGGTCAACGATCCGGAGCTGATTGCCCTGGCCAAGGCCAAGGGCGCTGCCGGCATCAACCTGGCCGGTCTCTGCTGTACCGGCAACGAACTCATGATGCGTCAGGGCGTGCCCATGGCCGGTAATCACCTGATGACCGAACTGGCCATTGTCACCGGTGCCGTGGAGCTTATTGTCGTGGATTATCAGTGCATCATGCCCAGCCTGGTAACGGTGGGCAACTGTTATCACACCAAGATGGTGACCACGGCCGACAAGGCCCGCTTCAAGGGCGCCGAACATGTCAAATTTGAGATGGATAACGGCATGGAGCAGGCCCGTCGGGTGGTCAAGATGGCCATTGAGCGCTTTGGCCGGCGCGACCGGGGGCGCGTCAAGATTCCCGCGGAGCCGGTACAGATGATGACCGGTTTTTCCAACGAGGCCCTGCTGGGCGCCCTGGGCGGCAGCTTGACACCGCTTATCGAGGCCATCAAGGCGGGCAAGGTGCGCGGCGCCGTGGCCATTGTCGGCTGCAACAACCCCAAATACCAGCAGGATTACTGTAATGTCAATCTGGCCCGGGAGCTGATCAAGAGGGATATCCTGGTGCTGGTCACCGGCTGCGTGACCACGGCGGCCGGCAAGGCCGGTCTGCTCATGCCCGAGGCCATCAACCAGGCCGGCAGCGGTCTCCAGGAGATCTGCGGCGCCCTGGGCGTACCGCCGGTGCTGCACATGGGCAGTTGCGTGGATAACGCCCGCATTCTGCAGCTTGCCGCCCTGCTCGCCAATGAGCTGGGCGTGGATATCGCTGATCTGCCCCTGGCCGGCTCATCGCCGGAGTGGTATTCGGAAAAGGCGGCGGCCATCGGCACCTATTGCGTGGCCTCCGGTATCCATACCCACCTGGGTCACCCCCCCAACATCACCGGTTCGGAGCTGGTCACCAATCTGGCCCTGGATGGTCTCAATGACCTTGTGGGCGCCTCCTTTCTCATTGAGCCTGATCCCTTTAAGGCGGCTGAGCGCATTGATGAACGTATCAGGGAGAGACGCCTCAACCTGGGTCTCAGCGCCTAAGCGGCCTGTCATGGGGCGTTTGCGACTCCCTGGCACCATGCTGCAGGACAATAATGGCCAGACTGACCACCACCACACCGGGGAGGATCATGGCCGGCGGCAGGCCGTGGCCCAGCAGCCAGTTGAGAACCAGGACAAAGGAGGGGTAAAAATAGCTGTAGGCCATGACCCGCGTCGGTCCCAGGTAGAGGGTGGAGAGGTGGGTGAGATAAAAGGTGATGATGGTGGATAAGACGGCCAGGTAGAGAATCCCGGCCCAGGCCTTTACGGATATTGCCGGCCATACCACCTCGCTGAGGCGGGGCAGGGCGAGCAGCATAAGCCAGCCCAGCCCGGTGACCAGGACCCAGAAGGTCATCACCACCATGGACTCCTGACGGTGGAAGGTCTTGACCAGCGGCGTGTAGCCCGCCATCAGAAAACAACCGGCCAGAAAGAGCAGGTCTCCCTGGTTGACCTCCAGGGCCAGGAGGCGGCCCAGGTCGCCGCGGAAGATGACCCAGATGGCGCCCACCATCCCGCAGACCAGGGCCACCAGGCGGTGAGAGCCGAGGCGCTCACCCAGGAAGAGGGCGCTGTAGACTCCGGAGATACCCGGTACCAGGGTAAAGATGATGCTGGTGTTCATGGCCGTGGTATAACGCAGGGAGGTGAACATGCACCAGAAAAAGCCCACTGTGCAGATGCTGACCATGCTGTAGCCCCCCAGCTGTCTGAGGCTGGGGCGAAAGTGGCCATAGCGCCAGAAAATGACCGGGGCCAGGCAACAGACCGCCACCAGGTAGCGGATCAACAGCAGAACAGCCGGGTCAAGCTCATGGGTGATTGCCGCCCCCACGGTAAAGGAGCCGGAGACGATCATGGCGGCACAGAGCATCAGCGAGTGGACGAGCCACAGGGGCAGGTTTTTTTGACGGCTGGCGCCTAAGGAGGTATCCGGCATAAGGGAAAAAGGGTGCTACCTGGTCTTGCGCGGGC
Organism: Desulfobulbaceae bacterium; assembly: GCA_002868945.1. GTDB lineage: Bacteria > Desulfobacterota > Desulfobulbia > Desulfobulbales > SURF-16 > BM506. The sequence goes on from PKTX01000007.1 coordinate 19,532, forward strand.
AGAAAAGGGGTGCCCTACTGCGGATTTTCATAAAAGACATAGGGGGTGGAGTAGTCGCTGAACTCGAAATAGACCTTTTTTTCGCCCTTGTCCACCACGCCGTTGAGGTTGGTGTCCAGGATGCCGTAACCGAAACGGTAAGGACGGGAGCCGGTACCGCTGGTTGAGGCGGCCGTACTTATCTTGTCTATTTTCAGAAAGCGTTTGACCACCTTGTCGCCGCCATAGATCTCCAGAATCCCGTCTGTCCCTGTCCAGTTCTGCACGGCCCGGCCTATTTTATTCTGCGTCTCCTGGGTACAACCCACCACACCACAAACAAGAAAGACAAAGATGGCGGCGCCTATTCGCATAACATACTCTCCTCTGGTTGGGGTGTTGCTGATCGGCTCCAGAGCCGACAGCACTACCATTACCGCAAAGATGGAGGAATAGCCAGGGGAGAAAAGAACCCCCCTGAAAAAGCCCGCCAGGGCGAACTGTTTTCATCGGTGATGGCAGCAGCGAAATGTATCAGGTAAAAGCTGCAAGGTGGGGGTGGGGTGGCGCTGCGGCAGTTGCCGTGCCGAGGCTTCATTTTTTGTTACTGCCGAAGAGAGTCGGCAGGCGCAAAGCAAAAATGACAACAATAGCAGAGCGTTTCGACACGCCGTGAACCTGAATCTTGAACCTCACTCCTCCATCCGCTTTCATACCACGATCTGGATGAGAAACGCTGCAGGCGGCAGGGCTATTTTTTTCTTTGACTCCGGCTCCACGGACGGGGCAACATAAGGGGTGAGGAAAGATTTTTTGTCGTTACTCAGTGCCTGTCCAGAAATGGCCCTCTCGGAGTCTCGTAAACTCGCGTACCGGCTCGATCTCCCGGAGTCTCGCGAGCTCGCTTACCTCGGCAGGCGAAAAAAATAATGCTCGGAGGTAAGCGAAACGAAGCGGAGACTCCGATATCGCATTTATGCCTGCACCCCAAGGGTACCCGGAGTGTCGCAGGCTCCCTTACCTCTTTCAGGGCGTGCTTATTGTTCTCGCACTCCTTGATCTCGAACGAAATGACCTGTTTCCGGACAGACACTACTCAACAAGGATGGTGATCAACATGCCCCTCAGAAATTTCCCAGCGGGTGTCAAGGCCTTTGCCCTTCAGGTTTATACACGTCCCAAGGATAAACGGGTCCTGCGGGAAACCCATGTCGCCTTCACCGGCACACCGCAGCATCATTACCATGATGACGATAAAATCATTCTGGTAACAGATCCCTTTAGCAGCAACACCTTTTACTATGAGTTTTTCACCAAGGATATCTCCTTTGTGGAAGAGGTGGGCACCACGGTTACCCTGGATGGCGAAGCCCTGCCCATCATGCGCCTCTGGGTCAAGAAGAAGAGTATAGGAGTGCGCTGTACCCCCTTTGTGGTGGCAGATACCACCCAGCGCTAACAGTCGCTTAAAAAAGAGAGCGAGCCCACTATTTTTTCAAGCGGGCTGCTCAAAACACCCTGACCCCGGGCAGTGAGAGGCACAAGGTCAGGGGTTCGCTTTTGCCGGCAGGCAGTGCGCCAGATTTGTCCCTCGATAAGCTCCCTTCCCCTTTTTTGTGCGCCAAAGAGCGCCTTCTCCTCGATGCACGCCCCCGGTCCACTCCTCTGGGCCACGCTATCTCTGCACCTCTTGTCACGCCATGACCTGGTTTGGCAGGGTAACCACCCTCCAGCAGGCTCGGCATTGCCGGGCCATGCAATGGCATGGGGTTGTGTTGCGTTTTTGCAATACTTCCACGGGGCAGGGTTGCGCAGTCGCAAGACACCCGGCAGCCGTGATCCGGCCCGCCTCTTTGTAACATTATGAAATTATATCTAAAAAAGAAAATAAGAGCCTGTGGCACATAATATGTAAAGCTCTTTAACATACCTTGAAGAAACGAACCTTTTTTATAGAAGAGGATTTAAGACCAATCTTTGCCACCGGAGAAGGATCATGACTCATTACCTGATTTTCCTGGCCCTGATACCCATTGCCTCTTTTCAGCTGTGCAGAATGTTTGCTCCGGGCCGCCTCTGGCTCTGGACCGGGCTGACCGTGGGCGCTGTCATTGCCCCGGTGAGCCAGGGTCTTGTCGAGTACACCATGATCCCGCTTATCGGCGGTATGCTGGGTCTGATGGGGGCCATCTTCAACATGATCCACGGGTCCGTGGGGTACTTTCTCCTGGCCGCCTGTGACATCTTTCAACCCGGTGCTGTGCTTGATGGTTCGCAGTTGACCATGATGAACCTGGTTAATGGGGCCATCTGGACGATTTATTACGGCCTGGTCGGCTATCGCATCGATGTCAAGGCAGCCAGGAAGACATCCGCAAAATATGTTGTGGTGGGCGCCGCCAAACTCAAGCATGGTGAAGAGTTCTAAACGGGCCGCAGCCGGGACACCTTCCGATGCAATAATGCGGCAGGCCGTCCTGACCTGGAAAGAAGGCGGCAACGAACGGCCCTGTCGTTGCTGCCGCGGTTTTCTTCTGATCAACCAGGTGGCCGGTCCGGCAGCCTCTCTTCCCCTGTCCCGCCACCCCGAAGGTCCGCAGCCTGCCCGGTGTGGAGGGTATATCTTGCACATCTGCAATGGTGATGGGGTCCTAAAAGGACCATCTTGAAGAGGTGCTCTTTCGGAGTCTCGCAGGCTCGCTTACCAGCCCGTTGAAAAACTACTGCGCTCGAAGGTCTCTCATCGTCGCTATCTGCTGATGCGTCGTCTTTCCCAGCCTCAGCTTCGCTCGCTACCGTTTTTCAACGGGCTGGTAGCTGGCCGATTTTTTCGGCGCTACGAAAATAAAAGATCTCATTATTCAAGATACCCAAAAGTCAATTCCGTTGACGGCTGCTTCCCGACAAACGAGTGAGTGCCAGATTATGAGCAATGCGGCCTCTGTTGTTCCAGCCCTTGAGATCCTTGAGAGTATAGCCCTGGCCGTTTTTACGGTGGACCGGGCCTGGCGGATAACCTCCTTTAACAGGGGGGCCGAGGAGTTACTCGGCGTCAAGCGTCGAAACGTCTGCGGCGCCCCTTGTTCCGATGTTTTTCACTCATCCCTGTGCCGGCATCACTGTCCCCTGCAAAATGCCTTCAGCAGCGGCACTCCCACCATGGTCAGAAATGCCGTGGTGGCCGACAACCAGGGCCATGGCGTGCCGGTTACCGTGTCAGCATCCCTGCTGCGCAATAACCAGGGCGCCGTTATCGGCGGCGTCGAGGTCTTTCAGGATCTGCGCCTGTTGGGGGAGCAGGCCGGTACCATGGAGCATGTGCTCCGGGATTTTGAGGCCCAAACCCTGCTTGCCGCCCTGGAGCGCAACAAAAATAACCGCACCGCTGCAGCCCGGGAGCTTGGAATTCACAAGAGCACCTTTTTCCGAAAGATCAAAAGCCTTGGCATTGACCTGCCGCAGGAGGACGGTCGTTTTCGTCTCTGCCCGGGCGGCGATAACCGCCGGGAGGGTATGGTGCCGGCCGCGCCGCAAAATGCATCGAACCGGTAAACATGGTTGCACTTGTGCAATGGCAAGCATGGCCGTTGCTTGCATTTGTGCAATCTTTGTCGGCGCCGGCGCTGGTGTCTTTTTTTCTAACATGTTGAATATAGGTTATTTATGTCTTGTCTAGCAAGGGTTGGCATACTACCTGCTATGTTTATAGATATCCCCGGCAAGTGCAGTACCTGAAGGGGAAAGAGGTGATGATAAAAACATACAAGCCTTTTGAGACATAGAAACCCTTTAGAAGGAGGTTAGATCATGAACCAATACCTTATCCTGTTGGCCATTATTCCACTCTCTGTTTTTCATCTGAGCAAAATGATGAATCCGCGCCGGCGCTGGCTCCTTTCCGGATTTGCCACCGGTCTCGTTATTGCGCCGGTGAGCATGGGGCTTATTGAATTCACCTATGTACCCATCATCGGCAAGGCCCTTGGTCTGGTCGGCGTGGTCGGGAATCTGATTCACGGCTCCATCGGCTACTTCTTCCTTGTCACCTTTGGCGGCCTGGAGCCGGGGGTGCTGCTCTCCACCTCGCAGCTGATCACCATCAACCTGGTGAATGCCGGCATCTGGGGGGCCTACTACGGCATGGTGGGTTATAACATTGATGCCAAACTTGCCACACAAGAGGCTCCGGCAGCAGAAGAGGAGCTCAAGGGCCTGAAACACAGGGTTGCCTGACAAACGAACATGGGCGCCGCGCAATGGCCGCGCCCATCTTTTTAAGACGCGATTTTTAGAAACGGAGAAACGACCATGTTACATCTTGCAGACGCCAAAAATAAACCGTCCATGAGCCGGTCTCATCACCACGCCGATACCGGTGATGACATGAGCCTTGCCGGTCTCACCATTGTAGTTGTCCTGGCCACCTTCATCGGTCTCTGGGGGATCAGCTGCCTGGCCTCCGGCCTTATCAAGGGTGGCGGCCTCATTGGCCTGGGCAGTGCCTGGCTTTCCGCTATCTTCGGTATGTAGGGGGGGCGGCACGAGCTCCCCACACCGAAGAGCTGCTAACCCATACTCTCTTCACCCCCTCGTACATGGCGGCAGGGCGCGAATATCTCCCTGCCGCCCTTTTTTTATGCGGCAGATGCCACTTTGTGCGGCCCGGCAGCTTCGGATCTTCCCGAGTTTTAGGGCGCTGCGTCTTACTGGTCGAACCGTAGCAGACAAACAGGGTGGACCTGCCTGGCCATCCCTCCATGCCCCTCAGTTTTTTTATGCCGTAACATATCGTCCGGCCGTGTGCTGTCAGGGCAGGACCGCGTCCGCGGCTACGGTTGCAAAAATGCAACTGTGCCATCCTGTTATGGTTGCGTTGTTGCAACCGTAGCCGCCGGTGGCAGTGAGACCAGTTTTGATATAACCAATTGATATAAAACAATTTATTTAAAATGGAGAGGCCGTGGCATAGTAGATGCTAGGTAATGGTAGCAAGCAATGAAGCCGTGCCGGGCGGACCAGCCGAATAGGCAGGCACCCTCTTCAAGATACCTAATGAGAGAACAGGAGATCAGCCAAAAATGAAGAAACTCAAAGAAGCAGCTCGATCCAGCGGTCTACTTTTCCTTTTTGTTTTTCTGGCCTGGCCCGCCCTGGTGACGGCCATGGATAATGGCGAATGTTTTGACTGTCACAGTGACGAGACCCTGACCAGGGAGAATAATGAGCATGGCCATATCAACAATCTCCTTTTTGTCGATGAGGGCCGTTTTAATCGTTCCGTCCATCACATCAGCGGACTCTTCTGTGTTGATTGCCACACCGATATAGAGGCGCTTGATTATGACAACGAGGTGCCGCATGCCAGGCAGCTGGCGCCGGTGCAGTGCGGCAACTGCCATAGTGAGTCTGAGGCCGCCTTTGCCGAAAGCGCCCATATGCAAATTCGCAGCAAGGGCATCAGCATGACCTGTTATGCCTGTCACGATTACCACTATGTCAGCTATCTGGCCGGTGCCTCTGTTGCGGAGCGCGAGGATAATTTTTGCGCCAAGTGCCACAACCCGCACCGGAGCCATGACTGGTTGCCGAAAAAAGAGGAGCACTTTGCCTTTGTCGAATGCACGGTCTGTCATGCCCCGGAGGTACCGCGCCATATTCACCTCAAGTTCTTCGACCTGATGACCAACAAGTATTATCAGGGAGATGAAATCCTTGAGATTCTGGGAATCAGCTATGAGCAGTTCATGCCCCTGCTCGACACGGACAAGAACGGTATCCTCAGCCGTCAGGAGTTTGAGGCCCTGGAGCTCATGCTGCGCCAGAAAAACGTGCATGCCATTTTTCACGTGGAGTTGGTGGCGGAGATGGATCCGGCCGCCCACCAGGTCACGGCGGAGGGCGCCGAACGCAACTGTGAAAAATGCCATACGCCGGAATCACCATATTTTAATGCCGTTACCATTGCCCTGCCCAATAAGGACGGCAGTGTCGATCATCACCGGGTGGAGCGGGCCGTTCTGGAGAGCTACAGTCTCAGGCATTTTTATATCTATGCCGGCACCAGGGTAAAGCTGCTGGACTTGATCGGTATTGTGCTCTTGGGCGGCGCGGCCTGCGGGGTGCTCGGTCACTTGACCATCCGTGTCCTGACCATTCGCCTGCGTCGTAATAAAGACAAGTAAATATGAGCATAGGGAGACGTTGAAATGAGCGAAAAAATGATATACATTCACCCGGCTCCGGTGCGGGTCTGGCATTGGATCCATGCTGCGGGCATTGTCGCCCTGGTGATCACCGGTTTCCAGATTCGCTACGCCGAAATGTTGGGTATAATGCCCCTCAGGGATGCCATAACCCTGCATAACTATGTCGGCTTTATGGTGATTATAGATTACTTTATCTGGCTTGGTTATTACCTGGGCACCGGCAAGATAAAGATCTACTTCCCGGACCTGCGTACCTTTGTGCCCAATGCCATCAGGCAGGCCAAGTATTATGGCTTCGGTATCTTCAAGGGCGACCCCAACCCCCATGTCATGACACCGGACAATAAGTTCAACGCCCTGCAGCAAAAGGCGTATGTGGGGTTGATGTTCATGCTGTTACCGGCCCAGATGATCTCCGGTGTCTTCCTGTGGCGTGTCAAGGGTTATGCCGATTATGTCCACCTGCTGGGCGGTATTAAGATCATTGACACCATCCACGTCATCCTCTTTTTCTTCTTTGCCTCCTTCCTCATCGCCCACTGTTACCTGGCCACCCTGGGGCATACCCCCCTGGCCCATTTTAAGGCCATGTTCACCGGCTATGAGGAGCATCATTAAGGGGCTACTCCATCCCGGAGGGACGGTTGCAGGGCCGGATTGCGCGAAAGCGGCCGGTCGAGTGAAAAGAAGATCACCCCGTCGGCACATGCCGGCGGGGTGATCTTTTGTGGGGCGGGCCGATAGCGGCGCAAAGCGGCAGCGCTCAGCTCTTCTTGGTCACCGGAAAGATGATCTGATACTTCTTCATCTTGCGCCACAGGGTGGTTTTGTCGATACCGAGATGGGCTGCCGTCTTGCCACGGTTGCCCTCAAACTTCTGCAGGGCGGCCAGAATGGTTGAGGCCTCGGCGTTGGAGAGCGGCGTGGCCTTTTCCGAGGCAGGGCCGGGCATGACTTGCTCCTGGAGGGGTTCGATGAGGCCCTCGGGCAGACACTCCACCTCGATGGTCCGCCCCTGGCAGAGGACAAAGCAATATTCAATGATGTTTTCCAGCTCTCTGATGTTGCCGGGGAAATCGTGGCGCATGAGAAGACTGACCACCTCGGGCGAGGCGGATTCGATATTGCGCTGTTTGAGGTTGTTGAACTTGTGGATGAAATGGTCAATCAGCAGGGGGATATCCTCCCGGCGCTGGGCCAGGGGGGGCAGGCTGATCTTGATGACGTTGAGTCGGAAAAAGAGGTCCTCGCGGAAACGGCCTGCCTCCACCTGCTCCTGAAGATTTTTATTGGTGGCGGCAATTACCCTGACATCCGCCTTCAGGGTGGTGGTGCCGCCCAGGGGCTCATACTCCTTTTCCTGGAGGACGCGCAGCAGCTTGAGCTGCAGGGCCGGGGAGATATCACCGATCTCGTCGAGAAAGATAGTCCCCCCTTCGGCCAGGGCAAAGCGGCCGAGCTTGTGACCCTTGGCACCGGTAAAGGCCCCCTGTCGGTAGCCAAAGAGCTCCGATTCAAGGAGGGTATCGGGCAGAGCGGCACAGTTGAGGGCGATAAACTTGCCCGGCCGCTCGGCCAGGGTATGGATGGCCTTGGCAAAGAGCTCCTTACCGGAGCCGCTCGGCCCCTCAATGAGCACCGTACTGTCGCTCTTGGCGATATTGGGCAGGATGGCAAAGATGTTTTTGATCTTATGATTTTTACTGATGATATCGTGGAAGGAGTATCTTTCGCTGATTTCCTTGCGCAACTCCTCCAGGGCCGAACAGTCGCGGAAGGTCTCGACGCCGCCGATGACGTTGCCGTCCTCGTCACGCAGGGCCGAGGTGGTGATATTGATGGGAATGCGCTGGCCGTTATGGTTGGTGATGATCACCTTGAGGTTGGAAATCTCCTCGCCGTTGTTAATGGACTGTTTCAGGGCGCAGGCCTCTTGGCAGATGGAGGCCCGGAAGACGTTGTAACACTTCATGCCGATGGCCTTGGCCCGCGGCATACCGGTGATCTTTTCGGCCGCCAGGTTAAAGGAGGTGATGTTCCACTCCTTGTCAACGGTAAAGGCACCGTCGTTGATGGAGTCAAGGATGCAGTCGCTCAAGGTCAGTTCCTTGCGCAGCCCTTCAAGGGCGGACATGTCGCGAAAGGTCTCGACGCCGCCGATTATCTGGCCCTCATCATTACGCATGACACAGGTGTTGACCCGGATGGGCACCTTGTCGCCCTCGATATCGATGATGTTTACCTTCAGGTCATGGACATCAAGGCCCGTCTCCATCGACTTCCTCAGGGCACAGTTTGACCTACAGATATCCGCCTTGAAGATTTCGGAGCACTTCTTACCGATGGCCTCGCTGCGATGCACGCCGGTGATGTCTTCGGCGGATTTGTTAAACGAGGTGATCCGCCAGTCATAGTCAACGGAAAAGGCACCGTCGGCAATGGAGTCAAGGATGGTGTCGCTCAGCGAGATCTCGCGCCGCATCTTTTCAAAGGTGGAGATGTCGCGAAAGGTCTCGACACCGCCGATGACCTCAAATTTTTCGTTACGCAGCACCGAGGTGGTGATGATGATGGGAATCTTGTCGCCCTCGATATCCTCAATGGTCACCTTGAGGTTGGTGACGTCGCGGCCTGTTTCGATGGATTGCTGCAGGGCGCAGGCAGACTTGCAGATGTTCGCCTTGAAAATTTCGTAGCACTTCTTGCCGAGGGCATCACTGCGGTGAATACCGGTGATCTCTTCGGCGGTTCGGTTAAAGGAGATAATGTTGCGATGCCGGTCCACGGCAAAGGCGCCGTCGGCAATGGACTCGAGAATCGAGTCGCTGAGACTGTCGTGACACTGATCAAAACCCTTTTCCGTGGTTTCCCGCAGGGTGGAGACGCCGCCGGCAAAGTCGCCCTTTTCGTTAAAGAGGGGCGTGGTGTAGACAATTACCGGGATCTCCTTGCCCTGGGTATTTTTCAGGGCAATGTTGTGGCTGACAATCTTTTCCTTGAGCTTCCTGGCCTGTTGCAGGGCGCAGGATGTCTTGCAGATCGTGGTGCGGAAAATGTCGTAGCATTTCTTGCCCGCCACATCCCAGCGTTTAAAGCCGGTTATCCTTTCCGCCCCCCTGTTAAAGGCGGTTATGTTGAAGTCCTGGTCAACGGTAAAGGCTGGATCGGTGATGGAGTTAAGCGAGCTGGTGGTGAACCTTGTCTCCGGGTTATCGGCTTTTGTCAGTAACATGGGCGCCTGGTGGGTAGAGGGGAGAAAGGGTCAAGAAGCAGGGCAGGCCGGTCACGGTTTGGGCTGGCTGCTGCATCGCTCTTGCACTTATGCAATTTATATTACAACAGGCCCTTGGTACGGGGCAAGCCTCTCAGGCAGCAAACAGGGCCAGGAGCGGATAACATTTTAGAATGTAAGAGAATAAAAAAATATTTAATTAGCCCCTGTTTGTCGGGAGGGCCGTGATAAGAGGCCGAGGGGCGGTGTGGCTACAGGCCATCTTGAATAATTGCTTTTTCGTCCAGTCTCCCGGAGTCTCGCGAGCTCGCTTACCTCGTTATGCTCAAAAATAATGCTCGGAGGTAAGCGAAACGAAGTGGAGACTCCGATTAATGATATGTGGGCATTTTTATTTTCGTAGCGACGAAGAAATCGGGCAGGTAAGCGAGCCTGCGAGACTCCGAAATGGCAATTATTCAAGACACCCTAATAATTCAAGATACCCTACAGACAGCCGGGGCGAGAATAGCGGCGCCGGCAAGAGTGCAAGGCCGGCCGGCGCCTGGAATTCTGGGTTAGCGGGCGGCATACTTTACCAGCATCTGCATGGCCTGGGGGGCATCCCAGCGCACGCCGCCGATGAATTTTTCACGCAGCACGCCTTCCTTATCAATGATGTAGGTTTCCGGCACGCCGGTCAGGCCATAGGCCGTGGCTGTCCGGCTCTTTGGATCAATAAGGACCGGGAAGGTGGCGCCGATTTTGGCGAGAAAGGCATCGGCTGAGGCAGGTTGATCATTGTTGAGAATGGTCAGCATGACAAAGCGGTCCTTTGGCATAAAATCGTTGACATTCTGCATGGAGGGCATCTCCTCCACGCAGGGCGGGCACCAGGTGGCCCAGAAATTAACAAAGACCACCTTTCCCTTGAGCTCGGCCAGGCTCCAGGTTTTACCGTTGGTGTCCACCAGGGTAAAGGGCGGGGCAGGCTCACCCACCACGGCTTTTGGGGGGGGCTCGCCGCAGGCGGTGACAAGAAAGAGGCAACAACAGGTGACAAGGGATTGGACGAACATTTTCATGGCTGGTGATCTCCGAAAAGGGCGACAGGGTAGGGCAGTCACCATGCCGAGGCGGGTGCCGTGGCCATGGTAACTGCCGCAGCTCGTGGTTACTCAGGGTAATTGGCGGCAAGCTCCTCTTCGATGAGCTGTTGCAACTGCATGTAGCCGAAGGTGATCAGGGGTCTGCCGTTTACAAAAAATCCAGGGGTTTTGCTGACATTGAGCCGTTTGGCATCCGCCATGTCCTGTTTGATGACGGCACTGATGGCCGGATCCTGCATGTCCTGTCTGATTTTCTCCAGGTCAAGGCCGGCACCCTCCAGAAAGCGCCAGATCAGATGCGGTTGCGGGTTGTGATGACTGGCCCAATGGGGCTGATACTGATACATGACAGCCAGGGTCTGCCAATACCTGTCCTGTTTTTTGGCGGCCTCCAGGATGCGGACAAAGTAATCGGCACCATCGTGAAAGGGGGCGTATCTGATGACCAGTTTAATTTTTCCGGGGTTTTCGTCCATGATTTTTTTGACAAAGGGCGAGAAGGCCCGGCAGGTCTCACAGGCCGGGTCCATGAACTCCACCAGGTAGACCTTGGCCTCGTCACTGCCGAGGGTGGGCGAGTGCGGTCTGACAAAGAGTTCGGCCTCCTCCTGGGCCAGAAAGCCCAGCTCTTCGCTCTGTTTATTTTTATAGAACCAGTTTGCACCGACAAAGAGCAGAACAAGCAGGGCGGCGGCAGTAAAGAGAATAAGCGGCTTTTTCATCGGGATAATCTCCTCTTGAGAATGACAAGCAGAATAATAAGCGTGGTGAAGGCCAGCAGGGAAAGCAGGGGAATGGACAGAAAGCCAAAGAGCTCAATATAGTTTTCCGTGCACGAGACGCCCTTGGTGCAGGGCTGGATGCTTTCCGGGATAATGCCCACATAAAGCAGGTTGTGATAGAGGGCGATAAGCCAGCCTGCCAGACTGAGCGGCAAGGCGTAGCGCACCACGCCCGGATCATGGCAGAGCAGGCCGGTGGCCAGAACAAAGACAAGGGGAAAGAGAAAGATCCTCTGGTACCAGCAGAGGACACAGGGCGGAAACTGCATGGTCTGGCTGAAAAAGAGGCTGCCCAGGGTAGAGGCGGCAACAAGCAGCCAGGCCAGAAACAGGATGTTCCAGTCGGCACTGCCAAGGGTGGATGAACGACTCATAATGACTTTTCTCCGAGGGTGTGAGCAAATCCGGATCGGGCAGCGCCATAACAAGGGCAATGCGGCGCCCGGGCCCGGTTTCGAGGCACAGGAAGGCAGCGGCGCAGAGGCGCCTGAGCCTTTCACGGCCGGTCAAGGGCGGTACGGCTCAACAGGATTCAGGAGGATAGTCGATGCGTCGGCTGAAGTCGGCCGGAAGAGAGGGCGGGATAGGGAAAAAGGGAAGAGCAGCAGCCTGGGGCCGGTAAGAAAAGAGGCTCGTCTGCTGCAGGTCGATATGCAGACAGAAGAGGCAGGAGCAGCCGCTGGTGGTGTCGCAGGGCTGGGCCGGTTCGTCATGCCCGTCAGTGGGATAACAGCAGGAGTCAACCGGCGTCTCCCTGGTCAATGCCGCGGTGACCACAGGGGTGCCGCTCACCACAAGGAGGGTGAGAACAAGAAGCGCGGCAGCAACGGTTCGAAGGGTATGACTGGGCATGGCTGGCAATATACCGGTGGCTGCTGTTGTCGTCAAGGAGGGGCCTTTGTCTTGCGCTCTGGGCGCCGGGCATGCCATGATGCCTGGCCTGGTTATGGAGGCACCACACTACATCGTGATTGCTTTCGTGCTCTTGGCCCGCATTTTTCTACACTGGTTAAGAGATCTCCCCGCTTGATTTTTGTTCCCTCCAACCTGCCGAAGCTTTTTTACGGAGCGAGAGGCGCCGGTGCGCCGTGCCCGGTGATCGGCAAAGCGGTGCCCGCCTGTGGCGGCCAGTGAGGGGAACCCGGGTTGAAACGACTGCGGCGCAGGGCTTCTCAACGGTGAAAGCCTGGCTAAAAGGGATGATAGTATGGTAACAGGAAAAAGGGAGAGGCCCGCCTTGCAGCAGATCGGCGGCGAAAAATGCGGGCCGGGCTGCAGGGCCTGAGCGTCCGCACTCTCTGCATCTGCCCTGTAAACAAAAAAACAATCACGAAAGAGGAACTACTTGCCATGAAGATTATCGGTGTTGCGGCCAGCGCCAGAAAGAACAAGTCCACATATTTTCTCCTGGAACAATGTCTGAATGAACTCAAAAAAACCGCCGAGACGGCGGGTACAAGCCTGGAGGTTGAGGCCATTGATTTGGCGGCATTGCGTTTTCACGGCTGCCTGGCCTGCGATACCTGTAAAAAAGGTGTGCAATGCAGCCAGCAGGATGATTTCCAGGAGCTTATTGGTAAACTCGCCGCAGCCGATGTTGGCGGATTGATTGTGGCCACTCCGGTCTATATGGGGTGCATGTCAAGCCAGGCCAAGGCCTTTCTGGATCGTACCGTCCTCTTCAGGCGCAACGGCTTCATGTTTAAAAACAAGCTGGGCGGCGTTATCACGGTGGGGGGCTCGCGCAACGGCGGCCAGGAGTTGACCATTCAGGCGGTCCATGCGGCCATGATGATCCACGATATGATCATTGTGGGGGATGGCGATCACTTCGGCGGCGCCGGCTGGGCAAACCATCCCGACGGCTACCAGGGCGACAGCACCGGTATTGCCACGGCAAAAAATCTCGGCCGGCGCATGGCCGAGGTGGCGGCCCTCATGCATGGCTAGGGGGTGAGGTGCAAGGTGCAAGGTGCAAGGGGAGGCGGCACTCAGGCTGGGGCCATGGCAGCGGCCATAGTCCCAGCCTGAGTCCGCAAAAAATAAGGCTGTACACAAACAAAACTCTCGGCACCATAAAGCAAGGCAGAGAGTTGAGTCACTTATTTATGGACTGCGACGGCAAGGAGTTCTCATAAATGACAACGTCTCCCTCTGCCAGAAACGGACCATGCACCTCGCCGGGTGGTCTGGATGCGTAACAGCCCGTTGAAAAACGTAACGAGCGCAGCTGAGGCTAGGAAAAATGAGGCGAAAAAGCGCAGTTTACATAGGGTAAATGAGCATTTTGAGCCGAATTTTGACGACGCATCAGTAAGTGCAGTAGTTTTTCAACGGGCTGGTAAGAACCGGGCTCCAACCAGATATCAAATGCTTCGTCATACAGCCGTCCTGATACGACGAATATCTCTTCCGGATAGGGGTGGGACTTGCTGCCAAAGGCCCCGGTGTAATATCCGTCTCTGAACCAGGTCAACCTGGTGTAATCACCCGTTTCTTCATCGATAGCCAAGGTAATCTCCTTCAGGTTACCCTCTGAGCCGGCAATCTCCTGCCACTTCTCAAAACCCTTCTGTGTCATTGGGTTCCAATAGGTCGTTGTTGTTTTCATCTGCCTTCCTGGTTGTCTTTGAAATATCCAAACTCTCCATGCCTGGGTGGATATTATTCCGAAATTTCATTTTTTTGCAATTAATCAGCTTGATGCCGCGACCGGGGGGTGAGGTTCAAGGTCCAAGGGGCAAGGTGCAAGGTCCAAGGTCCAAGGGGCAAGGGGCAAGGTGCAAGATACAAGGGGAGGCGGGACTCAGGCTGGGGCCATGGCAGCTGCCGGGCCGGGTCGCCCTTTTTTTTGCACTCTTGCAATGTCCACTCCGGCAATGAATTGCAGCGGCGCAAGTTTTGCGGCGCGGCATGTGGGTTCTTTTTGTTGTAAGTTCAAATAATTACAAGGGAAAAATAATATGGTGGCTCCCTGGCGCATAATATGCAGTAACCATTACGCATATTATTGCAAAAAACAACAGGTCGCCGCTGCCGAGATAATCGGCCGACTCCACTGTCAGGGAGAGGTGGAGCCCGGTTTTCCGGAGATGACTGCGGCCAAGAATCCGCAGCCGCCTGGCTCGTTGACGCTCGCCTGGCCGGGACATTGCCGGGTTGCAGGCACTGGTGGCCGTTTCCCCCTCCATGATCCATTTCCCTTCAGCAGGAGAGTATCACCATGAAAGTTGCTATTTCCAGTACCGGCCCAAACCTGACCGCAGATGTTGACCCACGCTTCGGCAGGGCCGCGTTTTTGCTCATCTACGATACCGACAAACACCAGCTGCTGGAGGCCATCGACAATAGCGCCGGCCAGGATGCGGCCCAGGGCGCCGGCATTACAGTGGCCGGCATGCTGGCCGACAAAGGAGTGGCGGCCATTGTCACCGGCCGGGTCGGGCCCAAGGCCATGGCTGTGATCGACAAGGCGGCAATCAAGATCTTTGAGGGGGCCACGGGCACGGTGCAGGAGGCCCTGGCCCGGCTGCCGGACCAGTCGGTGAGCCGGGCCGAGACCGGCAGTGCCGATCGTGCCGGCAGTGGCTGTCGATTGATGGGCGGCAGCGGCATGGGCATGGGCCGGGGTCGGGGTCGGGGCGGCAGAGGAGGCCGTTGCCGCATAGAAGGCTGAGGCCGGAGGCAGAACGATGCAGATAGCAGTGGCAAGCGGTAAGGGCGGTACGGGCAAGACCACGGTGGCCACCAGTCTGGCCCTCTGCGGCGGCGCCGATGTGCAGTTTCTTGACTGTGATGTCGAGGAACCCAATGGCCATATATTCCTCAATCCGGGCTTTATCGGCCGCACCACCCATTGTGTCACCATTCCCCGGATCGACAGCGATCACTGCTCCTATTGCGGGAAATGCCGTAACATCTGTCGTTTTAACGCCATTACCATGTTCGGCCAGACCATCATGGCCTTTGGCGAGCTTTGCCACTCCTGCCTCGGCTGTTTTCTGGTCTGCGAGAATGAGGCCATTGTTCGCGACAGCCGCGAGATAGGCGTCCTGGAGTGGGGTCGAGCCGGAGAGCTCGACTTTGTCCATGGCCGCCTCCGGGTGGGGGAGGCCATGGCCGTCCCCCTGATCCGGCAGGTGAAAAAAAGGGCGCGCCCGGACGCCACGGTGATCATTGATGCGCCGCCCGGCACCTCCTGCCCCTTTGTGGAGAGCGTCGCCGGCGTCGATTATGTGCTGCTGGTCTCCGAGCCGACGCCCTTTGGCCTCCATGATCTGCAGTTGACCGTGCAGGCCCTGCGCGGTTTGGACAAGCCGTGCGGGGTGGTACTGAATCGGGCCGATCTTGGTGATGAGCGGCTGGAAGAATGGTGCCATCAACAAAATATCCCGCTGCTGTTGAAGATTCCCTTTAATCGCGCCATTGCCGAGGGCTATGCCCACGGCCAGACCATGGTGGAGAGCCGGCCGGACCTGCGCCACCCCTTGGAAAATCTGTTGCAGGAGATCAGGCAATGAAAGAGATCGTCGTGTTGAGCGGCAAAGGCGGCACAGGCAAGACGAGCCTGTTGGGTTCGTTGGCCTGTCTTGCCGAAAACAAGGTACTGGCCGACTGTGATGTGGATGCCGCTGATCTGCACCTTCTCCTGGATCCGGTGCCGCGCAGTGAAAATGCCTTCCTCTCCGGGGTCAAGGCGCGCGTGGTAGCAAAGGAGTGCAGCGGCTGCGGTACCTGCCACGAGCTCTGCCGGTTCGAAGCCATTGACATGGCCGACAGCGCCACCATCAATCCCCTGGCCTGTGAGGGATGCGGTGTCTGCGCCTGTTTCTGTCCGGAACAGGCCATTCGTCTGGACAAGAACCATTGCGGCACCTGGTATATCTCCGACACCGAGCACGGCCCCCTGGTCCATGCCCAGCTCTTTGCCGGCGAGGAAAATTCCGGTAAGCTCGTCTCCTTTGTCAAAAGGCAGGCGCGGCAGCTGGCCGAGGAGAGCGGCGCCGAGCTTATGCTGGTGGACGGTGCCCCGGGCATCGCCTGTCCGGTGATCGCCTCCCTGGCCGGGGCTGATCTGGTGCTGGCCGTCACCGAACCAACCCTGTCGGGCTGGCATGATCTGGAACGGGTTCTTGGCCTTACCGAGCATTTCCGCATCCAGACCTTTGTCTGCCTTAATAAGTGGGACCTCAATCCGCAGATGGCAGACGCCCTTACCAGCAGTTGTCGGGCCAGGGGGGTGGAGGTGTTGGGCCGCATTCCCTTTGATGCGGGCGTGGTCCAGGCCCAGCTCCAGGGGCGACCGGTGGTGTCCACCGACTGCCCGGCCGCCACAGCCATGGCAGACATCTGGGCCGCATTGCAGAGCAGACTGGTCACGGCCGGTACCAGCCCGGCAACCGGCAAGATCGGCCTGTCCCTGACAGCCCCGGGTAGCGAGATGCGGCCCGGCTGATTCCCCGCGGCTCTGCCGGTCACCTCCTCAGAAGAGGCCTGTACTCTCCCCCGGGAAAAGGGGAGAAGGCAGCTGCTCATTCGCTGATATCTTTTTTCAGCTGTTCAAATTCATCCTTCGAAATTTCACCACGGGCGTAACGCTTCTTCAGGATGTTCTCTGCTGTTTCTTGCTCCCCTGCTGAGCCGATCTTTTTTACTAAAGCGACAACAATGAATATGAAGATTGCCCAGAAAAGAATCATGAAAAACCAGCCAAAACCCATACCAAATCCATAGTTTCCAGACCAATGCATCGTTTTTGCCTCAATTTACATGGTTTTTTGTTGAAGACATGATGTCTCTTTCAGAGGCACCTTGCCTCACGTAATCTTTACACCTCGTAACCGCAGGGCATTCGATACCACCGAGACCGAGGAGAGGCTCATGGCAGCCGCCGCGAAAATAGGCGACAGCAGGATGCCCAGGAAGGGATAGAGCACTCCGGCCGCCACCGGCACGCCCAGGGAGTTGTAGATAAAGGCGAAGAAGAGATTCTGCTTGATGTTGGTCATGGTGGCGCGGGAGAGTTTCCTGGCCCGGACTATACCGGTGAGATCCCCCTTGACCAGGGTGACGCCGGCTGATTCCATGGCCACGTCGGTGCCGGTGCCCATGGCAATGCCCACGTGCGCCTGGGCCAGGGCGGGCGCGTCGTTAATGCCGTCACCGGCCATGGCCACCATGCGGCCTTTGTCCTGGAATTTCTTCACTGCCGCTGCTTTTTCATCGGGCAGTACCTCGGCCACCACCTGGTCGATCCCCAGCCTGGCGGCCACCGCCTCGGCAGTGGCCCGGTTGTCGCCGGTCAACATCACCACTTGCAGGCCTTCTGCGTGCAACTCCCGGATGGCGGCCGGCGTGGTTTCCTTGATCGGGTCGGATACCGCCAGCAACCCGGCAAGCTTGCCGTCGGCGGCAACAAACATGACCGTCTGGGCTTCCTGGCGCATTTCTTCGGCGCGTTGGGCAAGTTCGTCGCTGCCAACGTTGAAATCCTCCATCAATCTGAGGTTGCCGAGCAGCACCGTAACGTCATCGACGTTGCCGGAAACACCCTTGCCGGTGTACGACTGGAAATCAGCTGCGTCAGCCGGTATGACGCCGCGTTCGTCGGCGCCGGCCACAATGGCCGCCGCCAAGGGGTGTTCGCTGGCTTTTTCCAGGCTGGCCGCCCATTTCAAAAGTTTTTCCTCGTCCATGCCGGCCGCCACCACCACCTCGGTCAGCTTCGGTTTTCCCAGGGTCAGGGTGCCGGTCTTGTCCACCACCAGGGTATTGATTCTGCGCATGGTCTCGATGGCCTCGGCGTTCTTGAACAGCACCCCCATGGTGGCGCCTTTGCCGGTGGCCACCATGATCGACATCGGGGTGGCCAGCCCCAGGGCGCAGGGACAGGCGATGATCAGCACCGAAACCGCCACGATCAGGGCATAGGTCAGGCGCGGCTCAGGGCCGAAATAATACCAGACAACGAAAGCGATCAGGGCAATGGTGATGACCGCCGGGACAAAGTAGCCCGCCACCAGATCGGCCAGTTTCTGGATCGGCGCCCGCGAGCGTTGCGCCTCCGCCACCATCTTGACGATCTGGGCGAGCAGCGTGTCACTGCCCACCTTTTCGGCCCGCATGGTCAGCGCCCCGGTGGTATTAACCGTGGCGCCGATCACCTTGTCCCCCTGTTGTTTTTTAACCGGGAGCGGTTCACCCGAGATCATCGACTCGTCCAGCGAACTGCTGCCGTCCAGCACCGTGCCATCCACCGGCACCTTTTCCCCGGGACGGATCCGCAGCACATCTCCAACCTGGACATGTTCCAGGGGGATATCCGCCTCACTGCCGTCATCCTTGATCTTCCGAGCCGTTTTTGGTGCCAGCCCTAAGAGCGCCTTGATGGCCGCGCCGGTTTGGCTGCGGGCCGCAAGTTCCATGACCTGGCCCAACAGGATCAGGGTGACGATCACCGCCGCCGCCTCGAAATAGACGCCCACCGCCCCGTCCGGGCCGCGCATGGCGGCCGGAAACAGACCAGGGAAGAGGACGGCGATGACGCTATAGAAATAGGCGACGGAAACGCCGAGACCGATAAGGGTGAACATGTTGAGGCTTTTGTTGAGCAGCGATTGCACGGCACGGACGTAAAAGACCCAACCGGCCCACACTACCACCGGCGTGGCCAGAAACAATTCCAGCCAACCAAGCGTCCTGGGAGCAGCCAGTCTTTCGATGAAATGACCGCCGGGCAGCATCTCGCGCATGGCGATAAGGACCAGCGGCACGGTGAGAATGGCGGCAAGGATGAAGCGCTTGCGCATGTAATCGTACTCGGGATTTTTTTCCTCCTCGGCGAGGCTGATGGTGCGCGGTTCCAGTGCCATGCCGCATTTGGGGCAGGAATCCGGAGAATCCCGGACGATTTCCGGATGCATTGGACAGGTATACTCGGTACGTGAGGCCGGCGCTTCCGGAGTCACTGGTTCGAGTGCCATGCCACATTTTGGGCAACTTCCAGGACCGGCCTCGACGATTTCCGGATGCATGGGACAGGTGTATTGTTTGCCGGCAACCTCTTCGTTCTCCATGGCCTCAGGGGCAGGGGCGGCTTTTTCCCCGAGGAATTCGTCCGGATTTTTTTTGAACTTGTCCAGACAGTGGTCACTGCAGAAATAGTAATCTTCTCCCTGATGATCATGGCGGATAAAGGAATCAGCATCTTCGGTACTCATGCCGCAGACCGGATCCGTGTAGTTCATCTGCTTTTCGTGATGATGGCCATGATGTTTTTCTTGTTCAGGATGGTGATGTTCTGTCTCAGTCACGGGCATCTCCTCTCTTGATAATCAACGATATCTCAACAATTTTCATCTCATTGTGGCTGATTGTGGTGATGCAGGTCAAACACTTTCCTGGAGTAGAAAGAAAGGGGCGGAGCGCGGCGCAGGTCCGCTTTTGATTTTTTCTGGTTGATTGCCGGGATCGGCAAGACGGGCACACGATTAATCGGCCTGAAAGGGAAACACGCTTTCTGTGGAGAGGATCAGAGATTGCGTGACCCAATTCGAGCCATGCAACAAGAATGGTGGTGAAAGGAGACCGCCTCCTTCTTCGCCAATAAAAGCCAAAAGCCGACTTGACCCCTTTGTTTGACCCCTTTGCTGAATCTTATTTTCGCACCCATGAATATTTGATCGGATCTTTTGCAAGCAGGTATTCAACCACTTTCCGTCGCGCCTCTGGGGTAGATCTGTGCAGCGCAGTCTTGATTTGTATATCTTGTTCACGTGGGCTAGAGCCAAGCTTGATAGCTGTTGAAAAATGCTCATCACCCTTACTGGGTGATCCCATTTCATATAAGACTGCACCAAGGAGGTTGTGTGGATAAAAGCTGGTTGGTGATTGTTGAATGGCATTAGTAGCCGCCCTCATTGCTGAGGAGAGTTCCTTCATGTCGCGGAATGCGCCACCACGAGTTGTCCAGAGTGCGCTCAGAGCTTTTTTGTCCTGGATGTCTGTCGAGGAAATTCCGTTAGACGCGGAAATGGCTTTTTGCGGAAGACGAGCCTTGCGGAAATATTTGCAGGCCTTGATTAAGTCCCAAGCATCTCTTGAGCGCTTAAAATTACGGTGGTAAATGGTTGCAATTAGTCTGTGCAGCTCTAACCCCTGAAGCCACGCAATCTCATGGTCGCCAATCTGTTCATTGGACTCTAGCTTTTCTAGAATGACCCCAAGAGGAGAAATTGATCCCCCTTCCCACACTTTGTGGGGCGGAACGTTATATTTTGTCGTAAGAGAACGGAAGGATTCAATTGTTTGTCGCTTCGCATGTTCCAAAACAATCCGTTTGGCATTCAGCTCTGCTTCGACAGTTAGCCACTCGGCTACTTGTTGGGCAAGTAAGGGCCCTAACAACAGGGAAGTCTTCCCGAGACGAAAACTATTTGTGTTAAAAGTAACTGTTTCATCTTCATCGTGGAATTTGATGGTGATAAGAGGTATGTAATCAGGTCGTTCCTCTATGCTTACGATATAGCCATTTCCTCGATCCGAGTTAATGACCTCCATGCCGACGAGATCGGGCCAGATATGAGGGTTGGCAGAAGCAAATTTGCTAAACGGCTTGCCGTCGACGATTTGTTTGGGCTGGTTCATGGGGAAGTATGTGGCTAAATTATTCTACTATAATTGCTTAAGAGTGAGCCCCAGTACGTATGGTGGCGCAAAAAAATAAATTTAAATATGAAGACACCGTCTAAAGGGCTCATCGTCACCGGCAAGGAATGGGGATGAATCTGACGGTTCAGGGACGCCAGTTTTGCTGAGTTTAGAATCAAGCATTTTCATCTCACTGGCGACAATCTCAGTCTTGTAGCTTTGATTGCCGTCTTTATCTTCCTGTTTTCTAGTTTGAAGACGGCTTTCAATACCCTTGGACAAATACTCGCTACAAATTTCACCAAGGCGGCCGAAGGCGACAATCCGGTGCCATTCAGTCTGCTCCTGCTGTTGACCAAATTGATCCTTCCAGCGCCTTGTCGTCGCAATATTAAAACTCGAGACAGTCGTACCAGTCTGAGTATGGCGAACATCTAGATCAGCTCCAAGATTACCAATCAGACTGGCTTTATTCCGACAACTTTGACTTCACAGTCCAAGTCAAAAGCGGGTTCGTTACCAGCATATTCATTCCAACGATCGATATATTGGTCCCTTGCCATCAAGTAAATATCATCTTTCTCTCCGATCTGACCTGTATCAAGGCCTGTGCCAAATAGGACCCCCCCAATATCTGTGAGGACAAAGCGATTATGGAGTTTTGCCCCACCCTGTCTTTGCTTCCAGCATTTAATGGTTACGGTGCTATTGGTGGGGAAAATTCGGGGTAATTCTGTCTTGCACTTTTCTTTGAAATGGGCTGGGGCCGGGGCGTTATCTTTTTCAATCGAGCAGTGTATCTCAATGCGCAACGCCTCAAAATTAGTTTTGTTTTTGAGGTATCGCTCTAAAAACGCCTCAAGAGGAGCACGGAATCTTCGTTCGGAGGCATTAAAATGAGGGTCAACAAAGATCACTTCCTGAGAATTCTCAAGCATGGGACCAATAGCTTGTGCCATGGAATCTGCTTGTCGCTCGACGGAAACTCCCTGCTCGGCGCTCCAAAAGTTATCGGGCCAATCCCCTATATTGTCGAAAGGAAGAATATGGGGTTTGTTATTTCGATTTTTAGTCGCCACAATTGCTCTAAAAGGATGTCGAGCATGCTCATTCTCAGCATTATCTAACCATGATTTGTCGTTGTCATACACGTATCTATCACGACGAATTTGTGTTTCTATTAGGTGCTTAAAAAGTTCTTCTAATCTTTTTTTCTCGTCCTCACCCATTTCACCCCTAGAGCTTGTTGCCTGCCTGAATCGTTTTCGCCATTTTTTTAGTTTTGGGAATTCCGCCATCATTCTAGGTGTTCCTAACCCAAAATTTTCAATAACATGGCGATAGTCCCGCCGATTACCTGCTACGGTAATGAGAAATTCTGGTTCGATGGCATAATTGTAGATCATCAGAAAAGCTCCCTCGCACGTTCAGAAAAGAAGCCGTTGGGCCAAGGTCTGGCAAATACACCATCTTCCGTTATTGGTATCTCAATCACTGAAGAACCATTGTCCCCTGGTTGGACATACAACACAGCAACATCTTCTGGGCGAATTGGAGGGACATTGTCGGGGAGTTCGCCGCCAGTTGTTTCGCGGATACGGCGTAAAATCCTGAGAATCAGATGTTCAGAATGCGTTTCAATCATGAGCGTGGAAAAGTCTTTACTGCGGATAAACAGATCACCAAGCTCAGCCTGCAGGGCAGGATGCAAGTGCAGTTCAGGTTGTTCAATGAGAATTGTTTGATGACAATCTGCATAATCACGAGACAAAATACATTGCACAACGATGGGTAGGAGTTGGCTAAATCCAAAGCCAACATTTTTAACATTAACTTTACTCTCTTTCTCATCCATGAGGTTGAGTGAGAAAATGTCTTCTTTGCTAATACCGTTTTTGTCAAACAATTTCTTTAGATCAATTTTGTAACCAGCCTTTAGCCACTCCAGTTCAGAATTCACCTTGAGAAGAATTTCATCTTCAGTTCGTTCGGCCTCCCATGAATGTCCCAGAGGCGTTCTAAATAGATAATGTGCAAAATCTTCGCCTTTTTGGCCTACATAATTACGCGTGTTTTGCGAATTATAGTTGTAGTACCTCTCTGGATAACTCCTCAACGGCCCAATATAGTGGAGATTGTTCACAAATTCAGCGACAAAACTTCCTAGCAAAGACACCAGGCATGACGGATGCCTAGACCCTACATAGCTTCCGTTAAATCTCTGAGGGGAGGGGAAGAAGCCCATTTCCTCAGTACCTATCATTCCGTGTTGCATTTCCTCCAGACGCTGAAACAAGAAAGAGCAGGCAGCCCAGATATCTTCACACTTTGTGTAATTCGGTATGGTTGAAATGTCTGGTGAAAAACACAATTCATCATCTCCGTGCTCACAACGAAACCAATCTTGTGATCGCAATAATTCTTCATGTAATTTAGGAAGATTATTTTTTAAAATTTTTTCGCAGTAACTTGTGATATTAAACGTAGGGCTATTTATTGTCCCACCGTACAAAGCATGCCTAGGTAAATTTATTGCGGGAAGCTTAGTCTCACCAAAACATAAATCAAAATCTGTTTTATCATCATGAGAGATTGATAGCCGTACAGATTTAAAATTATCTCCTATAAAATTTATAACATCTTCCACATTCCCCACATTTCTAGGAACTTTGGATAAACTTTCTTTTATGCTTTCTAGGTTAAAAGGAAAGCTGAATCGTATGGGTTCACTGTTGTGTTTCAATTCTGTTATATCTCTAAAGTCAAACAATGCCCCCCTTGATATACCTGCTTGGGAGTATGGCTTGTTGGCGCTACCCTCAACTGATTGCTTCAAGAGGCGAACAGCTTGTAAAATAGAACTTTTTCCAGCAGAATTTGGCCCAAAAATTAGAGTGATTGGTTTTATTGGAATAGTGACAGCATGATTAAATGCTTTAAAGTTTTCAATTGTAAAAGAATGCACGTTATCTTTTTTCGATCTTACTCTTCTGCCCTTTATGTTCATGAAAACTTACCTTGTGGTTTATTTCATCTTGTATGTTTGTATGTGGTTATTCAATTACCATGCCAAACATTACTCCAGGCCATATTTTTTTAACCAATTGCTTAAGGTTTGATAGTTAGAAATTCCCAGCAGTTTAGCTACTTGCGTCTTATTTCCTGATTTCTTCACAAGACCCCTCTTGAGGTAATGAATTGCTACCTGGTCCATTATCTCGGGAAGGTTAATGTCTTCATCCAAAGACTGGTTGAGGATTTCAGCTTGAGCCTTTTCAGGCCTGGGGATTGGGAGTAGAGCATCTTGAACATCCGCTTCTCCAATTTCTTCGTCCGCCGACCAAATCATTGCTCTCGTTAAAGTGTTCTGCAACTCTCTAATATTTCCAGGCCAAGAATGTTGAAGGAGAATATTTCTTGCGGAAGCAGAAATTATCTTATGCTCGAAGCCTGGCTCCTTGCTGCTTACATCGTTTATCTGGCTCAAAAAACGGTCTATTAACAGGCTGACATCACCCACCCGCTTACGGAGTGGTGGAAGCTTAAGCACTGCCACCGCTAACCTATAAAAGAGATCTTCGCGGAAAGTGTTGGCCGCAACTTCCTCGATGAGGGTTTTGTTGGTGGCAGCAATTACGCGTATGTCTACTTTTATGGGTTTAGTAGCACCGATCCGCTTTACTTCACCCTCCTGTAAAGTGCGTAACAGTTTAACCTGCATATCTTTGGGCAGTTCGCCAATTTCATCAAGAAACATAGTGCCTTGATCGGCGGTCTCAAAATGGCCAATCCGAACACCTGCAGCACCAGTAAAAGCTCCTTTCTCATAACCAAACAATTCTGCTTCAACAAGCTCAGCAGGAATTGCACCACAGTTAATAGTGATGAATGGTTTATCTCGTCGAGGACTGGCTTTGTGTATTGCACGGGCGAATAACTCCTTTCCTGTTCCAGATTCTCCCTCTATCAACACAGGGATAGACCTTGGGGCAACTCGTCGGGCCATGAGCACTACTCGTTGCATCACTTCACTGCGGTGGATAATGTCATCAAATTCGGGTGCTGAGGACGGAAGACCAGCTGCGAGTCGCTTAAGGGTCTGGTCATGTTTCTTGAAAAGGTCAGGGGTATAGTCCGCTGAAATATCAAAAGGAATTGAAACCGTACGAACACCATGCGCCTTTGAAGACTCAATTAATTCTGCAGGAAAACGGGTTTTGCCTAAAATAATCCAAACTGCTGACATGGCTGGAGTGCCAGGACTGAGATGAAAGGTCAGCTTGTGTTCTATGGGTAGCGTTGGGATTGTTTCGTCAAGGAGGTCTGTCGTCGCCTGATGGATGGCGCCAAAATCAGTGGGGCCGGGCAGACGCACATTCTTTAAAATAATTTCACAGTCTGTTTGGTTGGCAAGCCAGTTCTGAAAGATTTCTCTGTCAGGCGTTGAACAATCGCAAAGGAGATAAATACTTCTATACTCTCGACTCGTAACAGCTTGTGCAATAGGTCCTAGTCCGACAGATTCGCCTTTTGACGCTTTGAGGTCAGCAAAGCCGATCCAGCTAAATAAGTAATCGTTCATACCTAACTATAGGTACAAGT
Source organism: Desulfobulbaceae bacterium (assembly GCA_002868945.1). GTDB lineage: Bacteria > Desulfobacterota > Desulfobulbia > Desulfobulbales > SURF-16 > BM506. The sequence continues at coordinate 45,069 of PKTX01000007.1, forward strand.
AATTTTGTATAATCGCAAATTATTTCCCGAATCAGTGACTGCGGGGTTAGTGCGGGGTCAGGGTCAGGTCTTGAAAAATCAGTTTTTACTCTCGGGGCTTACAACTTTGCTGATCGTAGTGTAATGCAGCCCTATAACATCGGCTATATCCTTCAGGGTATAGCCGTATTTCAGGTGGGCATCGCGAATCCGTTGATTTCGGACCTCCTTGTCACCCTTGCCCACATGGCTGAAATACAGCGCCAAGTCCGGTCGGTCCGGATAGCGTTGCGACCTGGGAATCTCGCCGTCTCGCCAAGCAGGCCCCTAGTAATTGGGGCATATAATGGTTGGGGTCAGTGCTGAATTAGCTTGTCAAGTGAATGAAACAAAAGAAGGGTTGGTGGAAAAAAATCTCCACCAACCCTTCTTTTATGACTGGTACCGGAGGTCGGGATCGAACCGACACGGGGTTGCCCCCGGGGTGGTGTCGGGGGTCAAATCTTTATCCTTGACAGTTCGTCTTCTACTCTTGTGTGCAAGACCTTCAGCCCCAGCCCCTTATCTTGCTCAAGCCGTTCAGTTCACGGAACCTCTTTCGTCCCTGACTAGCGGTGCTGTAGTCAACCCCTTGGATATTGCTCATAGTGAATTATAAATTCCCATATTTCATTTTGGGAGGTCGAAAGTGAATTATAAAAATTCCTTCACCAGCCGATACACAGTCGAGCCATTGGTATGGGGCCAATCTTCACAGGGAGGCACATCCTTCTGTTCAGCATGGTCGATGGCTTTTTCTATGCGTGGCTTTAGCTGTTCAACTTCCACATGGCCCTTCGAAAAGTTGGGCAAATAGCGTACGAGTTTTGACCGGCAGTTACTCACACTTGTCACACCGTTGCCGTTTTCAAAATGAAGGAGGAGCCAGTATTCAAAACATGGGTTGCTGACAGCAAGACTAAACCCCATTTCCTGGCACCTTCTCCATACCGTGTTAAGCACATCTTCACTCCAGGTGTCCCGATCCAGCACCAGCCAGACAGCGTCATTTTTACGCAAACCTTCCTTCTGGATAAATTGTTCAGCTTGCTTAAAAACTTTCTGCGGGGCACTATCATGCTTGTTGTCAAGCAGACGAATACGAACCGTAGCACGCTTGCCCTGAAACATACTGAAGTAGGCTGGTTCAGTTACAGCACCTTCCGTGGCTATGATATAGAATTTCCGGTAATCACGGACAGGGGGCCTTCGTGTATAACGGCGTCGCTTTCTAGCCACTATTCACCCACCTTCTTTTGCTGTTCAGCCTGTTGCCGAAATGGCCCCTTAAACAAAATTCTGGGGACACCGCCAAGTCTTCCCTGCAAATAGCTTTTGCGGATATCTTTGTCGTTGCGCATATCTTTGTAATCACTAAAGGCAATAAGCTCTGAGCACCCCTGCTGATCGCGCTCTGCCACCCACATTTCGTCACGACGAAATATCTCCTGATCCATGAGCAGGGCGTCATGGGTGGTAAACAGCAGTTGAGACCTGCTATCTTCACCACACCCGGCAAGATAACTTTCCAGCAATTGCCTGGTCAAAAGTGTATGTAGGCTTCTGTCCAGCTCGTCTATAATATAAACCTTCCTGACTTCCGGCTGGGCAATAGTCATAAAAGCAGGAAGGAGGTCTATCATTCGCAAGGTGCCGTCGGATTCATCTTTTAAATCAAATTTGATTTCATTTTGTTGGCTATCCACATGGTAGCTCACAAGCTTTTTGGCTGAAATCTCACCACCCTTTCGAGAAAGAACAAATCGATCCCCGGCCGGGGCAAGCCTGAGCCGAAGAGTTTTGTTGTCGCCCAAGTCCTCCTTAATCTTGGCGAGCAGCTCTGGAGGAGCAGGAAGATTGTCAAAGGCAACATCCTCGCCGCCAAGCTTATTCACTCCTGTATCCATACGTTCCAGTGCATCATTAATAAAATCGTAGAGAGGGCTGTCCTGTTCCAAGAATTGGTCAAAGGGCTCAAAGCGAGAATCTGGAGCAATTGGCACCAAGACATCACGAAACCAGAGGTAAAGAGGTTTGAACCTTTCATTCTTCTGGCTAACCGCATTGGTCAGGAAAAGCTGGTTGTCACGAGTGCCCTGAAAAAGAAAACGCAGAGACTCATCCTTTCGCAAAGACTTTCCAAACGAAATTTCTCCATTTTTCCTGCGGTACAGCTCCTTCTCGGTTGTCTTCAGCACCTCAACCAGCCACTCTTCCACCACCATTTGCGAGGTAACGGAAAAACCAAACTCGTAGCATTTATCATCCACAAAGAACTCGAAGATAAAAGTGGAAGGTGCTTTCAGACTTTCCCTGTCAAGCCGGAACGGCTCTATAGGGATTCTCGCATCAGGCTGACTCCCTTGCACAACAACATGACGGGCAAAGTTAAGCGCCTGAAAGAAATTCGTTTTTCCCGAAGCATTACCTCCATAGATGGCAGCCACAGGCAGAAGACGCATATAGCCCTGAATCTTGGGCACTCTATCACCATGTTGCTTTTCACGACTGGCAACCATAGAAAAAGACACCTGGTCTTTGAAGGACAGGTAATTTTCAACGGAGAATGAAATTAACATAATCGCCACCTCGGGAGATTTTTTCTCTTAAAATACGTATCAATTACCAATTTTGGTCATTTCACACACAATGTCAAGAGAAAAAAGTGCCGCCAATTAGCTCTGTCGTGTCTGGGGTCAAATCTTTATCCTTGCTGTCGTGTCTGGGGTCAAATCTTTATCCTTGGCAGTTCGTCTTCTACTCTTGTGTGCAAG
>PKTX01000007.1:47878-68495 GCA_002868945.1 Desulfobulbaceae bacterium
TCTTTATCCTTGCTGTCGTGTCTGGGGTCAAATCTTTATCCTTGGCAGTTCGTCTTCTACTCTTGTGTGCAAGACCTTCAGCTCCTTATTTTGCTCAAGCCGTTCAGTTCACGGAGCCTCTTTCGTCCCTGACTAGTGTCTGTCCAGAAATAGGTCATTTCGTTCGAGATCAAGGACTGCGAGAAAAATAAGCCAGGCATAGGTGAGGGGTCAAGTCGGCTTTTGACTTTTTCCTCGTCCCGTGTCGTTTGTGTGATGGTTGTAAAATGGGGGCGGCATGGTCTCTGTCTACCTGACACCAGGTAGGGGGGGGCAAGGGTTTTCTTGTGTCAGGACAGGAGGCTTTCGTGGTTCGGGAGCATCCTGTTTAATTGTTGCCACCGACTGATTGCAGAAAGATGAAGCCTGGACCGAAAAAGCAATAGTCGGATATGGTTACCGGATTTATCCACGGGTCAAGTGGCCGGGTTGCCGTGGAATGCGCAGAGGGCTATTTGGGGGAATGGGAGGAAGTGGACCTTGGGTGGCATTTGACGGCTTGGGTGCCAAGGGATGTTTGGTACTTTTCGCCCGCTTTGCCGGCTGCGTGCCCAAAAAGTACCGCAGCCAGTGGAACGGGCGAAAAGGGCACCCCGGCAGAACTGGCCTGGCGGCCCGCTCGCCTTCCGCCGTGAAAAGGNTGCAGAAACTCACACCCTGCGGGTGTTCAGACATGCTGCAATTCGTTTCCTTTTCACGGCTCCCTGCTCGCTCAGTTCTGCAATGGGGATAAACAGCATGGGTACTCATCCAGTTCAATATTCGAGCCATGCAACAAGTAGCAGAGGGTCAGGGTCAGGTCTTGAAAAATCAGTTTTTACTCTTGGGGCTTACAACTTTGCTGATCGTAGTGTAATGCAGCCCTATAACATCGGCTATATCCCTTCAGGGTATAGCCGTATTTCAGGTGGGCATCGCGAATCCGTTGATTTGGGACCTCCTTGTCACCCTTGCCCACATCGCAGAAATACAGCGCCAAGTCCGGTCGGTCAGGATAGCGTTGCGACCTGGGAATCTCGCCGTCTCGCCAAGCAGGCCCCTAGTAATTGGGGCATAAAATGGTTGGGGTCAGTGCTAAATTAGCTTGTCAAGTGAATGAAACAAAAGAAGGGTTGGTGGGAAAAAATCTCCACCAACCCTTCTTTTATGACTGGTACCGGAGGTCGGGATCGAACCGACACGGGGTTGCCCCCGGGGGATTTTGAGTCCCCTGCGTCTACCAATTTCACCACTCCGGCTTTTTTGTCCCGGCTGGCCTCTGCTCCATCAGGGCCGGGATGCTCAATATAGAACAGGTATGATTGCCGTGTCAATAGTTGATAACGTGGCGAAAAGCCCTTTTCTCCTGCGTCGTGCTGGTATGACGGACTCTTTGCTGTGGCCTTGCTCCAGGCCCCACGGCTTGACAGGCACGGCACTAGGAAGCGGTGGGAGTGTATTGCCTGTAAAATTTGAGGATGTAGTCCACGCCGGAGACCAGGGTGAGGACCAGGGCCACATAGAGGATGAGGCGGCCGATGTCGTGCAGATTGGCAATGGGCAGGATGTTGGGTGGAAACATCAGGGTGGCCAGGGCAACGATCTGGATAAAGGTCTTCCACTTGCCCATCTTGCTGGCGGCAATGACCAGGCCGGAGGCGGCGGCCACACCGCGCAGACCGGTGATAACCAGCTCGCGGGCCATGATCAGAAAGGCCACCAGGGCAGAGAGACGTCCCATGGGGATGAGCATGATCAGCGCTGCCGTGACCAGCAGCTTATCGGCCAGGGGGTCCATCAGTTTGCCGAAGGCGGTCTGCACCTCCCAGCGCCGGGCCAGGTAGCCGTCCAGGAAATCGGAGATGGCCCCCAGGATAAAGAGGGAAAAGCCGAGCAGGGCCACCCACTTTTCCACGCCGGGCCGCAGGCAGAAGAGCAGAAAGGGCACCATCAGAAAACGGAAGATGGTCAGCAGGTTGGGGATATTGGAGAGGCTCATTGGTCCCGGTAGATCCTTTTGCTCTTGTAGAGTTGAAATTTGCTCAGTACGGAACGTACATACTCCTGGGTTTCCCGGTAGGGCGGAATGCTCTGATACTTTTTGACGGTGCCGGGGCCGGCATTATAGGCGGCCAGGGCCAGATGGAGGTTTTCATCAAACATGTTGAGCAGGCGGCGCAGGTAGCGGCAGCCGCCCTCTATATTCTGGCGGGCGTTAAAGCTGTTGTTGACCGCCATGTCACCGGCAGTGGCGGGCATGAGCTGCATGAGGCCGCGGGCGCCGCGCCGGGAGACGGCGTAGCTGTCATAGTTTGATTCCGTTGCCACCACGGCCCTGATCAGGTGCGGGTCGATCTCGTAACGGCTGGCCGCCTGCCGGATATAATAGTCAAACTCACGGATGTCTTGCTGCTTGCGGTATTTGCGCAGATAGGTGACCTGGTTTTTGTCGTTAAAACGCGGATCCTTGGGGGCATTGGAGAAGTGAATGGTACCGTTTTCATCTATAAATGAATAGATACCGGCCGTGGCCGGCACGGCCGGGCCGCATGCCAGGGCAACTGCAATGCCTATGTGGAGGAGGAAAAGAGGTCGCATCATTACTCCATTTTAGCGACTTAAATCAATCGAGCAAGAGGCGCCTGACGCTTTCCCGGCAAGCCGGTGTTTCCTTTAGCAAAAAAAGAATAACAGGTCACCGCCGGCAACCTGTTATTTCAATGTTCCGGCTTGAGATAACTCGCGCCTGTCCAGAAATGGCTCTATCGGCTATTTCTGCCGTTTTTCCCAATCCTTCAGAAAGCTCTCCATGCCGCGATCGGTGAGGGGGTGCTTGGCCAGCTGGTTGATCACCTTAAAGGGGATAGTGGCGATATCGGCGCCGATTAAGGCGGCATCCATGACGTGCATGGGGTGTCTGACACTGGCGACAATGACCTCGGACTGGTAGCCGTAGTTATCATAGATGGTCATGATGTCGCTGATCAGGTCCATGCCGGTGAGGGCGATATCATCGAGGCGGCCGACAAAGGGGCTGACATAGGTTGCGCCGGCCTTGGCGGCAAGCAGGGCCTGGGCCGTGGAAAAGACCAGGGTGACGTTGGTCTTGATACCTTCGGCGCTAAAGGCCTTGGTGGCCTTGAGGCCGTCCGTGGTCATCGGCACCTTGATGACGATATTGTCGCTGATCTTGGCCAGTTCGCGGCCTTCCGTCAGCATGCCTTCGCTGTCCAGGGCAATGACCTCGGCGCTGATGGGGCCGTTAACAATCTTGGCGATCTCGGCGATAATCTCCTCAAAGGGCTTGTTCTCCCGGGAAATGAGGGTCGGGTTGGTGGTGACGCCGTCCACCATGCCCATGTCCACGGCCTTGCTGATCTCGTCAATGTTGGCGGTATCTATAAAAAATTTCATGAACTTCTCCTTTGCTGTTGTTCTTTGAATGTATCAAGACATTCCTGACTGCAGAAATAATGGGTTGTGCCGTCCTTCTCCAGGGAGAGGGATTGGCTCTGGGGAACATAGGTGTGGCAGACCGGATCCTCGGCCAGGGTGTCCTGGGTCGGAATCTCAGGCGGCGCCTGCTTTGCCGCCTCTTTTGTTTTGCCGCCGAAGAGGATGCGGTAAAGGATGTAAAACAGGACAGCAAGAATGAGGATTCGTATGGGGTGCATGGGCGGCCCTTATGTCCAGTTTAATTTTTCCACCTGTTCACTGTCGGTCAGTTCGCGCAGCATGCGGCGCGAAGAGAGGCCCAGCACGGGGTGGATATGGTCCGGGGCGATCTCGGTGAGCGGCGCCAAGACAAAGAGACGGTTGCTCAGGCGCGGGTGGGGCACCTCCAGATCGGCATGGTTGATGATCTGGTCGTCATAGTAGAGCAGGTCCAGGTCCAGGGTGCGGTCGTGACCGGCGGCGCGGTCGCGCCCCATGGCCTGTTCCGTGGCCAGGAGCACCTCAAGGAGATCGTCGGGCGCCAGGCTGGTTTCCAGGACGCCCACGGCATTGGTAAACCAGTGTTCACTGCTGATGCCCACCGGTTCGCTCCTGTAGGGCGACGACATGCTCAGGGTGGTGATGTTTGCATGTTGCCCCAGGCGCTGCCAGGCCTCCAGCAGGTTGGCGCGGCCATTGCCGAGATTGGAGCCTAAACCGATAAATACCAGGGACATAGCCGTTGCTCCAGTGGCTCAGTGAAGAGAAAAGAGTTCCTTTACAGATCCGCCAGACCCAGGACATCAAACATGGTGTACATGCCGCTCTTTTTATCGGCCAGCCAGGCTGCGGCCGCGGCGGCGCCGCGGGCAAAGTTGTCGCGGTTGTGGGCCCGGTGCGTCAGTTCAATGCGTTCGCCGGGGCCACAGTAGTAGATGGTGTGCTCGCCGACAATGTCGCCGCCGCGCACCGTCTGGATGCCGATTTCGCTCTTGGAGCGTTCGCCGATAATACCGTTCCGCTCATAGACCCCCACCTCGGCCAGATTGCGGCCAACGCCCTCGGCCAGCATCTCGCCCAGGCGCAGGGCCGTGCCGCTGGGGGCATCCTTCTTCATGTTGTGGTGCGCCTCGACAATCTCCATATCATAGTCGTTGCCGAGGATGGCGGCGATCTTTTTGGCCATCTTGAACATGACATTAACGCCCACCGCCATGTTGGCGGATTGGACAATGGCCATCTCACTGCTCAGGCCGCGCAGCTCATCAAGGTTTTCCTGGCTGAGGCCCGTGGTGCCGATGACCATGGCCTTTTTATGGGCGGCGCAGATCTTGGCAAAAGCCATGGTGGCGGCGTGGAAGGTGAAGTCAATAACCACGTCCGCCTGGTCGATGATCGACTCCAGGCTCGGGGCAATGGCAACACCGATGCTGCCGTAGCCGCCCACCTCGCCCATGTCTCTGCCCACGGCCGGGCTGTCCGGCTGTTCAAAACCGCCCACCAGTTCCAAGCCGGCATGGCGGCTCACCATGGCGCCGATGCGCTGGCCCATTCGACCGGCTGCGCCGGCCACAATTACCTTTGTCATAATTTTTCCTATCGGCTGGTTTTAGCCATTATCGAAAGTGACTGTGTGTGAGTCCAGCAAGCTTGTCCTGCTGCCCGGCTGCTAGAGGAGGCCCTTTTCCTTGAGTACTGCGGTCATGCGGGCCTCGGCGTCGGCATTCATCTGCCAGAGGGGCTGGCGCGGCGTGCCTGATTTGATCTTGCCCATCAGCTCCAGGGTCTTTTTGGCCGGCACCGGGTTGGTGTCGTAGAACATGGCGCCCATCAGGGGGAAGAGGTCGTACTGGACGGCGCGGGCCTTGGCCACATCACCGGCCAGGGCGGCGTTTATCAGGTCGCTCATGCCCTTGGGAGAGACGTTGGCGGTCACTGAGATAACACCGGTGCCGCCCAGCAGTACCAGGGACATGCTGGTGAAGTCATCGCCGGACATCACGGCAAAGTCGGCGGGGCAGCGCCCGATAACATCGCAGGCGCGATTCATGTCGGCTGTGGCCTCCTTGATGCCGACGATGTTGTCCACTTGGGCGCAACGGGCCACGGTCTCGGCCGTGATATCAATGGAGGTGCGGCTCGGCACGTTGTAAAGAACCATGGGGATGTCCACGGCCTCGGCCACGCTCTTGAAGTGTTGATAGAGGCCCTCCTGGGACGGCTTGTTGTAGTAGGGGGTGATGACCAGGGCGCCGTCGGCGCCGGCCTCTTTGGCATGGCGGGTCAGCTCGATGGTTTCGCTGGTGGAATTGGAGCCGGTCCCGGCCAGCACCGGCACACGACCGGCCACGGTCTCGATGGTCAGTTCCACGACGCGGTGATGCTCGGCGTGGCTCAGGGTGGCGGACTCACCGGTGGTGCCGCACGGCACAATGCCGTGGATGCCGCCGGCAATCTGGTATTCGATGAGGTCTTTGAGGCCCTGTTCGTCCAGTTGTCCGTCAACAAACGGGGTAACTATGGCGACAAAGGCTCCGCGAAAGGGGTTCATAATAAGTCTCCTTGTTTCTCGTGTGCTCGTTCTCTATAAAGGCCATCTTCTAATTCAAGACACCCTCAATATATTTTCTTATTCAAGATAGCCTGAAGTAGTACATGTGGGTCAAATTTTTCGGTCAGCGCAGGGCCTCGGCATGCAGTTGCCCTTCATATATGAAGCTGGCGGGCCCTTCTAAAAAGACGTTCTTTACCAGATTTTGTTCTCTGTCTTCAATGTCAAAGAAGATGGTGAGAATTTCACCGCCGGAGCTCTCTACAGTTACCGGGCTCCGGACATGGCCGAGCAGGCCGCCGAGCAGGGCGGCGGCCACGGCGCCGGTGCCGCAGGCCATGGTCTCATCCTCGACGCCGCGCTCGTAGGTGCGTACGCGCAGGGCCGAGGGGCCGGTGACCTGGGCAAAGTTGACATTGGTGCCGGCCGGTTGAAAGTGGTGGTGCATGCGCACCTCGCGGCCCCACTCCTTGACCGGTGTCGTGCCGTTGTCGTCAACAAAATAGACGGCATGGGGTACGCCGGTGTTGGAAAAGGCCAGGGTCCGTTCCTGGCCGCCGAAGGTGAGGGTGACCTTCGGCTCGGTTGCCATGGGCGGTGTCATCTCCAATTTTACCTGGTCGTCGATCACCTCGGCCCGGATCAGACCGGCCACGGTCATGAAGCTCATGCGGGCCGGGGCAATGCCCTTGCTGTGGGCATAACGGGCCGCGCAGCGGGCGCCATTGCCGCACATCTCGGCCCGGGAGCCGTCACCGTTGAAGAATTGCCACTGAAAATCGGCCTCCGGGTGCTCTTCAATAAGGATAAGGCCGTCTGCCCCCACCGAGAACATGCGCTTACACACCTTGGCGGCAAAACCGGCAATCTCGTCGTCGGCCAGAAAGGGCTGGCGATGATCAATGATGATGAAATCATTGCCGGTGCCGCTCATTTTGGTGAAGGGAATTGGAAAGTTCATATTTTTGTAGGATTTAAAGAATGTAAAGGAGTTAGAGAAGTTAGAGAATTATCATCCGCGGCCTTCTTTACCTTCTTTAACTCCTCTAACTCCTTTACCTTCTCTATTCCTCTACCTTCTCTAAATCCTCTAACTTCTTTATCTTCTCTTTTTACTTGGGGATCATTTCCCCGGCAATGAGCATATCCAGGGTTTCGCGCCGGCGGATGATATGGAAGCGGTCACCATCCACCAGGATCTCGGGCACCCGTGGCCTGCTGTTATAGTTGGAGGACATGGTAAAGCCGTAGGCGCCGGCGCTCATCACGGCCAGCAGGTCGTTGGGGCGGCTCACCGGTACCTCTTTGTCGCGGGCCAGGAAATCGCCGGTCTCGCAGATCGGCCCCACCACATCGCCCTTTTCCAGGCCCTGGCCGCGGTCCTCCACCGGCAGGATGGCGTGAAAGGCATCGTAGAGGCTGGGCCGGGCCAGGTCGTTCATGCCGGCGTCGACAATGGTGAATTTCTTGCCGCCCTGCTTGGTGTAGAGGACGCTGGTCACCAGAATGCCGGCATTGCCCACTATAACCCGTCCCGGTTCCAGGATCAAGGTGCAGCCCAGAGCGCCCAGCTCATCCTCCAGGGCCTTGGCATACTCTTTGGGGGCGGGCGGTTCCTCTTCATTGTAGGTAATGCCCAGGCCGCCGCCCAGGTCGAGGTATTTGACCGTGCAGCCCGCCTCCTTGAGGCGTCCGATGAAGTTCTTGACCTTGGCCAGGGACTCGACAAAGGGCGCCACCTCGGTGAGCTGTGAACCGATATGGCAGCTCACCCCTACCACGTTGATATTGGCCATGGCCGCGGCCCGTTTATAGACTGTCAGGGCCTCGTGGATGGGCACGCCGAATTTGTTCTTGGCCAGACCGGTGGAGATATAGGCATGGGTCTTGGGGTCCACATCCGGATTGACCCGAAAGGAGACGGGTGCCTGCACACCGAGAGCAGCAGCCACCTCCTGCAGGGCCTCAAGCTCCTGCTCGCTCTCCACGTTGAACATTAAAATGCCCGATTCCAGGCCGTAGCGCAGTTCATCCCTGGTCTTGCCCACCCCGGAATAGACGATTTTCTTGGGGTCGATGCCCGCCTGCAGGGCCCGGAAGAGCTCGCCGCCGGAGACGATATCCGCCCCGCCGCCCATGGAGCCAAAAAGGTTGAGGATGGCAATGTTGGAGCAGGCCTTGGTGGCAAAACAGGTGATATGGGGCACGGAAAAGGAGCCGTCAAAGGCCTGAAAGTGACGGCTGAGGGTGGCCTTGCTGTAGAGATAGAAGGGGGTGCCCACCTGGGCGGCAATATCCTTGATACTGACCTCTTCGCAGTGCAGCGTCTCGGCCTTATAGTCAAAATGATTCATGGTTTCTTGTGTTCGTGGTCAAATATTACTCTGATTGGCTGTAGGATACCGTTGCGGATGGTTCGGATTCGTTGCGCCGCACGCTCTTGTCAAAGGCCGTTACCCGGTATTTGTAGGTGCCGGCTGTCAGATCGGTATGATCCGCATAGCTGATGGCACCGGCGCCGGTGGAGGCGATGCGCTGCCAGTCGCTATCCGCATCGTGGCGGTAAATGTGATAACCGGCCACATCAACATCGGGCGAGCCCTGCCAGTGGAGCTGAACCCCCTGCTTGCGGCCGATGACCACCAGGGCGGTGGGCGGTGCCGGTGGTGTCATGTCCACCGGTATGCCGATGGCGGTCTGGCTGGGCCGGCCCAGGATCATATTGTCCTGGGCATCGGCCAGGATGGCCCGCACCTGGTAGAAGTAGGTGCGGCCATTGACCACGGTGGGATCCGTGTAGGAGAGACGCTCCGTGGCCAGGCCATGGGGCGGGAATTTTTTGTTGTCGCGGCTGCGGTAGAGCTGATAGCGCAGATCCTCAACCGGCGAGCCGTCAGCGCGGTGCCGCACCGCTGACCAGTGCAGGGTGAGGCGGCTGTCGCCGATTTCCACCTGCAGGTCGGCAGGGGCGAGCAGGGCGTGCTGCCGGGCAAAGGTGATACGGTTGGACGGTTTACTGACAACGCGCCAGCCCGAGCTGGCCCGCACCAGATAGACATAGTGGTAGCCGGGTGCCAGATCCGTGTCGCGGTAGGTCACCTCGTTGCCCGGCTCCAGGGCGGTGGCATCCACCTTGAACTGGTAGTCGAAAACCACCGGGCAGCCGGCGCAGTAATCGGCAGCAGGGATACTGGCCTTGGAGATGATAAAGGTGCGGATATTGCTGATTCGTTCGTTGGCAACGGAGAGGCGCGGATAGGTCCAGGTCAGGGTAACGCCCTCATCGTCGACCTGGAAATGGAGATCGCTGATGGCCTGGGCCACCACGGCCTGGGGCGGCACAGTGGGTGTTTTTCTGCCACAGCCGACAAGCAGGGTCAACGAGAACAAGACAAGAAGGAGGGCGGACCTTTTCATGCCACCATACCAAGATCCTGTTCCGCGGCGAGCAGGGCCTCTTCCACCCTTTGCAGAGCGGTACCGCCCGCCGAGAGGCGGCTGTTCACCGAACCCTGCACGGAAAGGACGGCAAAGACATCATCGTCAATGGTGTTGGAAAAGGTGCGGAGCTCGTCCAGGGAGAGATCGGGGAGATCCTTGTTTTCCTGGATGCAGTAGGCCACGGTCTCGCCGACAATGGCATGGGCCTGGCGGAAGGGCACATTTTTACGGACCAGATAATCGGCCAGATCGGTGGCTGTCATAAAGCCGCCGCCGGCGGTGAGCTGCTCCAGGCGATCGGTGTAAAAGGTCATGTTGACCAGCAGTTCGGCCATGATGGCCAGGCTGGCCTGCACCGTGTCGATGGTGTCAAAGAGGGGCTCCTTGTCCTCCTGCAGATCACGGTTATAGGTCATGGGCAGGCCCTTGAGCAGGGTGAGCAGGCCCATGAGGTTGCCCACCACCCGGCCTGATTTACCGCGGATGAGCTCCGGGATATCCGGATTCTTTTTCTGGGGCATAATGGAGCTGCCGGTGCAGAAGGCATCGGCCAGTTCCACGAACTTGAACTCCTCCGAGCTCCAGAGGACCAGCTCCTCGGAGAGGCGGCTCAGGTGGATCTGGATCATGGCGCAGCTGGAGCAGAACTCAATAATAAAGTCGCGGTCGGCCACCGTGTCCATGGAGTTGGCCGACACCTTGGGGAAGTCGAGCTCCCGGGCGACAAAATCACGGTCAATGGGCAGACCGGTGCCGGCCAGGGCCGCCTCCCCCAGGGGCAGGACATTGATCCTCTTCAGTCCGTCCCTGAGGCGTTCCTTGTCGCGGCCGAACATCTCATGGTAGGCCAGCATGTGGTGGGAGATGAGGACGGGCTGGGCCCGCTGCAGATGGGTGTAGCCGGGCATGACGGCGCCGAGATAGGTGCGGGCCAGGCCGACAAAGGCCTTTTGCACGGCGCTGAGCTGATCGATTATCTCCAGGCTGACCTGGCGCATGTAGAGACGGGTGTCGAGGTTGATCTGGTCGTTACGGCTTCGGGCCGTGTGCAGGCGGGCGCCGGCATCACCGATCTTGTCGGCCAGGGCCTTTTCGATATTCATGTGGATGTCTTCCAGCTCGGGCCGGAAGACAAAGGTGCCGGCGGCGATCTCCGCACCGATCTCGGTGAGACCGTCGATAATCCGCTCACACTCCTCGGCGCTGATCAGTCCCTGGTGGGCCAGCATTTTGGCGTGGGCCTTGGAACCGGCAATGTCCTGACGGTAGAGCCGGCTGTCATAGTGGATGGAGGCGGAGAAGGCCTCCACCGAGGCCGCGGTCTTCTCGCTGAAGCGGCCGCCCCACATTTTTTTTTCGTTGCTCATTGGATCAAGAATGTAAAGAATTAAAGAAGTTACAAGGAGGTAGAGAAGTGGAAAAAGAAATTCTGTACCTCCTCTACATTCTCTATTGGCCATCTTGAATAATTGCTTTTTTGTCCGATTTTTTCGTCGCTACGAAAATAAAAATCCTCACATATGCTCGATATGCTGCGGTTTTTATTTTCTATGCTTCTCAAACTCGAACAAAAAATCTAATAATATCAAGATACCCTATTGCTTTAACTTCTATCCGCCAGGGCTCGCATGGTCATGCGCAGGGCATTCAAGCGGATAAAACCCTCGGCATCGGACTGGGTATAGACCTCGTCCTCCTCAAAGGTGGCAAAGCTCTCCTGGTAGAGGGAGTTGTCCGACTTGCGGCCCACCGGAATACAGTTGCCCTTGTAGAGCTTGAGGCGAACCACGCCGTTTACCGGGCGCTGCGCCTCGTCCATGGTCTTTTGCATGAGCTCCATCTCCGGTGCAAACCAGAAGCCGTTGTAAATCAGCTCCGAGTAGCGCGGCACCAGGGAGTCGCGGATCTTCATGACCTCGCGGTCCAGGGTGATGGTCTCAAGATCTCTGTGGGCGGCGCGCAGCAAGGTGCCGCCCGGTGTCTCGTAGACGCCGCGCGACTTCATGCCGACAAAGCGGTTCTCCACCATGTCCAGGCGGCCGATGCCGTTTGCGCCGGCCACCTTGTTCAAGGCGGTAAAGAGCTCGACAGGCGCCAGCCGTTCGCCGTTAATGGCCACCGGCGTGCCCTGCTCAAAGGTAAGCTCGATATAGGTCGGCGTGTCGGGCGCCTTCTCCGGCGAAACGGAGAGCTTGAACATCGACTCTTCCGGCTCGTTCCAGGGGTCCTCGAGGATACCGCCCTCAAAGCTGATATGGAGGATGTTTTCGTCCGAACTGTAGGGGTTCTTCTTGGTGGTGGGTACCGGGATGCCGTGCTCCTTGGCATAGGCAACCAGCTTGGTGCGCGAGTTGAGGTCCCAGATGCGCCAGGGGGCGACAATGGTCAGCCTGGGATTGAGGGCCAGATAGCCCAGCTCAAAACGGACCTGGTCGTTGCCCTTGCCGGTGGCGCCGTGGCTGACGGCGTCGGCGCCTTCCGCCGCGGCGATACGCACCTGTTCCTTGGCGATCAGGGGCCGGGCCAGGGAGGTGCCGAGCAGGTAGGAGCCTTCATAGATGGCATTGGCCCGAAAGGCCGGAAAGATATAGTTGCTGACAAAGTCCTCGCGCAGGTCGGAGATAATGACCTTTTCGGCGCCGGTGGCCAGGCCCTTGTCGCGCACCGCGTCCCAATCTTCATGTTGGCCGATATCCGCGGCATAGGCGATAACCGGACAGCCATACTCCTCCTTCAGCCACTTGAGGATGACGGAGGTGTCCAGGCCACCGGAGTAGGCCAGAACGATTTTCTTTACTTCTTGTGCAGCCATAATAAATTCCTGATGGGTGTCGTCCGGAAATGTTCTTTTCCCGGATTAGACAGCGCTCTTTTTTTTTAAGGATATGAAATTAGCTCTCCAGAAGGTGCTTCTCCAAAATAGCCTTGTGGATGTGCATCTTGTTTTCCGCCTGGTCCCAGGCCACGCATTGCGGGCCCTCCAGGACCTCGTCGGTGATCTCTTCGTCGCGATGGGCCGGCAGGCAGTGGAGGACGGTGAGGTCCGGCTTGCCGTGGCTCAGCAGGGTGCTGTTCACCTGGTAGGGCTGAAAGTTGTTGAGCCGTTTTTCCTGCTCATCCTCCTGGCCCATGGAGGCCCAGACGTCACAGTTGACCACATCGGCATCCTGGACCGCCTTACGCGGATCGCGCATCACGGTGATGGGTTTGCCGGCGGCCTGCTGGGCCGCCGCCAGGATGGCGGCATCCGGCTCATAACCGTCCGGGCAGGCCAGGATCAGTTCAAAGTCCAGGCGGGCGGCGGCCTGAATCCAGGTGTTGGCCATGTTGTTGCCGTCACCCACCCAGGCGATTTTCAGTTCATCCAGGGGACGATCCTTGACCTCCAGGATCGTCATGATATCACTCAAGATCTGGCAGGGATGGAAGAGGTCGGTGAGGGCGTTGATCACCGGTACCGAGGCGTAGGCGGCCAACTCGTCAACAATGGCCTGGCCAAAGGTGCGCACCACCAGGCCATCCACGTAGCGTGACATGACGCGGGCCATGTCTTTCAGGGGCTCGTTGCGGGCCAGCTGGGTGTCCTTGCCGGAGAGGTATATGGCTTGGCCGCCCATGGCGTACATGGCGGCCTCAAAGGAAACACGGGTGCGGGTTGACGGTTTCTCAAAGATCATGCCGATGGTCTTGCCCGTCAGCTGTTGGTGGCGAATACCCTCCACTACCTCTTTCTTCAAGAGAAGGGCTCGATCAATATAGTGGCGGAGCTCCTCTTTGTTAAAATCCCAGAGGGAGATAAGGTGTGATGTCATTGTTTCTATGGGGAAGATGGAAAGGCCATCTTGAAAAATTGCAAAGCCACAGTGCTCTCCAAAAGGCAATCAGCCAATTTCCCAAGGGGCCCTGAAAAATAATGCCGGCCTCGCCAAACAGGCGAAAAATCCGGCACTGCACCAAATAGGCATCAATACATAAAATCGCCTTATTTTGAAAGGTCTTTTTGGCTGATTTGTGAAAAAAAGACGTTGATACCACTTGATGCACGGCAGGCTATCGGTATCCTTGCCATAAAAAAAGGCACCGGAGAAACCAGTGCCTTTTGGGGGGAAACGTGCCTTGGGCAAGGCCGTTTCAGCAGCTCGCCTGAAAGCTACGGCGCCTGCCGCCTAGATGTTCGAGATGACCTCTTCCAGGACCGCGGCCATGGCGTCAATCTCCTCCATGGAGACGATGAGCGGTGGTGTGCAGCGCAGCACCTTGCCGCCGGCCAGGGTCACCAGGACACCGGCCTTAAAGAGGGTGGAGACGATCTCTCCGCCCCGATCGGCAATGGAGTCATCCAGGACCAGGCCCTGGATGAGGCCGCGGCCGCGGACGCCGCGACAGATGCGATTGTATTGATCGGCAATGGACTTGAGGCAGTCATGCAGGTGGTGGCCGCGTTGGACAACGCCCTCCAGAAAGCCATTACTGGTCATGGTCTTGAGCACCGCCACTGCCGCGGCGCAGGCCACCGGGTTGCCGCCGAAGGTGGAGGCGTGGTCACCGGGCTGAAAGGAGGCGGCCACCTTGTTGGTGGTGAGCAGGGCGCCGATGGGCATGCCGTTGCCCAGGGCCTTGGCGCAGGTCAGGATGTCCGGGCGGATGTTGTACTGCTCATGGGCAAAGAGGGTGCCGGTCCGGCTCATACCCACCTGGATCTCGTCAAGGATGAGCAGGATGGAGTGTTTGTCGCAGAGGGTGCGGATGCCCTGCAGGTATTCCTTTTCCAGGGGGCGGACGCCGCCCTCGCCCTGCAGGGGTTCCACCATGATGGCACAGGTCTTGTTGGTGATCAGCTTTTCCAGGGCGGCAAGGTCGCCGAAGGGGGCGTGGTAAAAGCCCACCGGCAGGGGTTCGAAACCGCGATGAAACTTGCGCTGGCCCGTGGCCGCCACCGTGGCCAGGGTGCGGCCGTGAAAGGAACCTTCCAGGGTGATGATCTCGAAACAGCCGGTGCCGCCATGTTTGCGGGCCAGCTTGATGGCCGCCTCGTTGGCCTCGGCGCCGCTGTTGGCCATAAAGATCTTGTCGGCAAAGGAGTGGTCCACCAGCATGCCGGCCAGCTCGATCTGCGGCAGGGAGTGAAAGAGGTTGGAGGTGTGCACCAGTTTTTTGGCCTGGCTGCAGATGGCATCCGTGACCACCGGGTGACAGTGACCCAGGCTGCAGGTGGCTATGCCGGCCACAAAATCAAGGTATTCGTTGCCCTTGGCATCCTTGAGACGACAGCCCTCGCCCTCCACCATGACGGCCGGGTGACGGGTATAGGTGTTGACGAAAAGGTCATTGCTTATATTGATCAGGTTATTCATGGGATAATCTCCGTGCCAACCCCTTCCCGGGTGAATATTTCAAGCAACAGGGCATGCGGAACGCGGCCGTCCAGGATATGGGCCTTGCCGACGCCGCCGTTAATGGCGTCCTGGCAGCAGCGGATCTTGGGGATCATGCCGCCGGCCGCAATGCCCGAGGCGATCAGCTCATTGGCCTCCGTCATGCTGAGGGAAGAGATGATCTCCTTGGCCTTGTCAAGGACGCCGGCCACGTCGGTGAGCAGGATCAGTTTTTCCGCCGCCAGTTCCGCGGCAATGGCGCCGGCCACCAGGTCGGCGTTGATGTTGTAGGACTGGCCATTATCGCCGACCCCCACCGGCGCGATCACCGGGATGAAATCCTTGCTGTCCAGGGTGATCAGGACCTCCGGGTTGACGTGGGTGACCTCGCCCACCCGACCTAAATCGATAAGCTCGGGCGGCGCGTTTTCCACCAGGGAGCGCATGATTTTCATCTTGCGGGCCTGGATCAGGTCGCCGTCACGGCCGGAGAGGCCGATGGCCCGGCCGCCATGATAGTTGATCAGGCCGACGATCTCCTTGTTGACCTTGCCCACCAGAACCATCTCCACCACATCCATGGTCTCGCCATCCGTGACCCGCATGCCGTCCACGTAGTTGGACTGGATGTTCATCTTCTGGAGAAACTTGTTGATCTGGGGCCCGCCGCCATGGACGATCACCGGGTTGATGCCGATGTACTTCATGAGGATGATGTCCAGGGCGAAGTTCTTCTTAAGCTCTTCGTCCACCCTGGCGTGGCCGCCATACTTGATGACCACGGTCTTGCCGTAAAATTCCTTAATATAGGGCAGCGATTCAATGAGAATCTGCGCTGTCTGGTTACCGTTATGCATATCTTTAACCCGCAGTGGCCTCCTCCTTAAGCAGGGAAGAACCATTTGGCCATCTTGAATAAGTAGATAGCCATTTAATAAAAAAGTTTTTCAGGCTGTTAAACCACTTTGCCTTTCTTGCAAAGGGAAATTTTCCGGGGCCGGCACGCCTGACAGACCATTGGTAAATAAGGCCCCTGCCCCTTTTCCCTCTCTTTATCTTGACATTATAGTAGTACCATAAAGTGACAATTCTGGTCACAAAAAGACATTTCCGGTTAACCGGCGACAGGTGTTTGGAAGTGGGCGCAGGATGATCCCATTGTAACTATTTAATTTCTAGAGAAAAAAATACACAAAAATTGTCTTTTTGGTAGAGTAGCATTTTAGTCTTGCAATTTAGTTGCCAGTTTTTAAAGTTACAGCATGCAAACTCCTTTTTTTGAGGTCAGGCAATGAATAAGCCGCTGTCTTTTTTTATATATTTCTCCTGGTTGGCAGCCCTGCTGCTCTGGCCGGCCATGGCGCCCCGGCCGGCTGTTGCCGCCCAGGGCGCTTCACAGGCCCCTATTCACATTGAGGCGGATAAGATGACCTCCCTGGAAAAGGAGAAGGCGGTTATTTTTTCCGGTAATGTCAAGGCCAAGCAGGGTGATCTGCTCATTAACTCCGACGAGATGACCATCTTTCACGACGAGGAGGGGGCCCAGCCCCAGGCCGGCCAGGGCCAGCCGCAGATCCGCAAGATGGAGGCGCGTGGCCATGTGGAGATTGTCCAGGACGATTTTGTCGCCACCGGCGACGAGGCCCGCTACTACTCGGACATCGGCAAGGTCATCATCATCGGCAATGCCAAGATTATCCAGAATAACAACATGGTAACCGGCCATCAGGTGGAGATGGACCTGGGCACGGGAGCCACCGTGGTTATTCCCGATGAAAAGGAGCAGGGACGGGTGGTCGGCTACTTTTATCCGGCCGGTGATGAGGACAAGGGCAACGTGAAAGAGCAGCAGGCAAGCGGTGACAAAGGCGCTGACGTAGCTGCTCCGCCGGCGCCGGCAGAGCAGCTACAACAGGATGGACCACATGGCGATTCTGAAAACTAAGGATATCGTCAAGGAGTATAACCGGCGGCGGGTGGTGGACGGCGTCAGCCTGCGGGTGGAGACCGGTTCGATCATCGGCATGCTGGGCCCGAACGGCGCCGGCAAGACCACCTCTTTCTATGCCATTGCCGGTTTTGTCAGACCCACCTCGGGCACGGTCCTGCTCAACGGCGAGGAGATCACCGACCTGCCCATTCATAAACGGGCCCGACTCGGCATCTCCTACCTGGCCCAGGATCCGTCCGTCTTCAAGAAGCTGACGGTTGAGGAAAACGTCAGGATTGTCCTGGAGCCCCTCGGCGTTCCCAAAAGGGAGATCCGCCGCCGCACCGATGAGCTCATGGCAGACCTCAAAATCGAGTATCTGGCCAAGAATATGGGGCATGCCCTGTCCGGCGGCGAGCGCCGCCGGGTGGAGATCATGCGCGCCCTGGCCACCCAGCCGCAGTTCATCCTCCTGGACGAGCCCTTTGCCGGCATTGATCCCCTGTCTGTGGCCGATCTTCAGGATATTATCAGGCGGCTGAAGGACAAGGGGCTGGGGGTGTTGATCTCGGACCATAATGTCCGCGAGACCTTGTCGGTCTGTGATTTTGCTTATATTGTCAGTCGCGGCCGCATTTTGACAAGCGGCACCGCCCCTGAAATTATTAAAAATGATGCGGCCCGGGAAATGTATCTCGGCCGTGATTTTTCCATGTAGTCAGGCGTTTGGTAACAAGTGCCTGTCCAGAAATGGCCCTCTCGGAGTCTCGCAAACTCGCTTACCGGCCCGATCTCGGCGTCATGCTCAAAAAATAATGCTCGGAATATCGCATATATGCCTGTGCTTATTTTTCTCGCAGTCCTTGATCTCGAACGAAATGACCTATTTCTGGACAGACACTAAACAAGGCAGATAGATGGCACTAGAACTCAGACAATCTCTCAAACTCGCACAACAGCTGGTGATGACGCCCCAGCTTCAGCAGGCCATAAAGCTTTTGCAGCTGTCGCGTCTGGAACTGGTCGATACCATCCAGCAGGAGGTGGAGCAGAATCCGGTTCTGGAGGACGATATCTCCACCTTAAACGGCGAAGCAGTGCCGCCGGCCCCTGATCTGGCCCCGGACCAGGCCGAGGCGGTGCCCACCGAGCGCACCTCTGAGGTCAACATGGAAAGCAGCTCCAGCATCAATGATATTGATTGGTCTGATTATGCCAATGAGTATGAGCCGATCTCCTCCTATCGGCCCCGGGGCGACAGCGAGGAGATGCCGTCGCGCCTTGATATCCTGAGCGAAAAACCGAACCTGCAGGCCCACCTGCGCTGGCAGATCGCCCTTGCCGATCTCACCGATGACGAAAAGGATATTGCCGATAATATTATCGGTAACCTCAATCGCGAGGGCTTCCTGGAGGCGGAGGTGGACGAGATCGCCGAGCAGTGTCACTGCGACACTGATGACGTCCAGTATGTCCTGGAGGTCATCCAGGAGATGGACCCGGCCGGTGTGGCGGCCCGCAATGTCCAGGAATCGCTTCTTCTGCAGCTGGAGCGTCTGGAGCTCAGCGACAACCTGCCGGCCGAGATCATCAAGGAGCATCTCCACCTGCTGGAGACCAAGAATTATGTGGCCATTGCCCGGGCCGCGCACCGCTCTGTTGACGATGTGGTGGCGGCGGTTTCCGTGATTGTCGGCCTGGATCCCCATCCCGGCTGGGCCTACTCGGACGAAGAGCCCCACTACATCACGCCGGATGTCACGGTGCAGAAGGTGGATGGCGAATATGTCATCCTACTCAACGACGACGGACTACCCAAGCTCAAAATCAGCTCCTACTATCGGGAAATCCTCAAGAAACAGGCCAACACACCGGCTGCCACCAGGGAGTATATCCAGGACAAGATGCGCTCGGCGGCCTGGCTCATCAAGAGTATCCAGCAGCGGCAGCGCACCATCTACCGGGTCATGGAGTCGATTCTTAAATTTCAGTACGATTTTTTTGAAAACGGCGTTGCCCACTTAAAGCCCCTGGTGTTGCGCGATGTGGCCGAGGATATCAGTATGCACG
The DNA here is from genome assembly GCA_002868945.1 of Desulfobulbaceae bacterium. Classification (GTDB taxonomy): domain Bacteria; phylum Desulfobacterota; class Desulfobulbia; order Desulfobulbales; family SURF-16; genus BM506. The sequence goes on from PKTX01000007.1 coordinate 66,699, forward strand.
AGTCCACCATCAGCCGGGTGACCAGCAACAAGTATGTCCACACCCCGCAGGGGACCTTTGAGCTCAAGTATTTCTTTACCTCGGCCATTGCCCGCACCGGCGGCGGTGATGCCCTTTCCTCGGAGAGCATCCGCCAGCGCATCCGCCAGATCGTCCAGGCGGAAAATCCGGACAAGCCGCTGTCCGACAAGGCCATTGCCGATATCTTTGCCAAGGATGGTATTAAACTGGCGCGCCGCACTGTGGCCAAATACCGGGAACAGCTCGGCATCCTCTCTTCCAAGTTTCGTAAAAAACCCAAACTGAAATAGCCGGAGCCGTGCGCAACCTGATCCAGCCGTCACATATCATCCCCAGCTTGGCTGCCGGCACCAGACGGGACGCCCTGGCGGAAATGGTCCGTCTGGTGACCGGTTTTGATCAGGGGCCACTGCTGACCGCCCTGCAGGAACGCGAGGCGATCGGCTCTTCCGCCATTGATCCGGGTCTGGCCGTGCCCCACGCCAGGGTGGCGGGCAGCGGAGAGCTTGAGGTCTGTTTTGCCCGCAGTGCGGCCGGCATCCCGTGGGGAGCACCGGATCGCCAATCCGTTCATCTCATCTTTCTGATGGTGGCATCCAGGGGCGGAGGGGATAACTACCTGGAGACGCTGGCCAACCTCTGTCGCTTTCTGCGTGACAGCAGTAATCGTACTCTGCTGATGAAGGCCTCTGCCGAGGAGCTTGTCTCCTTTCTTACCACAGCCCGGGAGCTGCAATGAGCCTAAAGACCGTCCTGATCACCGGCCTGGCCGGCGCCGGCAAGAGCACCGCCCTCAATGCCTTTGAGGATATGGGCTATTACTGCATTGATAACCTGCCCTGTTTTCTGGTGGAGGAGCTCCTGAAGCGGCGTCGCACAGCCGGCCGTCTTGATCGCCTGGTACTGGTCATGGACAGCCGAGACCCCCTGTTCTTTGAACAGTTGCCCGGCATTATCGCGGCCCTGAGCCGGCAGGACAGCGAGCTGCGCACCTTTTTTCTGACGGCTGACGACGAAACCCTGATCAGACGCTTCAGCCAGATGCGGCGGGTCCATCCCCTCACCGATGACCAGGGTCTGCCGGCCGCCATCCGTGCTGAGCGCCAGCGCTTTGTCGATTTGTTGCCTGCGGCCAGAGAGATTGACACCAGTCACCTGTCACCCCATGAGTTGCGCGGTATCCTGCGCAAGGCCTGCGGTGTCGATCTGGCCGCTGAACCGTTGCCGGTGACCATCAGCTCCTTTGGCTTTAAATACGGCCTGCCGGCCGAGGCGGATCTGGTCTGGGATGTGCGCTTTCTACCCAACCCCTATTTTCAGCCCGATCTCAAGGCGAAGACCGGTAGGGAGGCAGCAGTGGCGGATTTTGTGCTGGCCAATGACATGGGACGCACCTTTCTGGATCTGCTCGAACCCTTGCTCGGCTTTCTGGTGCCACTCTATCAGCAGGCCGGCAAGATCTCGCTGAACATTGCCATCGGCTGTACCGGCGGTAAACATCGCTCCGTGGCCGTCAGCCAGCGAGTGGCCGAGATGCTTTCCGGCCAGGCCATTGATCTGCGCATCAGCCATCGCGATATCGGCAAGGAGTGAGAGAGCGGTCTGTCGAGGTTCCGGCTGTTTTTTCGAGAATATCCTAAAAAATCCTTGCCGCCCCGGCCCCTGGCAGTCAGATTTTCTCACCTCTCACCTCTGATATGGTTGACTCTTTGTCAAGAGGAAAGACGAATCCGTTATCCTTTTTTGTGGGATTTAGTCACATCTTCCAGTGTACTG
>PKTX01000079.1:0-47512 GCA_002868945.1 Desulfobulbaceae bacterium
AATTGCCATTTTGCCCGATTTCTTCGTCGCTACGAAAATAAAAATGCTCACATATCATTAATATGCTGCGCTTTTTATTTTCTATGCTTCTTGAACTCGGACAAAATATCTAATTATTCAAGATACCCTAAAGGGACCGGCTGACCAATCAAACAATTGGCGGGCCCATATTGCGCAGAGTCTCCAGGGCCTCGGACAGATCCTGCCAACCGGTGACCGAGTAAGAAACGGACGGCACACCGGCAAAAGGCTTATAGCGCTCCAGGAGATAATCATGGGCCGCGGCCAGGTCGCCGCCCTCAACACGGTAGATGGTCAGGGCCTGCAGCCCCTTCTTATCCCTGATGCGGAAATAAGGACCGGCTTTACCGATATGGGCAGGGAGAGCGGCAAAATTTCGGTAAATCTTTGCCACCTCTTTAATGTCTTTTAACTGGCAGGAAAGTTGACCGATCAGGACCATAATCTTTTCCGGGAGAGTTGGCCGCCATTCCCCACAACGATCCTGGCGACACACCGCAACGGCCCGGGACGCGAGAAAGGTACCGCAGCGAACCAGGGGCTGGCCGACCTTCCGGCAGAGGCTTGTCAGAAAGGCGGCCCAGATCCTGGTCAAGGATGTTGGCTACCTCATCAATTTATAACAGGCCCCCGGCACTTTCAATCATTTCTACCACTCCAACCGGAAACTGTTATCCAGGGCGCTGACCTTGGCCAGCTTCACCTGGACCATGTCACCCGCCTCCACCCGGACGCCCGGGTTCAGGGGCAGATCACCCTCCAAGAGAATATCGGTGAGCACCACCTGAATGCGCCGGGCCTGAACATCAAGGACCAGGGCCGGCATGCTGCGGCCGACACCGACGCCCTCCTCAAGATAGCGCAAGAGCCAGTAACGGTGGCGCTGACTGCGCACCCGATTAGCCCGGGCCAGGCCGTGCATGATATTGCCGACAAAACCCTTACAATCCTTTTCTGTAAAGGGGGTGCCCTGCCGGCTGATAATGCCGGCCAGCTGATGCTGCATGACCAGGTCGAGAAAACGGCGGATGGGCGAGGTCACCGTGGTGTAACAATCAGCACCGACGCCGCTGTGCGACTTGGCGGTGGTCGATAACTGACCGCGGGACAGACAACGGCGCTGGCGGAAGTTGAGAAAGAGATCGCGCTGTAATCCCTCAAAGAGGCGCTGGCGGGGCGGATCCTGGCTTCGATAGATACCGGGCTCCATGCGGCTTGAGACATACCGGGCGCCAATGACATTGGCCAGCACCATGAATTCGGCCACCAAGGTGCGTGAGGGGCTGTCCGAATCTGCCAGGCTCACCTCGATCTGCTGACCCACTCGGATATTGACATCCGGCACCGGCATGACCACGGCGCCGGCCGCAACCCGCTGTTCCAGGAGTTTCCGACCCAACTCGGTGAGGATGGTCACCTCCTCGTCACTCTTTGTTGCAGCCATCTGCAGGGCCCCGTCATAGCTCAGACGGCGCTTGACATTGACCACACTGCGGACAATGCGGGAATGGACAACCTCGCCGGCCGGGGTGAGCTCTACCAGGGTGGAGAGGGCCGGCCGGTCAACACCGGCAATCAGGCTACAGCTGTTTTCCGACAGGCTGTGGGGCAGCATGGCAATCTGCTGATCCGCCATATAAACAGAGGTGGCCCGCTCCCTGGCCGTATCAAAGAGGAGATCGCCGGGCCGCACATAGTGGCTGACATCGGCAATATGAATACCCACCAGAAAATTGTCCCCCTTCTTCTCGACATGGAGGGCATCATCAAGATCGCGGGTGGAGGGCGCATCAATAGTGAGCAGGGGACAATCACGCAGATCGAGCCGATTCTCGTCAAAAAATTCACTCCGCTTCTCCTGCACGGCCATGGCCGCGGCCTCTTCCTCCTCGGAAAAATTCACCGGCAGGTCCGATTTCAGCAGGATGATGTTTTCGTCCTGCTGCCAGATGCCGGCCCGGATCAGAATGAAATAGGGATCATGGAGACGGCTGAGGTTGGCCTGCTTGAGAAGCTCACGGGTGGTGGCTGCCTCCCTGGCCTCATTGCCGTGCAGATAAAAATCAGCCACCATCTCCAAACAGAGTTGCCGTTCCGGCCACTGATAGTCGGCAGCACCGTCATAGATGGCCCGCAACCCCCTGGCCCCCTCTTTGAGCAGCTCCTGCTTCTCCTGCTCCTTGCGGGCCATGATCTGCAGCTGCTCCACCACCTCATGGGAATGAACGAGAACCTGACCTTCCCGATATTTGAAGAAAAATTTATCGACAAAGACGCAGCGCAGAAAGGCGGCGACATGATCGTCCGTGGCTGCATCGGCAAAGGCAAGTTCCGCAAGAAAACGGGCGTCAAAGGCATCTTGCTCCTCGGCCACGGCCAGCTCCCAGATGTCGGCCAGATTAATGGGCTCCATCATGGCCTGCCGGCGCACATCAGTATCCTGGAGCAGTGCCATGGCATCCTCGCGGCTGCTGGCGGCAAACTTTCTCTCCGAGGCATGGACAACGCGGCCTAGGGGTAGTTTCATCTCCCGGCCATTCTGGTTGACAACCCGAAGACGCTTACCCTCTTCACCCTGGACCAGGGCACAAAAAAACTTCCCCTGTTCAACATATTCAACAATCTTGCCCTGCACCGTTTATCCATTCCCCTGTCGCGGTTAGTAATAAGGATATCTCATTATTCAAGATGGCCATACATCAGTCCGCCAAGCAGCCATCGTCCGCTTGCGGGACATGTCGACAAATGGTAACTTGACGGGAGAACTCTCCGATGTACCAACTATCTCCCCCTTTGTCACTGTGAATCCAACTATGAACACCCTCCATGATGAGATCCGAACCGGTGTGGTTGCCCTGGTGGGCCCGCCCAATGTCGGCAAATCCACCCTGCTCAACACCCTCCTGGGCCAGAAGATCTCCATTGTCTCGCCCAAGGCCCAGACCACCCGTAATCGCATCATGGGCATTGTCAACGGCGACAACTATCAAATCGTCCTGCTTGACACCCCCGGCATCCATCAGGCCGATTCCCCCCTCAACAAGGAGATGGTCAAGATTGCCCTGGACTCACTGCATGACGTGGATATCATCATCTTTATGATTGATGTCACCTATCCTCTGCCGGACAAACTCACCAATGCCAGGGAGGTTCTCAAGAATACCGATAAGCCCATCATTCTGCTGATCAACAAAATCGACAAGGTTGACAAGGAGACCCTCTTCCCCATCCTGGAGACCTACGACGCCCTCTTTCCCTTCCAGGCCATGGTGCCGATCTCCGCCCTCAAGGCCAACGGCTGCGATCGGCTCCTGGAGGAACTGCTGCCCCTGTTACCCGTTCGGCCGCGCCTCTATCCCGAGGATATCCCCACCGATGTTACGGAACGGTTCATTGTCGGCGAGCTGATTCGTGAAAAGATTTTTCATCTCACCCACCAGGAGATTCCTTATTCCACGGCCGTGGTTATCGATAGCTTCCGGGAAGAAAAAGAGAGGGTGATGATCCACGCCACTATTCAGCTGGAACGCAGCTCACAAAAGGGGATCATCATCGGCAAACAGGGCAAGATGCTGGCCCGTATCGGCAGAGAGGCCAGAAAGGATATCGAAGAGTTGCTCGACACCAGGGTGGTGCTGAAGCTGTGGGTCAAGGTGGTAAAAGATTGGTCCAGGAACATGCGCTCCCTGCACGAGCTCGGCTTTTAACACTGATCAACCGCCCAGGCAGGTGCAGCGGCCGCCACCAAGAGAGGCAGCCGGCCGCGACATAATGCGTCCTACAAAAGGTTGAGGCGCGCCTCCACCAGGCGCTGAATCTTCTCCTGGTCAGGTGGGGCAATATCCTTAAACTGGCAGCCGGCCGAGATCAGATCGAGAAAATTCTCGTCCACCACCCAGCGCACCTCCATGCTCACCTCCTTGATATCGTGAAGCTCGGCCAGACCATTCAGGCCCATGAGGACCAGATAATCGCCCGGCTTGACCTGCTTGGCCCCCTGCCGGCGCTGACAGAACTGCAGGCCACCGGTGCTGATGTTGAGGACATCGACAAAAAAAGGCTCTCCGCCGCTGCCGTTAATGGCTGCGGCAATCTTTTCGCCGTCATTAAAGTAGGTGCGCGGTGCACTTCTTTTCTCGTCAAATGAAGATGCCATAATTCTCTCCCTTTTTGATGACAACCTCATTTGTATCAGAGAAAAAAGTTCGCTGGCAAGAAGATAGTTGCCGGCACCGCGCAGCAAAGCGCCTTCATTTGTTGTTTCAGGTCTCTTTCTCGCCTTCATCTTCCAGGCCCCCAGACCGCCCCGGAAACTTGACAACCTTCTTTTCTTTTTTCATGATTAGATGTTAACCTAGTATCTGTTCAGAAATAGGTAATTTCGTTCGAGATAAAGGAGTGCGAAAAAATAAGCATTGGTATCTATGCGATATCGGAGTCTCCACTTCGTTTCGCCTACCTCCGAGCATTATTTTTTTCGCCTGACGCCGAGATCGGGCCGGTAAGCGAGTTTACGAGACTCCGAGAGGACCATTTCTGGACAAGCACCAACCTAACAGGTGAATAAACATAAGCGTCAAAATGCTACAACACAGAGGGGGCAGTGTGGTGGCGATATCTTTATAAGCGTGCATGTTATGAAAGATACTCGCATTCATATAGTCAGCAAGTCTTCCTGCCAGCAAACCCTTTTATCAAACTTCCTGGCAGACCACACCGGCCTGATCTGCAACCACATAGCGGAAAACGAGTGGCCACCCTATATCAGCAAGGAAGACAATCATGGTGCCATCATACTCTGGGACTGCCTCAATGTGGAGCTGGATCGCCTTGAGCCGAAACTTTGCCAGTCCCTCTATCCCCTTATTGACCATTTCAACTTCGTACTCTACAACGTCACCCCGGCCCACAAGAATAGCCATAGCACCTTTACGGAATGGGTCTATGGAGTATTCTACGAAAACGACCCGCCTGACCTCATACTGAAAGGCATTAGGGCCATCGGCCAAGGTGAAATCTGGCTATCCCGATCAACCCTGAGCCAGATCTTTTTGACGAAAAAGGCTCGCCTCACGAATCACATCCCCAACACTCCCGGCCTGACCCGGCGTGAAAAGGATATTCTACGCCAGTTGTCGTCCGGCGCCAGCAACAAAGACATTGCTGCCAGCCTCTTTGTCAGCCAATACACCGTCAAGACCCATCTCTACAATATCTTTAAAAAAATCGGCGTGACCACCCGTGGCCAGGCCAGCAACTGGGCCTCGAAGCATTACCACGTTCTCATGTAAAGGTATGAGGCCATCTCCTTCTCTCAGAGCTTGATGGCGCATACCGCGCCCTCCGTCCCTACTACCCAAAAGAGGCGAATATACGCTATTCGCCGTATTGTCTTCTTCTCTTTTTTTGCCAAAAATTAACAGAGGGGGAACAGCGTAGGCCTTTTTTTGGCCAGGCCGGCAGTTGTCCAGCGCTTGTGCCATGAAAGATGGTCCGCATTCCATTATGTTGCCGCAGGTCGAATGGCTACCAGGGAGAGGAAGAAGCGTGAAGCCGCATTTAATTGTCAAAACGCACGAACCGGTAGCGGCCATGGCCAAGGTGCCATACTGGGGGGAGGCAATCGGTGCCCCGGATCAGCTCCCGTCGCTCTTCATGCCGGCCCTTGACAAGATTCTGGCCCACTATCGACTCCCCTTAAGAATGAGTCATGAATATCCACGGGCGCGGCCGGCTCAGCCCTGGTCACCCGGCGAGATACGCCAGGGCCTCAATCGTATTTACCGTTTTATCCTTCAGGGCAAAGGCACCATTCCCGACAAGATGGTGCGCCAGATCCGCCTTCTGCCGGAGGTCCGTTACGTCCGCCTTGGCGATATTGCGGTCACTGACCTGCCGCGCAGCCACAGCATCGCAAGAGACGATTACACCGAACAGCAAAGCAGATCCACTGACCGCCAATCACGACAGGCCATTGGTCTTGATCAGGCCCACCTCATGACCAAAGGAAGCAGCAGGGTCACCGTGGCCGTCCTTGATACCGGCGTCGATCTCAACCATGGCGAACTGCGCCACGCCTATCGGCCCGGCCGCGACTTTGTCAACATCATTGACGGTGCCGACCGCTTCCTCGGTGATTTTCTGGGCTACGACAGTGAACCGGCGGACCGCTATGTGGGGCACGGCACCCATGTGGCCGGCATTATCGCCGGCCGCGGCAGGGCCATGCCCCAAGGTGTTGCCCCCTCCTGCCGCATCCTGCCGGTCCGTGTCCTGGGTGCCATGCGACGCGGTGATAATACCGTGGGCGCCGGTCTGATCGACAACATCAATGTCGGACTCAAGTGGGCCATCGATGCCGGCGCCGATATCATCAATATGAGCCTGGGGGTGCGATCGCCGGGCGGCGGTCTGCCTTACAAGGAGCTCATCGACTATGCCAGAGACAAAAATGTCACCATTGTTGCCGCCTCCGGCAATAACGGCAGCGAGGACCTCTACTATCCCGGTGCCTACCCCTATGTCATCACGGTGGGGGCCCTGAGCCGGGACCAGTACCAAGTGGCGCCGTTTTCCACCTACGGTAACCAGGTCGACATTGTGGCACCTGGTTCGGAGATATACAGCTCCTTTCTGGATAACAGCTATGCCTTTTCCAGCGGCACCTCCCAGGCTGCCCCCTTTGTCGCCGGCGCCGTGGCCCTGTTGAAATCATACGCCCTGAAACAGGGCGCCGCCCTTGACGACAACAAGATCAAATACCTGCTCAAACACACCTCCGACAAGATGGGCCGGCCCTACAAGGATGTCAAGGGCGGTTATGGCAAGCTCAATATCGCTGATGCCCTGCAGCTCCTGAAAAGCAAGTTCAACCGGCGAGGATAATCTATGGCGAAAAATATCAATGACATTGTTGTCCGGCTCAAAACCTTCAGGGAGAAAGAGAAGAAGCCAGATCTGCCCGATATTGACCCGGGCTTGAGCTGCGAGGAGCGCATCGCCCTGCTTAAAGAGGCCTGGCCCGTCATCTGCCGGGGCCTGCGCGGCACCAGAAAGCAGGAGATGATCTGCAAGGCTGAAGCGGCCTGGATCGCCGAACTGGCCGGCTATGAAGAACCGGATAGCGATTTCCTCGCAGCCTTTCGGAAGCAAAAGGGCGACATCCCTTACTCAACCCCTGAACTGACACAGCTCTTCGACTCATACCTTGACCATTTTCTAGCTAATCCCAACCCATCAGGATCCACGGAGGTGCCGACATTGGAAAAAATAACGAGACCATACGGTAGGTTGTCAAATATTCCCGACCTGAAATTTCAACTCATGGAGGTTCCCGATTACCTGCGCATCATCGTGCCCTCCCAGCCCCTGGACCTGCGCATCAGCCAGGGACTGGACGCCATGGCGCTCTCCAAATATGGCCAGGTGCCCCAGGAGCCCAATCTGGCCATATACGCCACAGTCCTCAAAAAGGTCACCATCAAGCTCAACAATATGGGTCTTGCCTACCTGGACCGGCTGCTGTTGGCCAGGTTGCCGATCTACAAAAAAATCCTCGCCGACCTGATTACCGAAAACAGCGACCTGTTGGGCGACCCCCTCGGCTTTGCCGATTCGGTGGTCCGCAAGCTGCAGGATGTCAAGCGGGCCCTTGTCGAGAAGATTGTTCTGGGGGTTATCGACGACAACCGCATCCAGCTCAGCGAGGAGGAACTGCAGTTGCTCACCGACAATGTCGAGGCGGCCGGCCTGCCACTGGCACCGAAAACGGTTGAACCCTTTGTCATCAAGATCCACAATGCCTCCCTCCGGGAAGGGGGCCTCTCCGAGCTTGTCGAGCGCTATATCGACCGCGACGAGATCAAACAGGAAAAATTTACCGCTGATATCAAACGGCGCATGGTCTCCCACCTCCTGGCCAGCGGCGTCAACATCACCGACGACGACAAGTTCGCCAAGGGCGGCTATGACGAATATTTCGCCCTGGCCTATAACAACGCCCTCTACAGTGCTGAAGGCACCATGTACGGCAGCCCGGCCGCCGGTGGCTGGGACTTCTCGGTGGACACCTTTGACGAAGTGGTGGACCAGGCCATCATCAGGGACAACATCCTGGCGGCCGGCTTCCTGGACTATGCCTATGAGCTGGGCGAGAAGGCCCATATCTTTCAGCTCATGGACGTGCTCTACCTCAACTGGAACAGCGGCATTCTCGACCTGCCCCAGTCAGAGGTTACCGATACCCTTGAACGCCTCTGGCAGGACCGTGACCGGCGCGACAGCCCCGAGGAACGGGCCATGGCCTACCGCAAGGCCCTGGGCAAGGGCAGTGCCGAGGTCCTGGAGCGGATGATCGTCAACGACCGGTTCGAGGACCTGTGGGCCACCCTGATGGAAGAGGTTGCCAACTATATCCGCAAAGCCGAGGAGATCTCCATTGTCGGCGAGGGGGCGGCGCCGGTCTCCCGCATCCCCATCTATCAGGCCACCAAGGAATTGCAGTACAACCTGACCGAATACGGCAACGGCCGAACCAAGACCCAGGCCGCCCAGCTGCGCAGCCTGCTCGACACCTGCTTTCAGGTCCTCGATGCCCCGGAGATCATCGACTTCTACGGTTTCGGCACCCGGCGCGATCGCTGGACCGTCATCGACAGGCTCCACAAGGAACCGCCCTTTGCATCGACCCCAAACCTCCAGGCCCTGCGCACCGTGGCAGGCAAGGGCAACAAGGTCTTCCAGTGGATTGCCGACTTTAACGAGGCCAGTGTCACCGACCAGGAGTTCGAGACCTTTCTCAGGGCCGCCGAGGCCTGGATCATTTCCAGAAGCTCGGCCGTGGTAGACGAGGACGACTATTCGCTTGAGGAGGAGGAGAGTTTCGACGACTTCGAGGATGAGTTTGACGACTTCGAAGACTAAGGACGCAGCATGATTACGCACCAAAAGCGGATACGGAGGTTCTCTAGATGACTATTGATCCGGAAGTCATAAAGGCGCAAGCGCTCAAATCCACCCGGGACATCCTGGCTGACTCCCTCAGCTTCAGTGCCATGCCCGAGAAGGAACAGAGGGCGCTTTTTAAGGATATATACAACCAACAGGTCAGCAGCCTGTCGCAGGCACCGGACGTAGAGGCCATGAGAAAAGTGCCGAAGATACGGGATAAAAAGGCGTCCGACCTCATTGAGGATGAACGCCACTACAACAAGCGCATTGACGAGGCCGGCCAGATGGCTGGAGATTTTGTCCGCCAGGTCAACTTTCCCCAGTTTGTCTCTGATCTGCTCAAGGGGGTCTTTGACGCCAATCTCGAGGTGACCCTCAAGCAGATGGACAGCTACCAGCAGCTCCTAAAAACCGCCTCAGCCTCCATCTCCAAATTCGTCCAACAGGTGGATGACGCCGCCGCCTTCGGCTACCTGGCCGAAAATAATTCCGATGAGTTCAGCATCGATTTTTCCGATGACGAGACGGATGACACGGGCCAAGCCAAGGCCATCCTCACCGACAAGGACGGCACCCCCCTGGATATCGGCGACAACCAGGTCAAGGCCAAGATCATGGACGCCAAGATCGCCATGGCCAAGGAGCAGCGCAAACTCCTGCGAGAAACCATCCTGATGGGTATCACCCGCCTGGTGGTTGAAAAGGGTAATGTCAAGGCCGCGGTGATCTTTGACATCAAGGCCAAGGAGCAGATCAAAAAGGCGGACAAGGCCGCCTCCAAGCAATCCTTTTCGGCCGGCGCCTATGCCAGGGGCAGCACCGGCCTGATCGGCAAGATTTTCGGGGGTGGCGGGGCCGGCGGCAGTTCGTCGTATCGTTCCACCCAGATCTCGGTGTCATCGGCCAAAAGCGAGGCGTCCACCGAGCTGGCCGCCAAGATCACCGGCTCCGTGGATATCACCTTCAAGTCAGACTACTTCAAACTCGACAACTTCATGGAGATAGAGCTGGCCGATATCAAGGCAGGCAGTCCTGGCAGCAAAGAAGAGAAGAAGGCGTAGACCACCATGGCCCTGGCATTACTGACAGAGGAAGGGTGTACCGGCCCTCACCACTGCTTCCGGGCGGAACTGGGCGCCAATGCCTTCTACGCCTATGCCATTGGTGACCATCATCAGGTCTTTACCAGGGAGGGGCGCAAGGTGCTGGCAGCGCCGACCTATAAGTCGCGGCTCATGGGTCCCATCCCGGCCACCTCCCACGGCAGGGTGGCCATCAAGGTGCCGGTTGGCCGCTTTTCCGGCACTCATCGCGCCATCCAGCTCTACACCTTTCGGACCCGAGACCTGCGCGGACCCGCCTTTTCAGACATCATTTTGACCATTCCGGCGGCGCCTTCAGTACCGGCGCCAGCTACGGCCATGGCAGAGGAGCCCGTGATGCATGTAGACGATTATGACGAGTATGTGGACAACGTTGCCTTTTCTTATAAACCGGCGCCGGTAAGCGAGGCCCTCTTCCTCGGCGCCATTTCCGGGGTGATAGGGAAACTCCTGCCCGTGGCCGGCAAGATCCTACCGGCCCTGCTTGGCGGCGCCAAAAAGAAAGGCGGCAAAACGGGTGCTGCCAAAAAGGCGGCAGTCCCTGGTGGCGATCCAATGATCAGGGCCATTACCGAGCTTCTCCAGCAGCTTTTAAGCAGCAAGGCCACGGCCCAGGGTGTTTTTTACACCGACCGCCGGATCGCGGCCCAGGCGGCCAGCCTCCAGCAGCAGTATGCCGAGGCCCAGTTTGCTCCGGCCCTGCTTGCCGCCCTGCCGGCCCTGGCCCCCATCCTCAAGAACATCCTGTCGCCGGAGACGGTCAAAAGTGTGGTGGAGAGCGTCTCGCCCACCAAACTGGCCGGCATAGCCGTTGACGGTCTCAAGGACGCCTTGAAGACCATCACCAACCTCGACAAGGCGGAACTTGACTTCCTCACCAAGATCAATCCCGGCGTTGACGATCCGGCCTTGGACAAGCTGCTCATGGAGATGGGGATTGCCGTTCATCTGGCCGCGGACGACATCCCCTACAAGCGGGTCAACGCGGTGAAGCTTGACTTTGACGGCGTCAAAACCGTGCTGATAAACGGCCGGACCCGGATTGCCTACCGGCACGGTCACGACCTGCATTTTCCACTGCGCCTCAACACCCCGCAGACCATCAGAAGGGCCACCCTCCACCTGCGCATCAAGGATCCGGAAAGCCTCAAGACCCTGGTCGAAAGCTCCCAGCCCCTCAAGGATTTAAGCGGCGGCGCCATTGCCGGGACCCCCCAGCTTCCTGCCGTCAGGCTGGCGGACCTCAAAGCGGGTGAGGAGTATCTGGTCAAGGCGGAGCTGGTCTGGAAAAACAAAAAGGGTGCAGCGCGCGGCACTGCGGTCAGCCAGCTCATCACCCTGATGGGCGGCGACATCTTTGACCGCGTTGAGGAGGTTGTCGGCAAGGCCATTGTCACCGACAAAAATCAATTCCCGGCCTTTAGCCACAAGGTGTGGCAGGACTCCTTCCATAAGGATCTGCGCCGCGTCACCTTCCAGTGCCGCTACACCTATGCCCTGGCGCCGGAGCGCGGCAATAACGGCCGCAACCCCACCCTGACCCGCATAGAGGACAAACAGTTACGCCACGACCTGGGCAAACTGAAAAGCGGCATGGAACTGAGCCCGGACGCCTTAAACCGGCTGCTGCCGCGGATCAGTGCCCACCCCTCGCTCTCCGCCTTGGAGCTGGCCGCCCTGCGCACCGACGACTTCCATAAACGATACAACGTCGCGGCCCGCAGCCGCCTGGAACTGGGGGCACCGCCAGGGGACAGTGCCGCCCTCTTTGTCTACCCGGAGTTCACCATCCGGCGCATTGTCCTGCGCACGCCAACGGATATCGACACCGACACCGCTCAGGTGCTGGCCACCGCCGAAAAAAGCGTCTTCTTTCCCATGGTGGCAGCGGTCCATTTCTGCGTCACGATCACCGGCCAAGACGTCAGACCTGGTGATGACAGTATCGACGGCATGAAGATCAAGACCAGAAAGCGCACACCGGTCTTCCCGGTGCAACTGGTGGAAATCAAGCATGGTCGGCCAGCGGACCAGACCGAGGCACGGAGAGTTGCAAATGGCAACTAAGACGATGAACCCGGATATCCTCGATTTTCTGGCACCGGTGGCAGAGCTGGTAAACGGCTTTACCGATTTCCAGGAACAGATTGCCGATCACGACCAGGGCATGGCCTGCTCGGTGACAAAAATTGCCGTGGAGGTGCCGGTGGAGATCCATACCGAGGTTGACGATGATGGCGGAGTGGCGCTGGTCAGTGCGCCGCCCACCCAGCAGATAGAGACATCAATTTTCCCCGTATTGCACACAATGCGGCTTGTATTGGTTGCCGACCATGGTGCAGAGAGCAAATAACCACTGGAATATCGAGCGGTTCCTCGACTCGTTCATCATTGAGCTTGATAAGGCCCAGGACACCTTGGCCATCAAGGGCATCAACCGCAAACTGACCTATACGGTGAAGGACGTGGCCCTGGACCTCCATGTCTTCCCCAGTTTTCAGGAGGGCAAGGTGCTGTTCACCAATGCCAAGCCGGGTGAGACCGGGGCCTCTAAGATGTCGATCCAGCTCGGCTCCATTACCGATGCCCAGATCGCCCAGCACGCCCCGGAACCGCTGCGCGCCGACGATATCGCCCTGGACGAACTGGACGAGATTGACGATGACACCAAACGCGAGATGCGCAAGATCGGTGTGAAATCGGTAAAGGATATCAACAGAATGGAAGAAAGAAATATCAAGGTGGAAAAAGTGCTCAGCCCCGACAGCCATGACAGCAAGAAGGCCAGGGCCAGGTATGATCGGCTGGCCAAGATTATCCAGCAGGCCCGCCGCCGCCAGAACGCCCCGCAGGTGCGCGGCGTCAGTCTGGCCCTGGCCGCGGACAGCCCGGTGCTCATGCTCAGCGGCGACAATCTGGTGGTAGAGCGCCAACCGGGCTATCCCGCCGCCTTTATCAATAACCGGCCGGTGACGATCACCGACAGCAACGCCCGGTCCATTGCCCTGCGCGTCAACAGCGAGCTGTTCCACAAGGGGGGCAATTCGGTGCAGATCGCCCTTGACCCCTTTGCAGTGATCAACCTCGAAGTAGATGCATGACCATCCTGGCGTGCACAGCCCTTTCTTAGGTGAATTATGGCGACCTCAAAAGCAATATATATCTTCTACGGCTTTTCAGGGGATCCCGGCAAGACGCCGGCCTTTCCCGGCGGCACGGATAACGACACCTCCCTCAAGCTGGTGGCCGAGACCCTGAAGGATACCCTGGCCGGGCTCTACCCCTCCGACACCATCCAGGTGGTGCAGGCCTGGCAGAAGGATATCATCCTCACCACCCTGGTCAAGGCCACCCAAAAAATCCGCCAGGTCCACATCGCCTGCCATGGTGACTCCACCATGCTCTCCCTGGCCTACAAGTTTGACCACGGCAAGCGCCTCAAAAAGCGGGCCAAGAAATTTAACGCCATGAAGGGCACGGCCAAGGACCGGGCCATCAAGGCCATGCAGGCGGAGGATGCCCTGGTGGCCGGATTCTTCAGCCAGGCCATGGACCCTACCACCCTGACCACAATAAAGGGCAACCACAGCGCTGGGGCGGCCTGGCAGATCTGGGGCTGCTACTGCGGCTATGCCACGGATAAATTCTCCGGTTTCGGTGATGCCGTCATTGACCCCTACCTGAAACGTTTCAACCTGGGCAAACTGAGTCTGCCCGGCATTGCCGTGGAGATTGCCACCAGCCTGGGGGTTACCTGCACCGCGGCCAAGGGTGGCGCCGGCATGAACTTCTGGCACGGCGAACCGGGCAAAAAGGTGGTGCAAAACAGCCGCACAACCAAGGCAAAAAAACCTTTCTGGCTCTGGAACACCAAGGGCTCCTCCTGGGTGACCTATGATGCCGGCGGCAAGACCATTGCCAAACCGCTCATCTTCCAGGTGGCTCGCAATAAGGCCGACCTGCCCACCCCCAAGCCGCCGACCTGGCTGACCACGGCCGGCCTGGTGGCGGCTGGCTTCTCCCTGGGACGGACCCTGGGTGCCAAGACCAGGCCCGGCAAGACCATGTCCTCCTTTTTTGACCAGGGCAACCTGCCCCAAAGAGCGACGGAAGAGGCGCCAGACAGCCAACCGACCACCTTCAGCGCCAGCATTCCCACCCCTCCCCCCTTTGTGCAACTGCGCACGGCCTGGGGCGCCAAACAGGTGGGCATGGTGGGCGCAGTCCACACTCCGCAATATATCACCCTTCACCACACCACCACCCCCAATAACGACAGCCTGACGCCGGAGCGACGGATCAAGGCCATTCAGAAATATCACCTGGCAGCAGACACCACGCTGACGCCGGCCAAAAAGCCGTGGTCAGACATCGGCTATCATTTTCTGATCAGTGCGGATGGCCGCATCTGGCAAGGCAGGGAGAATGTGGAACGAACCGGGAGCCATGTCAGGGGGCACAATAAGGATAATATCGGTATCGCCTTTCTGGGCAACTACCAGGTGGCCAAGGTGCCGCAGGCCATGCTCGACAGTGCGGCTAGGCTCATCGCCTGGCTCTGCAACAAATACAGCATTACCTGCGCCAGTTCACACATCAAGGGCCACCGCGAGTGGGCGGCCACCACCTGCCCCGGTGATTTCCTCATGGCCCGGTTGCCCGCCCTTCTCCAGCAGGCCGGGCAGCTGGCGGCACCCCAGGAGGTGCCGGAAACATACGCCATGGCGGTGGGCGCCGATTTCGCCGGGCGGCCGGCCATGGACCCGCACCAGGCCCTGCTCAGGAGCCTGTCCGAACTTCAACCACCTACGGCGGAAAACACCAACGACTGGCCGGAGGCCGCCGCCGAGCCCACCAACCACATCGTTGCCAGCCAGCCCCTGTGGCAGGCAGCCACTGCACCGGAGAGCGCAGCTGAGGTCGCCGCCCTGGGTAATGAGGAGCTGGAATCGGAGATGACCGATATCCTGGACGCACAGGCACTCGCCGATGACCACGACGATTTTCAAAAAGACCTGCAGCAGGCCGTCCTGGGCCACTATAAGGGGGCCGAAGAAAAATCAACCTCGCCGGCGGCGGCCCACCGAAAGGTGACAGGTCATCCCAGCCACGATGTCTTTGAGCATCTGGGCAGTGACCTCTCCCATGCCACCACCTTTGAGCTGGGCACGCATGAGATAAACCGCCGCCTGGATGCCTTTGCCGCCGAGGTAGGCAGTGAGGAACCCACAGCCAGAATGCCGCCGGCCACTGAAAAAGATCAACAGCAGGCCATGGCTCTTGATGAAATGGATTTCATCTCATCCCTGGCCCTGATCGAGGACGCACTCAAACAGAAAAAACAAGGGGATGCCACAGCCCAGCCGGCGCCGCCCCAAGCTGACAGCACGCCGCCCGAACAAGACCAACAGCAACCTCAGGAACCAAGAGAACAGGAATCTGCTCCTGAGGTGCCCGCCACAGAAGATGAAACCGATAAACACGAGGTTATTGAAGATACCAAACCGCAGGAGGCTCACAATGGGTAATCGACTTGCCAGCGTGGAACAGGCCATGCGTTTTTCAAGGGGAAAGCTCTCTGCCCCGACATCCACCCCCTGGGCCACAGGACAGGCAAGTTTTTTTGCCTTTGCCAAGGCCGTCAAGGCCCGGGCCGAGAAACCGTGGCCGCGTGTCCATCATCCGGACAAGAGCACGGCCTGGGCCGGCCCCCTGACCGTGATGATCAACTGGAAAAACAGAGAAAACAGCAGTGTTGCCGAGGTCATCAGCAAACTGGATGGGGCGGCCCAATCTGCCTTCCAGGCGGGCCGGCCCCTCAGCCGTGACGAATGGGACGATGTTCTTGAGGGGTCGGCTCTGGTGAGCCGACCCCTCAAGGCAGGTCAGGACAAAATCATGGAGGAGATGCTGCTGCGCTATGGCCCTCTCTGGCTGCGCAAGGCCGATGCCCGAGGCTCTACTGTGGGCCATGTGGTCGTGGGCCTGGAGAGCGTCGGCCAGGCCGGCCCCCGGGTGGAGGTGATCGACCCGGCCAGCGGCCGAGGCCGGCGCCTTGCCCTGGCCCGCCTTATCAAAGGCGCCAAGAATCTGAGTATCGCCCACTGGCCGCAGGATGCCCGCCTGGCCGGCAACAGTACCACAAGGCAGGGACTGGGCTACACGGCCACGCCAGACAGTGTGCAGCTGAGCACCAATCGCCCCTGGTCTGATTTTTTTCACTTTAGAGGCGGCACACGGTTTGTCGTCGATGGGCCTGCCGCCTATAACGGCACCGGCATTGTCAAAGAACTCAGCGCCGCAACGCTCTCCTTTACCCTGGACATGCCGCAGTACTCCATTATGGACATCTCCATTCCCCGCGTCAACCTCCTGGTCAAGGTGACCTACTCGGCAGAAGGAGCCGGCAATGGTGGCATTTTCGAATATAATGGCACTACCTATACCGACAACAATCTCACCATTAAGACCAAGGGCGATCGGCGCCTCCTCAAACCATCCATTATCATTCCCGGCATCCAGATCAATGAAATCAGCATGGAGAAGGAAAATGCCGACGAGATTGATCTTGATATCATGATTGATGGCTCCTCCTATGATTTTAACCTGGAGCGCATCCCGGCCGGTTCGGCAAAAGCGCATGGACTCAGCCTCCATGAAATGGCCAGGGGACAGGGGGTATCGGACACCTTTAACGTGGCCTTGACTGTCCCTCTGGTCAATATTACCCATGCCGGCACCTATCGCTTGGCCTATGATCGGCTAGCGGCCCAGGGATACGGAATGCCGGAGCCACTGCCGGCCAGGAACAGAAGGATTTTTCGCGGTCAGCAGTCCCTGCAGGATGCTTTGAACAGCTGGGCTCCGTTGCTGGCCAAGGTGGAGATGACGGCGCCCAGTCTTATCTTGACCGGTGGCCTTTATGTGAATAAAGCGGGTCAGCATGGCCAGGGTTTGGCCATCGATGTTGACGGGTTGTGGTGGTCTGATACCAATAAATTTTTAACCATCAATGCTCCGCAGGACTGGTACCGTTATCTGCGCATCGAGGCCTCCCTGCGCAAGGTGTTCGGCACCGTCCTCAACTACGATTATAATGCCGCCCATCGCGATCATTGGCATTGTGATCTGGGCACCAGTACGGCCTGGCGCCATGTGGAATCCCAGGTGAAATTTGTCCAGCGGGTGCTCAACGAATTATACAAAGAGACGCTGTCCATTGATGGCAAATGGCAGGGTGATACGGTCACTGCCGCTAAGAATGCAAGCTATGACCTGGACAAGGACGGTCATTGGGACCGTTTTCTTGACAATCTTATCAATGCCGAATGTACGCCGGCCTAAAGACAGCTGTTGTTGACAAACAGGGCGGCGTCTTGAGGTCTCATCTGGCGCATGGGGCTCCTCGCAAGGAAGAGCGCCCCAGGTCTGTTCTTTTTGGGGCCGACAGAGGGGGGTGGTGCAAGGCAGTCGTCTTTCTTGGCTATCGCACCCATAAAAAAAGCCCTGCTTGGTTAAGCAGGGCTTTTTTTATGGTTAGGCCATAACATCTATTTTTTGTTCTCTATCCTCGGGTGGTGGCTGCGGCCTGGACTCATCACGCTCAGTACTTGACTCTAGCCGATTTTTCTCCGCACCTTGCGAGACCTCGGCAGCGGCCCGTGACGTCTCCAGGGCGGCAGCCGAAAAATTCGCCACAACCTCCTGGCCGTTTTCACTGGCCTGACCGGCCCGATTCATCTCGTTTTCCCGGTTGGCAACCTTGATTTTGGTGCCGCTATCCAAATTCTGGGGCCTGTTACTGTCCTGGACAGTGGTAACACTTGCGCCGTCAATAGCCATAATACCCCTCCTGATAATTTACCTGTGTATAACTACTAATAGTATAAATCTCTTTATGCCCTTTGGCCAGCCCTGCGGATCTCTTTTTTCTTTTCCCCTTTTATTTCAGAATGTTTTTCCGCATTTTTTCTGCTATCCGACCGGGAAAAGGTCCCTTCCTGGAGATCAAGGAGTACAAAAAAAGGCACTCCTCAAACAAAATGATCTCGCCATTACGACACAATGAAGCAGCCGGTAAAAAGTGAACGCCACCCAGGAGAGACAGGGGGTAGGCTGCAGACGTCCATGCGGACGCCGCCCTTTAACGCCCCGCACCGGCGACACAGGCATGTGGCCCCAGAAAAACACCCCCTTGTTGCCTTGTTTTTTTATGGAAGACAGGCGTTCTTTCATTGTATTTTACCGGTAAACTATTTATGGGTATCTTGAATAATTAGATATTTCGGAGTCTCGCTTCGATCGCTTACCTGTTCGAGTTTGAGAAGCATGGAAAATAAAAAAGCCGCCCGGACCAGCCGGCACGGTGCGGCTCTGAAGAACTTTGCCAAGGAAACCTGTTATGGCCAACGAAGTAAGATTGCGCTTCCCTCCCAGCCCCACCGGCTATCTGCATATCGGCGGCGCCCGTACCGCTATTTTGAACTGGCTCTACGCCAAAAAGCATGACGGCAAACTGATTCTGCGCATTGAAGATACTGATGCCGAACGTTCCACCGAGGAGTCGATCACCGGCATTATTGACGGCCTCAACTGGCTGGGAATCGATTGGGATGAGGGGCCATACTTCCAGACCGCCTTTACCGAAGACCATCAGGTCGCGGCCCAACGCCTGGTCGAAGAGGGCAAGGCCTATAAGTGTTTCTGCACCAAGGAAGACCTTGACGCCAAGCGCGAGGCGGCCCTCACCGCCAAGCAGACTGTCGGCTATGACGGAGCCTGCAGCCGGCTCACTGCCGAGGAGATTGCCGAAAAAGAGGCGGCCGGCCTGGCGTCGGTGATCCGCTTCAAGGTGCCGGATCGACCCGGCGCCGTCGGTTATGACGACAAGGTTTTGGGGCGTATCGAGCAGCAGTACCGTGACATTTCCGACTTTGTCATTGTCCGCTCCAACGGCAAGCCCCTTTACCTGCTGTGCAACGTGGTGGATGACATCCGCGACCGGATCAGTCATATTATCCGCGGCCAGGACCACAAGGATAACACCATCCGCCAGATCCTGCTTTACGAGGCCCTGGGCGCGCCGGTGCCGGTCTTTGCCCATATGCCGTTGACCCTGGACACCAACAAGGCCAAGATTTCCAAGCGCAGCCATGGCGAGATCGTTGCGGTGCAGTGGTATCGCGACAACGGCTTTCTGCCCTGGGCCATGGTTAACTTTCTCTGCCTGCTGGGCTGGTCGGCCGGTGATGACCGGGAGATCTTCTCCAGGGAAGAGCTCATTGCGGCCTTCAGCCTGGAACGGATCAATAAGTCGAACGCCGTCTTTAACTACAAGAAGGATGACCCCAAATTCATCACCGATCCCAAGCTCCTCAACATCAATGCCCATTACCTGCGCAGCATGGATATCAAGGAACTGGCCTCTCATGTCAAAAAGGAGATGGAGATAGCCGGTATTTGGGATCCGGCCTTTGAAGCGGAGCGCCAGGAGTGGTTTTTGAAGACCCTTGAGATGACACGCGAACGCTTCTACACCCTGAAGGATTTTGTCACCCAGGGCCGCGCCTGGTTTGCCGATGATTTCGCCATGTGCCCCAAGGCCCGCAAAAAAAACCTGCTCAAACATCCCGACCTCAAGGAGTGGTTGCCGGAGTTGGCCGAACAACTGAACGATCTCGACGTCTTTACGGCCGAGGAAACCGAACGGGTGGCCCGCGCCTTTGCCGAGGAAAAGGGCATCAAGCCCGGTATCCCCATTAACGGCTCCCGCGCCGTGCTCACCGGTCAGATCAAGGGGCCTTCCATGTTTGAGGTCTTTGCCCATCTCGGCAAGGAAACCGTGGTGCGCCGCCTGCGCCAGGCAGGCAAATGGTTTGAAGACTAGCGGGCATCTTGATGCAATTGCTCTTTTGGCCGATTTTTTCGTCGCTACGAAAATAAAAACCATCACATATGCCCGATATGTTGCTGTTTTTATTTTCCATGCTTCTCAAACTCGAACAGGTAAGCGAGCGAAGCGAGACTCCGAAATATCTCATTATGCAAGAGACCCTGGCAGGTGGTGCCGGCTGAAAGACTAAGCCGGCACGGCTGGGGGCCCGACTTCTCAACTCTGACTTCTCAACAAAAATGACCGATATAGATACCAGCAATCTTGACTTTATCCGTACCATTGTCGCCAAAGACCTGGCCGCCGGCAAAAACGACGGCCGCCTGGTGACCCGCTTCCCGCCGGAGCCCAACGGCTATCTGCATATCGGTCATGCCAAATCGATCTGCCTCAACTTCGGCCTGGCCCAGGAGTATCCCCAGGGCGTCTGTCACATGCGTTTTGACGACACTAATCCGGAAAAGGAGGAGGTGGAGTATATCGACTCCATCCTGGCAGACGTCAAATGGCTTGGTTTTGACTGGGGCGACAACCTCTTTTACGCCTCCGATTATTTTGACCAGCTCCATGACTACGCTGTGGAACTGATCAAGATGGGCAAGGCTTACGTGTGCAGCTTAAGCGGTGAAGAGATGCGCCAGTATCGCGGCACCCTGAAGGAGCCGGGTAGAGAAAGCCCCTACCGCAACCGCTCGGTGGAAGAGAACCTTGATCTTTTTCGCCGCATGAAAGACGGCGAGTTTGCCGACGGCACCTATGTCTTACGCGCCAAGATCGACATGGCCGCCCCCAATATCAACCTGCGCGATCCGATCATCTACCGCATCCGCAAGGTGCATCACCACCGCACCGGTGACAAGTGGTGCATCTACCCCATGTACGACTACACCCACTGTCTGTCGGATGCCATCGAGAAGGTCACCCACTCGCTCTGCACCCTGGAGTTTGCCGACCATCGCCCCCTGTATGATTGGTTCCTCGACACCCTGCAGACCCCCTGCCATCCCCAGCAGATAGAGTTTGCCCGGCTCAACCTCAACTTCACGGTGATGAGCAAACGCAAACTCATGCAACTGGTGCAGGAGGGCTTTGTCAGCGGCTGGGATGACCCGCGCATGCTGACCATCTCGGGGCTCAGACGGCGTGGCTATACGCCGGCCGCCATCCGCAACTTCTGCGCCACCATTGGTCTGGCCAAACGGGAGAGCCGTATTGATATGGGGGTGCTGGAGAACGCCATCCGCGATGATCTCAACGATAGGGCGCCACGCCGTCTGGCCGTCTTAAAGCCGTTGAAGGTGGTGATCACCAACTATCCGGAAGAGAAGGAAGAGGAGCTGGAGATTGCCAATCACCCCAAGGATGCAAGCTTGGGCAGCCGCATGATCCCCTTTTGCCGGGAAATCTACATCGACCGGGACGACTTCATGGAGGAACCGGCCAAGAAGTTTTTCCGCCTTGCCCCGGGCCGCGAGGTGCGGCTGCGGGCCGCCTATTTCATCACCTGTCAGGAGGTGATCAAAGACAACAGCGGCGAAATCATTGAACTACGCTGCAGCTATGATCCGGCCAGCCGCGGCGGCTCATCGCCGGACGGCCGCAAGGTCAAGGGCACCCTGCACTGGGTCTCGGCCCGCCATGCCCTGGACGCTGAGATCCGCCTCTATGACCGGCTCTTTAACAAGGAAAACCCCGAAGATGACCCGGAGGTCGACTTCAAGGAGAATATCAACCCGGAATCCCTGCAGATCCTCTCCCACTGCAAACTGGAACCCGCCCTGGCCCAAGCCACGGCCAACGACCATTTCCAGTTTGAACGGGTCGGTTTCTTCTGCCTGGACAGGAAGGAGGGCAGCCCAAAACGGCCGCTCTTCAATCGCACCGTCACCCTGCGTGACACATGGGCCAAGCTGGTCAAAAGATAGCAGCCTACTGCGGCAAACTCTCCTTGGCCCCCTCGCCGGCCTGGGGGCCGAGCAGCAGCGCCACCTTACTGTTGGCGCCATGCCCCAACAAAAGAGCGGTGGCTTGGCACGGCAAGGGACTGCCGTGCCGGACGCGCAGCCCCACCTCAACGCCCATTGAGCACCCCAGACCCTGCTCCTCAAGCAGGGAGATCAGCCCAGCCGGGCCATCCTCCAGCGCAAATATATCCGCAAAGCTGCGGGTGAGGAGCTCTGGGCGTTGCAGCTCCAGGAGATGGCAAGCCGGCATATTGCCATAGGTGAGCCGGCTGCTGCCTTGCTCAAAGACAAAGACCGCATCACTGGTGTGATCCATCAGGCCCTTGAACAGAGCCCGGTCCTGAGCCGCCTCAAGCCCCTCAAGATAGCGGGCCACCCGCAAGCAGACGGTCTCCAGCAAAGCGCGCTCCTCCTTGACAAAAAGGAGTTCACCCTCCAGGCTGGGATCCTCCAGATAGCTGATTTCCAGCCGCCCCCTCGTGTCGCCGGCCACCTCAATGGCATGGCTCATGCTCCATGGTGTTTCCTGAAAATTCTCCGTAGCCGTTATCTGCTCGTCAAGGCTCAGACGGGCCTCGGCCAGATGGGGAAAGGTCATGGCCGGCGGCAGCAGCCTGGTAACCCTGGTTAAGACCTCAGCCTGGGTCAGGGAGGCATCGCCAAGATAGCCGGCCACCCCGAACAGGCAGTGGAGCTCCTGAACGCGCTTGGTGAGATTGGCATGCAGGCGTTCCACCTGGCGCCGGGTGACGGCCAACTCTGTGAGATCAAGATAGCTCTTCAGGGTGAAAACCGCGCCGTTAATGGTGATGGGCGCCACCTTCTCCAGCACTGGAAAATGTTCGCCGCCGCTTCTGTGGAGCTGCCGATGCCGAACACCGTCGGATACAGAGGCCAGGCCACGAAACTCATCTGCCGTGCGGCGGCCCTCCTGCACCTCAAACTCCTCGATTCGCCGGCCGACAATGCCCTCCTTGGCCAGACCGATCATCTTACAGGCAGCGGGATTGACAAATTCTATTTTCCTGCTGGCAGGATTAATCACTGCCACGCCGGTCTGAATGGCTGACAGAATAATGCGCAAGCGCTCCTCTGACTCCTGCAACCGGCGGCGCTCCTTGCGCCCGCTTATCTGGTGGCGGCGGAGACGCTGCAGGACAAAACGGAGCTGTTGCCTGAAGAGGAAGAGGTGAAAGAACCAGGCCGCCAGAAAGACCGCCGGTATGACCAGCGGCCAATAGCGGCGGCTGAAATCATCAAAGACAACAAGAAAATCGGCACCCATTGTTCTCCCCAGCTGCTCGACCACAATCGAAGCTTCATGAGGTACCTGCCGGTACCCCACCCATTTCGCTCACTCTTTCCCAGATGCCCCCATACTGCCAGTCTGGCACCAAATACGATCCCGTCTTAGTCAGGTGGGGCAAGGACCACGGCCCGGGAGGTAAACGAAATACCTTGCTGGCCTTCGGCACCAATCATTATTGACTCGACAAGGGGCGGGGTAACCGCTTCGGCGGCATGCCATTTCAGCAGAAAATTGGCACCGGAACCGCCCGACTTATCCTTCTGGGGGATAACATAGCGGATCGACTGCAAAGGGCCAAGGACCACGGCCCGGGCCACATATTCTTCCAGGAGATTGCCCCTGGTGTCATAGTAGTCGACGGCGGTAACGGTGATTGAGTGACGGGGGGCCACATTTCTGATACTCAGGGTGGCGGTCAAGAGCAGGGGCACATTCCGATTACCGGCATAGATATGGGAGTAGATCGGCACATAGAGCTCCTGACCGGTGGAGCGCCGGACGCTCGGTTCGGCCAGGGCGGCGCCGGAAAAACAGCTCACCATGACAAACGCAGACAACAGCGCCAAAAGAGATCCCCTTGCCATCCCCCCCTCCTTGCCGACCAGTGTGGCGGCCGCTTCCATTCAACTGCCCAGAAACTCCTCAGCCTCATCCACATCAAGCTTGCTGCCGATGATCAGCGGCACCCGCTGGTGCAGATCCTCCGGTTCAATATCAAGGATATTACGGCCATCATCGGTGATGGCCCGACCGCCGGCCTGCTCAATGAGCATGGCCAGGGGAGCCGCCTCGTAGAGGAGGCGCAGTTTGCCATGGGATTTACCGGCATCCCTGCTGTCGCGCGGATAGGCAAAGAGGCCGCCGGTGATCAGATTGCGATGAAAGTCCGCCACCAGTGAACCGATATAGCGCGAGCTATAGGGCCTGCCCTTGTCGGCATCCGGTTCATTCACCATATCAAAGAAGTCGCGAACCCGGGGCTGCCAATAGGGGCGATTGCCGGTATTCAGGCTGAGATACCTGGCACGTTCCGGGGTCCTGATGTCGGCATGGGAAAGATAAAACTCACCGACACTGGGATCCAGGGTAAAGCCATGCACGCCATGACCGGTGGTGAAGACCAGCATGGTGGAGGAACCGTAGAGGATATAACCGGCCGCCACCTGGTCGCGGCCGGGCTGGAGCAGATCGGCAAGATCGCCCTGCCCCGTCGCGCTGCGGCGGCGATGCACGGCAAAGATGGTGCCGATGCTGACATTGACATCGATATTCGAAGAGCCGTCCATGGGATCAAAGGCCAGGGTATATTTGCCCTCATAGCCTTCCTCCACCGGAATAACCGTATCCTCCTCCTCCGAGGTCATGACGCAGAGGTAGCCGGAACGGGCCATGCGCCGGACAATGGTGCGATTGGCAAACTCGTCGAGCTTCTGAACCTCCTCGCCCTGAATATTGGTCTTGCCCGACATGCCGAGAATATCGGCGAGACCGGCCATATTCACCTCAGCGGAAATAGTTTTACCGGCCACGATCAGCTCATTAAGCAGCCCGGAGAGATCACCCGTGGCCTCGGGATGCAGGCGCTGGCTATCAACGATATGTCTATGGACGGTTACTCCCAGTGGTCTTCTCATATGCTTCTGGCTCCATACCTCTTTATAGGAAAAATTATTGCATGACACCGCAGGTCAACACTCTGTCACCCCAGAGACAACCGGGCGCCTCTCTTTTTCATGACACTCTATTGAAATCACTATAAGATACCTATGCAACTCATTTTTTATTTTTACTTTTCTTGACTGACCCTCACAAAGCAATTTTGCTATTGGCTCAGCAGAACAACAAGATGGCGTTGACCCCCAACAAACAAGGATCAGCAAGCCTGGAGAGTGACAGACAGACACCATGAGCACCCAACCCTCTTTGTCCCCTAGGCCGATTAAACACATGGCTGCCGGTGATCTACGCAGCTATTTCAGGCTGCTGCGCCACAATCCGGCCTTTACCCGCTTTTGGCTGGCCGGTGTCATCAGCCATATTGGCAACTGGTTCAACTATATCGGTATCTTTGTTCTGTTAAGCAGCCATACCGGATCGGGCCAGGCGGTGAGCTGGTTTCTCATCGCCAAGTTCCTGCCTGCCTTTCTCTGGGGCCCCATGGCCGGGGTAGTGGCCGACCGCCTGCCCCGCAAAATGATCATGATAGCCGGCGACCTGATCCGGGCCGTGCTGGTGCTGGGCTATCTGTTTGTCGACAGCGCCGATTACCTCTGGCTTGTCTATGTGCTGGCCCTCAGCCAGGAGACGGTGTGGAGCTTTACTGATCCGGCCCGACGCGCCTCGGTGCCCAATCTCTGCGCCAAAGAGGAGCTGAAGGTGGCCAACAGCCTCAGTGGCGCCACCTGGTCGGTGATGCTGGCAGTGGGGGCGGCCCTGGGTGGTTTTGTCACGGCTCTTTTCGGCTGGCAGACGGCCATCCTGGTTGATGCCGCCACCTTTATCCTGTCCGCGGCCATTCTCACCACCCTGCCCCTGCCCCACCAGCGCCGTGCCAAACCGGCCATTACAAGCTGGTCCTCCCTGATCGGCCTTACCGACCTGCAGGAGGGCTGGCGTTACATTCTGCAACGCAAAGAAACAATGCGCCTCATTCTGGTGAAAAGCGGCTGGGCCATGGCCGGCGGCATCATGGTCATGCTCACGGTTTTCGGGGAACAGGTCTTTGGTGGTGAAAACGGCGGCAAGAGCGGTATTCTCTACTCGGCCCGCGGCATTGGCGCCGCTCTGGGGCCGGTAACCGCCTGGAAGCTCTTTGGCGAGGAACGGCCTGAGATGATCCGGGCCATCGGCTTCGGCTTTTTCATGGCCGCGGCATCCTACCTCTGCTTCAGCCAGTCCCCCTCCCTTATCCCGGCGGCCTTTTTCGTCTTCTTTGCCCACCTGGGCGGTTCCGTGCAATGGGTCTTCTCAACAACCATCCTGCAGGAGACCGTGCCGGACAGCTTCCGCGGCCGGGTCTTTGCCGCGGAGATGGGCCTGCTCACCCTGGTGCTCTCCATCTCCACCTGGCTCACCGGCTTTATCCTTGATCTGGGAGCGGACCCGCGCCTGGTCACCGCCGGACTGGCCGCCTGTTTCCTGCTGCCGGGCCTGGCCTGGAGCATGACCGCCATCCTGCCTGCAGGGGCCGCCAACGCTCAGTCGAAAAAACAGTAGGGATCCTTATCAGCAAAGATATTCAGACCCATGCCATGCGTCACGGCCAGACAACCGCCGCACACGGCGCGGATTGAACAGCCGTCACAGGCCCGCGATCCGGCCCGATAGCGCCGGGCCGCCTCCGCATGATAGATTTCGGTAAGTGAACTGTCGGAAATATTGCCGATATAGGAGGGAAACTTGCGGCAGGCATGGACCTCACCATCGGCAAGCAGTGACAGAAAATTAAAGGCCGCACCGCAGCCGTAGCCGGTGCAACCGCCAAACACCTCTCTGCCCTGCCGGACAAAAAGAGTGTTAAGGTGGTTGTCCTTTAACCCCATACAGGGGTTATGGGCAGAGGCCTCATCATAGCTGCGCAGGAACTCCTCATACCCTTGGCTGGGTGCCGACAGGAGCCGGGCCCCCTCTCCCACCATGGCCAGCCGGTTGAAGTTGAAAAGATCCACCTTGTCGCGCAAAAAATCGGCCAGGGGGAGAACCTGGTCCTGATTTTCTCTGGTCAGGGTGAGCATGACCATTGAGTAGATGCCCAGCCCTTTCAACAGGGCCAGGAAGTCCACCACCCGCTGAAAATGACCGGCCCCGCGGATATGATCGTTATGGCTGGCCAACCCCTCAAGGCTGACCTGATAAAACTCCAAGGGCTGGATATCCTGCAGCTCTTCGAGCACCGCTTTTTCAACCGGATTACCGAGGATAGCCAACTGAAAACCGTGCTCGGCCGCAGCCCGGTAGAGTTCGGCAAAGCGGGGATAGAGCAAGGGGTTACCGCCGGTAAAGGTCACCTGACCATAGACATGGTGCTGCTGGCAGAAGCTGCGAAAATCCTCGAGCACGGCCAGGGCCTGGTCAAAAGCAACGGCCCTGCGGCTGCTCCGGTCATAACAATGCTTGCAGTGCAGATCGCAGGCCTGGGTGATATGCCACTGCAGGGTAAAGGCGTTGGAGGAGAGGTAGCTGGCGGGGGTCAGCTCACTTTCCTTGAAGATAGTGGCATCGCGGCGGATGGTGGTGACCGGCACCAGAATCATTTCCTCTTGGGCGGCCCGTTCAAGCATGGTATCGAGATAGGCCAGGCTCACCTGGTGCTCCTGGGCTGCCTGGGCCAGGTCGACACTGTCGTCAATCAGCTTCAAGGCCAGCAAATCCTGCGCCTCGGCATTCTTATAGCGCACCGCACCGCCACTCTGTTTCCAGACCAAGACCAGTTGCTCCCCCGGCCTTGCCACGTCGTCCCGGCCGGCCAGGATGGCGACCAGATTACGCCAGGGAAACTGGACCATCTGCAGACTGGGATTGACCACCCTCGCTTTTGTTGGCGGCGTCAGGTCATATTCATCCTCGGCCATGGTGTCCACCAGGGTCTCAAGGCGAGCCAGCTCTGACAGAAAGGGTGGCAGGCCGTATTCACCGGCATGGCAGGCCAGCCAGTCCGGCAGCTCCTGATCCCCCATATCAATCTCGGCCGGCAGCATCTGGGCCAGAAACTGCCGACAGCGGCAACAATCGCTTGACATATCTCACTCCACCGCCCGTAGCGGTTTTTCGACAATGATCCCCAGCAAATCTGAGCTCGGGCCTGTGCAGCCACCCCCAGGAGCAGGCCCTCCTGAGACCAAAAAGCTCATCAGTAGCGCTTCGGGTGGTATCAAGCTCCTTCAGAGCCATACCCCATCAAACGCCTCGATACGTCTGGGATATCAAGAGGTGACTGAGCTTCGTTGTTCATCACCTTAAAAAAAATCGGGTGTACCACGGAAAGCGGCACACCCGATACCCTTCTTAAAAGTGCAACCTGCACTTTGTGCAGAAACCCTGACGGCTCACCGAGCCGCTCCGGTCCCTACTTGCTGCTGCCTCAACTGGAGCCAGCAGCATCCTTTTTCTTGTCGACACTCCCGGTGTCGCCCTTGGTGCCGCCTCAGCTGGAAGCGGCAGGATCAGCCTTCTTGTCAGGGCTCACGGCACTGCCCTTGGTACCGCCTCCGCTGGATCCAGGTTGAACCTGTTCCTCCTCTCCGGCGCCACCTGCGCCGGTTTTGGCCGGGCCTCAACTACTGCCGGCGATGGCCGCTCCGGGCACCACGGCACCGGCGCCGGCAATCAGACCAGCCAGGCCAAAGCGTGCCAACGTCTTTTTAAGCTCCTTGATTTCCACTGTTTCCCACCTTGGCAAAGGGGTTGGTGAAATGCAGAGATTGCTTGTTCGCACTCTCCGCGCCCAGTAATCAAAATCAGTATGGCAAAGCCTATCAGTTTTTTCTAGCTATTTTTCCACCGTCATAGGCATTCCCTATGCAAAGACGCGCCAGCCAGCTCCTGCCGCCACCAGGAAATTTTGCGGCCATACGTGTCGGCCTCGTCCAGCCGGCCATGCTTCTGACAGCCGCTGGCGTAGATGGTTGCCTTACGGATAATTTCGGCGGCCAGGGCCCGTCGCTGGGATGGTCTACAGGATGGCAGTTCAGCAGCCTTTTCCATGGCCCGGATACGAAAGCGGTCCATTCCCACCCGATGCTGATAGGAAACCTGATCCTCCCGTCCCCCCTGTTTATAGGTCAGGGGCTCATCAACCTTCAGGAAGGGGATACTGAGGCTTGCCCGCAGCCACAACTCATAATCCTCGCAACAGGGGTACGACTCGTCAAAAACTCCTGCTTCCATAAAAAAATCCCGGCGGGCCATCACCGTGGACATGCCAACGCAACAGAGCGGAAGACAGTGGTGGAAGATATCACCATGGGGCCGGGCATGTTTTTTCTTCTGGTTGAGCAGGAGGCCACGCCGGTACCAGATTTCGTCCGTATGGCTGATCAGATATCCTTGCTGCTCACACATGGCGCGGCATTGAGTGGCCAGCTTGTCAGGGTGCCACCAGTCGTCGGAATCAAGAAAGGCCAGGATATCATGGCGAGATTCACGGATACCAATATTGCGGGCTGCTGCCGGCCCCCTGTTTTGATGGTGGAGGTAGCGGACCTGCCCATCATACTGGGCAACGAATTGACGGGTGTAATCACTGGAACCGTCATCAACAACCACGATCTCGAAATCGGTGCCGCGCTGGGCCAACACCGAATCCAGGGCCTTTTTCAGCAATGCACCAGCCCGGTTATAGGTCGGAACAATCACCGATATCGCAGGCAGAGCAGACATCACGTCTCATCCAGATAGATGATCTCACCGGCGTGCTCAACACGTTCCACCCCGTCTTGCTCAAGCTCCAGGACAAGGGCGCCGTCATCGGCAATGGCCTTGACCCGAGCCTGATATTGCGGCTGCTCCTGGACGTTGAAACCAAAGGAGACCATACGGCCGCATCTTGTGCTAAGGGCCCGATAGCTCTCCATGAAGATATCATGGTCACTGTGGCGCTCTTCCTCCTCATAGGTGAGCAGACCGACATTCCAGCGCAGCTTGCTGAGCAGATCAAGGGCCACCTCACCACGGTCAAAGTGACGACCGGCAGCACTCTTCATGCTGGTGGCCAGGGGGGCAAGATCAGCCGGGAAGCGGCTGTTGTTGACATTAAGGCCGACTCCCACCAGGATATATTCTTCCCGCGACAGGGGGCAGCAAAAGGTTTCACAGAGGATGCCGCAGACTTTGCGGCCGTTGACCAGGACATCATTGACCCATTTCACCTCAGCCTCCAGACCGAAATGACGCACGGTTTCGCAGGCGGCCAGACCGGCGGCCAGGGGCAGAAGCTGGGCAGTGGCCGGCAGCCACTGATTAAAGAGGGCCACCACCAGCCACAGCCCACCCGGCGGCGCATGCCAGACCCGCCGGAAACGGCCCTTGCTGCCGGTGAGGGTATCGGCGATAATCACAGAACCGCTGGCCAGGCTCTGCTGCCGGCGACCGGCGGCAACGATGCGACGACGCATCTCGTCCATGGCGCGCGGCAGACTGGCATGGGCCTCGATATGACAACCGACAATGGCGCCGTACCGGAGGATGTCGGCGGCCGGCAGGGGGGTATTGGCGGCGAGGCGCGGCCCTTCTTCCCGGGCTATATATGAGGCAAGGAGATTCGGGTCAGGAAGAGGGCTTACTCCCATTCCGCCTTGACCCTGGTAATAATTTTCTCCACCAGGGGCAGAATTTCAGGGGGGCAGATACCCACCAGGGGATCACCCTGTTCCATGCTCTGACCGGCGGTAAAGTAGACGGAATGGATGATGCCGGCCTCTCCCTCATAGTAGACCGGCGTATCGCGCTTCATAAGCGACATGGTAAAGAGCTCGTCGCCCGGCTTGACCTGCACCGAACGCTGTCCGAATTTCTCGATACGGTTCTGGATATCCATGGCAAAATAATATTTGGCCTTTTCCGGGGCGACAAAGGGCACCAGAACGCGGCGCAGGATACGCTCAATGATCTCCCGCTTTTTCAAGGGATGGCGGATGGTCATGATCTTCTCGCCCGCCTCGACGAACTTACCCTCCAGTTCAGAACGCAGATAAGAGACTTCGCCATTGGTCTGGGAGTAGATCGGCTTTTTGTTGCGCTCCCTGGTCAATTCACAAAGCAGGGTCCCCTTGATATGGTGAAAGGCGCCGGAGGTACCCTCCACCTTGGCGCCCTCGCGGACATTAAAGCGTATCTGGCCGGTATGCCTGGTGTGGATATCCACATAGGCAAAAGGATCCTTCCGGTACTGGCTTAGTATGGCATCGTAATCTATTTCATTTTGCATGGATTACCCTACGATAACGGCGCGATTAACGGTAATAGAGGCTTTTGCCGCCCATGGTCATCAGCGACTTATAGAGATTGACGCGGAATTCGCGCCGATCCCAGATGCCATGGATGTGGCCGCGTTTCAAGGCATTGCGGGCACTATGATAATCGGGCGGAATATCATCGCCGGTGGTATCCCGGATAACCCGGGGGCCGGCAAAGCCGATGCGACTGGAACGGATGGCAAACTGATAGTTGGAGCAGCCCAGAAAACTGGCCACCGGCCCGGCATACGAATTGTTGTCATAAACCACTATATAGAGTCCGCCGGCATCGACATACTCCCGCACCGCCATGGTACACTTGGGCATCTGGGTGACACCAAGGGTGCCCTCCTGGATACGGATACCGCCGGTGGTGTGGACATAGGAGAGCAAGGGCCGATGCATCATGCGGGCCCGCTCCGCTGCCTGGGCAAACTTCTCACCCTCGGCGGAACCCACCGTGCCGTTGCGGAAATTGGAGTAGAGCATGGCCACCACCACCTCAATGCCCATGACGCGGGCATCAAAGGTGATCATGGAGCTGCGCCTGCCGGTCTTGCGGATGGCATCCTGCAGACGCTTCTCAAAGCCGCTCGCCCCCAAGGGATTGCCGGCGGCAATATCGTCATTGAACTCGCGGATGGAATCACGATCAAAGAGATGCTTGAGATACCACTCATACTCCAGGGGAAAATGATAACCGCATGTCTCACAAACACCGCCGAACTCACCGTAGAGATCCGGGACCCAGAGGTCCTTACAGCCGCACCGTTCCGAGTTGGGACACGTGACGGTGCGGTCCTCATTGGCCAGGGGACTGGTATAGGTGTCGTCATAGAGCTGTTCGTCACTCTCCTGGCTGCTGATCAGGCCCTTGAGGTCCCGAGCCGTTTTCTTGCGGCTAAAAAAATCAAGCACGCCGGAGAGGGGGCCTGTCACCTGCTTGATGACAGCCGAGCTCTCACCGCTGACATCACGCATGACCTGCTTGACCTGCTTGCCGTGGCTCTGCAGGAGGTCATAACGGATATTATAAAAATACTGGCTTGTCTTGCGACGCACCCGGCGAGCCAGATTACCGATCAGGGTGGATTGCTGGCAGAGGCCGTGACAGGCCATCTCGCGATACTTTTTGGAGCGCAGCTCCAACAGGCGCCGAATCTCGTCGCGGGTCAGCTCCCACGACACGTCAATATGGGGATCCTCGGGGAACTCCTCCTCGGAACGCTTCAGCTTCAGTTCATAGGCCCGGAAGGCCCGCAGACTCTTGGTCTTGAGCACCACCTCGTCCGTGGCCCGGATCATCTCAAACTTGATCCGCTTAAAAAAGGCAAAGTCATCACGCTTGCCGCCGAGACGCGGTTCGTCAATGATCCGGTCAATGGTGCGCAGACGCCGGTTATCCTTGGCCGTGATTTTTAAGCGCTCGGCACACGCCTCCACCATTTCGGCCGGCACCTTTTCGCCCTCACGGATCTTGCCCTCAATGGCGGCGGCACCCTCGGGTGAAATCACCGAATAATAGCCATGGGAGAACATCATGCGGTAGTCGGAAAGGCCGATGGCCTCGGCACCGCCGGAACCGCCCTCGGAGATCAGGGAGATAATCGGCACCCTGAGCTTGGTCATCACATAGATATTGCGGGCGATCTGCTGGCCGGCACCAGGATACTCCTCAATGGGGAAGGAGCCGGGCGTGAAGATATAGGAGTGGATGGGGATGCCCTCGGTCTGGGCCACCTTCATGAAACGCAGGGCCTTCTCATTGCCCCAGGGCTTGCTGGAACCACCGTTGCGATACTCCTCACCATGTCCCTTTTCATGGCCGATGACCATGACCTGCTGGGTGACGGTCTTACCCTTGACCTGGGCGGAGATGGTGGCCTTGGCGCAGACCATGGAAGGGTCAATGGAGGCCTCTTCCTCACCGCCCAGTTCGGTATAGTCGTCGTAGACGTTTTCCAGGATGTCCTTGAGGGAAAAACGCAAGGGACTGCGGACGATACGGACCCGGTCCATACTGGTGAGACTCTCTTCGGCCCGCTCCTCCAGGAAGGAAAGCTCCTCTTCAAGACCACTGATCTTGGCAAGCAGCGCCTCGCGGCTGAGGTCAAAAAGGGCGTCGCGCACCTCGCCGAAACGCCTCTGCAGGCTGTCGACATTCCCCCAGGTGGTGGAACCCTTTACCTGAATAAGGTAATTGATTCTCTCATCTATTTTCAGCAATCGCTTTCGTATTTCTTGCATAAGATAGAAACAGGTTGTTCTCCGATAAAAATCAAGGCCCGAACCGCACAGGCGGCCTCGGCATTGATACGTGCCCATACCCCAAACGGGTCAGGCGTCTCAAAAGGTCAACAATCTGTCAATATTCTCCTTTAAATACTCAAGGTTGGTCATCATGGGTGCGCCGCTGTTGGTTTCCCCCTCAATGGACACCTGGTCGAGAAAGCGGAGACCGCGCTCCTTGGCCTCAGCAATGGAATCCCCCCAGACCAGGGCCAGGGCCAGGTTGGGGTCAAAATCGCTGGGAATGGCATAGGGCCGGTCCGTGGGCACCTGGCTGTAGACCGCCGACCATTCATACCGGGGAAACTCGAAGGTGGTAATGGTGCCGATCCAGGGGGTGAAATCGCGGCTGGTGTCCTCGGCCACGATGCGGAACTCGATACAGGCGCCATGGAACTGGACACGGCGCTGGCTATACCCTATTTTGTCGCCCAGAGCCACCCTGATCTGTTCACGGATCAGGTTGGGTTGCTTCTTCTTGTAGTAGGAGATGCGGGCGGAGACATCGTTTTCCACCTGAATGCGGGTATTCACCTCAAGGAGATAGGGCTGACCGTTGCGCGCCACAATCCATTCCCAGGTGCCGACATTATCATAATGGACATGGCCGGCCAGCTTCAAGGAGTAGTCGACAATCTGCTCAAGCACCTTGTCGGCATCAAAGGCGTAGTCAAAGCAACTCTTGTCAAAACCAGGTGCCGCCTCCAGACGTTTCTGGCGGCCGGTGGACTGGATGGTGCAGTTTCTGGTGCCGAAGTGGAGTCGTTCTCCATGCTTGGAACAGAGGAGCTGCACCTCAAGGTGATTATAGTCCCGCAGGCATTGTTCGATGAGCACGCCGCCGTCACCGAACTGGCGCTTGGCGTAATTTTTCACCTGACGATAGGTGCGGCGGAACTGTTCAATACGGTTGACCTCTTCAATGCCCATACCGCCGCCACCGGCTGCTGCCTTCACCAGGATGGAGGGGTTGTCGATGCCCTGGGCCCGCTGATCATCAAAGAGCTGGGCCGCCATGGCCTC
Organism: Desulfobulbaceae bacterium; assembly: GCA_002868945.1. GTDB lineage: Bacteria > Desulfobacterota > Desulfobulbia > Desulfobulbales > SURF-16 > BM506. The sequence goes on from PKTX01000079.1 coordinate 34,503, forward strand.
TGCCTCCATTTCATTATAGATGGGGGCATCGGTGCCGGGAATGGTGGGAATGCCGAGGCTGTTGGCCACCTTCTTGGTGTTGATCTTGTCGCCAAGGTCCTTGATCACCTCCCACTTGGGGCCGATAAAGACCAGGGGCCGGTCACGCAGGGTCACGCGCCGGGCAAACCGGTAATCCTCGGAGAAAAAGCCATAGCCGGGATGGATGGCCGTACAGCCGGTGTGGTCGGCAATGGAAAGAATCTCATTGGGATCGGTATAACTCGATATCCGCCAGACCTTTTTTTCGGAAGCGTTGCCGGCATAGCGCCGGACATGCTCGGAGTCCTTATCCGGCTCTGTATATACCATCACAAAGTCAAGGCCGAGATCTTCACAGGCCCGAGCAATCCTCAGGGCGATCTCGCCTCTATTTGCAATCAATACCTTAGCTTTCAAAATAAACCTCGGCTCAAGTGAAATGCGCCGGTAATGGCAGCATTGGAAATATAGTGTGGGCTGGAAAGCGACAGTGAAGTCAAAAAATAGTTGGGATAATATAGCATTGGAATTTTGCCCGCCTGCTCCGGCCGGCGTGGCCAAAGGTGCGGCCTGCTTTGCAGGGCAAGGTGGTTGTTGTTAGTGTCAAACCTATCATCTTCAGGCAAAAAAAAGAACCCCTTGCTGACGGAGAACAAACGAGGTTTATACCTGTTTCACCGGTCTCAGTCAATTTTTTTGTAAATTAGCTGGCTTTTTAACCGGAGCCTTCTTATATTTTGCAAAGCTGCACACCGCATAAAGCAACACATTCCAACGCCTTATTTTTATTAATAATATTATAGTTACTCCCTCCTGACCGGACCTGTCAACAGTTCCGGCCCGCGGGTGTTATTCTTGCCGGAGGTCACTCCCCACCCCCCATGTCCAACAACGCATCTGCCACGCCCCCTTCGTTTTTCAAGAGAATATTATCCAGGCTGGGCCTGGGCGCCGTCTCCGACCCGGCCGAGGGCCTGAGCAACGAGCTGCAGGAACTTATCGAAGAGGGTGAAGAATATGGCCTGATCAGCACCCTTGAGGGGGAGATGCTCACCTCCATCTTCGAGTTCAGGGACACCCAGGTCAAAGAGATCATGACCCCGGCCACGGAAATCATCTCCGCGCCGCTCAGCTCATCGCCCTGCGACATCATTAAACTGATCCGCAGGTACGGCTTCTCACGCATCCCCATCTACGACAACTCTCCGGACAAAATAGAGGGATTCATCCATGCCAAGGATCTGTTGAGTTGCGCGGACATGCCGCCGGTTGCCGAGATCACCAGCCTGCTCAGCCCCATCAGCTTTGTCCATGAGAACGACAAGGTCATCACCCTGCTGCAGGACTTCCAGGCCAGCAATACCCACATGGCCATTGTTGCCGATGAATTCGGCGCCACCCGCGGCCTGGTTACCCTTGAAGACATTCTTGAGGAGATTGTCGGCGAGATTGCCGATGAATCGGACAAAAAGGCGAACCTGTGGCGCGTCATTGATGACACCACGGTTGTCTGTGATGCCAAGGTAGACATTGAGGATGTTGAAAAGTTTTTCAACCTTGACTTTCCGGAAGGCCCATACGAGTCAGTGGGCGGCTTTATCCTTGACCAGCACGGCCGTATTCCGGAACGGGGCACCAAGATCACCTATCACCCCCTCTCCCTCACGGTTCTCAAGGCGGACAACCGCCGGGTTGAGATCGTTAAAATCCACAAAGATCCGGACAACAGGGGTCTGTAAATGCCCCTGCCCCTCCTCCCCCTTCTGAGCGTGCTGCTGCTCTACCTGGCTTCGCCTGGTCCGGGTTTCGCGCCGCTGGCCTGGATCGCCCTGGTGCCGCTGCTCTTCTTCTGCCACAAGGCCACCGTCAAACAGGCCGCCCTCTGGGGCGTGGCGGCCGGCACCCTCTACCACCTCCTGCTCATCTATTGGGTGACCATCTCCATGGAGACCTATGGCGGCCTGTCGCCCCTGGTCTCCTGGCCGGCCCTGATCCTGCTGGCCCTCTATATGGCCCTCTACTTCGGCCTCTTCACCCTGCTGATCGGCTGGAGCAGGGGAAAAACAGCCTTCATCTGGTTGGCGCCGACCCTCTGGGTGGCCCTCGACTACTGCCGCGCCGTGTTTCTCACCGGTTTCCCCTGGATGGATCTGGGCTACAGCCAATACAATTACCCGCACCTCATCCAGACCGCCGACATGGCCGGTCATCACGCCGTCACCTTCATCCTGGTGCTGACAAACGCCCTGCTGGCCCAGTTTTTCATAAACAGGGAGTGGTTCAACCGCCACAAGGTGCAGCCGGCCCTGGCCCTGCTGCTCATCGGCGCCAGCCTGATCTATTCAACCGGCCGCTTGCAGCAGGTCAGACAGGAGCAGGCCGACAGACCGCAACTGCGCATTGCCGTGATTCAGGCCAACATCAATCAGGCCCTCAAATGGCAGCCGGATCAGAAAAAAAAGAATCTGGAGAGCCACCTGAACCTGAGCCGTGAGGCCCTGGCCCGGCATGACACCGACCTGGTCATCTGGCCGGAGACGGCCCTGCCCTTTTACCCCAACCGTGACCCGCTCATGGCCTACGTCAAGGAGCAGATCGTCCGCTCCTTTGCCGTTCATCTCCTCACCGGTGCCCCCCATGCCCGGCCGCAACCGGCGACAAAAGAGCATGCCTACTACAACAGCGCCTTCCTCCTCAAGCCGGAGGGCCCGGCCGACATCTACCTCAAGCAGCACCTGGTACCCTTTGGGGAATATATCCCGCTGCGCACCATCCTGCCCATCCCCGGCCCCATTGTCGAGAGCCTCGGCGATTTCTCGGCCGGCACCTCGGCCCGGCCGCTGGACATGGCCAGTGCCCGCCTCGGGGTGCTCATCTGCATTGAGGCGATCTACCCCGACCTGGCCCGCCGCACCGTGCAGGAAGGGGCCACCCTGCTCACCAACATCACCAATGATGCCTGGTTCGGCAGATCCAGCGCCCCCCGCCAGCACCTGGCCATGGCCATTTTCCGTACCATTGAAAACCGGCGCGGCATGGCCCGCGCCGCCAACACCGGCATCTCCGCCCTTATCCTGCCAAGCGGCGAGATCGTCGCCAGCAGCCCCCTCTTCCAAGCCGCCTTTTTGACCCATGGCCTGCCCCTTGTCGACGATCTCACCTTTTTCACCAGGGTCGGCTATCTCTTTCCCCGCCTTTGCCTGTTCCTCAGCCTCTGGGCCGGCCTTCTTGTCTGGAAAAAAGGACGGCGCCCGGTAAAATAATTGACGGCCCGGCCCGCTTTTGGGTATAAGTGCAGCCAATCAATGAATATGCCACGGTAAGCGGCAGAGCACCTCCGATGCCGTGCCAACAGGAAGAGCGTAAAGATGTCAGTAGAGCTGCAACAAACACTCCAGAGTTACAAAGATCGCCTGCAAACCTTAAAGGTGCATCTTTGACTTAGCCGGCAAAAAAGAACAACTGGCCGAGCTTGAACACCAGACCATGAATCCGGAGTTCTGGAACGACCAGGACAAGGCCCGCCAGACCCAGATCGCCATCGGCCGCCTGCAGGATCCCATAGAGGGCTGGCAACGTTGTTATGATATGGCCGAGGAGGCCGAGGTTCTCCTGGAACTGGCCCGTGAGGAGCAGGACGACGACACGGAAGAGGAGGCGGACGAGACCCTGAGCGCCCTCAGTCGCCTGCTGGACAATTTCGAGCTGGAATGCATGTTCAGCGGCGAACACGACGCCAGCAATGCCATGCTCACCATCCATGCCGGCGCCGGCGGCACCGAGGCCCAGGACTGGACCGATATGCTGCTGCGCATGTACCTGCGCTGGTGCGAGAAAAAGAACTTCAGCACGGACATCCTGGATCTGCAACCCGGTGACGAGGCCGGAGTCAAGAGTGTCACCCTGATGATCAAGGGCAAGTATGTCTATGGCTACCTGCGCTCCGAGATGGGCATCCACCGCCTGGTGCGCATCTCCCCCTTTGACACCAGCGGCCGACGCCACACCTCCTTTGCCTCGGTCTTTGTCTTCCCGGAACTCGACGACGATATCGAAGTGGAGATCAACGACAAGGATCTGCGCATCGATACCTACCGGGCCAGCGGCGCCGGCGGCCAGCATGTCAACAAGACAAGCTCGGCCATCCGCATCACCCATCTGCCCACCAATATCGTGGTCCAGTGCCAGAACGAGCGCTCCCAGCACCGCAACAAGGACATGGCCATGAAGATGCTCAAGACCCGTCTCTATGAACGGGAGAAAGAGCTGCAGCAGGAGGAGCATGACGAGATCAGCGGCGAGAAGAAGGAAATCGCCTGGGGCAGCCAGATCCGCTCCTATGTCATGCAACCGTATCGCATGGTCAAGGACCACCGCACCCACCAGGAAAGCGGCAATGTCGACGCTGTCATGGACGGCGATATTGATCCCTTTATCAAGGCATACCTGCTATGGCAGGGCAACCAATCGACATAGATCATAAATGCGCCAAATGCGGGGCCTGCGCCGCGGTCTGCCCTGTCTATCAAAGTACGGGCCGGGAATCACACACCGCCCGCGGCAAACTGCATCTCTTTGCCAACAACACCTCCTTTTCCTCCGCCTATTTCAACGATCTGCTGGCAAAATGCCTGCAGTGCGGTGCCTGCGACGATATCTGTCCGCGTCACCTGCAGCCCGCCGCCCTTATCCGCGCCTGGCGCCAACGCCAGCCCTTTGCCGAGGACCCACACGGCCTTATCAAGCTCTGCAGCCGCAAGGTCCTGGCCAGTCCCCGGCTGCAGGAAAGCGGAGCCTGGTCCTTGCGCCGTCTGGCGGCAGGCCTGCCGGCGACAAGCGGCCTGCGCAAACGTCTCGACCTCATCATTCCCGACCTGATCGGCAGGAGCGAGCTGCCCATGGCCCGGCCGCCGGCGGACGCCGCCTCCCTGGCCTATTTCCCCGGCTGTCTGGCCGGCCATCTCTACAAAGAGATCCAGGCGGCCACCGCCCTGCTGGCCGGGCGCTGCGGCTACCGCCTGACGACGCCAAAGGAGCACACCTGTTGCGGCCTGGCCTGCCACGCCGGCGGCAGTTCGGCAGAGGCACGCAGGCTGGCTGAAAAGAACATCAAGGCCTTTGCCCAGAGCAGCGGCCCCATTCTCACCTCCTGCGCCTCCTGCACCAGTCATTTGATGGATTATCCCTCCCTCTTCAGCCATGAACCGGACATGCTCAGGCAGGCCCGCGCCTTTGCCGAACGCATCGTGGAATTCTCCACTTTTTTTGTGGAGCAACAGGGCCTGCACGGCCTGCAACGGCAAGAAGCCGTCTTCTACCACCACCCCTGCCATCTGCGCTTCGGACCCTGCCGGGTGAGCAGCGCACCCGGCCGACTGCTCAGCCATATCAACGGCTGTGCCCCGCTCTCCCTGCCGCCGCATTGCTGCGGCCAAGGCGGCCTTTTCCACCTGACCAACCCTGAGATCTCCCGGGATATCTTCAACCGGGCCCTGCAGCCGCTGCTGGAACTTTCAGCCGAAACCGTGGTCACCACCTGTAGCGGCTGCCTCCTGCAGTGGCAGCAAGGCACGGCCCGGGCCCAAGGCCTGCCGATAGCGGAGCATCTCGCCGTTTTCCTTGCCAAAGCAAGCAGGGATTGATATTGATATACTGTTTTTTATCCAGAAAGGAGATTCTATGAAACCACGACAGCAATTCCTGATTATCCTCGCCCTTGTCTGCTTTTCCACTCCGGCCCTGGCAGCCGTTGACTGGTCGGTGAACGCCACCCTTGAGACCAAGACAGCCATCAAAGACGTGGCCACCTCCTTTGACGGCAAGAATGTCTTTGTCCTCACCGAGGCGGGCGAACTTGTCATGTATGATGAAGCAGGCGTACAGCAGGGCCGCATGCAGGTTGCCCCGGCCATGGACAAGCTGGTAATCAGCGGCTTCCAGAAGGCCGGTGTCCCTGAGCAGATCACCCTGGTAAACACAAGTACCGGCCAGATCCAGAAGATATCCTTCAGCCTGGTGGCCCGGATCAACACCACGGGCAGCCCCTTTCTCGGCAGTGCCGAGGCGCCGGTGGAGGTGGTTATCTTCAGTGACTTCCAGTGTCCTTACTGTGCCCAGGCCGGCACCCTCCTCGAAGAGATCCTGGAACAGAATCCGGAGAGCGTCAAAATCATCTTCAAGCACTTTCCTCTGAGCTTTCACGAACAGGCCCAACCGGCCGCCCAGGCCGCTATTGCCGCCCATCAGCAGGGCAAATTCTGGCAATACCACGACCTGCTTTACGCCAACCACAAAAGCCTGACCGCCGCAAGCTACGAGGCCTTTGCCCAGGAGCTCGGCCTTGACATGACCGCCTTTAACCGTGATCGCCGAAGCCGCACCGTCCAGCAGCAACTGGTGAAGGACATCAACATCGGCAAGCAGATCGGCGTCACCGGCACGCCGGCTGTTTTTGTCAACGGCCACCGCGTCAAAAAACGGACTGCCGAGGTTATTCAAGCCATGATTGATGCCGAACTGAAAAAATAGGAACTCTACTTTCTCACGTTGGGCAATGTCGTGGCAATAAGGATGCAAGGTTCAAGGGGCAAGATGCAAGGGGGGAGTCGGGGCTCATGGCGGGGTTGTGGCGCCTGCCAGTCGGGAAGGCACGCCGGGGCACTGCAGCACCGCAAGCCTCTGGATTGCTGCGCTGCCCTCGCAATGACGACAACGCACCCTTCATCTTGCATCTTGAACCTTGAACCTTGAACCTTGAACCTTGCATCGTAAACCCCACTCAACCGACGCTGCAACAAAGCAAAGAACGGCAACGAGGTATAAAAATAAAAAAAGAACTCTCCTTTCTCAACAATGACACGGCCCGCCTGCTCTACGGTGATCTCAACAGCAATCTGTATGAGCTGGAAAAAGGTATCGGTGTCAAGGCCAAGGCACGCGGCACCAACCTGACGGTGAGTGGCATCAGCCATGAGGTGGAGCTGGCCGTCCAGACCCTGGAACAGCTCTATATCCTCATTGAGGCCGGTTACCCCGTCTACCCCCAGGATGTGGCCTATGCCATCCATGTCCTGGCCAAGGCGCCGCGGGCCGACCTGAAGGAAATATTCCTCGACCAGGTCTATATCACCTCGCGCCAGCGGGTCATCTCGCCCAAGAGCCTGAACCAGAAGAGCTATATCGAGGCAATCCGCCACCACGACATCTCCTTCGGCATCGGCCCGGCCGGCACCGGCAAGACCTACCTGGCCGTGGCCATGGCCGTGGCGGCCTTCAGCAACCAGCAGGTGAGCAGCATCATCCTCACCAGACCGGCGGTGGAGGCGGGCGAACGGCTCGGCTTTCTGCCCGGCGACATGGCGGAAAAGATCAACCCCTACCTGCGTCCCCTGCTTGATGCCTTAAACGACATGCTAGGCCGCGAAAAGGCGGCGCAACTCATTGAGCAGGGCGATATCGAGATTGCGCCCCTGGCCTTTATGCGGGGCCGCACCCTCAACAACGCCTTTGTCATTTTGGACGAGGCCCAGAACACCACCTACGAACAGATGAAGATGTTCCTCACCCGACTGGGCTTCAACTCCAGGGCCGTGATCACCGGCGATGTCACCCAGGTGGATCTGCCCCATAATCAGCAATCAGGTCTGGTGACCGCCGCCCATATCCTCAAAAAGATCTCCGGTATCAGCTTCACCCGCTTCAGCCGCACCGATGTGGTGCGCCACCCCCTGGTCCAGCAGGTTATTGAGGCGTACGAGGATGCGGAGAAGAAAAAAACAACCGGCGCCAAAGCCGCCTCCTAGCCAGCATGCCTGTTTTGCTCAGCAATAAATATCCCGGCCCCAGCCCCGTCTGTCCCAGTCACCTGAGACGCACGGCAGAGCAGCTCCTTGAGGCGGCCCGACGCAGCGACCACGAACTCTCCCTGCTGCTGGTGGATGACCGGGCCATGCAGGAGATCAACCGTCAGTGGCGCCACAAGGACAAGCCCACCAATGTGCTCTCCTTCCCCCAGGCGGATGACGACTATATCAGCCCGCAGCCCTGCCTGGGCGATATTGTCATCTCTGTTGATACGGCCCGGCGCCAGGCACGGCAGAGGGGCATCTCGCTGCATCACCATCTGACCATTCTGCTGGTGCATGGCTTTGTCCACCTGCTGGGCTACGACCATGAAGGCTCGGCCCGACAGGCCGAGGAGATGACCGCCCTGGAAGATCACTATTTACACATACTTGCAACGAGGAGAACAAAGATGGTTAAACTTGCAATCAATGTCGATCATGTGGCCACCCTGCGCCAGGCCCGCGGCAACACCGAACCGGACCCGGTGACCGCCGCCGCCATTGCCGAACTGGCCGGTGCCGTCGGTATTGTCGTCCACCTCAGGGAGGACAGGCGACACATGCAGGATCGTGATGTGGAGATTCTACGCAAGACCGTGCAGACCAAGCTCAACCTGGAGATGGCGGCCGCCGAGGAGATCATCGCCATTGCCCTGGACCTGGGGCCGGACATGGTCACCCTGGTGCCGGAAAAACGGCAGGAATTGACCACGGAAGGCGGCCTTGATGTGGCGGCTCAGAAGGAAAAACTCCGTGATGTGATCGCCAGGATGACCGCCAAAAACATTCCGACGAGCCTCTTTATTGATCCGGACTCCAAGCAGATCCAGGCCGCCAGGGAGGTGGGCGCCACCTTTGTGGAGATCCACACCGGCCGCTATGCCGACGCCACCAGCGAGGCGGAGGAAGATCAAGAGTTCATGCTGATCGCCGCGGCCGCTGAAGAGGCGTACGAGGCGGGGCTGCGGGTCAATGCCGGCCATGGCCTCAACTACGTCAACAGCGCCAGGGTGGCGGCCCTGCCCTTCATTGAGGAGCTCTCTATCGGTCATGCCGTCATGGCCCGCGCCATTTTTGTCGGTCTGGATCAGGCGGTACGCGAAATGGTGGATATCTGCCGCTTTGCCTAGTCGAAATTTCGTCTTTTTTGCACTGCTTTTCGTTTCTGATTGGCTGGGAGCCTCAGCTCTCATTCCTGGAATGAAGCTGTAGGAGTCCGGCCCTCCCAAGGGTGCAGCGATAATTGTGATTCAGCAGGCAGCTCAACGCTCCCAGGGCGAGCTCATACAGATCACCACTTTCTGCCTGACAATCAGATAGCGGCTGAAACATCCTTTGGTTGAGCGCTGGAGTGACTGCGAGAAGAGAGGTGTAAGGCGGCAGGATAAGGAAAGAACCCCTTGGCCGGCCGCTGCTCCGGGATCAGCAGGCCGCCATGGCCTCACACTCTTCCGGGGTCATGGCCCGGACATGAATGGCCTGCTTCTTGGGATCAAACTCAACAACCACCCGCTCCTCCGGTGTATTGAGTATCCTGCTGACCTTGCCGATGGTGATATGCAGGCCGGGATGGAGCTTGCCGTAGACATAGACGCACTCGGTGGCCGCCTTTTCGATTTCCGCATCCAGCTTTTCCTCTAATTCGGTAAGCTGGTTATTGGCCTCCATTACCTTGGGCATCATCTCGTTTAACTTCTTGAGGCGGGCCGCCTTGTCGACGGAAAACTCCTTGCCCTCCTTCTTTTTCATTGCCGACAAGGTACTGACATCCTTCAGCATTTCACTAAGACGCGGCGGCCAAATCGCCTTGGCCTCGTCAATCTTCTTTTTGCGCTGCTCCAGACTGGGATTAAGCCCCACCACCACCCGGGTCTGCACCTCGGCTTCTGAACCAAGCTCCATGACATGCAGGGAGCCGCCCAGGATATAGCGCCCGCCGATGAGGGCACCTTTGCCGGTAACGGCCTTCAGGTTCTTTTCCACCCGCATATTGCCCTGTACGGCAAAATCGCCAAGGGTCAGGCTGCCCCTGGTTTCAATGGGTCCGGTATTCTCGCAGAAATCAACATCCATATCGCCCCAGACGCGGACCCGGCAATCGACACCGATCAGGCCGCCGCGAATCTTCAGGTTGGCACCGGCAATAATCTCGGCATTATTAACGCCCGCATCCACCTCAATACTGCCCATGCACTTGACCCGAAAACCGGGCAAGACCTGGCCGTGGATTGTAAGCTGCTTGCCGCTGAAGGTGATATTGCCGACACTCATGTCAACATCGGAGTTGACGATATGCTCCTCATAGACGGCCGGCTTGCCCTCGGCCATGACAAACTTGCCCTTTACCGTGGAGCTGACGCGCAGACCGTCTTCACTCAAGGCTACTCCGGGACCGCATTTTATGGTGACGTCCTTGCCGTCCTTGGCCGGAATCTCCTCATCAAAGACGTTGCGGCCCGGCACCCCTTTTGTGGCGGGTATTTTTTCCAGCAGGAGCTGTTCCTCCGGAACATTGACGATATTGCCGAGTTCGCGGAAATCACGGCGCTCGCTGCGCGCCTCCTCCTCTGCTGGCACATGGGCGACAGCAGGCCGGACAATGGGTTTCACCTTGGCGTTGAGTCCATGCACCGGCGGCGTGCCCTCGGCAATGAGCGCCTTGCCGCCGTTTAAGACAGGCTCTTCTGCGTGCAGGCCATGACAGACGCCGGCGCCCTTGACAATATCAAGTACTGTCGGCCAGTCTTGCGGATCAAAGTTTTCCGCTTCACGCAGGGCAAGGACAAGGTGCAACTTGTCCTTAGAAAGTTGCAAGGTGTACTTGCCGTCACAGATATTTTGCGGGCGCGCCCCCAGGGCTATTTCAGCCATTGCATAGTCCTACGTCAAACTTTTCATATCTCATTCTTGGCCATCTTGAATAATTGCTCTTTCGGAGTCTCGCAGGCTCGCTTACCTGCCTGATTTCTGCGGCGCTACGGAAATAAAACATCTCATAATTCAATGATACCCTCTTGTCAGAAATCTGCTGCCCTGTCTCTGCTTGTCGGCATGATTGCTGGAATATTTACACTTTTCAGCTCTGGCAGCCCCCAAAGAGTCGGCGGATGCCGGAAAATACCGGGGCGAGCAGGCCAAAAACACCGACGCCGCAGCCTGGCAGCCCGAGTCTTTATGGACAGGAAGGACACACCAACAGCGCCTTTGCGGGCCATGCGGTGACCATCTGCGACGCGACATTACTGTAGCTTATTATAAAGTAAGTAAACTTAGCAAGTTAGTTGAACAAACAAGTCCTTGTTTTCAAGCTTGCGGGTCGGCGAGCCACTCGTGCCGCCGGAAAAAACAGGCCGCACACCGATCAGGACGGCGTCATGCTCTTTTCCAGGCTCTTGATCTGATCCACCTCACCCAGGACAACCAGGGTATCACCCTCCTCGATGCGGGTGTCGGGGGTAGGGTTGAAAACAGAATTGCCGTCCTTGCGCTTGACCACCACCACGATGATATTGAAGTTTTTGCGGATCTCCGTCTCCATCAGGGTCTTGTTGACCAGGGAGGTGGCTCCGGCGGTGACCACCATCTCCTCCAGGCGCAGGCCGAGCTCACGGCCGCTGACAGCCAGATCGATAAAATCGGTGACCGTGGGCCGCAGGATCAGGTTGGCCATGCGGTAGGCGCCGATATAGTAGGGAGAAATGACCCGATCGGCGCCGGCCCTTTTCAGCTTATCCTTGGCGCGCCTCTCATCACTGGCCCGGGCCACGATATAGAGATCTGGATTAAGGGAGCGGGCCGACAGGGTAATATAGACATTATCGGCATCGGAAGAAACCACACCGATCAAGCCCTTGGCGCGGGCCACGCCGGCCTGAATGAGTATCTCATCGTCCGAGGCATCGCCCTTTAAGGCCAGATAACCCAGCTCATTGATCTGCTCAATCTCCTCATCCTTGTTTTCAATGATCACAAACTTCTTGCCATGCTCATGGAGGAGCTTGCAAATAACCTGACCGATACGACCGTAACCGCACACCACATAATGATCTTTCATTTTTTCCAGTTTCTTTGACATGTTTCTTTTTCCAAAAGCGGCCTGAATGCCCCCTTCAACCACACTTTCGGTAATCTCCCTGAACAGCACCATGACATAGCCGACCCCGACCAGAATAAGAATCATGGTGAAGTGACGGCCGGCCGGACTCAGATGCACCATCTCGCCGAACCCCACGGTGCTGACGGTGATCATGGTCATATAGAGGCCTTCATCAAAGTTGGCATCCTCAATGATCATGTAGCCGACAGAGCCGAATGTCAAAATGGCCGCCAAGAGGAGTATTGATATTACTGTTTTTTTCATCGTTTTAAGTGGATTCTTCCTTCACGCTGCCGCCCCTTGCTGCCGATAAAGAATACAAGGGTGCCGTTTTTATAACGCAACATGGCTGCTTTTCCGAAAAAAATCCCCTTTTTTTTTCAGAATGGCCATTTGACCGACAGCCCCTGGTGATATGGCCGAAAAGGTGGCCTGATTATAAATGTGCCTCCCCGGCCCCACAAGGCAAAGAACAATCATCCTGCGGCAGCAAGGCGCAGGTAGGAAAAAAAGAACAATTCATCAAAAAACAACCATTCAGGGCCTGGATATTGCAAACAGAACTCGATATAACCGCTTGAAGTGATCGTTCTCTCAACCGGAACAGACCAGGAGGTAGATCATGACCGCCAAAGAAATTGTCAAATTGCTGATGCTGAGCCCCCTTTACTTTCGCCTTTCCCTGCGCGAACGCCAACAGCTTTTCCAGGAATTCCGCCAGCACCACAAGGTATAGCCGCAGCAGAGCGGCACCGTACCTGCAAAAACGCAACAGCCCTCATGACCGGCGCCTTCTCCCGCCTTGGGTTTGCCCCTCCTTCTTTCTCCCCACCTTTTTGGGATACCACCATATTTTCGGTGGCACTCCCTGTCATCTTGCGATATATTTCATAAATTTTTTTAAATAATAAAAGATGTTAGTCACTGTCTGTCCGAAAACAGGTTATTTCGTGTCTGTCCAGAAATAGGTCATTTCGTACGAGATCAAGGACTGCGAGAAAAATAAGCGCAGGCATATATTTGATATTCCGAGCATTATTTTTTGAGCA
>PKTX01000079.1:47519-57200 GCA_002868945.1 Desulfobulbaceae bacterium
AAGCGCAGGCATATATTTGATATTCCGAGCATTATTTTTTGAGCATGACGCCGAGATCGGGCCGGTAAGCGAGTTTACGAGACTCCGAGAGGGCCATTTCCGGACAGGCACTATTTCGGAGTCTCGCAGGCCCGCTCACCTCTTCGAGATCACGGAGTGCGAAAAAAAAGAAGCGCGCCCTGCAAAAAGTCCCCTTGTGGTGCAGGCACTAGTCATCTTTTGGCTACGTAGAGCCCCATGTAAAAGAAGACATTATTTCATTCTGAGATAATGGAAATCAATACATACTGAGAGGAGTAGATCATGAACATCCTTATGTTTGGCCCCAACGGCAGCGGCAAGGGCACCCAGGGTGCAATTATTCAGGAAAAATTCGGCAATATCGCCCATATCGAATCCGGCGCCATTTTTCGCCAGAACATCGGCGGCGGTACCGAGCTCGGCAAGCAGGCCAAGGAATATATCGACCGCGGCGAGCTGGTGCCCGATGAGATCACCATCCCCATGATCCTTGACCGCCTCAAAGAGGACGACTGCAAAAACGGCTGGCTCCTGGACGGCTTTCCCCGCAACAAGGTGCAGGCCGAGACCCTGGCCAAGGCCCTGAAGGATGAGGGCATCAAGCTTGACTATGTGGTGGAGATTGTCCTGCCCCGCGAGGTTGCCAAGCTGCGCATCACCGGTCGCCGTCTCTGTGAAAACGACAACAACCACCCCAACCACATTGCCTTTGACGCCATCAAGCCGGTGGAAAAAGACGGCAAGCTGGTCTGCCGGGTCTGCGGCGGCGCCCTGTCCGCCCGGGCCGACGACCAGGATGACGAGGCCATTGATAAGCGCCACGACATCTACTATGACGAAGAGACCGGCACCATGGCCGCCGTCAACTTCTTCAAGGGGCTCGACGGTGAGACCAAGGTTATCTCCGTTGACGGACAGCCCTCCATCAAAGAGGTTACCGACGCTGTTCTGGCCGGCCTCAAGTAGGCACAAGCCGCAAATAAGCAGCATCTGGCCGGCCCGAGCCCTTTTTGACGACATCCGGGCGTGCCAAGGAGAGGCACCGGCATCTCTCTGATATGCCGAGCAGTATCCACCGCCATCGGTGAAAAGGGCCGTATGGCCAGACGTCACCTAGATCCGTCAAGGGCCGGGGAATATTTCCCCGGCCCTTTTTTTTGTAAAGGGTGGCTGCCTGTCGCGCCTGCCCCACCCTCCCCCGCCCCCACCACCACCTCATAGCCCTGCTCCCATCTCCCCCTCTTCCCGCCACGCCTGAGACGAACAGCACGAACTCTTTTTGCGCCTGCCGCCAGCCGCCTTGACTTAAGTCAAAGACTGCCATGTCATGTATGTGGGATAAGAAGATGTCAATAATCATTATCACTGCAGGAGTTCATCACCATGTCCTTTCTCAAGCAACTCACCATCAAGAACCAGATGAAGCTGCTGGTCGCCGTACCGATCCTGTTTCTCATCGCCCTGCTCCTGAGCAACGGCATGGAGCGCTATGCCACCATGCGCCAGGCCACCGCCCTCAAGGAGCTGGCCGCCATGGCCGGTCTGATCACCGAAGTTGCCCACGAGGCCCAGAAGGAGCGCGGCATGACGGCCGGCTACCTTGGCAGCGGCGGCACAACCTTTCGCCAGCGCCTAGCGGATCAGCGCCAGGCCACGGACCGGCGCCATGCCGAGCTTGCAGCATTTCTGGACCGGACCACGGTGGTCAAGGCCTCCCCGGCCCTGAGCGCCGGTCTTGATGAGGCCCTGGCGGAAATAGGCAAAATCAGGTCAATGAGGCAGCGTATCGACAATCTGGCCATACCGGCACCCGAGGCTATTGCCTTTTACACCGGCATGATCCGGCGCTTTCTCACCATGATCCCGCTCATTGCCCACAGCAGTCCGGACCAGAAGGTGATGAAGGGTCTCATCGCCTATTACAACTTTGTGGAAGCCAAGGAACGCATGGGCATCGAGAGGGCCGTGCTCAGCAACACCTTTGCCCGGGACAGCTTTGGGCCAGGGATGTACAAGCGCTACGTGGAGCTCCTTGAGGGCCAACGCCTCTATCTCGCCAATTTTCTCGCCTTCAGCCGGTAGCAAGCCACCGCCTTTTACAGAGAAAAAATGGCCGATCCTGTTGTCGGCGCCGTGGCCGGCATGGAGAAAAACGCCCTGGCCAAATACAGTACGGGAAACTTCGGCGTTGTGGCAGAGACATGGTTTGACACCATTACCGCAAAGATCAACCTCATGAAGGAGGTGGAAAGCCATCTGGCCGGCCACATAGTGACCATGGCCCAAGAGAGCATCGACACTGCCCGCCGTGCCCTCCTTCTGACCACAGGCATCGCCCTTGTCGTCATCATCGGCAGTATCTGCCTGGCCACCTTCCTGTCACGCCATATCAACAAGACCCTGGAGGAGATCAGCGCCGACCTGACCACCGGCGCCAGCGAGGTCAGCTCGGCGGCCGGCCAGCTTGCCTCCGGCGGCGAGGAGCTGGCTGAAAGGGCCGGCTCCCAGGCCGCGGCCCTGGAAGAGACCTCGGCCTCCCTGGAAGAGATTTCCAGTGTCACCCGCCAGAACGCCGAAAATGTTGCCATGGCCGACAATCTCGCCCAAGAGGCGCAGCAGGCCATTAAGAAGGCCAATGAATCCATGGGGCAACTGACCGAATCCATGCAGGAGATAACCAAGGCCAGCGAGGAGACCTCGAAAATCATCAATACAATTGACGAGATCGCCTTCCAGACCAACCTGCTCGCCTTGAATGCGGCGGTGGAGGCGGCCCGGGCCGGTGAGGCGGGTGCCGGTTTTGCCGTGGTGGCCGATGAGGTGCGCAACCTGGCCATGCGCGCCTCGGAGGCAGCCGGCAATACCGCCGCCCTTATCGAGGCAACGGTTATCAAGGTGCATGGCGGCGCCCAACTGGTGACCAGCACGGACAGCTCCTTTCAGGAAGTGGCGGCCGGCACCGCCAAGATCGCCATGCTCATGGGCGAGGTGACTGCCGCCTCGCACGAGCAGGCCGAAGGCGTTAACCAGGTGAACCTGGCCGTGACCGAGCTGGACAGGGCAACACAGGAGAATGCCTCCACCGCCGAAGAGTCGGCCAGTGCCGCTGAGGAGCTCAGCGCCCAGGCCCAACATATGCATGAAAACGTCAGGAACCTTACCGCCCTGGTGCGCGGCCACCAGGCATAAGAGGAAGGGGCAGCGGCGCACAAAGCGCCGCTTGCCCACTCATCCCCTATTTCTTGTGCCATCGACCCGAGTCGGTATCCTTATCGTACTTCTTCTTTACCGCGGCCCAGGCCACCTTGTGGGCCACCTCCTCCACCGAGTCACCGTGCCGCCGCTTTTCCGGCTCCTGATACTGCGCAAAGGCGCTGTTAAAGGCGGCCACATAGATATCCTGGGCCGCGACCGGCAGACTGTCGCGGACACCCTTTGGCAAATCTTCCCTCTTTTCGTACGGCATCACCCCTCCCCGGCCCAAGCGGCCGCATCAGTATTGGGTTGAAGCGCTCCACCACCGTGGTGAAGCGGATTGAACCAGCCGGCCCTGTGCCCGTGCCACATCAGGGCCTGTCACTGGCCAACCTCGCCATCGCCGACGAGCTCCAAGGCCTTTTCGATCTTGAAACAGACCAGGTGCTTGGGACCCAGAGCGACATCCTCCTCCGGGCTGAGATGGCGGCGACTCATCTCTTTGATCAACTCCTGGTCCGCCTCCTCTGCCACCTTCTTGAGAAAGAGGCGCACGCCCTTATAGCGCGGCCCTTCGGCGCGAAAGAGATAGGTGGCGTAGGCATTTTCCTGGAGGTTGGCATAGGTCAACCTCTCACGCATGACAAAGGCCAGGCTGCCGTCCGCCATGAAATGGGGCGTGGCATAGATGGCCGCATTGACCCGGCCCTGCCCATCGGCAGTGGCCAGTACGCCAGTGCCTTTTTTACCGGCAAAATAGTCCTTGATGTTCATGATGAGCTCCTTCATTCAGTTTTTGCAAGTTGGTCAACTAATTGAAATTTAGTCTTTTTTGCAGTGTTTTCGATTGACTCAGCGGTGGAGAGGATGAGGAGCGAGCATCGGGCTGTCCTCCACCTTGTAGTCCAACATGTCAATGCGGCATGCAATCCGGTGACCCTCTTTGTCACTTGGCCAGATGGGTGATCCGTATCCGCCTGTCATAGCGCCACCTCCCTACAGTCGATATTTTTTCTTTGGTCTTATTCCCTGGTCGTACTTACAACAGTAAACAGCAACCCGTTTGACACAATAGGGGAAAAAAGATAGGGTAATGGTAGTAAAAACTATCACATAGAACCTATGAATACAGAAAACATCTATCAGGTGGCCATCAACTCGCTGTCGGTGCATATCGCCATCCTGGATGAACACGGCATCATCCTGGAGACCAACCGGGCCTGGCAGGAGTTTGGCCGCGCCAACGGGCTGCAGGGCCGGGCGGACTCGGTGGGGGTCAACTATCTCGACATCTGCGACCGGGCCGACCAGGATGCCATGGGCGAGTGTGTCATGATCGCCCGCGGCATTCGGGCCGTGATTGCCGGGAACATGGAGGAGTTCTTCATCGACTACCCCTGTCACGCCCCCCACGAGGAGCGCTGGTATGCCCTGCGCGTCGTGCGCTTCCAGGAGCCGGGCCGCAACAAGGTTATCCTGAGCCACGAAAACATCACACCGCTGCTCAAGAGCAGGCAGCAGCTGCAGAAAAAGGAACAGGAAATACGCGACAAGGCCCGCGACCTGGAGGAGGCCAACATCGCCCTCAAGGTCCTGCTGGAACGGCGCGACCAGGACAAGCAGCGCCTGGAGGAGAATGTGCTGGCCAATGTGCGCGAACTGATCCTGCCTTATATGGAGAGATTGATGGAGAGCAGGCTGCCCCCCCAGGAACGAACCTATGTGGCCATCGTCAAGGATCGCCTGGCCGAGATTGTCTCGCCCTTTTTAAACCGATTGGCCGCCCTGCACACCATCCTCACCCCCCAGGAGATCCAGGTGGCCACCATGGTGCGCGAGGGCCGCACCAGCCAGGAAATCGCCGACGCCCTGCTCATTACGGCAAGCGGCGTGGCCTTCCACCGCAAACAGATCAGGAAAAAGCTGGGGCTGACCGGCACAAAGAGCAATCTGCGTTCCTTCCTGCTCAGCCTCGTTTAGGCAGCAGGTCCAACCATGGCCCAGCCCCGGACAGAGCCGCGGCAGAACATCCCCGTCAAGGATGCCTACCTGCGGCGCGTCGCCCGGCAGAGGGTCTACTAGCCCCTCTCCTCCTGGTCGCCGTCACTGTCTGAGACCGGCAGAACCACCGTAGCGGTGGTGTGATGGCCGGGCACGCTTTCAATATGCAGCTGGCCCTGGTGATCGCGGATCAAGCCCTTACTGATGCTCAGCCCCAGGCCGGTCCCCTCGCCGGGCGGCTTGGTGGTGAAGAGCGAGTCAAAGATGCGGTCAATGACATCCTGGGGAATACCGACGCCGTAATCGGTGATTGTCGTCTCCACAAAGGGCCGCCCATCCACCTGGATCAACCGGCTGGCAATGTCGATCCGCTTATTGTCATCCTTGCCGGCGTAGCGCTGATTAAGGGCATAACGGGCATTGGTCAACAGGTTGAGAAATACCTGGTGAAGCTGCTGGGGATTGCCCTTCAGGTCCGGCAGCTCGTCCGGCAGCTCGGTTTTCAGGAGGATGGCATCCTTGTCCAGCTGGTAGTGCAGCAGAGCGACACAATCCTCGATCACCTCGTTGAGCTTGACATTACCCACCACCTCGTCGCGCTGCCTGGAAAAGGCCAGCAGATTGCTGACAATGACCGCCACCCGTTCACCCTCACGGATGATGCGCTGCAGGATATCGGTAGCAGCGGCGTCGCTGCCTTCGGCATCGTCCAGCAGCACCTGGGTATAGTTGATAATGCCGTTAACCGGGTTGTTGATTTCATGGGCCACGCCCGCGGCCAGTTCGCCGATGGCGGCAAGCTGGCCTGCCCGCAGGGCCTCGTTGCGGCGCTGCTCCTACTTGGTAATATCACGCACCATAAGGATATAAAGACGCTTGTCGCCCAGGCGCATCTCGCTTATCGAAAGGGCCAGGGGAAAGGAAGTGTCGTCCTTGCGATAGCCGCTCAGGGGCCGGCTCTCGGTCATGGCCTCGCCCAGGGCGCTGATCAGGCGCGGCCCGTCGGCAATGGTGGCCTCCTCGTCCGGAAAACGGATGAGAAAATCAATGGTGCGGCCCATGGCCTCCTCGGCACTATAGCCGAACATGGCAACGGCAGAGCTGTTGACAGACTCGATGGCGCCCTCCTCATCCAGGGTAATGAGGCCGTCCAGCATGTTGTTGATGATGGAGCGCAGCCTGATTTCGGCCTGCTCCTTCTCCCGCATGGAAAAGGTCACCCGATAGGAGCCCAGAAAGATACCGAGCACGCCGATGATCCACAGGGCACTGTGGGCCAGGGAGACGACAAAAATATCCTTGCTGTAGAGCTGGTCGAGCAGGGTCATGGGCACGGAGACCGAGATGCCGCCGCGGATATCACCCACCTCATAGCCCTGATCCTCATGGCACTTGAGGCACTCCTTGGCCGTGATCATGGGCCGCATAAGGCGGAAATAGCTTTCCCCCTCCATCTCCTCAATAGTCCACAATTCCCGCTCCCCCTCTTCAAAGGCATGCAGGGCCATGCTCTCCCACTCGTCGGCGGCATTGCCGGGCCGGATGGGATCAAGGCTGGTGATATGGCCCCGGGCGCCGATATCGGCCCGTTGCATCTCATAGACCTGCCTGATCATATATTCGGGATTGACCAGGGTCAGTTCCTGACCGTTTAAGGTGATCACCGTGGAATCGGGATGATGGCTCAGATAGGGATTGGGCCGCACGTCATAACTGACAGGCACAAAGACGCCATGCTGGCTGGCGGCCCAGCGGTAATAGACCAGATCCTTTTCAAAAATAGTGCGGGCCGCGTTCATGGCCACGGAAAATTTCTCGTTTTTCTTGTGATGCACGGCCCAGCCCAGGGAGGCGAGGATAAGGCCGGTCCAGATGCACACCATGATCCAGGGATAGGGCCCCAAACGCCGCGCTGCCGCACCACCGCTATGCTGGCGGTCCACCTGGCTCTCCAGGGCCAGGCAGAGCATGGCGGCCAGCAGGGCCAGGACAATACCGATAATGGCGTGGGAAACGGCGAAATAGGGTATTTCCGGATGAAGGATACAGTCTGTTAAGGCCGGCAGATTGCCGAGGAGAAGAATAATGAGGAGATAGGCCAGATAGCGCCATGGCATGGCCATGTCAGCCAAGAAGAAGAAAGAGTGACGGTTGTCTTTCATGGAGACTCCCCGCAGGCGTCATCATCGCCCACGCGTTCAGAAAATTTTGTCCCTCCCCCGTGATCAGGTGTGCGGCACACATGGCACTGCACCCCTGACTGTGCAACCTGTCTATGATGATGCAAACATCATTAATTACTCACACCATATAATCCACCGAAAGTCAACAACAGCCCTGCCCGTAAATACGCAACAGTCCCTCTGCCGCCTACCCGACACGGTGGGCCGGGCTCTGCTCCAACACCCCGGATTGTTTCAGGATATGGGTGTACTCATGGTGGTTGAAACGTCCTTGTGCCCCAACAATTCCTGCACCATCCGTATATCATAGCCCGCCTCCAGGAGATGGATGGCAAAGGAGTGGCGCAGTGTGGTAGGTTACCGGATTTGCCAGTCCGGTTTGGCGTGCGGCCCGCTTTACCGCCTTCTGCAGCAAGGTCTCATGCATGTGGTGGCGGCGTGTCTCCATGCCTCACCAAAAAGGGGGCAAAAAGGGGTCAAGTCCACCTTTGACTTTTATTTCGCCAGGTGATAGAAGGGGTTCATGTCCAGACCGTTGCGCATAGAATATCCGGGGGCGTGGTACCATGTCATGAACCGGGGCAGGAGATCGGAAGAGATATTTGTCGACGATGCCGATCGCCGCGAATTTATCAAGCTGCTCCAGGAAACAGTTGCGGGCTGGAACCTCCAGGTTTCGGCATACTGCCTCATGCCAAACCACTACCACCTGTTGGTCCAGACCCCGGACGGCAATTTGGGCCGATGCATGCGTCATCTAAGCGGGGTGTACACGCAGCGCTTCAACCGTCGCCATAAAAAAGAGGGCCAGCTCTTCCGGGGCCGCTACAAGGCGGTACTTGTCGAGGCGGACAGTCATCTGCTGGAGGTCCTGCGATATATCCACCGCAACCCCATAGAGGCCGGCATTGTCGAATCTCTTGCCGACTATCCCTGGAGCAGCCACCAAGGCTACCGGTCTGCGGCCCGCAAGTGGCAATGGCTCCACAAGGCGCCGTTGCTCTCCATGCTGAGCGACAAAAAAACCAAACGAAAAGATATTTACCTCGATTTTGTTGGCAAGGGCGCTCCTGAAGAGATCTCAAGATTCTATTCCCTCAAGAACCTGCCGTCCATACTCGGCAGTGATTCCTTCAAGGAAATCATAAAGGAAAAATTTGCGCATCTGGCCTTTCAGGATGAGGTTCCAGAGTCGCGAATCCTGGCGCCCTCGGCAGAGACGGTGGTTTCCGAGGTGCTGCAGCACTATAAGATAAGCAGGGAAGAGCTCTTTCCTTCCAAACGAGGAACGGAAAACCTGCCCAGGGATGTGGCAATCTACCTGGTCCGCCGTCACTGCCGGGATACCCTGCCCATTGTGGGACGCTTTTTCGGTATCGAAAATCCCAGCACGGTGAGCAGTGCAATCACACGGCTCAAGGACAGGCTGACCCTGAACTCTCCCCTGCAAAAAACCATAGATAAAATCAGCAAGAAGGTCGACAAAGGCCAAAAGAGGACCTGACCCCTACTCGGAGTTTTTCGCTTATCCGACTAGGTCCTTTAACCGTCAACAGGTGTGACAATTTACCGTCTTTACAACCTGTTTTTGCGCACATATCCTGGCACATAGAGTGACGCCAAAGCCAAACCCATTGCAAGGTGGGGACGGAAAGCCACGGATCTTAGAGTAAGATAGCCGAGCTGCCGGGGGAAGAACCCTTCAGGTACGCCCGGCTTTTTTTATGTGACGCAGCGGTTGCGGAAGTTATCGTACGTCTTGATATCACACTGGTCTTGACAAAAAAGGGAGGTTGAAAAATGGCAAATATAGTTATCTGCGCCGATGGCACATGGAACCGTCCGGAAGAAGATATCGACAAGGATTTTCCCACCAATGTCCTGAAGCTTTCCCGAGCCATCAAGCCTTCTGTAAATGGTGTCAAGCAGCATGTTTTTTATGACTGGGGGCTGGGCTCATATCACAGCAGCTTCAGTGCCGGTGCAACCGGCCGTGGCATCCACAAAAACATCCTGGACGGATATCGCTATATTGTCCAGAACTATGACACCAGCGACAAGATCTACCTGTTTGGTTTCAGCCGGGGCGCCTACACAGTGCGGGCCTTGTGCGGTCTTATCAACAATTGCGGCATTGTAAAAAGATCCGATGCCAAACTCATTGCCACGGCCTGGAAGATCTTTAACTCAACTTTCTGACTTGCGAAAAATATGCACTAATAGGCTGAAATAGCGAACTTTTTAATAGAAAAGCCCTTTGCTCCCTGGTATGTTGTGTTTG